>CANCXX010000005.1 GCA_947381965.1 uncultured bacterium
AAAATTCTGTCTGTAGACAGCCAGTATTTTCTCTGGGCGCCTGTCCAGGCGTCTGTTGATTTTAAAGTTCCACAGCCGCCCATCCAAGTACCAATACCGTTAGACCAATTCCTGTCTGATATCAGCCAGTAATTGTTCTGGGTACTTGTCTGGGCGTCTGCTGGCTTTATTTTTTTGTAGAATTATATCTTGATAATTTTCTATGAAAATTTCATATCATTTGTAAGTCCTTCGCGGGCAAGCATGGTTTTCAGAACCTGGGCGTCTGTGGTGGCATCAAATACGGCATCCTGAAACAGATTGTTTAAAAGCTCTGTAAATGCCTGATTGATGGTATCCAGCGTATTTTCAATTTCTGCTTTGGCGGCGATGATGTCTTCGCCAGGAGCGCTTACCCTGTCAAATTCTTCATATGCTTCCACCAGTTTTAAAGTGGTGGGCAGGTAATAGTCCATTAGTTTGTGCATACGGTGCATTTGCTCCGGGTGCTCCCGGACACTGTCAAAGATATCCTTTAAAAGACCTTCCAGACGGGAAAGCTTGGCTGATATAATTTCTCCGGGAATACGTTCGTTTAAAGCATTCAGCTTGCTGATACATTCCATACCCTCCGCTATCATGGCATTTAACTCCGCTTCCTGCTCCCTGGATATTTCCGGCGGGGAATTGTCTTCTTTTGCAGGGGAGGGATTTTCCTGTATGGGGGTCTGTTTTTCCGCAAGTTCCATCAGTCTGTGATTTTCCTCCGTTTCCAGGTATTGCCTGTAAACGGCATCGTTTAACATAAGGCATGTCTTTTTTTCATCCAGATGGCCTTCAGGGAACATGCCAAGATGAAGCATTTTCTGAAGATCTCTGATAACATACCGGACCTTCCGCCCGGTGCCTCTTGCCAGCTTTTCAATGTCGCCATACATTTTCCAGTCGCACAGCTGGAGGTACCTCTCTGCACGTTTCAAGCGGCCTTTTTGCATGATTCCAAACTGAATCATACCAAAAAAAACAAGCAGAAAAACAAAATTGACAATCCATCCTGCCACACTGACGGTTGCGCCGGCAAACATAAGCATCAGATGGATGCAAGTAAAAAGTCCTGTGATTCCAAGTCCGATTCCGCCAAAGACCTGATACAAAACATTGGATACATTACCAATCCTTTTAAATTTAACAGGGGGAAGCTTTGCCTTTTGTACTGGAGGCGCTTTTTTGCGGCGGGCTGGTTCCTGCGGACAGGTCTGCGGGCCTTCTCCCCGCCGGGGCTGGGCCTGATAGCGGTGCATATGTCTTTGCCAGTTTTGCTCCTGCTGCCGCAGCTTTTCCCGTGCACGCTCCTGGGCCTTCTGCCAGGGAGGAATGTTAGTGGACTTTTCAGAATAATCCCCCTCGGCATACCCTGCTGTCTGGCCGGGCGGGGGATTGGTCTGTGTATTTTCACCAAATGAGATATGTTTCTCAACTTCTTTTCCAACTTCGTTTAATGTATTTGTTACTGTCTGGGAAACCAGAGAGTTTAAATTGCTGAAATTCCCGCTTTTAAGGGCTTCCGACAATGCGTCCTTGATTTGCTCCCCGGTGCTGTTCCAACTCTGATTGTCGCTCATAATGTAAAACCTCTTGCTATCCTTCGCATATAAATTTTCTCATAGACCTATTATCACACATTAGACACTGCACCGCAATAAATTTCTTGTCATTAATGAAATAAGATATGGGCATAAATCTTGTGGATTTTAGTTATGTGTAGTATAATAAACCGGAAAATGCTTATACAGGCAGATGAATTGGAGGAAAAGAAGAGATGATAGCCAAAAAAGCGACAATGCCAGTATCACCGACTTTTGATAAGGACTTGTTTAAAAGAAGTGTGCTTTACAATGTGAAAACCCTTTATAGAAAGACCCTGGAGGAAGCCAGTCAGCAGCAGATTTTTCAGGCAGTTGCCTATGCAATCAAAGATGCAGTGGTTGACAATTGGCTAACTTCCCAGAAAGAATATGACAAACAGGACCCTAAAATGGTGTACTATCTGTCTATGGAATTTCTTATGGGACGTGCCCTTGGCAACAATATTATCAACCTGCAGGCGTATCAGCCTGTAAAGGAAGCAATGGAAGAACTTGGGCTGGATTTGAACGTGGTTGAGGATCAGGAGCCGGATGCGGCCCTTGGCAATGGCGGTCTTGGAAGACTGGCAGCCTGCTTTTTGGATTCTCTTGCAACTTTAGGATATCCGGCATATGGCTGTGGGATCAGATACCGTTATGGTATGTTCAAACAGCAGATTAGAGACGGTTATCAGGTGGAGGTGCCGGATAATTGGCTGGTAGATGGCAATCCCTTTGAGCTGCGCAGGCCGGAATATGCCAAAGAGATTAAGTTTGGCGGATATGTAAGCGTGCATATTGATGAAAATGGAAGAAGCAACTTTACCCAGGAGGGATATCAGAGCGTAAGGGCGATTCCCTATGATCTTCCCATTGTGGGCTATGGCAACGGTATTGTTAATACCCTGCGTATCTGGGATGCGGAAGCGGTAGAGTGCTTTAAGCTGGACTCTTTTGACAAGGGCGATTACCACAAGGCAGTGGAACAGGAAAATCTTGCCAGAAATATTGTGGAAGTTCTTTATCCCAATGACAATCACTATGCAGGAAAAGAGCTTCGGTTAAAACAGCAGTATTTCTTTATTTCCGCTTCCGTACAGGAGGCAGTGGCCAAATACATGAGAAATCATGATGACATTAAAAAGTTCTATGAAAAAGTAACATTCCAGTTAAATGATACCCATCCCACTGTGGCAATTGCGGAGCTGATGAGAATTCTTATGGACGAGCATTACCTTACATGGGACGAGGCGTGGCAGGTTACTACCAAAACCTGTGCGTACACCAATCATACGATTATGGCGGAAGCGCTGGAAAAATGGCCGATTGAGTTATTCTCAAGGCTGCTTCCAAGAATTTACCAGATTATAGAGGAAATCAACCGCAGATTCATCCTTAAAATACAGGAAATGTATCCTGGCAATCAGGAGAAAATCCGCAAGATGGCAATTATCTATGATGGTCAGGTAAAGATGGCCCATCTTGCAATTGCAACCGGTTATTCGGTAAATGGCGTTGCAAGGCTCCATACAGAAATTTTAAAGAAACAGGAGCTTAAAGATTTCTATGAGATGATGCCGGAGAAGTTCAATAACAAAACAAACGGAATTACCCAGAGACGCTTTTTACTGCATGGCAATCCGCTTTTGGCAGATTGGGTGACAGACCATATTGGAAGCGAATGGATTACGGATCTTCCACAGATTAACAAGATAAAAATTTATGCAGATGATGCAAAGGCACAGCAGGAGTTTATGAACATTAAGTATCAGAACAAGGTCCGTCTGGCTGATTACATTATGAAGCATAACGGAATTGAAGTGGATCCCCGTTCCATTTTCGACGTACAGGTTAAGAGACTTCATGAATATAAACGCCAGCTGCTGAATATCCTTCATGTAATGTACCTTTACAATCAGCTGAAGGACAACCCGGATCTGGATTTTTATCCCAGAACTTTTATCTTCGGGGCGAAGGCAGCAGCAGGATACTATAACGCCAAAATGACCATTAAGTTGATTAACGCTGTGGCAAAGGTCGTAAACAATGACCCTGCTATAAAGGGAAAAATTAAGGTAGTGTTTATTGAGGATTACAGGGTATCCAATGCGGAGCTTATTTTTGCGGCAGCAGATGTGTCCGAGCAGATTTCCACTGCAAGTAAGGAAGCATCCGGCACTGGCAATATGAAATTTATGTTAAATGGTGCCCTTACCATTGGAACCATGGATGGCGCCAATGTGGAAATTGTTGAAGAAGTGGGGGAAGAAAACGCATTTATTTTTGGACTTTCTTCCGATGAAGTTATCAAATATGAGAACTATGGGGGCTATGACCCTACAGAAATTTTCAACAATGATCCGGATGTGAGAAGAGTGCTGATGCAGCTGATTAACGGAACCTATGCGCCTAATGATCCGGACAGATTCAGAACCCTTTATAACTCACTGCTTAATACCAAAAGCACATCTAAGGCTGATACTTACTTTATATTGAAGGACTTTAAAGCATACGCAGAGGCACACAAGAAAGTGGAAGCCGCTTACCGTGATGAAAAAGGATGGGCTAGAAGCGCTATTTTAAATGTGGCATGCAGCGGTAAGTTTACCTCCGACAGAACCATTCAGGAATATGTGGACGAAATCTGGCATTTGGATAAGGTGGTATTGCCGAAGAGAAAAGAGACAGAAAAAGCAAAAGAAGAATAGAAATACAAAAATAGAAATAAAAAAGAAGAGACGGGTAAACCGTTTCTTCTTTTTTTCGTACACTAGAGCGTGTTTGAAAAATCATTTCCAACATCTGCACGCCCCACTTTGCGCGATATTTGCGCCAAATTCAGGTTACATAGCCCGCTATGCGCCCTTCATTTGGCACAAATCTCCCACAAATTGTGACGCACATCTGCTGGGAAGCATTTTTCAGACACGCTCTAGAGCGTGTTTGAAAAATTTTGTATCAGCTGTTTCCGTATGGAAGAAGCTCAATGCTCTTGTTTACAATCTAAATAATATTTTTTGCGTGATTTTACAAACCAGTAAAAGTACGGTATACTTTAAGTATAGCGAACGGTAAAAATTTTATATATGGCGTTCACTGCAATATGTAATGGCAAAACCAGGAGGAGAATATGCCGGAACAGTTTTCAAGGACGGAATTATTATTTGGTAAGGAGGCTGTACGACGAATTCAGCGTGCAAGAGTGGCGGTATTCGGCATTGGCGGTGTGGGAAGCTATACGCTGGAAGCGCTGGTAAGAAGCGGTGTTGGCACTATTGATATTATAGATAATGATAAGATCTGTCTGTCCAACTTAAACAGGCAGCTGATTGCCACCCACAAGACATTAGGCCAGTATAAGGTGGATGCGGCTGAACAGAGGATGAAGGAAATTAATCCTGATGTGGTGGTTTATAAATATTATACTTTTTATTTGCCGGAAACGGCCGGACAGTTTGATTTCACAAAGTATGATTATGTGGTGGATGCCATTGACACCATTTCAGGAAAAATAGCCCTTGTTTTGCAGGCAAAGGAAGCAGGGATTCCCATTATCAGTTCTATGGGAGCAGGCAACAAGGCGGATCCTGCAGCTTTTCAGGTGGCGGATATTTATCAGACATCTGTGTGTCCGCTGGCAAAAGTAATGCGCAGGGAGTTAAAAAAACGCGGTGTAGAAAAGCTAAAGGTGGTTTATTCAAAAGAACCGGCGCTTACGCCGGCAGAAGATGGGGAAGCTGATTACGGGGATGACGCAGACAGAAGCAGGGAAGAGGGGAAGAGACAGATTAGACGGCGTCAGATACCGGGAAGCAACGCCTTTGTCCCATCAGTTGCGGGGCTGATAATGGCAGGGGAAGTGATAAAGGACCTGGCGGGGATTGGAGCGCCGGCGCTTTTGTAATAGGCCGGGTAAGCTGTAACAACAGAAGGAGTACGTAATTATGTTAAATATAAGAGAAATCATTGTAAGATATCTTCGGATGACTACTGCGGTTATGGCTTTACTTATTATTATTTTTTCTATTGTTCTTCAGGTGAACCGTGAGCAGCAGCTTAACTGGATTTCAACCCAAAGCATATTTCTTCAGGTGGAACATCTGCTTAGTGAAAATGCAAAGGAGCTTGATGAAATCCGCATGGATTACAGCAGGGCTTGCCTGAATAATGCTGAGACGATAGCTTATATTATCCAGAATACTCCCAAAGCCCTTGACAGGGTGGATGAACTGCGGCATATTGCCAGGTTTACGGATGTGGATGAAATTCACCTTTTTAATACGGATGGAATTATTTATAATGGGACACATCCTGAATATTATCATATGAGCGTTGATGACGGGCAGCAAATTGGTTTTTTTAAGCAGATGCTGGAGAACAAATCTATAAAACTGGTTCAGCCTATCACGCCGAATACTGCAATTGGCGACTTTATTCAGTATTCCGCAGTGTGGAGCCCTAATGGAGAGTTTTTTGTACAGGTGGGAATGAAGCAGGAAAATGTCCTGAAAGTAACGAAGAAAAATGACCTTTCTTATATTTTTTCTCTGCTTAAGGTGAACAGCAGCGTGGATTTGTATGCTGTTGATAAAGAAAAGGGTATGGTTGTGGGGGCAACCGCTTCAGAAAATACAGGAAGAATGCTTGACGATATTGGGATTCCCCTTGAAAAAGCAATATCGCATCCTGGCGGTTTTCACGCATGGGTTAATGGAAAACCGGCCTTTTGTATATTTGCTGACTGTGGTACTAATTATATTGGACGGGTTATTCCATTTAATGTAATGTATAGGAATGTAATAACTATAACACTAATGCTGGCGGCGGGGATAATTGCCATTGCAGTTATACTGGTGGCGGCAGTGACCCGCTTTTTAAACAAAGAAATCATTGCAGGAATTGAAAGCGTTAATACCAGCCTTACGGAAATTTCGGAGGGAAATCTGGACGCCCGTGTGAATGTTTGTTCATGTATTGAGTTTTCTGAATTGTCAGGATATATAAATGATATGATAACCTCATTGCTGTCAAGTACAGAGAAAATTTCCTATGTTCTTAACAAAACGGACCTGCAAATTGGTGTGTATGAATATAATAAAAAAATGAAAACGGTACGGCATACAGAAAAGGTGGCAAAAATTTTAGACTGCGATGCTGGGGAAATTTCCAGAATTACTGCAGACAGTATGTTGTTTAAAGAGTATCTTGCGGCAAAGATTTTTGATAAAGTAAGCGAAGAAGAGAACATTTACCGTCTGTATGATAACGGGGAAAAGTATGTAAAACATGAAGAATTTATATTTGGCAACAGTATTCTGGGGATTCTTATGGATGTGACCGGGGAGTATAACCGCCGCAGGCAGCTAGAAATGGAACGCGATATGGACATGCTTACAGGACTGTATAACCGGAGGGGACTGGAGGGCCGGGTCAATGTGCTGTCAGCCTGTCCGGACAAGCTTAAGCACGGGGCGTTGGTGATGATTGATGCAGACGGTTTAAAGAAAATTAATGATCAATACGGCCATGATGCAGGTGATGCGTATCTTAAAGGTATTGGAGACGCGATCCGGTTATTCAATTCAAAAGACAGCATTTGCGCACGCTGGGGCGGCGATGAGTTTGTAATGTTTTTATATAACTTTGAGAGTGATGCGCAGGTGGACGAACAAATCCAAAGGCTTGCCCAGGTGCGACAGAACGTGAAAGTAGCTGTCAGCGACAGTCACATGGTTAATGTGAATTTTTCTTTTGGGGTTAGCAGACTAAACAGAGGTCAGGACTTTCAGACGCTGCTTAAAGAGGCTGACGAGAAGATGTACGAAAGCAAACGGGAACGCAAACAATGCAGAGAGGCAGGAAAATAAAAAGAAGGGATACAGTGATAAAATTTTCACAGGCAAACATGCGCGCATGCCTTAACTTTGGGGCAGAGCAGAAATGGAGGGAAATCTATGCTGAAAAATTTTGTTTTTACAAACAAGCCGGAAGAGGATGAATTAAAAGAAAGATTAAAAGCGGCAAGGGAAAAGCTTTTTAAGCAGCAGACCCAGCTGAAAGAGCACAAGGTTCCGGTGCTTGTATTAATGGAAGGCTGGGGAACCGCAGGAAAGGGAAGCGTTATCGGCCATATTATCCAGAACATTGACCCAAGATTTTTTAAGGTGGCAACTACAGACCAGCCTACAGAGGAGGAGAATAGGAAGCCTTTTCTTTATCGGTACTTTGCAAGGCTGCCAGAGGCAGGTAAATTCATGATTCTGGATTCAGGCTGGATGGAAGAAGTAACCAGAAAGTGTCTCCATGGGGAAATGGACAAAAAGACTTATGACCAGAGGATAAGCAGTATTAAAAGATTTGAAAGGCAGCTGACAGATAATGGTTATCTGGTAATGAAGTTTTTCTGCCATATCAGTGAAAAAGAGCAGAAAAAGCGGATAGAGGGGCTGATTACGGATATAGATACCAGATGGCGTGTGAACGGGCATGACAAGTGGCAGAATCATCATTATAAAAAATGTATGGATGTGTTTGACCGTTATATGGAAGATACCAATACACCTTCCGCACCATGGTATATTGTCGATTCCAAGTCAAGAAAATGGGCGGAGCTGCAGATTTTGGAAACCCTTACCCAGGGAATAGAGATAGCGCTGCAGAATAAGAGTCTGGCAGTGCCGCTTTTGCAGAATGTGTTTCCGCTGAAGAAAATGCCAAAGCTGGCGGAAATACCTTTGGATGTTTATTTGGAGGAGAGAGAATATAAGGAAGAGCTTGACAGACTGCAAAAGCATCTGGGGGAACTTCACAACCGGCTCTATCGGAAAAAGATTCCTGTTGTAATTGCCTATGAAGGCTGGGATGCGGCAGGAAAAGGCGGTAATATTAAGCGTATTACCGGGGCTCTTGATCCAAGGGGGTATGAAGTGCACCCCATTGCAAGCCCGGAGCCCCATGAAAAAGCAAGGCATTATCTGTGGCGTTTTTGGACAAGACTCCCCAAAACCGGACACATTGCAATCTTTGACAGAAGCTGGTACGGGCGTGTGATGGTGGAACGTCTTGAGGGCTTTTGCAGTGAAAACGACTGGAAAAGAGCCTATAATGAAATTAATGAATTTGAGAAGGAGCTTCACGACTGGGGAGCGGTAATTATTAAATTCTGGGTACAGATAGATAAAGATACCCAGCTTGCCCGGTTTACAGACAGGCAGAATACGCCGGAAAAGCAGTGGAAAATTACGGAAGAAGACTGGCGCAACCGTGAGAAGTGGGACGATTACGAGACTGCTGTTAATGAAATGATTCAAAAGACCAGCACCACGTATGCGCCGTGGTATGTTCTGGAGTCTGTGGATAAAAAATATGCCAGAATTAAGGCCCTTCGGATAGTTATAGAAGAATTGGAAAAAGCGCTTGGATGTGATTAGTAAAAGGAGAGGGATGCTGAGAGCCATGTATGAAAAAAGATGTATCTGGAAAGCATAAATGGATATTGCGGAAACATAAAAACACCATGGATTTCCTGGAAAAAATGCTGGAGGATGCCATAAATGATACTTTTGAGGAAAAGGATTATGATGAAAGCAGGCTGTCCCGGCTTGAGGTAAAATGGAAACGCTTTTTATCCTCGTCCATGACTTCCCGTCACAGGATTATGGAGGAACAGGAGAGGATTAAGGGTCTGATCTCAGATATTTCCCATCAGACCAGAACACCCCTTTCCAATATTCTGCTTTATTCAGAGCTTTTACAGGAAAAGGAGACGGATCCGGCGCTTTTGCCAATTGTCCAAAATATCAAAGAACAGTCGGAAAAACTGGATTTTCTCATCCGCTCCCTGGTAAAGGCCTCCCGGCTGGAAAGTGATGTGCTTGCGCTGCGTCCCAAAAACCAGCCGGTTGCGCCTATGGTGGAAGCTGCAATTGCCACACTGCGGGAAGAGGCGGAGAAAAAGGGGATAAGGATTTCAGGGGATAACTTTCAGGGGAGGGCCTGTTTTGACAGGAAGTGGACCCAGGAGGCACTTGAAAACATGATTGATAATGGGGTAAAATACAGCCCCCAGGGAAGCGAAATCAGGGTTTGGACGACAGATTATGAAATGTTTGCGGCGGTTCATATTAAAGACCAGGGAGTTGGCGTCCGGGAGGAAGAACAGTGCAGGATATTTGAACGTTTTTACAGAAGCATGGATGCGGCGGAAGAAAAGGGGCTGGGACTGGGACTATATCTGGTGCGGGAGATTGCCGTAAGACAGGGGGGTTATGTCAGGATAAAATCAAAACCGGGTATGGGAAGTACATTTTCCTTTTATATGAATAAGAATGAACGGAGATGAGCTGGCTTAAGCCGGCTCATTTTTATATGATATGTGTAAAGCCTGTTTAAATAAACAGGCTTTATATTGGAATATGTTTGGAATTACTCTTTTAGCTCGTCTATGTCTGTCAGGTTTACTTCCAAAACATTTAACAGAGCTTTCAGTGAGATATATTTTTTTTCAGCTTGGCATATGTCTCTATAGCGTTTTCTTTTTTGGCCAGTATCATGTATTCCTGGATTTCTCTAAAATCTTCTATAGTAGTTTTTACAATTTCGGCATTGTTTGGCATGTAATCACCTGCTTCCTGAATATTGATTCATCTTATTACATGATTAGTATATCACTGACAGATAGTAAAGTCCACTATAATTAACTGATTTCTGTGACTGATAGAATAGCCTGATGGCATAACTGAAATTCTTTCAAAACTGTTAGATTTCAGAAAGAGGCAGGAAAGATTTATATGATATAGTCAGTATATAGAAAAATTTTGGAGGTGTTTATATGGTTATCCTGGAAACAAGGGGACTGAAAAAATATTATGGTGAAGGAGAAAGCCTGGTAAGGGCCCTGGACGGCATTGATTTAAAAGTGGAGCAGGGAGAATTCACAGCAATTGTGGGGACCAGCGGAAGCGGAAAGTCCACTCTTTTGCATATGCTGGGAGGTCTTGATTATCCCACGGAAGGGAAGGTTTTGGTTGATGGCAAGGATATTTCGGGCTTAAAGGAGGACGCCCTGGCTATTTTCCGGCGAAGAAAGATCGGTTTTGTATTTCAAAGCTACAATCTTGTGCCAGTTTTAAATGTATATGAAAATATTGTGTTTCCTGTGCAGCTGGATGGAAATGATGTGGACGAAACCTATATTGATTCTATTGTAAAGACACTTGGACTGGAAGGGAAGATAAATGCCCTGCCCTCCCAGCTTTCCGGCGGGCAGCAGCAAAGAGTGGCCATTGCCAGGGCACTGGCAGCCAAACCTGCCATTATTTTAGCGGACGAACCTACAGGAAACCTGGATACCGGCACCAGTCAGGATGTGCTGGGACTTCTTAAAGTAACCGCAAGAAAGTTTGAACAGACCATTGTGATGATTACCCACAATGAAGAAATTGCCCAGATGACAGACCGGATAATACGGATTGAGGATGGAAAGATTATATTGGGAGGAAATCAGGCATGAAAAAGGTAGCAAACAAGAAAATTATCCGTACCCTGTATTATCGCACAATGCGGGAAAAGCGGTGGAAAAATCTGATTGCAGTTCTGGCAATTGCCTTAACATCGGTGCTTTTTACAGCGCTGTTTACTGTGGGAGGCTCTCTTATAACAACTTTTCAGGAATCTACCTTCCGGCAGATTGGAACCAGCGCCCATGGCGGCTACAAGTATCTTTCTGTGGAAGAGTACGAAAAAATAAAAGCAGCAGGCGGTTATAAAGAAATTGCTTACGACGTTATAGCAGGATTCGGCGTATCCCCAGAGTTAAATGCCATTCAGACAGAGGTACGTTATTCCGAAGATAAAGGAGCAAAATGGAGCTATAGTTATCCGGAAAAAGGAAGGATGCCGGAAGAAATCAATGAGTGCGCTGCCAGCAGTAAGGTACTGGAGGCCCTTGGAGTTCCTCTTAAACTGGGGGAAAAGGTGTCTGTCAGCATTCAGACGCGTGATGAAGCGGGGAATGAAATTATTTTGGATGAGGAATTTATTTTAAGTGGGTTCTGGTATTCCAACGATGCCGCCCATGCAGAGGAATTCTGGATTTCAAAGCCGTGGTTGGAGGAAAACATTACACTTTTGCATCAGAATTATAATAAACGTTTGGAGCAGGAAGGCGTTTATTATGCCGAAGGCTCTATACAGGCAGCAATAAACTTTGACTCCGCGTATGACATTGAAGCGCAGATGGAAGAATTGACCGAACGCGCGGGATTTATGGAAGATGAAGTCCGCATCAGTGTGAACTGGGGGTATGCAACGTCTTCAGTGGACGGGCTGACTTTAGCAATGGGGATTGGCCTTCTGGCAATTATTATTTTATCCGGTTATCTGATTATTTACAATATCTTCTATATTAATGTGACTGCGGATATCCGCTATTATGGGTTGTTAAAAACCATAGGAACTACAGGAAGGCAGCTTCGTCACATGGTTCGGGGACAGGCTTTTCTGCTTTCGGGGGCAGGCATTCCCCTGGGGCTTTTGCTTGGATGGTTTGTAGGAAAAGGCGCTCTTCCTTCTGTATATGCAGCGCTGGAAACAAGCGGTGTGAGGAAGGTGACGCTGAACCCGGCCGTATTTGCAGGTTCGGCATTGTTTTCCCTGCTGGTGGTTTATTTAAGCTGTATTAAACCCTGCCGTCTGGCAGCAAAGGTATCTCCTGTTGAAGCGGTGCGGTATGTGGAAAGCATCCAGTACAAAAAGAAAGAGAAGAAATCGGCCAGGGTTTCCATGAGCAGAATGGCAGCGGCGAATATGGGAAGAAACAAGCGGAAAGCCGTTCTGGTAGTTGCCTCCTTATCCTTAAGCCTGATATTGATTAATGGAACCTATTGTCTGGTAAAGGGATTTTCCTTTGATGCATATGTATCAATGTATCTGCTTAGGGATATGCAGATCAGCCATTATTCCTTCGTAAACCTGGCGGCACCGGAAAGGGACTATCAGGCAGTTACGCCGGAAATACTTGCGGAAATTAAGGAAATTCCAGGGGTGAAGACAGTCTTTACCATAAAGAACACCGGAGGTATGGCAGGAATGCCGGAAAAAATGAAGGACAGATATATGGAATTTTATAATTCGGAGGAAATGGAAGATATGCCATGGACAAAGGATATTATAGAGCCAGTCAGGGAAAGTGGGGAGGTAAATACAGTTAACTACTGTATGGAAGAGTCACTATTTCCGTATATGAAGATTTTGGAGGGGGATTTTGATGCGGAAAAATATATGCAGGGAGGTTATGTGCTGCTTTCAATGAACTATCTTTCCAAATGGGCTTTGGGGTCCGTGGGAGATAAAATTATGGTGAAAGGCTATGAGACGGAAGACGCATCAGAAAAGGTGCCGGAAAAAGAACTGGAGGTGATGGCGATTGTGGAATTCCCCTATTCTCTTGGCACGCGTTCCACAACTGTTGGTGCCGCAGAGCTTTTGGTCAGTGAAAAGGATTTTGAGGAATTGTACATTACAAAAGGTTTCCTTCATGCCTGTCTGGATGTGGAGGAAGGGAAGGAAGAACAGGTGACAAATGAAATAAATGGATGGATAGAGGCACAGCATCCGGAGCTTGCGCTTACTACGAAAGAGTCTCTCAGACAGGAGTTTTCCAAGGAAATGAGAATGTTTTCTGTGATAGGCGGGCTGCTTGGTTTTATTTTGGCGATTATTGGAATTTTAAATTTAGCCAATGCAATGATAACTGGAATTTTATCCAGAAAACAGGAATTTGCCATGATGCAGGCAGTTGGAATGACTGGCAGACAGTTAGAACAGATGCTGACAATGGAGGGAATCTGGTATGGTATCTGGACGCTGGCAATTGCAGCTACTATTGGTAATGTAATAAGTTATGGACTGATTTATATGCTGGGGAAAAACATGAACTTCTTTGTATGGGAGTTCCATATACTGCCCCTTGTGGTAAGTATTCCTGTGCTGGCAGCATTTTCAGTGCTCCTGCCAGTTGTGTGTTATCATGCTTTGTGCAAAAAGAGCATTATCGAAAGATTACGTCTGGCAGAGGTTTAATATAAATTTTGATTGACATAGCTGTTATACGTTTGTATAATGAATTATACAAACGTATAACAAGGAGGTATTATCTATGTATAATGTACCTAAAAAGCTTGGTGAGGCTGAATTGGAAATTATGCAGGTAATTTGGAACAGTGAAGGCTCTGTCACTTCAAATTGTATATTAAAGGAACTGCAGGGGCGGAGAAAATGGCAGTTATCCACTCTTATGACATCCCTGACGCGGCTGTCTGATAAAGGATTTGTCAGCTGTGATCGCTCTACAGGAAGCAATTTGTACACTTTTATTATTTCGGAGGATGAATATAAAGCCGGGGCAAGCAGGCGCTTTCTTGAGAAGTTGTATAACAATTCTATACAAAACATGATAGCTACACTCTATAACAGTAAAGCAATTAAAAGTTCAGATGTGGAAGAGCTTAGAAGCTTTTTGGATGAAATAGAAGCGGAGGACTCTCTGGAGGAAGAACAGTGATGGTAAATTTATTTTTGGCTGTTTTTGAAGTTTCAGTATCGGTCAGTCTGCTTATTGCTGTTCTGGTTATATTTGCCCCATTTTTAAACAGACGTTATGCCGTTAAGTGGAAGTACTGGATCTGGATATTTCTTGCATTTCGGTTAATAATACCTGTGAGAGCGGAAAGAGCTTTGGGGGATTTGCTTTCACAAATGACGGCACGGACTTTTTTAAAAGAAAATAACATAATCAGTCCGTTGGCCCATAGGGTACCTCTAAGGCGGATTATTATTGAAATTCCGGCACAAATGACGGCTCCTATTGGGGGGATGGAGTCAGCTCAAAATACCTCCGAAATCACTCCGCTTGGGGTAATGGCTATACTTTGGATGCTGGGAGGCATTGTCTTTATATTGGTACATTTGTTTAGTTACCTGCATTATAAGAAACAGGTTTTAAAAAGGGGAGTCCTGGTAAAGGACGTTGGTATTTTGCGAAAAATGCTGGAATTAAAGCGGGAGTTACATATAAAAGGAGAAGTACATGTCATAGAGTATGCCGGGGCGGTAAGTCCTATGATAATGGGATTTTTAAAAATTTTTTTGGTTTTACCAAAGGCCCGGTATGACACCGAAGAACTGTATTTTATTTTGAAACATGAATTGGTTCATTTAAAACGCAGGGACGGATATATAAAACTGCTGTTTGTGGCGGCTCATGCTGTTCACTGGTTTGATCCTCTTGTCTGGATTATGCAGAAAGAGGCAGAAATTGATATGGAGCTGTCTTGTGATGAAAGGGTGGTACAAGGAGAGGATTTTACCAGGCGGAAAGCATATACGGAAACTTTATTATCCACGCTTCATAAGCAGTGTACGAAACAAAAATATTTATCAACAAAGTTTTATGGGGGAAAGCAGATTATGAAAAAACGTTTTAAAAACATTTTAATAAGGGCGGGAAAGAAAAATGGAGCTGTGATATTTGCAGGGTCTGTTATTTTGACACTCAGTTTGGGAACACTTGCAGGCTGCTCTGTAGCAAAGGATGTCAGGGAAGATGCTTCCGGGCAGACAGAAAATAATGGACAACCTATAGAAACGGACATAAATGCTGCTGATGAAAGTGTGCTGGAAGATATGCCTTATGCAGAGGATGCCTCTAATTCAGGCACTGTTGATATTGTTCCTGCGGAAGATAAGAGTATCCTTACGATCATGAAGGAAGGGGAACCAGAAGAAAAAGAAGCAGCGCTTACAGCTATGGACGGGTATTCTTTTTATCTGCCGGATGGCGAATGGCAGATGGACGGGTCAGGTTCCTGGCAGGCAGTGGTCAATGAAAGTGTCCGTCTCTGGGCGGCAAAGTTTGAGAACAGTACACAGGTAAAGGAGGTATTAATCGGCGAGGGATATACAGATGAGGAAGAGGAACTGGTAAAACAGGAAGGAGAAATTGTATATAAAGCAAAAATTTTTGCGGATGAAGAAGAAGTCTGGTGCGTATTTTATTGTTATCCCGTGGAAGCAGAGGAAGGCTGGGGAAGAGAACTGCCTGTGATTGCAGATACATTTGCAGTAGCCATATCGTAGGAAATGTGTTGTTTTTTATTGATTAAATAGACAGAAATCGCCTTATAACTTCTTATAAGTGTTTATAGGTGCCATCTTAAAGTGGCTTAAATCAGGGCTTTTTGCTGTTTCTGCTTAAATCCTGTCATATCTCTTTATAAGTCCTTTTTGTAAGTTTAAGATCGGGCGTCAAAAAATCATCAAGCGGCAGTGGGGTGTTACGCAATCAAACAGCGTTTATTGGATAGCAATAAAAAAACCATTACCCCCACACAATTTTGCTTCCTGAAAGCGGCATATAGCAAGGGCTTTTCATATTCTACTCCGTAACTTTTCTACAAAATCGAGATGGCAAAAAAACTTTTTTCCTTTGCCATCTTGATTGCCACAAAGCAGAGACAAGCGGGCTTGTCAACAATGGCAAAGCCGTTCATTTTATCGTTGACAAAAAAGACCATATCTGCTATCTAACATACGGATTATGCTTATAATCTTTATATCTTCTTTTCCATTTGGACATAAAGCCCTTGTTGGAATGTTATTGCAAATCCAAAATTACGATACAAGGAAACTGCAGGTTCAAGGGTTATTCGAGTATCCAAAAAGAGCGTATGGCAATTTTGATTTTTAGCGTGATTTTCTACTGTGGCAAGCAATATTTTAGATAATCCTTGACCACGATACCTGTCTTTTATAAACATTCGCTTGATTTCGCCAACACCGTTTTCTTTTTTGCGATATGCAATGCAACCTATTGGTAAATTTTCACTATATACAATCCATACAGCTTCAAGGTTCTCTTTTTCACTATATCGAGTATAGTACACTTTATCTGCACCCAGAAAATCTATCATAAAGTCGTCATGTTCAGAAAAAAGTTTCAAAACTTGTGTGTCATAAATATTTGATGATATAATTTCCATTTAATTAGCTCCCCCCTGTTATATAAATTTTCTTTATGTTCCATTTGATTTTACATAAAAATCAAATATTATTTTTTATCATGGAAATGTAATGGGTCTTCCGCAGCCTTTTCCTAGGTATGTGGTGCGTTCAAAAAGGAAGCAGGCAAAAGAGCTGTAAAGTTATGATGGAAAAAGCGGTATTACAGCTCTTTTAATGCCGCTGCAATGCGCAAAGCGCCGTTCCCGTCAACAAACCGTCTCATGGTTTCATGGGCGGTTTTTCTTTGGGAAAAGGAAAAACTGTCTTTGGGGAAGCTTTCCAGTGCAGAAGAAACGGTGGCGTTAAAAAAACAGTCTGGTTGTGACATTCGTGTCATAGATTCGATAAATGACAGTGCATTTTCCAAAACTCTGTCAGGTGCGTGTCTTATATCTCCTATATATGGAATTGCTCCTTCCTGATGAAAGGCTTTGGCGGAGGGAATCTGGTTGTCAGCCATGGTGAAGCTAACAGAGGGAATGCCAAGGGCACACAGCTCGTAAAGGGTGGTGCCGGCGGCGGAAACTGCCAGGTCGCATTTTTCCATCAGGGCAGCCATATCGCTGACCGCCTCGTGAAGCTGTAGAAGGGGCAGGGCTGGGGCAAGACGCCGGAGCTTTTCTTTATCTGTATTTAATTTCCCCACTACTATATGGAAAGTAATGTTATGGATTTGGGAGGATGACAGGTTCGTGGGGCAGGACTTTCCGGTATGGATAAGAAGAATCTGTCGGGCAAATTCCAGACAAAAATGGCAGGGGTCGCTGCCGCCGGTGGTTATAAGTATATCCGATACCCTTTTTTTGATGGTTATCTGTCTGTTTTGAAACTGTGGGCGCAGGGGAGTATAAGCGGCGCCAAGAAGAAGTTTTCCGGCATTTTGATAAGCTGCCCTGTAGGAGGGCATAAGATCATCAGGTATAATATCATAATTGATTACCAGATCAACAGGGTAGTCAAAGAGCTGCAAATCATCCAGGTAAACAGTTTTTACCAAAGGCTTTAAAGCGGAAAGATATTTTTCTGTTATATAATAGGAATCAATAAAATAAATTATTTCTTTGCTTATGACAATTGCGTCAGAAACCAAAGGGTTTACTGCAGAGGAAGGGGAGAAAAGGAGAGAAATTACTTCAGGAAGCTCCTGTTCCAGATGATTGTAGAGGGCTGATTTTAAATTTATGACGGAAATGTCATATGTTGCATTCCCGTCAGCGTTTTCTCTCTCGCTTAGAAGTCCGTTAAGCAGCCGGAAACTTTCTTCATCAGAAACCAGAAAGCATACTTCCATACCGGCCCTTTGGCAGGCAAGGGCAATGGAAAAACAGCGTACCAGATGCCCGGACGCTATCTGACTGTTGCCGTCTGTTCTAAAGTATATTAGCCGATTAGATCCCATGAGAGTGGAGTTCCCTTCTTTAAAAATGTTTTTGCCGCTTTGCCTAATATTTCCTCATAATACATGGTATGAAGTCCGTTCAGCCCATTGCCGGGGCGGATAGAGCGTACATTTTCCGCTGTAAGAATTTCTCCGGCAGCAATATCCTTAACAGCAAATAAGGAACGTGAACCACCATGCTCCAGCTTTTGGGTGTCGGTAAGATAGTATTCGCTGCTGCCAAGGGCTTTTTCCATAATGCGAATATCCTTTACCAGATGGGCAAATTCTTCCGGCTCCATGGAAAAGGCTCCGTCAGGGCCGCCGTCAGACCGCCGCAGGGTGATATGCTTTTCCACCACTTTCACGCCAAGGGCAATGGAACTGGCGGAGACAATGGTTCCCATGGTGTGATCAGAGATTCCCACAAGGCAGTCGTAGGTCTTGGCCAGTGTGGGGATAACATTTAGATTTACATCTTCGTAAGGTGTGGGGTAGGCGGAAACGCATTTTAAAAGAATAATATCTTCATTTCCCTCTTCCCGGCATACGGAAAGGGCACGGCTTATATCCTCCGGGTAAGCGATTCCGGTGGATAAAATTACAGGCTTGTGAAGCCGGGCGACTTTTCGGATTAAAGGAATGTCATTGATTTCGTAGGAAGCAATTTTATAGGCCGGCACATCCATTTTTTCAAGAAAGTCAACAGATGTAAAGTCAAAGGGGGCGGAAAAGCATTCCATTCCCAGTTTATTAGCTTCTTCCTTCAGCCTGGGCTGCCATTCCCATGGCGTGTAAGCCTCGCTGTAAAGCTTGTAAAGGGTGGTTCCATCCCAGATGGTTCCTTCATTGATTTGAAAATGGGGATCATCGCAGTCTATAGTGATGGAGTCAGCAGTATAAGTCTGGAGTTTAACTGCATCAGCCCCGGCTTCTTTGGCGGCATGGATAATTTCCAGGGCTCTGCCATAATCCTGATTGTGGTTGGCGGAAAGCTCCGCCACAACAAAAACCGGAGAGGCTTCATTGATGGTCCGGGCTCCAATTTTAATTTCTTTATTCATAAATTACCTCATAAATATATTTTTAGTAGGTAATTGCGAAACTTGAAGTTGTGGAAATATTCTGACAATATATTCCACTCAAATCCTGTTGCACCGGGCATTCCATCAAGCCCGGCAGGACAGAAGACAGTCGGGGAGCGTCCCTCCTGCCTTCTATGGTCTTGATTCCATGGTGCATAAGGCTTTTCGCAGAATATATTGTCAGAATATTCAGCAAGTTTACGAGTTTCGCAATTACCTAATATTTTAGGTGTGAAATTATTAAAAATGGTTTTTCTGTAAAAATTCCTCATTTGTCCAGGGCTCTCTTGCCTGAAACAAAGAACCCTCTTCCAGTTCCACATAGACAGCCGGGAAATAATTGATAAACAATGGATTCAGGCACATGGTATATCCGCCGGCTGTGTCATAGATAACTTTATCTCCGGGAACAAGGGCCGGGCCCTCATTGATTTCAAAAAGCTTGTCGTATTCCATGCAGGTAGCTCCGCACACCCATTGGGAAGGCTCTGTATTTCTGACGGAAGGGTCGGAAAGATACTCCATATGGTGGGGGTAAAGGTGTCTGGTGACAAGAGGGTTTAAGTTGGTGCGGCTGCCGTCTGTCACCACAAATTTCCGGCCGCGGATGTCTTTGACATCAATCACAGTGGTTTCAAAAGTGGTGGCGCGGGAAATAAGGGAAACGCCTGGTTCCGCAATCAGTATTGTTTTTTGAGGATCAAAGTGGGCGGAAAGTTCTTTTCCTATTTCTTTAAAATAATCCCGGTAATCCGGCATATCATCCCTGCCGCCAAAGTAGCCGCCGCCCATATCCACATAAGAAAGGGAAAGATGATATTCTTTGGCAATGCGTACCGCCATTTTTGCAAGGGCGCCAAAAACCTGTACGGAACGGGATTTGGTGGAGGTGTGCAGATGAAGACCGGAAATCCATACATTGGAAAGCTGGGAAAGACGGTCAACCGCATTTTTTAAAACTCCATTTTCATAGCAATAGCCAAATCTTCCGCATTCCCCAAAAGCAGGCGCTTCCTCCGGGCAAAGGGATGTGATATCGCAGTTTACCCGCAGGCCAATTTTTAAATGCCGGTTGGGATAACGGGCGCTGAACTCTTCCATCCAGTCCAGCTCGTAGTTTGAATCCAGATTAATATATCCTCCGGAAAGCAGCAAGGACTCAAACACTTTTTTATCCTTAACGGGGCCGTTATAAATAATATGTTTTTCCGGAAAGCCCAGCCGCAGGGCAAGGTCGTATTCGGTTTTTGACACCACTTCCGCATAAAAACCATGGGACTTCAGATAAGTAAGAAGCCATGGCAGAGCGTTGGTTTTTACGGAGTATCCTGCAATGTAGTTGCCCCAGTTTTCGGACAAGGAATTTTTTAAAAGCGAAATATCATATAGCAAATCCTTTTCCCTGATAAGAAAAAAGGGTGTTTTAGGTTGTTTCATTGACAGTTACCTCCTTTGATGGGTGTTGAGCCGCTTTTGAGCCGCATTTGGTATTTGAGCTCCGCCATCTGCCAGTCTTCCATAGTGTCAATATCCTGAACCTCCATTTCTGTCAGCACAAGGGGAAGAAGATCAGGTACATCCGTTGTGCCTTCCCTAAAAAAAGCCTCTGTCCGGCAGGCATAGAACTGGCCGCAGTCATGATAAACCGTTGGAAGGTCCTGGCTGCGCGTCGCTGCATATTGGGGGAATTGCCGCTTTAGAAAGCCCTCTGTGTCAATAAGAAGTCCCCGCTGGGGCGGGTAAGAAAAAGGAACCACAGGCATGACGCTTTCCGCTGTATCTAACAGTTCCATGGCGCTTCGAAGCCGTTGGCCATTTAAAAAAGGGGCTGTGGGATAAATACAGCAAAAAGAGGCAAAATCCTGTCCCAGTTTCTGATAAGACTGCAAAACCTCCATAATCACATCATCTGTGGAAGCATAATCTCCTGCAGTTTCCGAAGAACGGAAAAAGGGAACGCTGGCACCTGCTGTTTGGGCAATTGCTGCGATTTCTTTATCATCAGTGGAAACCATTATTTCATCAAAAACACCAGCGCATCTGGCGGCTTCAATGGAATAACACAGAATGGGCTTTCCGCAAAATTCCTTTATATTTTTGCGGGGAATCCGCCTGCTGCCGCCCCGGGCGGTAATAATTGCAAGTTTTTTATTGTTCAAGTTTTCCTCATTTCTGCTTTGTGATTTTGCAAAGCCGGTTATATTGGTTATAGACTGCAGATGTTTTGATTATACAACATAGAAAGTAAATTATAAAGACTGTGAAGGGCAATCAGAAAATTTTATGAAGCAGATGACAGGCTGTGGAAAATGTAATATTATAAATAGAAAGCAGCGTTTTGAAGGAAACAGACAGACAATTGTGAAATGCAGCGCTGTGGGAATAATATGCCATGACAGATAGTTATGGAAGTTACGGTTGCCAAAACGAAAGGAAAATGAAGGGAGCTATTCCGATTGAGTGTCCAGAAGCAGAAAAAAAGAATTTATATTTGCCATACTTATTATCATGCGTATATTGCATGTTTGAAGGAACTGAATCTGCCGGAGGATGGCAGCGGGGCGGTAAGGGGACAGGCGTCCCTGATGTTAAGCTCTCTGTCAAATGATTTTGGCAATTTAGCGGAAAGGGTCAGAAAGTCAGGGCTTTTTGCGGAGGTGATTCCCTACGGGGAAAAGGAAGAGGGATTTTTCCCGCAGCTGGAAAAGTACCATAAGGACAGGGGAAATATTCTGCTTAATATGCTTTCGAGGATAAGATTTACCAAAATGATGGGGCATCTCCAGGCACCGTTTGTGCCTGTGGATTTGAAACAATATGAGGATATTTATGTGTTCTGTGATTCAGACCCCATAGGGTATTATTTAAACACCTATAAAATTTATTATCACGCCCTGGAAGACGGACTTGACTGTATCCGGTATTATGACACGGCAAGATACGATAACCGGGGGCATTTTAAGCTGAAAGCATGGATGGCAGCGAGAAACCTGATTTTTATCCAGAATGGGTATGCAAAATATTGTCTGGATATGGAGGTGAATGACATTTCCGTGCTGCAGTACCCCTGCCCCAAATACATTGAGAAACCACGGAAGGAACTGACCCAGGGGCTTAGGGAAAAAGAAAAAAAGACATTAGTGTCAATTTTTATAGAGGATAGGGAAGCGTTGGAAAAAACGCTTTTATGCGGAAAGGAGGAAACGCATAAAGTTCTGGTTTTATCAGAGCCTTTGTGCGATATGGAAACGAGAACGCGTATTTTTCAGGATATTATAAAGGAATATGGCAGTATCAAAGGGCAGGAAGCACAGATTTTGATTAAGGTCCATCCAAGGGATACGCTGGATTACAGGAAGCTTTTTCCGGGGCATATTGTACTTGACGGTAAATTTCCTATGGAGATTTTAAATGATATACCAGGACTTGTTTTTGACAGGGTTGTCACTGTGTTTACCGTGCCATCAGCGATTATGTTTGCCAGAGAAAAGATTTTCCTTGGGGAGGATTTTATGGATAAATATGAAGCCCCTGAAATTCACCGCCAGAATGAGCAGATTTGATTGCCTGCGCGGACACGCTCCGGGCATGGAGGATATTACATGGAAGAAAATAAAAAAGCAATGACAGTTCTGGCAGCAGCAGGCGTATTGATACTTGCAGTGTTGATGGCTTATCCGGTTGTCAGGGATAAAATAAGAGAAAGCAGGAAGAAGGATATTTCTCTTGCAGGAGAATGGGAAGCAGAGAAGGAGGCAGACGGCAGGCAAGAGTCAGACGCCGGGCAGACCGGTGATTGGAAAAGCGGGATTATGGAAACAGAGGAAGGGGCGGTCTGCACCGGAAAAGACATATCGGAGGTTTTTTTTGAATTGGAGGGCGGGCCGGAGAAGGTGCACATTTCGCTCTGGCAAAACCAGGATGGAACCTGTTACTTTTTTCTGCCAGGTTTTGCAAAGGGAAAGAAGCTGATCCTTATGGGAGCAGGAGGCGGCCATATCCAGATTGACGGCGTCGGGCTTTATGAAGGAGATGGGATAAAGGACATTTTAGAAGCAAAGCCGTATGGATTTGCCTGGTTTGATAATTCAGGCAAAGCAGTTTTGGAGGCTTCTGTGGCTTTTATGTATTCCTCTTCCCTTCCTGCTTTATTTATGACAACTGCGTCAGGTGAAACCGCAGAGATTGACCAGGATAAAAACCACGCTTATGAGGAAAGCGGGACGATAATCCTCTATGATGAAGAGGGAACTGAAATCTATGCAGGGCAGGCGGAGAGCATTAAAGGGAGAGGAAATTCTACCTGGGGGCTTGCCAAAAAACCATATCAGTTTCGGCTTTGCGAAAAGACAGATTTTTTTGGAATGGGGAAAGGGGCCGGGTGGAATCTTCTTGCCAATGGCTATGACGAAACCAGACTCAGGAACCGGATAACTCTTGAGTTGGCGAAAGCTCTTGGAATGGCCTTTGTACCTGAATACCGGATGTTGGATTTATATATCAATAATGTTTACTATGGCAATTATTATTTGACGGAAAAAATAGAAGTAAGCGACAGAAATGTGGCGATCCGTAATATGGAAGAGATTGTGGACGCTGCCTACACCCCGGAGGAATTAGAAAAGCTTCCATGGCTGGAATCGGAAGACGGTTTCCGGAAATGGACGGGAGTTGCCTGTGAGGATGACAATCTGACAGGAGGTTATTTATTTGAAAGGGAGCTTCCGGCCCGATTTGAAAAGGAGGCCAGTGGTTTTATTACCAGCCAGGGGGACTGCTATGCGTTAAAAAGTCCGGTTTACGCTTCCGAAAACCAGGTGAATTATATTGCCGATCTGATGCAGGAATTTCAGGATGCAGTGGAAGAACAAGATGGTGTTCATCCGGTAACAGGGAAACCTTACTCCCAATATATTGATGGGACTTCTTTTGCACAGAAATATCTGGTGGAGGAAATATCAAAAAATTATGACGGAGGTGTCACAAGCAGTTTTTTTTATAAGCCCGAAGACACCTTAAGCAGCAAAATTTTTGCAGGGCCGGTGTGGGACTATGATGTGGCGTTTGGCAATTGCAACCTGGATGAAATTGCCAGTAATCCACGGGGGATTACCCGGCTGAATGATCATGTGTATGGCACAGATGTTTTTGCCCGGTTGTATGAAAAGGAGGATTTTTATGCCCGGATAGTAACGCTGTACAAAGAGAAGGCGGTTCCGTATCTGGAATATCTGCTGAGAGAAGGGATAGACCGGATGGTGAAGGATACCAGAGCGTCAGCCTGGATGGACAGTATCCGGTGGGAGAGCCTGGAAAATCGTTATCAGTATTATCAGGATTATGACAATGATGTCAAGTATTTGAAATACTTTATTGAACAAAGAATGCAGTTTTTGAATGAAGTATGGCTGGAGGGCCAAACTTATTATAATGTAGCGTTTGTGGTGGATGATGAAACCTGGCAGATTGACTGTGTAAAAGAGGGGGAGACGCCGGGAGGCGAGCCGACGCCATCCAGATACAGTTCTCTTTTTATGGGGTGGGTGAATGAAGAAGGGGTTCCCTTTGACAGATTTAAACCTGTTTATGAGGATATGACATTTTATGCCACGTGGCAGGAACTGCCGGTGGATGAGGTTATATTGAAACAATAAATGGGAAATTGATTTGTAACAGTGAAGCCGAAGGCGGAACTGTTGTTACTATTCACGGCCTGGGAGCCGCTCAAAGTAACAATTCGGAGCGATATTCCAAGTTTTGCTTCGCAAAAATCGCCCTTCACTCCTGCATCATGTTCTCACGGAATGCGCAACAAGTGCGCATTCCTGACCCGTGAATAGTAACGAACTGTTACATTGATTTTGGCAAAGGAGTCAGCATAGGTTTGCTTTGCCGCTGCAGGTGTGGTAAAATATAGGGAAATTTTTAACAGATAATTAACAGACCGGAAGATGCGTGATGAGAAAAATAATAAAAAAACTGATGGTGCTGCTTGACCGGCGGCAAAAAAAAGTCATGGCACTGCTTGTTGTGCTGATGCTGATAGGGGCTGTGCTGGAAACCTTGGGGGTTTCCATGATAGTTCCCGTAATGAATGTGATTATGGATGAACATGCGGTGGAAAAAAATAAATATTTGCAGGCAATCTGTGATATTTTTCATATAGCCTATGACGATATCGGCAAACTTACGGTGTTTATCATGCTTTCACTTGTAGGGGTTTTTGCGCTGAAAAATATTTTTCTTTTTTTTCAGCAAAAGGCACAGCTGCGGTTCGTTTATACCAATCAGTTTGCCACATCAAGAAGAATGATGATTAATTTTATGAAGCGGCCTTACGAGTACTATTTAAATGCGGACACTTCTGTAATCCAAAGAAGCATCACATCCGATGTGAATAATATGTATGGGCTGATTTTAGCGCTACTACAGCTTTTTAGTGAGGGAATTGTGTTTGTATGCCTGGTGGCAATCAGCTTTGTAACCGACATTTGGATGACAGTTACGGTGACAATTCTTCTGGTGG
This sequence comes from uncultured bacterium, assembly GCA_947381965.1. Taxonomy (GTDB): domain Bacteria; phylum Bacillota; class Clostridia; order Lachnospirales; family Lachnospiraceae; genus Suilimivivens. The sequence goes on from CANCXX010000005.1 coordinate 25,654, forward strand.
CGGCGCTTGCAATCATCAAGGGCATTTTGAAACCCATAATGAAAAAGGCGGGAGAAGAAAATCAGGATTATTACAGCGGCCTTTATAAATGGATAGATCAGTCTGTTATGGGGATTAAGGAGATTAAGATTGCAGGCAGGGAAAGCTATTTCATTAATGAATATGCCAAATGCGGGGCAGGCTATGTAAGTGCGGTACAGAGGTATAATCTGTATAACGCCACGCCCCGGCTGCTGATAGAAACCCTTGCCATAGCGGGGATGATTTTTTATATGATGATTCAGATCCTTAAAGGCGCTGCTGTGACGGATATTATGCCCCAGGTGGTGGCTCTTGGGGTGGCTGCCGTACGGCTGATACCCTGCGCCAACAGGATAAATAATCATTTGACCTCCATTTCCTATTTTGAACCCTTTTTTATGGGGGTAAGTGATAATCTGCAGGAGGAAATCCGGGATGAAAATATTAATTATGATGCAAAAGCTTACCAGGAGGAAGGAGAAGTTGAAAAACTGGAAATTAAGGACAAAATAGAACTTAAGGATATTGTTTATAAGTATCCCAATTCAGAAGTTCTTATTTTTGACCATGCCAATATGGAGATTCCGGTGGGACGGTCAGTTGGAATTGTGGGGACTTCCGGCGCCGGAAAGACTACGGTTGTGGATATAATGCTTGGGCTTTTAAGTCTGCAGAGCGGGCAGATTCTGGCAGATGGCACAGAGGTGCGGGAGCATTATCATTCCTGGCTGAAAAATATTGGATATATTCCACAGACAATTTTTATGATCGATTCCACAATAAGGAAAAATGTGGCTTTTGGTTATGGGGACGAAGAGATAGATGATGAAAAGGTGTGGCGCGCCTTAAAGGAAGCCCAGCTGGACGGGTTTGTAAGGGGGCTGCCGGAGGGACTTGATACCAGTATTGGAGAGCGGGGAATACGTATTTCCGGCGGACAGAGGCAGCGGATCGGTATTGCAAGGGCTTTGTTTGAGGATCCGGAGGTTTTGGTGCTGGACGAGGCTACTTCCGCTCTTGACAATGAAACAGAGGCGGCGATTATGGATTCCATAAACAGGCTTCATGGCAGAAAAACGTTGATTATTATTGCCCACCGTCTTCAGACAATAGAAAAATGCGATATGGTGTACCGGGTAGAAAACGGCAAGGCCCGCAGGGAGAGATAACAGACGCCTGTTGCACCGGGCATTCCATCAAGCCCAGCAGGACAGAAGACAGTCGGGTAGCGTACCTCCTGCCTTCTATGGTCTTGATTCCATGGTGCATAAGGCTTTTCACAGAATAGATTGTCAGAATACTCAGCAAGTTTACGAGTTTCGCAATTACTTAGCTGTAATAAATAAAGGGAGGAAATAATGGCTGGGAAAAAACGAATGGCAAATTATGAATTATTAAGAAGCCTTGCAATGATAATGGTGGTGACTTTGCATTTTTTGTCCCGTTCTGACAGCCTGATTGCGCTGGGGGTTCCTCTGGATGGTGTGCGGATTGTGGGAACGGCGCTGGAGTTTTGTTGTATTGCGGCGGTAAATGTCTATGTCCTTATTAGCGGATACTTTGGCATAAAAAGCTCCTTTAAACCCAGCCGGGCGGTGAAATTCCTTTGTCAGATATGGTTTTATGCGCTTTTGATTCCTCTGGCGCTGCAGCTGGCCGGGCTGTCTACCCAGGCATCGGAGCTTGGAATTTATGGAGTGATAAAGTATGTTTTTCCTATAGAGACGGAACATTACTGGTTTGCAACCTCATATTTTATGCTTTATCTGCTGACGCCGGTGCTGGAGGCCGGAGTAAGGAGCATGACCAGGAAGCAGATGCAGATTATGCTGGGGGGCTTGTTTATTTTGTTCTGCGGAATAAAAAGCGTAAATCCGGTGGGGTTTGTGACTGACAGATATGGCTATGATCTGCCCTGGTTTATTTGTGTGTATCTGTTAGCCGCTTATCTGGGAATGTATGGGTCAGAATTTTTGGAAAAAAGAGGATGGCTTCTTTATCTGGGGAGCGTGGCAGCTGGTTTTGGCATTCATATAGGGATGTACTTTCTTGCAGCCGGACGGGAGAGCCTCCAGTATTACTTTACAGTTCCCTTTCATTATAATTTTATTTTTTCCCTGACAGGGGCATTGGGGTTGTTTTACGGTTTTTCCAGGCTGAAAATTAAGGAAGGCTGGATGGCGGGAGTAATACGGAAGGTGGGGGCGTTAAGCTTTGGAGTGTATCTTCTGCATGAACATGTGGATTTACGGGATCGGTGGTATGAGTGGATACGAACGATAATCAATCCGGGAAAAGAAAAGGGAATGATTTTTTTCCTGTGGGAGCTGGTATGCAGCATGATAATTCTTTTTATGGCAGGTGTTGTCATAGACTGGCTGAGAAGCAAACTGTTCAGGCTATTCGGGGCAATGTCCCGGAAAACCTGGTTTTATAAAAAGCTGAAGGAAATGGACGGAGCTTTTGCAAAAAGTCCGGCTGGGAAATGAGGTGTTGCGGATGGATGGCAGAAAAGTGGGACTGATGGGAAAAATGCAGATAGGGACAGAGCAAAGGGAGGAACTGCAGCGATTGCGGAAATTTATGCAGAATGTGATATTTCCGCTATTTTTGCTGTTTTTTCCATTGCTTAAGGCAAGGCAGGGGATTGATTTAAGTGATACGGGGTACAGTCTGGGAAATTACCGCTTTTTTGGCCAGATGGACGGCGTATGGACATTTCTTACTTTTTTATCCAATGTAACGGGACATTTGCTTACCAGGCTGCCTATGGGGGACACCATGTTTGGAATGAAGATTTACAGTTCCCTGATAGTAAGCTGCATGGGGCTTTTGGGATACCGCTTTTTTAAAACGAAAATGCCGGCATGGATAGCATTTTTAGGAGAAATAGCGGCAATAAGCTTTTGTTGGTGTCCTACAGTGATTTTGTACAATTATCTTACGTATCTGCTGTTCCTTTCAGGCGCCATATTGCTTTTCAGGGGACTTGCAGGGGGCAGGCGTGTCTGTCTGGTCTGGTCAGGCGTCCTTTTGGGGTTAAATGGGCTGGTGCGTTTTCCGGGGAATATTCTGGAGGCAGGGCTGATTGTGGCAGTGTGGTATTATGGAGGGCTGAAAGAAAAGCCTGTAAAAAAGATTGCAGAAGAAACCGGGCTGTGTGTTGCCGGATATGGGGTTTCTTTTTTTGGTGTGTTGGGGGTAGTTCTGGCAGTTTATGGGGCAGACACTCTTGGAAGTATGTTAACGGGAGTGATGGGAATTTCCAAAACTGCTTCTGATTATACGCTGGGGGAAATGCTCCTGGCGATTGTGGACGCCTATTTTCATGGTTTTCAGTGGATGCTTTACATGATTTTATGTATTCTGCCGGGAATCCCGTTTCTTGTTATCAGGCAGGAGCGCTTTTTGGGGATTAGAAAAGCGATTTACTGCATCTGCATTCCTATATTATTCTGGGTGCTTGGCAGGTGGGGAATGTACAATTTCAAGTACTATCAGAAAGAGGCAGCTTTGCAGTGGGGAGCAGTATTTTTGCTTCTGGCGGCAATGATAATGATATGGATGCTTTTTACCAGGATGGTGGATGATGAATGGCGGCTGATAGGCTGCATAGCGCTGCTTGTAATTTTGATTACCCCTCTTGGCAGTAACAATCATATCTGGCCAGTGTTAAACAATTTGTTTTTTATTGTACCGGTTGTATTCTGGATGGTTTACCGTTTTGTAAGGTGGGGAAGGACTTTTCTGGATACGACTGGAAAGGTGCCTTTGTTTCCGGTAAAGGCAATGTCCTTTGGGGTAATGGCAGCCTTTTTTATACAGGCTTTTGGGATTGGCTGCCAGTATGTTTTTCTGGACGGGGAAACCGGGGAAAAAAGAGAGTATAAGGTATCTGCCAATCCGGTGCTTGAGGGGATGTATACCAATGAGATGAATGCCGAGACGTTGGACGAAATTTCTTATTTTATGACGGAGCACAAGGAGGAATATGAGAAAAAGGAGCTGATTCTTTATGGAAATATTCCGGGCCTGGCCTATTACCTTGACAAACCGCCGGCTGTTTATACCACATGGGCGGATTTAAACTCCAATCCTTTGGCACGGCTTAGGGAGGATCTGAATAAGCTGTCAGCTTCTTTAAAAGGAAAAGAAGATGAGCTGCCGCTGGTGATTTTAACACCGTCTCTGGCAGCCTATCTTTCAGGCAGCGAAGAGGCAATGGCCTGGTGGGGGGTAGATATAGCAGCTTGTAAGGAGGATGAAAAGCTGGAAGCAATTTGGGAGTTTATGAAGGAAAACGCATACGAGCAGGTATTTGTAAATGAAGCGTATGCAATATACGAATAATAAAAGATAAAAACAGCAATTGCGGAACTGGAATAGGAGGATTTAGGAAATGATAAGGTTTAATGTTCCGCCTTTTACAGGCAGGGAAATGGAGAACATGAAGAAAGCAGTGGAAAACATGCACATTTGCGGGGATGGTGAGTTTACAAAGAAGTGCAGCAGTTATCTGGAAGAAGCTACTGGAACATCCAAGTGTCTTCTTACTACATCCTGTACCCATGCGCTTGAGATGGCGGCGCTTCTTTGCAATTTAAAGGAGGGGGATGAAGTTATCCTTCCGTCTTATACATTTGTCTCTACAGCGGATGCCTTTGTGCTCCGGGGAGCGAAAGCCGTGTTTGTGGATATTCGCCCGGACACCATGAATATTGACGAAAATCTGATAGAAGGTGCCATTACAGAGAAAACAAAGGCGATTTTTCTGGTTCATTATGCGGGAATTGGCTGTGAGATGGATGTAATTATGGATATAGCAAGACGGCATCATCTGATGGTAGTGGAGGATGCTGCCCAGGCGATTATGTGTACTTATAAGGGAAAGCCACTTGGTACAATCGGGGACTTTGGATGCTACAGCTTTCATGAAACCAAGAATTTCAGCATGGGGGAAGGGGGCGCTCTTTTAATCCGTGACCCCAAATATATTGAGGAAGCGGAGATATTGCGGGAAAAAGGAACAGACAGAAGCAAATATTTCCGTGGGCAGGTGGACAAGTACCGCTGGATGAATTTTGGCTCTTCTTATCTGCCCAGCGATATGAATGCGGCCTATCTCTATACACAGTTTGAGCAGGCAGATGAAATAAACAAGGCACGACTTGACAGGTGGAATCAGTATTATGAACTGCTTTTGCCTTTGAAAGAAAGAGGAGTCATAGAGCTTCCTGTTGTGCCAAAGGGATGTGTGCACAATGGACATATGTTCTATATTAAGACAAAAAATCTGGAAGAACGCACCAGGCTGGTTGATTTCTTAAAGGAAAATGGTATTATGGCGGTATTCCATTATGTTCCGCTGCATTCAGCGCCTGCCGGCCTTAAGTTCGGACGCTTTTATGGAGAGGATAAATATACCACAAGGGAAAGTGAAAGACTGCTGCGTCTTCCTATGTTTTATCAGCTTAAGGAAGAGGAAGCGGCATATATTGCAGGAAAAGTAAAGGAATTTTATGGAGCTTAACACTTGGATAAAAAAGAATGAAAACCGGATAATTGCCGGGGCAGCTGTGGCGCTTCTGGCAGTTTTCGCGGCGGTCCGATTCGATTATTTTTATGACCTGAATGATGATGTACTGATGAAAGATATTCTGGCGGGGGTGTACACAGGGACCCCGGAAGGGCATAATATTCAAATGCTCTATCTTGTGAGTGAATTTATCAGTCTGTTTTATAAAGCAGTCAGAGGACTTCCCTGGTATGGGCTGTTTTTGTGTTTTTGTCATTTTGGCTGCTTTTTTCTGATTTTGTCAAGAAGTCTTACTTTTGCCAAAAGTATAGGGGGAAAGATTAGTCTGGCAATGACAGAAGGGCTTTTTTGGGGTGGACTTTTTTTGGAACATCTGATTTTTGCCCAATATACAGTAACCTGCACCCTTCTGGCAGGAACGGCGGCTTTCCTTTTTTATACCACAGATATTGAACTGAATGGGAGGATGTTTATTAAGAAAAATATTCCGGCGGTTTTGCTTGTGTCCATAGCGTATCTGATTCGTTCGGAAATGCTGCTTTTGGTTCTTCCCATGATTTGTGTGGCGGGAGTTGCAAAATGGGGAAGTGAGGAGCATATTTTTACCAAAGAAAACCGGAGAAAGTATCTTACAGTAATTGGATTGATTTTAATTGGAATTTTGCTTGGACAAATTACCCATCAGATTGCTTATGGTTCTGAAGAATGGCGTACTTTTACAGATTTTTTTAATAACAGGACGGAGCTTTATGATTTCCAGCAGCCCCCATCCTATGAAGAGCACAAAGAGTTCTATGAGAAAATTGGTCTTACGGAAAGTGAGAAAATTCTGTTGGATAATTACAATTTTGGCATGGATGAAGAGATTGACCAGGTTATGATTGGCACAATTGCGGAATATGCCGGGAAGGTTAAAAGCGCGGAAATTTCTTTTTGGAATAAGCTGTCTGTAAAACTGCGGGATTATGTATACCGTTTCACCCATGGCAAAGGGGTGGCAGGCAGTGACTATCCCTGGAATTATGGGGTGATGTTTGGGTACCTTTTGGCATTTGCCACTGGGATTCCAGGGAAATATACAGAGGAAAAGATACAGGAAAGGGGGAAAGGGACATATCTGAAAAACGTGCTGGGGATCAGCTGGAAGCTTGGGCTGCTTTTTGTGGTGCGGACCCTTTTGTGGATGTTTATCCTGATGCGGGATCGTGCGCCGGAACGGATTACCCATTCGCTGTATTTAATGGAATTATGTGTTCTTGGAGCAATGCTATTTGCCCACTGGCAGAAGATTTGCCGTCTGAAAAGCAGACGGATTTTGGCATCAGCTGCCCTTGTGGGATTTGGTGCGATCGCGCTTCTTATTTTGCCGGAAAATGTGCAGAGGGTATCGGAAAAACAGGCAGAGCGGGAAGCGGTGAATAGCCGTTTTCAGGAATTGTACGGTTATTTTGGAAACGAAGAAAACAAAAATAATTTTTATCTGATTGATGTATATTCCTCGGTGTCCTATGACTCTGTTCCTTATTCAGAAAAAATGTTCAAAAATGTGGACAATTCTGTGGACAATTACGACATAATGGGAGGATGGGCCTGCAAAAGCCCTCTACAGAGAAAAAAGTTTGCGCGGTTTGGTTTGGGAGATATGGAACAGGCTCTCCGGGAGATGGAGAATGTTTATTTTGTCCGGCAGAAGGATGAGGATATGCAGTGGCTTTGGGATTATTATAAAGGGCATGGAACTCCTGTGAAAGTGACACTGACAGATACGGTGGCAGAAGTTTTTGAGGTTTATAGAGTGGAGGCGGCAGTACCGCAAACATAGCTAGCGATATGTAAAGGAATAAGAATGAGAACAGGAAAAGAAACAGTTTCTTCTATGGAAGGGCAGGACATTTATCTGCGTCTGATGACGGAGGAAGATACAGACAATATTATCAGATGGCGCAATACAGATTTTGTGCGCCGGAATTTTATTTATCAGAAGCCTTTTACCAGACAGGGCCATGAAAACTGGACGAAAACCATGATAGAGACAGGAAAAGCGGTTCAGTTTATTATTTGCAGAAAATTGGATGATAAGCCGGTGGGAAGCGTTTATCTGAGGGATATTGACAGAACCCACCGGAAGGCAGAGTATGGAATTTTTATCGGAGAGAAGGAAGCGATGGGACATGGGTATGGCACCCAGGCAGCAAAGCTGATGATAAATTATGCGTTCCATAAGGCAGGGCTTCATAAATTGATGCTGCGTGTCCTTGCGGAAAATGGGCAGGCAAGGAGAAGCTACGAGAAAGCGGGATTTGTGGAAGAAGCCTATTTAAAGGACGAAGTGTTTTTAGAGGGCGTCTTTAAGGATGTTGTCTATATGGCAGTAATAGAGAAGTAAAAAAGAGCCGTCAAAGCCGGACGCGTTCTGTAACGCATTTTTGGATGAGGCTTTGTATAGAAAGAGAGGACAACTTTAATTGAAAACATTAATTAGTTTTGTAATTCCCTGTTACCGTTCCCAGGCGACTCTTCCCGGTGTAATAGAGGAAATCCGGGAGAGGATGGGAAAAATGGAAAACTATGCCTATGAAGTGGTGCTGGTAAACGATTGCTCCCCGGATGGAACTTTTGAGACTATAAAGCAGCTGTGCAGGGAATATGATAATATTACAGGTATAAATCTGGCAAAGAATTTTGGGCAGCACAGTGCGCTTATGGCAGGGTTCCGCCATGTAAAGGGGGATATTGTTATTTGCCTGGATGATGACGGGCAGACGCCGGCAGATGAGGCGGACAAGCTGATTGCCGGGATTTTGCAGGGGGCGGATGTGGTGTATGCAAAGTATGGGGAGAAGCACCACTCAGGATTCCGCAACTGGGGAAGCCATGTGAACGAGGTGATGACCCGTATTATGCTGGGTAAGCCAAAGGATTTATATATTTCCAGCTATTTTGCCGCAAGAAGGTTTGTGGTGGAGGAAATGATCCGGTATGAGTATGCGTATCCCTATGTGATAGGGCTGGTGCTGAGAAGTACTAAAAATATTATTAATGTAGAGGTAACGCACAGGGACAGACAGGCAGGGACATCCGGTTATACCCTGGGGAAGCTTTTGGCTTTATGGTTTAACGGATTTACGGCCTTTAGCGTAAAGCCCTTAAGAATTGCAACGGTGGCAGGGGCAGGCTGCGCGGCGGTGGGGTTTTTGTACGGGATTTATACCATTATCAAAAAAATATTTTTTAATCCGCCTGGTCTGGTTACAGGCTTTAGCGCGCTGATGGCAGTGCTGGTATTTATGGGCGGAATGCTGATGCTGATGATGGGGCTTGTAGGGGAATATATGGGAAGAATGTATATTTCCATGAACAACTCGCCCCAGTATGTAATACGGGAAATTACAGGAAATGACGTTCATGAAGAAGATGGCGGTGATTAAAGAAAAAATTTTGGCGGCGGTGATTTCTTTTGGCGGTGTCTGGGCGTTCCCAAGGATGCTTTCAATAGAAGAACCTTGGATTGGATATACTAACAGTATTGTCTCTGTTTTTTTGTTTGTTTTTCTGTTTTGGGGAATAAATGAGATTTGGAAAAGAGGATTTGAGGGCAGGGCAGTCCGGTGGGTTTTGCCGGGAGGCTTTGGCTTTCTGTTTTCGGTCTGTATGGTTTTTGGCGCACAGCTGGATGGGAAGGAAAGCATTTCTTTTCAGGATAAAGAAATGTGGCTTGGCATACTTGCGCTTTCCGTGAATTTTGCTTTGCTGATACGATTCCTTTGGGACAGAATGGGGGAAGCAGGGAAGAGAAATGAAGAGAAATGCACAGCCGGTAAGGGCGGCTGTTGTAAAGATGCGGATGAAATTTGCAGTAACAGGATGTTTTGGGGCAGCGCACTTAAACGGGCAGGAGTTATTTTTTTCTGCTATTTTCCTGTATTTTTGGCAGTTTACCCCGGATTTTTTGTGTATGATGCACAGGATGAATATCTGCAGGTTTTAACGAGAAATTTTTCCACCCACCATCCCCTCCTGCATGTGCTTTTGCTGGGGGGAATTGTGCATCTTTTCTTTAAGCTGACCGGCTCTTACAATATTGGAATTGCCTGCTATACGCTGCTGCAAATGGCAGTGATGTCGCTTATTTTTGCCTGGTGTGTGGAAAAACTAAGGTGCAGGGGAATGGGAAAGGCAGGCCGGACTTTGCTTACTTTGTACTTTGGTCTTTGCCCGGTGTTGGTGATGTTTTCTTTATGCAGCGCCAAGGATGGGCTTTTTACAGGAATGCTGCTTATCATGGTAGTGCTTTTGCAGGAGCTTTGGGAAGATTACGGGGTTTTCTTCAGAAAGAAGTGCAGTGTTTTTCTGCTAACGGCAGCTTCACTTATGATGATGTTGCTTCGGCACAATGGTTTTTATGGGTTTCTTGTTTTTGGCCTTGTCAGCATGATTTCTTTTTGTCGGTTTAAAAACACAGAAGGCGGAGAGGAAATCTTAAATGGAGCAAAGGATAAGGGATCAGGGAGAAGTATCAGTTTTCCGGTAAAACCTGTATTGTATTTTGCAGGAGTAACGGCGCTGTATTTGCTGGCAAGCGCTGCCCTTGCGGAAATTTTTCATGCAGATTCTTCAGAAAACCAGGAAATTCTGACAGTTCCTATTTCACAGATGGCAAGGGTTTATAAGGATGAAAAGGAAAAACTGCCACAGGAAGAAAGAATGTTGGTTCAAAGGTATCTGCCTGAGGGGGCGCTCTTAAAATATACGCCAAAGGTGTCGGACGGTGTCAAAATTCAGTTTAACAATGAGGCTTTTGAGGAAGATAAGGCCGGTTTTTTTAAACTTTGGGCAAAATGGGGAGGCAGGCATCCATTCACATATTTAAACGCCTGGTTTATGACTTCATATGGCTTCTGGTACCCGGACACAGTAATTGACGTATACCGGGGAAACTCGGTTTTTACCTTTACCTATGGGGACAGCTCCTATTTTGGTTATGAAGTGGAGGAGCCGGGGGTACGGGAGAGCAGGATTCCCTGGCTGAATGAGCTGTACCGGAAAATGTCTCTGGAGGTTTTCCAGCAGAAAATTCCGGTGGTGTCCATGTTGTTTTCCCCAGGCTTTTTGTTCTGGGTGACAGCTTTTTTGCTGGGCTTTTTGTGCTATCAGGGCAGGAGAAGGAGCGTAATGCCCTTTTTGCTGCCGGCGCTTTGCTGGCTAACCGTAATTCTGGGGCCGACCTATCTGGTCCGGTATGTGGTATTTTTGTGGGCCCTGCTTCCCCTTCTTTTGTGGGAAGTATTCAAAGGAATTGCCATTGACACAGTATCGCCAGCATAGGTTACTATTCCGTGAGAACATGATGCAGGAGTGAGGAGCGATATTAAGGGTAAAGATGAAAAATTTGATAAATAATGGCATTTGTGATATACTACCAGTGCATAAAATGACTATTTTTGGAAATATTTGGTAAGGGGTACAGTACCGCAAGCACAGCGCACGGTATGCGGGGGATAAGGATGAGAAAGAAAATTTCTGTAAGCAAAGCAATACAGTCAGTGATAGCAATGGTGGCATTTTGCCTTCTGATATCCATCTGGCCGCTGGGATTATGGCGTGAGAGGGCGGTTATATCCGTTCCGCCCCAGACGGGAATGATGACAGAAGTAATTGACGGGGAAAGAACAGTGCTTCAGACCATTGCCGTCCAGTTTGGCCATATAGATACCATCAGCGTTTACCTGGGGGAAGGGTGCGTGGGGGAAAGCTTTTTTCTGCGGATACTGGATGATAAATGGCAGCCGGTATGTGAAGAGAGGGTTTTGATTGATTATGACAATGTGCCGGGGTTTCAGGAAGCTGTTGTTGATATTGACGCGGAAGTGGACAAAGTGTACTATGTGATTCTGCAGGGAGATGATTCGGAAATTTTTGCAGGCTGTGAGTATATTTCTGACATGCCTTATATGGGAACCCTGTATTATGCGGATTCTTCTTTGGACAGCAGAAGCCTTGTGGCTGACTATAATTACAGCATTCCCCTTAGAAAATCAAGATCGCTCCTTTATGGGCTTGCGATTATCGTCATAGCGGCGCTTCTGGAAGGGGCTGTGTATTTCTTATTCAAAAACAGGAATGATAAGCAGGTAAGGGTGGAAAAGGTGTTTAAGACGGTGATGAATCCTCTGGTAGGGGCAGGGACGATTGTGTGTCTGGGGGCTGTTCTTCTGGGGGTATGCGGCAAATATCTTTTGGATAATACCGTTTATTTTGTGAGCACTCTTTTGCTTGCCGGGATTTTATTTTATGGAATTAACCACAGCAGGAAAGGGCAACGCCCGGTGATAACGATGGATTACCTGAAAAGCCATATAGGGGATTTGATCCAGTCGGTGGCTATTGCCGGCGCTATTTATGGATGCTGCGAATATGTAAGCGGACTGTATGACGTACACCATGCTGTGGCGGAACGCAAAGAAATGATCTGGTTTGCCATTGCCATTATTGCAATGTTTAAGTGGAAAGAAATTGTTAATATTTACAATCTGGTTTACCTGATTGGAGCAGGGGCTTATGGCGTCTACTATTATCGCTCCCATCTGACAGAAGGGATGGAGGATTTGGCGGTGGAAGCGCTTAAGCTTACTGTGGTGACAGCCGTTTTACTTGGACTGGTGGTTATTCGTACAGGGATTGCCTTATGCAGGAAAAAGCTGGCAAGGCCCTGCTGGTGGTATGCAGGCATTTTGGCTTTGTTCTTTGCCCTGATTATTATTTTCAGAAATGGAAGATGGTGGGGCGTGGCAATGGTGACAGCCTTTGGCCTGTTTTACTTAAATTATGGCATGTGGGATCATAAAGAAAGGATACTGGTAAATATTGCAAGGGGCGTGGTTTTCCAGTTTGCCGCATCTACCGGGTATGCGTTGCTGCATCGGCTTTATGTGTCTTACAGGAATGCAAGATACACCCATATTTTCCACACAGTAACTATTACCGCAGCTTATCTTACTATGGTGGAGTGCGTGGCTATGGTGATTGTTCTCAGTAAACTGGCAAAAGGGCGTAAGCTGAAGGACTGTTGGAAGGAACTGGTTCTTTTTGGAGTGGTGTCCTCTTATATGATATTTACCATGTCAAGAACTGCCTATTTTGCAGTGGGAATTACGCTGGCATTTTCTCTGGTCCTTATGTCGGCTGGAAGAAAAGGGCGAAGGATGCAGAATGCGGGAAGAAGTTTTGGAACGCTCAGTGCGGCGGTTTTAATCTGTCTGCCTGTAACATTTAGTCTGCAGAGAAATCTTCCTGCGCTTATCAGCGATCCTTTTTTGTATGAAATTGAATATTCCCTGTATTGCCCGGACGATGTAATGAGGGGAAGAAAGCTGGATTCCCCTAACTTTATGAGGGTTGGACGTTTTATAGATGTGTTTGGTGAAAAGATCTTGGGGATACCGGAGGGAACCTTTGATGTTTATGGAGAAATTGCAGAGTATGAAAGAACCCATATAAATGGGATTGAAATAAAAGATTCGGCAAAAGCGGACTGGAGCCTGGAAGGAGAAGCAAATCCGGCAGTTACGGAAGACGGGCTTTTGGTTGCCTCGGCGGATTATGTGCCGGAGGGTGTGCCTGCTGAGGCTGTAAAGGAGAACGACTTCAGCAATGGCCGTCTGGATATTTTCAAGTCTTATATTGAACAGCTTAATATGACCGGTCATGAGGAAATGGGGGCGATTCTTCAGGATGGGGAGAGAGCAACCCATGCCCATAATATTTATCTCCAGCTGGCATATGATCATGGCATTCCCACAGGAATTGTGTTTGTTCTCACAGGAATTGCCACTTTTGCGGCTGCTTATATGTATTATAATAAGAAAAGGGATAAAATAACTTATGCGGCGCTGCCTGTGGTGACATGTGCGGCAATGGCAGTGGCAGGCATGGTTGAGTGGGTTTTTCATGTAAGCAACCCTTTTGGATTTCTGCTGATGCTGGTAATTACGCCGCTTGTATTTGCGAATGAAGGTTAGGCTATGAGTGAAAAAATAAAAAAAGTGAGAAAACCCTTTAATGTAAAACTGCTGTACCGGAGAACCTGTCTGATTATTTATGATATAATCAGCGTGGTGGGAGCAAGTTATCTGGCATTGCTTATGCGTTACAACTTTGACATATCAGAGATACCGGAGTATTTTATAACTCCCATCAGCAGGTTTCTGGCTTTAAATATTGTAATTACCTTATTTGTGCTTTATCTGTTTAAAATGTATCACAGCCTTTGGGCCTTTGCAGGGGAAACGGAGCTGCAAAATCTGGTAATGTCAAGTGTGATCTCGGCGGTCTGTTACAGCGTGGGGCTGCAGTTTTTTAAAGAAACCGGACAGCAGGCGGTACCGGTCAGCTATTATTTTCTGTATGTGTTTATGCTGATTAGTTTTATTTTTGTAAGCCGGTTTTCTTACCGCTTTTTCAGAAGCTTAAAACATAAGCAGCAAAACAAAAATAACAGTATTTCTGTTATGGTGATTGGAGCGGGAGAAGCGGCCAATCTGATTATCAAAGAGATTGTAAACAGTAATTTTTCCACTATGGTTATCCGGTGTATTATTGATGACGACCCTGGCAAGTGGGGAAAGTTTATTCAGGGAATCAAGGTGGCCGGTGGCCGGGAGAGAATCATTGAATGTGCCGATATTTATGATATTGATGAAATCATTGTGGCCATGCCTTCCATCACAAGGGTTGAAATGTCTGCAATTTTGGATATCTGTAAGGAGACAAGCTGTAAGCTTCGTTCTCTGCCAGGCATGTATCAGCTGGTTAATGGCGAAGTCAGCGTCAGCAAACTGCGGGATGTGGAAGTGGAGGACTTACTTGGCAGGGACCCTATTGAGGTGGATTTGGACTCTATATTAGGCTATGTAAAGGGGCAGAAGGTAATGGTTACAGGCGGCGGCGGTTCCATTGGAAGCGAGCTTTGCCGTCAGATTGCCTCCCATAAGCCCCGGATGCTGATTATTGTAGACATTTATGAAAACAATGCTTATGATGTACAGCAGGAGCTGCAGGCAAAGTTCCCGGAGCTTTCCCTTTTGGTGTTGATTGCTTCTGTGCGAAATACCAACCGTATGAACTGGATTTTTGAACATTATAAGCCGGATATTGTTTATCATGCTGCTGCCCATAAGCATGTGCCTTTAATGGAGGACAGCCCCAATGAGGCGATTAAAAATAATGTGTTTGGAACCTGGAAAACCGCCCAGGCAGCGGCGATGAACGGTGTGAAGCGGTTTGTAATGATTTCCACAGACAAAGCGGTAAATCCCACAAATATTATGGGGGCGAGCAAACGGATATGTGAAATGATTATCCAGACATTCAATAAGCATTATGACACGGAATTTGTGGCAGTACGTTTTGGGAATGTGCTGGGAAGTAATGGCAGTGTGATTCCTTTATTTAAAAAACAGATTCTGGCAGGAGGGCCGGTAACCGTTACCCATCCTGATATTATCCGGTATTTTATGACTATCCCGGAGGCGGTTTCTCTGGTGCTGCAGGCAGGGGCTTATGCAAAAGGCGGGGAAATATTTGTACTGGATATGGGAAAGCCTGTAAAAATTCTGGATCTTGCCAAAAACCTGATCCGGCTTTCCGGTTATCGGGTGGACGAGGACATTAAAATTGAATTTACCGGTCTGCGCCCCGGTGAAAAGCTTTATGAAGAGCTTTTGATGGAGGAAGAGGGGATGACGGAAACGGCAAACAAACTGATTCATATAGGAAAGCCTATAGAAATAGATGAAATGAAATTTTTTGTGCAGCTGAAGAAATTAAAAGACGCATCACAAAGCGAAAACATTGATATCAGACCAATGATACAGGAGATTGTGCCCACCTATCATTATAAGAAAATACGGGAATAAGGCGTGAGAGGAGTTTTAAGTATGGAAGGTAAAAGAATTTATTTATCTTCCCCAACCATGCACGGGGAAGAGCAGGCATTTATTAAGGAGGCGTTTGATACAAACTGGGTGGCGCCTCTTGGCCCCAATGTGAATGCCTTTGAAAAGGAAATGGCGGATTATGTGAAAATACCATATGCTTCTGCATTAAGCGCAGGAACGGCGGCAATTCATCTTGCCCTTAAGATTCTGGGCGTAGGGCAGGGGGATATTGTATTTGCCCCCACCCTTACATTCAGCGCCACCTGTAATCCCATAGTGTATGAAAAGGCAGTTCCGGTGTTCATTGACTCAGAGATGGATACCTGGAATATGGACCCGATAGCCCTTGAAAAGGCATTTGAAAAATATCCCAATCCCAAGGCGGTAATTGTGGTGCATTTATATGGAACTCCTGCAAAGCTGGATGAAATTATGGAAATCTGCGCTGCCCATCAGGTCCCTTTGATTGAGGACGCGGCCGAGTCTTTGGGAAGTACTTATAAAGGGCAGTACACAGGAACCTTTGGAAAGATTGGGATTTATTCATTTAACGGAAACAAGATCATCACGACTTCCGGCGGCGGAATGCTTGTGGCATGGGAGGAAGAAATTACGAAAAAAGCCACTTTTCTGGCAACACAGGCAAGGGACCCTGCCAGACATTACCAGCACTCTCAGATTGGGTATAATTACCGGATGAGCAATATTACGGCTGGAATTGGCAGAGGGCAGCTTTTACATTTGGAGGAACATAAAGCACGCAAAAAAGAAATTTACAGACAGTACAAGGAGGCTTTTGCAGATATTGCGGAGGCTGCTTTAAATCCGTTAAATAAAGAGGGGGATGCCAACTGCTGGCTGACCGGCATGAAAATAGACAAATCCTGCCACATTACGCCGGATATGGTGATGGATGCGCTGGCAGAATATAACATTGAAACCCGTCCTGTATGGAAGCCCATGCACTTGCAGCCGGTGTTTGCGGACTGTGATTTTATTACGGTAAATGGAAGCAAGGCCAGGGAAGGGGATTTACCCAGCGTGGCCCAGGAAGTGTTTGATAGAGGGTTATGTCTGCCCAGCGATATCAAAAACACAGCGGAAGATATGGAACTGATTATACGTATTGTACGGAAATGTTTTGGGCGCATGTAAAAGGGCTTCTATGAACGTTTCCCAGCAGCCTGCCGGAAGGAGAGAAATATGTACAGAAAATATATTAAAAGATTATTGGACATTCTTATTTCCCTGTGTGGAATCATTTGCCTTTCTCCGGTTTATCTTGCGCTCATAATTTTGATTAGGAAAAAGCTTGGCAGCCCTGTTTTTTTTACCCAGGACAGGCCAGGCAGGAATGAAAAAATTTTTAAACTGTATAAGTTCCGGTCCATGACAGATGAACGGGATGAAAACGGAAACCTGCTTCCGGATGAAAAACGGCTGCCTGCTTTTGGGAAAAAGCTTCGCAGCACCAGTTTGGACGAACTGCCGGAGCTTTTCAATATCCTGAAAGGGGAAATGAGTATTGTGGGTCCAAGACCCCTTTTAATTAAATATCTTCCTCTTTACAATGAATTCCAAAAGCACAGGCATGATGTGAAACCGGGGCTTACAGGATTAGCCCAGATAAATGGACGCAATGCCATTACATGGGAGAAAAAGTTTGAGTATGATGTAGAATATGTCAACAACCTTTCCTTTTGGCTGGATATGAAAATTTTTCTGGGTACGGTAAAAGCAGTGTTTAAAAGGGAAGGCATCAGCAGTGGGACGGATGCAACAATGGAGGCGTTTACAGGTACGCCCAAAGAGATGAGCTCAAAGTAGTTAAAGGAGTGGGAGGTCAGCATGAATATATTATTTTGCAGTGTGGGAAGAAGATGTGAATTGTTAAAAGATTTCCGAAAGTCTATGGGGGATGAACTTAAAATTGTGGTAACGGATCACAGTGAAGTGGCCCCTGCCATGGCTTTTGCGGACAGGGCGTATCAGGTTCCCCTGATTCACGACCCGGATTATATTTCTATAATTCTTTCCATTTGTAAAAAAGAGAAAATCGACGCAGTGACTACCTTAATTGATCCGGAAATCATGCTTCTTGCACAGAACAGGGAGGCCTTTGAAGAGCTGGGGGTTATTGTGCTGGCCCCATACGAGGAAACGGCGCGCAGATGCTTTGACAAATATGAAATGTACCAGTTTCTTACCAAACATCAGATAAACACCATTAAAACCTTTGGGACTTATGAAGAGTTTCTGGACGCATACCAGAAAAAGGAAATATCGCTGCCTGTTTTTGTAAAACCCAGAACAGGCAGCGGCAGTGTGGGGGCGAGAAAAATTGAAAATCTGGAACTTCTGCATCAGGTAACGGAGGCGGATGAAAGTCTTATTATACAAGAACTTATGACAGGTCTGGATTTGGACGCGGATGTGTATGTGGATACCATAAGCCGGAAACCGGTAGCCATGTTTTCAAAGCGTAAGCTTTCCACAACCATTGGGGGCGCCAATAAAACCATTTCCTTTAAAGATGAGGCTTTGTTTGAATTTATTAAAAAAGCCCTGTCTGTTATGGAATTTTGCGGGCCTCTTGATATGGATTTCTTTTATCAGGATGGTCAGTATTATCTCTCAGAAATTAATCCCCGGTTTGGAGGAGCCTACCTTCATGCCTATGGGGCAGGGGTGGACTTTGTGAAGCTGATTGCAGAAAATGTGAAGGGAAATACAAATAAAGAAAATATTGGAAGCTATGAAGAAGATGTGGTTATGATGATGTACGACAGTGTTGTCATAAGGAAAAAAAGTGATATTGATGGGTTGGTCAAAAAGGTATAAGTGCATTCGGAGGAGAGAAGGAATGGAGGATTACTGTGAAAATTCTGATTTTGAGTAATTATGCCAACGGTCTGTATCTTTTTCGGAAAGAGGTTCTTACGGCTTTTCTGGATATGGGGCATGAGGTGGCAGTTAGCGTCCCCCCAGATGATAACTGCGGAAAGATCAAAGCCTTAGGCTGTGTGGTCATTTCTACAAAATTTGAACGCAGAGGAAACAATCCGGTACACGATTTCCAGTTGTTTTTAAAATATGGGAAACTTTTAAAGGAGCAAAAGCCGGATATTGTTCTTACTTATACCATTAAGCCAAATCTGTATGGAGGACTTGCCTGCGCACTTAAAAGGGTTCCTTACCTTGTAAATATTACAGGTCTTGGCACTGCGGTGGAAAAGCAGGGAGTATTGGGGAAAGCGCTGCTGTGTTTTTATCGGATCGCCACGAAAAAGGCGGCTTGTGTGTTTTTCCAGAATGAAGGGAATCAAAAGTTTATGCAGGAGAGAGGAATTGGGCGAAAGCACAGCCGCCTGCTTCCGGGGTCAGGCATTAACCTGAAAGAGCACCCTTGTTCACCCTATCCGGCAGAAAAAGATGGGATTATCTTTCTTGCGGTGCTTCGCATTATGAAGGACAAGGGAATAGAGGAGTATTTAAAGGCCGCACAGCAGATAAAAAAGGAGTATCCTTTTGTCCGTTTTTATCTGGCAGGAGAATATGAAGAGGAAAGCCGGGCGGTATATGAACCGGAGATTGAAAAGCTGTCCGGGGAAGGTGTGCTGAACTATTTGGGGCATATTGACAATGTGCCGGAGGTAATGGCTGGGAGCCATGTGATTGTACATCCCTCCTACCATGAAGGGTTATCAAATGTACTGCTGGAAGGAGCAGCCTGCGGCCGTCCGGTGCTTGCTTCCAATGTTTCGGGATGCAGGGAAACTTTAAAAGAGGGAGTAAGCGGCCTGCTGTTTGCCCCGGAGAGCACAGAGAGTCTTGTGAATGCGCTGAAGGAGATCCTGAGACGCACAGAAAGTGAGCGCCGGGAAATGGGAATACAGGGACGGAAATATGTGGAGAAGGTGTTTGACCGGAAGAAGGTTATTGCCATTTACAAAGAGGAAATGCAAAAAGCCGCTCATTAGTTTAGTGTGGAATAATGGACAGGCAGAAATGGAGTACAAAGATGGGATTATATGAAGATATTGTAAGCGGAAGGGAAAAATTGTCGCTGGTAGGTCTTGGATATGTGGGAATGCCCATTGCTGTGGCTTTTGCCCGCAGGATAAAAGTGGTGGGATTTGATTTAAATGAAAAGAAAATCGGGTTGTATAAAAACGGAATTGACCCTACCAATGAGGTAGGAAATGAGGTGATTAGGAATACCACAGTGGAATTTACGGCAGACCCGGCGAAGCTTGGGGAAGCCAAATTCCATATTGTGGCGGTTCCTACGCCGGTAAATGATGACCATACCCCGGATTTAACACCAGTGGAAGGGGCAAGCAGGATTTTGGGACAAAATCTGACCAAAGGCTCTGTTGTGGTATTTGAGTCCACAGTTTATCCTGGTGTAACAGAGGATATCTGTGTGCCGATTCTGGAAAAAGAATCAGGGCTTGTCTGTGGTGTGGATTTTAAAATTGGATATTCCCCGGAACGTATCAATCCCGGTGACAAAGTACATCGTCTGGAAACCATTGTGAAGATTGTATCCGGTATGGATGCCGAAACCCTGGATACGGTTGCCAAGGTGTATGAGCTGGTGGTGGAGGCTGGGGTTTACCGCGCCCAGTCCATTAAGGTGGCAGAGGCGGCTAAGGTGATTGAAAACAGCCAGCGGGATATAAACATTGCCTTTATGAATGAGCTTTCCATTATTTTTAATAAAATGGGAATTGATACCCGGTCAGTGCTGGAAGCAGCAGGGACCAAGTGGAATTTCCTGAAATTTTATCCCGGTCTGGTTGGGGGACATTGTATTGGGGTAGATCCTTATTATCTGACTTATAAGGCGGAAGCGTTAGGATACCACTCGCAGATCATTTTAGCAGGCCGCCGGATAAATGATGATATGGGAAAATACGTGGCGGAAAGTCTGGTGAAGAATCTGATTAAGGCGGATATCCATGTAAAAGGGGCAAAGGTGGCAATTCTTGGCTTTACTTTTAAGGAAAACTGCCCGGATACCAGAAACACCAAGGTGATTGACATCTATAAAGAGCTTGGGGAATATGGTATTACGCCTGTGGTGGTTGACCCGGCGGCGGATGCAGAGGAAGCAAAACATTTGTACGGCATTACCTTTGGCCTGATGGAAGAAGTAAAGGATATGGATGCTGTTATTGTGGCGGTTGCCCATGATCAGTTCCTTGGCCTTAATAAGGAGAAAGTAAACAGCTTTTATCATCCGGCCCATGCAAAGAAAGTGTTTATGGATATTAAGGGGCTGTTTGACAGAAACGAATATCTTACAGAAGATTTTATATACTGGCGTCTGTAAGCATTTTGTAACAGTTTAGCCTTACGATATTCCGCGAGTAAAATCGCTCTGTATGCGATTTTGCGAGTTGTGAAAGCGCCAAAATGCGACCTTGGAGCATTTTGTGTGCATCTGGCGTGACAGTGAAGCCGAAGGCTGAACTGTTACAGCATTTTATGAGAATATGATTTTTAATATAGTAAAATCAGTTATGGGAGAGTAAAATGGGATATAAAGAGTTAAAATTTGAAAAAGATGCAGTGTTTCTGGTAACAGGGGGAGCCGGATTTATTGGATCCAATCTTTGTGAAGCAATTCTGGAGATGGGCTATCAGGTCAGATGTCTGGATAATTTATCTACGGGAAAGTATGAAAATGTGGAACCGTTTACGGCAAATCCCCGGTTCACGTTTATTAAAGGAGATATCCGGGATCTGGATACCTGTGTGGAAGCCACAAAGGGAGTGAGTTATGTTTTAAACCAGGCGGCCTGGGGAAGTGTGCCCAGAAGTATAGAGATGCCTCTTATGTATGAGGAGATTAATATACGGGGGACATTAAACATGATGGAAGCTGCAAGGATAAATGGAGTCAAAAAGTTTGTCTATGCTTCCAGCTCGTCGGTTTACGGGGATCATCCGGTTCTGCCCAAAAAGGAGGGGCAGGAGGGAAAGGTTTTGTCTCCCTATGCCCTTACCAAAAAGGTGGACGAGGAATATGGAAGACTTTATAAAGAACTTTACGGGCTTGACACGTATGGAATGAGATACTTTAATGTATTTGGAAGGCGGCAGGATCCGGAAGGGGCTTATGCAGCGGTTATCCCTAAGTTCATCAGACAGCTGATGGCCGGAGAAGTGCCTGTAATCAACGGGGATGGCAGGCAGTCAAGGGATTTTACCTATATTGACAATGTGATTGAGGCAAATTTAAAGGCATGCCTTGCGCCTTCGGAGGCGGCGGGAGAAGCTTTTAATATTGGCGCAGGCGGCAGGGAATTTCTGATCGATGTGTACCATGAGCTTTGCAGTGCGCTGGGAAAAGATGTAGAACCAGTCTTTGGGCCGGACCGGGCCGGAGATATCCGGGATTCCAATGCGGATATCAGTAAGGCGGAAAAAATGCTGGGATATCAACCGGAATATGATTTTGCAAAGGGGATCCGGCTGGCCATTGACTGGTATGTGGAGAATTTGTAAAGCGGGGCAAATTATGAGAATTGCAGTCAGACTGGATGATATTACACCTGATATGGACTGGGAGCGTTTTTTTAAGTTTAAAGCGCTTCTTGACCGGTATCAGGTGAAGCCGCTTATAGGGGTGGTTCCTGATAACAGGGATGAAAATCTGAAAAAAAAGGATGGCAGCTGTAAAAAACAAGAGAAAAAAGCCGGGAGCTTTCAGACACCTGCTGACTTCTGGGCTTTTGTGAGAGAGCTGAAAGAGCAGGGATGGGTGGCTGCCATGCACGGCTGCTATCATGTGTATACCACTGATAAAGGCGGTTTGTTTCCTCTTAATAATTTTTCAGAATTTGCAGGGGTTCCTTTTGAACGGCAGCGGGAAATGCTGGAGGAAGGAAAGCGGATTTTGAAGGAAAAGGGAATTGAGACGGATATTTTTATGGCTCCGGCCCACTCTTATGATGTTCATACCCTGAAGGCATTAAAGGAAACAGGGTTTGTGGCTCTGACGGACGGGTTTGGCAGTATGCCTTACAGCTGGATGGGGCTGAAATTTTATCCAATTTCTTTCCGGCTGGAAAGTACATTTCAAAAAACGGAAGGATTTTCGACCATGGTGGTTCATACGGATACCCTTTCGGATAAGGATTTGGAAAGATATGAAAATTATTTCAAGAATCCAAAGGCGGAGTGGATAGACTATAAAGAATATTTGAGACAGCCAGTAAAAAGCCGGAGCTTTTGGGGGAGAGAAAAAGAATTTCTGATGGCAAAGGGAAAGTTTTTGCTGGTCCGGGCAGGGCAGATGAGGCGAAAGGAAAGATAAAATGGCAAAACCGATTCGAGTGCTTCATGTACTGGGGAACACACAGCTTGGCGGCGCAGAAAGCCGGACGATGGATTTGTACCGTCATCTGGACAGGAGCAGGGTGCAGTTTGACTTTTTGGTCCATACGGAAAGAGAAGGACATTTTGATAAAGAAATAAAGGAGCTGGGAGGGCGGATTTTCCGTGTTCCCCGTTTTCGTATGTATAATTATTTCTCTTACAAAAAAGCGGTGGCTGGTTTTTTTAAGAAACATCATGAGTTTTGTATGGTGCAGGGGCACATTACAAGCACGGCGTCGATTTATCTGCCAGTTGCCAAAAAAGCAGGGATCTCCGTTACCATTGCACATGCTAGAAGCGCGGGGGTGGATAAAGGGGTAAAGGGAACACTTACAAGATGGCTTAGAAGGAATCTTTCAAAAAAGGCGGACTATCTTTTTACCTGCTCCCGGCTGGCAGGCATTTCCGTTTTTGGCGCCCAGGCGGTCCGGGAGGGAAGGACAGTGTTTATTCCTAATGCCATTGACTGTCAGGCATTTTCCTATCAAAAAGATACAAGGGAGAGGGTGCGCCGGGAGCTTGGGATAGAGGATAAGTATGTAATCGGTCATGTGGGACGGTTTCACTATGCCAAAAATCATGAATATCTTCTGCAGGTATTTGCCACTCTTGCAGGAAGGTCAGAGATGGGCGTCAGAAAAGATTATGTTCTGATTTTGTTGGGAGAGGGAGAAGGCATGGAAGGGGCAAAGGCGCTGTCAGAGCAGCTTGGCATTGGGGAAAGAGTGCATTTTCTTGGAAATCGCAGCAATGTATATGATTATTATCAGGCAATGGATTATTTTGTTTACCCTTCCCGGTTTGAAGGACTGCCGGGAACCGTGGTGGAGGCACAGGCGGCCGGGCTGCGGGTACTGATGTCCGATACCATTTGCGAGGAAGTGGCGGCAACAGAGCTGGTTCATGTTATGAGTATCAGAGAGGATCCCAAAGTCTGGGCGGATTATGTGGAAAGCACAGCGGATTATGAGCGCAGAAGCTATGCGGAGGAAATGAAAAACGCCGGGTTTGATGTGGCGGCGCAGGCACAGCGGATGATGGGGTTTTATGAGACGGGGGAATGGAGATGAAAAGAAAACTGATGCTGATTTCCCCAATGCTTCATCAGGGCGGGTTTGAGAGAATCTGTGTATTGACGGCCAGGCTTTTAAAGGACAGCTTTGATGTGGTTATTGTTGTATTTTCCATGGAGGATATTGCTTTTGATATTTCCGGGCTTTCTGTGATTGATTTAAACTTAAAGGCGAAAGCGGGCAAAATAGGAAAAATGCTGAATGTGGTAAGGCGAAGCCTTAAGTTAAGTTTTTTACAAAAAAAACTGGGAACGGAAATTTCCTACAGCTTTGGCATGACAGCCAATATAGCAAATGCGTTAAGTTTTGGCGCAAAGAGGAAGATTTGCGCCTGCCATTCTTTTGGGGAAATTCATAATGCTTCTTATATGAAGCTTGTGAGCGGCCATTCGGATAAGGTGCTGTGCTGTGCAAAAAAAATGGCGGATTTGGTGCAGGAGCGATATGGTTTTGCAAATATAGTTCCCTTGTGGAATCCCTGTGACGGGGAGGCGGTTTTAAAACAAAGCAGCGCCGGGGGGCAGGAGGACATTTCTTTTTTCAGGGAGGGAGACAGGATTTTAGTTTCCATGGGCCGGGAAGATGATGTGAAAGGATTCTGGCATCTGCTGAAAATCTTCAGGAGAGTAAACGAGGAGGCGCCGGATACCCGTCTTGCCATAATTGGGGAAGGGGCTTTCACAGAGTACAAAAGTCTTGCAGAAGCCCTGGGGATTGGTGAGAGGGTGCTTTTTGCCGGACTTAAGAAAAATCCTTTTCCCTATTTAAAAGAAAGTGACATTTATGTGCTGACTTCCTTAAGCGAAGGCCTGCCAAATGCCCTTGTGGAGGCACTGGCGCTGTCTTTGCCGGTTGTGTCCGCCAACTGTCTTTCCGGGCCTGCGGAAATCCTGCATGAAGATTTTAAGACGGCGGAGAAGGAAAAAGATGTGTTTTTTGCGGACTATGGGATTTTGACACCGCCGCTTTCCTGGGAGAAGGACTTTTCCGTGAAATGGAAGGAAGAAAAGGGTACAAAAAAAATCAGGCTGGATCAGGCCCAGGAGAAGTTTGCAGGGGCAATCCTTACGCTGCTGCAGAATAAAGAGATATATGAGAAGTACCGGAAAAATGCAGTTTTGAGGGCCCAGGATTTTTCCACAGCCCGCTATGTGGAAGAATTGTGCGGCTGTATGGAGAGGATCTAGCGGAATAAGGAATTGGGACATGGCAGGAGAAAATCGCAGCAAAAGGGAAAGGTGACTGATTATGTGTGGAATATGTGGTTTTTTCAGTAAAAATAAAATAACAAAAGAGCAGCTTTCCCAAATGAACGATACAATGTACCATCGTGGGCCGGACGATTGCGGAGTGGAGATTTATCCGGCAGGGAACGGCTATGGGGTAGGACTGGCCCAAAGACGCCTTGCCATTATGGATTTGTCTCCCTTAGGGCATCAGCCTATGGATTCGGCGGGGGGCCGGGTAAGCATTGTTTTTAATGGAGAAATTTACAATTTCCCGGAACTGAAAAAGGAACTTTCCGATTATCCTTTTGTGTCTTCCTGTGATACGGAAGTGATTCTGGCAGCTTTCCTTAAATGGGGAATTGACTGTATCAAAAAGCTGAACGGCATGTTTGCCATGGCTATTTATGACAGACAGGATAAGAAGCTGTATCTGGTTCGGGACAGAATAGGGAAAAAACCATTGTATTATTGGTGGGAAAATGGAAATCTGGTGTTTGCATCAGAGCTGAAGCCAATTATAAATTGTCCCGGCTTCCGGCGGGAAATCCGCAGGGAGGTGATTCCTCGTTTCTTGTATCAGCAGTATCTTGTGGGACCGGATACCATTTTTAAAAATGTAAAGAAAGTATCCCCCGGCGGGATTGTCTGCTTTGCAGACGGCCATTTGAAGGAAGAAAGATATTGGGATTTAAAAAAGGTTTATCATGAGAAAAAGAGGATGCCGGTAACAGATTACGGGCAGGCAAAGGAAGAGCTGACGGAAAGGCTTCGGGAGGCTGTAAAAAAAAGACTGGCGGCGGATGTGCCCATTGGGACATTTTTAAGCGGCGGATACGATTCGTCACTGGTGAGCGCTCTTGCCCAGTCAGTCAGCAGGGAGCCTGTGAAAACTTTTTCCATAGGGTTTTATGAGGAAAAGTATAATGAGGCCAGGTATGCAAAGGAGATGGCCGCTTACCTTGGCTGTGAGCATACGGAATTGTATATTGACGAAAAAGATATGCTCTCTCTGGTACAGGATATTCCCGTGTATTATGATGAACCATTTGCGGACAGCTCCCAGATTCCCTCCATGCTGGTATCAAAGCTGGCAAGAGAAAAAGTCACGGTTGCGTTGTCGGGAGATGGCGGGGACGAACTGTTCTGCGGTTATAATGTGTACGATAAGGTGTACAGGGCCTGGCAGCTGGACGGGCTTGGCGCTCTTGCAGGGGGTATAGGGGATTTCTTTCATCTGACGGCAAAGTATCCTTTTAAAGTAAGGGTCATTGCCGGAAACCGCAATAAAGAAGCAAAAACACAGTTTATTGCCGGAAATAATATAGGAACAGCGGAAAAAATGGTCGGAAATGGACAGGGTTTTCTTCCCTGTTATTATGACTTTGAGACGATATATGAGGAAAAAAACTGGCAGGCGCGGCGGATGCTTCTGGATATGGATACGTATTTGCCGGAGGATATTCTCTGCAAGGTTGACAGAGCTTCCATGCGGTATTCGCTGGAGGCCAGATGTCCCATTCTGGATAAAAATGTGATGGAATATGCTTTCAGGCTTCCCCATGAATTTAAATATCTGAAAGGAAATAAGAAGAGAATTTTAAAAGACATTGCCCGCACGCTGCTGCCGGAGGAACTGTTGGACAGACCTAAAACCGGATTTGGGGTTCCCCTGGATAAATGGCTTCGGGGCGCGCTGAAGGAACAGGTACTGTCATTTGCAGAAAGGGGTTTTCTTTTAAGGCAGGGAATTTTTGACGCAGAGTTTATGGGAGCTTTTCTGGATAAATATATGAAAGTGGGAGATGGAGGCGCAGGAAGCGGGGCCAACTACTCCAGAATGATATGGGCCTTTTATATGTTTCAGAAGTGGTATGAACGATATATGGTTTAGCTCAGATAAACTTTGAACATCTGACGAAAGTGTTCCGGGAGTTTTGGCAAAAGGCATGGCAAATGAGAACGGTTAAAGGAAGCGGGAACAGGAATGAAAGAAAAAAAGGGAAAAATACTATTTCATATCAACAGTCTTGGAAAAGGCGGGGCTGAGCGGGTGGTAACTGTGCTGTCCGGATATTTTGCGGAAGATGGGTATCAGGTTTTGATTGTCACTTTATGGCGTGCGGAGGAAGAATTTCCGCTTCCGGCTAAAGTAAGACGGATAAATCTGGGAGACTTACCGGTTAGGGCGGGAGGCAGATTTGCCCTTGCCCTGCAGCGTTTCTTATCTTTCAGAAAAAGTATAAAAACATTTGCCCCGGATATAGTGATTTCCTTTTGTAATAAAGCTAACTTCAGGAGCGCGTTTGCCATGGCGGGAATGAAGACGCCTCTTTTAACCTCTGTCAGAAATGACCCGGAAAAGGATTACAGGCCATATAAGGCCGCCTGCTGGTGGATGGAGAAAAAGGCATCGGGCTGTGTGTTCCAGACCCGACAGGCAAAGGAGTTTTTTTCGAAGAATTTCCAGAAAAGGTCCCGCATTATCTGGAACCCTGTGGATGAAAAATACCTGGCTGCAAGGCAGAAGCGGCAAAGCGGCGGGAAAGAGGAAAGACAGAGAAGCAATCATATTGTTTCGGTAGGACGGATATCAAAACAGAAAAACCATTTGCTTTTGTTAAAGGCTTTTTCAAGGATTATGGATAAGTTTCCGGCTGCAAAGGTTCAAATTTACGGGGAAGACTGTGAAATGCAGGTCAGGGTGGAGCTGGACCAGTATATAGAGCAAATGAAAATGAATGAAAAGGTAGAATTTATGGGACAGCGTGATAATCTGGAGGATGTGATAGGAGATGCAGCATTATTTGTGATGCCTTCTGATTACGAGGGAATGCCAAATGCACTGGCGGAAGCTATGACGCTGGGCCTTCCGGTGATCGCCACAGATTGTCCCTGCAAAGGTCCGGCCGCGCTGATTGAGGATGGCGTTTCGGGTCTGCTGGTGCCGGTGGGAGACGAAAATGCGATGGCAGATGCCATGGAAAAACTTTTATCTAACAGAGAGCTGGCAGAAAATATGGGACAAGAAGCCATGCAGGTGGCTGAAAAAATCAGTCCCTTTAAAGTATATGGCCAGTGGAAACAGTATGTGGAAGATTTAATGGCGTAAGGAAGATACAGGCACAGTATCGCAGGCGCTTTTGGCGATATGCGGAGGGTTGGAATGGCAAAAACAATTGCACTTTATATCAGTAGTCTGACAAAGGGCGGGGCAGAGCGGGTAATTGCCAACCTTGCCGGATACTTTTTTAGGGAAAGATACCGGGTAGTACTAGTAACTACAAGAAAAGCACAGGAGGAATACCAAATCCCGGAAGGAATTATCAGACGGATTTCAGAGCCGGAGGAAAAAGAGCTTGAAGGCGGCAGAATCAGAAATTTTGTCAGGCGGTATCAAAAGCTTCGCGCCATATGGAAAGAAGAAAAACCGGATGTAATTTTGTCGTTTATCGGCAAAAATAATATGATGGCAATTTTAACATCTGCAGGGCTTGGGATTCCTGTGGCGGTGTCTGTAAGAGGAATGCCAAGGGAGGAATACTACAGCAGAGGAATGCGTCTTATGGCAAGATGGCTTTTTGGCTTTGCCGGAGGTGTTATTTTGCAGACAAAGGAATGCTTTTCTTTTTTCCCCAAAAGGGTACAAAAAAAGGCAGTGATACTTAAGAATCCTGTGAACCAGGTATTTTTCAGAGAAAGATTTCAGGGCGTGCGGGATAAAACAATTGTGGCAGTGGGCAGGATAGATGAAAATAAAAACCAGAAGCTGGTTGTGGACGCCTTTATACAGACCGGAGACGAATTTCCCGAATATAAGCTTATTATATACGGGGAAGGCGAAATGCGAAGAAAGCTGCAGGAGTATATCCGTGGGATGGGGTTGGAGGAGAGAATTCTTTTGCCCGGCAATGTGGAGCAGGTAGCCGATGTCATTTATAAGGCGCGTGTTTTTGTGTTATCCTCCAATACGGAAGGGATGCCCAACACACTGATTGAGGCGATGCTTTTAGGCCTTACCGTTATTTCCACGGACTGTCCCTGCGGCGGACCTGCGGATCTGATTGTGCATGGAGTGAATGGTCTTTTGACGCCTGTGGGAGATGTGGAAAAGATGAAGGAAAGCTTGCAGATGGCGCTGCGGGACGAAAAGTGGGCTGACAAAATGGGGAAGGAAGCGGCAAAGATAAAGGAAGCTTTTGCCGAAGAGTCCGTTTATGGAAGCTGGAAAAACTATCTGGAAAGCCTGATAAAAAAGAGTTGATACGGGCGGAAGCGGAACAGGAAAACAGCTTCCGTCTGCGCAGGTGCCCAGAGGGAAAGCTGAATGGGAAACATACAGATTTTCCGCTGTCGGTTATTGGTACCGGAACAGGCGGAAGCGGAACAGGAAAATAGCTTCCGACTGTGCAGGTGCCCAGAGGAAAAGGTGTATGGGAAGCATACAGATTTTCCGCTGTCGGTTATTGGTACCGGAACAGACGGAAGCGGAACTGGAATAGGAGAAATAAAATGTGTGGAATAGCCGGTTTTTGCAATTTTTATGGGAAGGCACAGGAAAATATTGAGCGTATGAAGGAGCGTATGCACCACAGGGGACCAGATGCGGGAGGCACGTATTTATCGGAGGATGGAAATGTGGTATTGGGCCATCGCCGTCTTTCTATTGTTGACTTATCCGAAAATGGCGCACAGCCCATGACTTCCCACAGCGGCCGGTTTGTGATTGCCTATAATGGTGAAATTTATAATTACAAAAAGCTGGCAGACAAGCTTCTTAAGGAGGGAAAGACAGATGCTTTCCGGGGAACTTCAGATACGGAGGTTTTGCTGGAAGCCTTTGAAGCCTATGGCATCAGGGAGGCTATTTCGCTTTGTAAAGGGATGTTTGCCATTGCGTTGTATGATAAAAAGGAAAAAACATTGTATCTGCTTCGGGACCGGGTGGGGGAAAAGCCTTTATACTATGGTATGGTAAATGGCAGCTTTGTGTTTGCATCAGATATTGGATGTATTTCAGCGTTGGATGGATTTTGTAATGAGATTAACAGGTCTGTGCTGGACTTATATTTTGTGCATGGATATATTCCTGCGCCTTATTCTGTTTATGAGGGCATTTACAAATTAGAGCCTGGTACAATTCTTAAAATAAAGGCTCCGTTTAAGGAGTGGGAGACAGAATGCTACTGGTCCATGAAGGAAGCGGCTTACCAGGGACAGAACAATTTATTTATGGGGTCGGAAAAGGAAGCAGCAGATGAACTGGAACGCCTTCTTAAAGCCGCCATTGAAGAACAGATGGTAGCGGATGTGCCAGTAGGCGCTTTTCTTTCGGCAGGAATTGACAGCAGTACCATTGTGGCATTGATGCAGTCCCTTTATCCCGGAAAGGTAAAGAGCTTTACCATTGGTATGGAGGAAAAAGGTTACAATGAAGCTGTCTATGCCAAAGAGATAGCGGAGCGCCTGGGGACGGAGCATACAGAGCTTTATATAACAGAAAAGGATGCAAGAGACGTGATCCCAAAGCTGGGATATATGTTTGGGGAGCCTTTTGCGGATTCCTCCCAGATACCCACGTATCTTGTCAGCAAAATGACAAGAGAGCATGTGACGGTATCCTTGAGCGGAGACGGAGGGGATGAGCTTTTCTGCGGATATACGACCTATGCCTCCATAGAGCGGATATGGAATAAGATGAAAAGCATTCCCTATGGCATCAGGAAACCGGTTGGAGAGCTTGTGCTCCACAGTCCGTTAAAAAATCACCCCATTTACAGGGTAAAGGGAAAGCTTTTGGGGGCTAAGGGGCCAGTGGATTTATATATATGTTCCAATGAAACGGAGCCTTTAGCCAAAAAAATCAGTCTGACTCATAAAGAGTGCAGCTATAAACACAGTGAGTATAAAAACGGATTTTTGAAAGAAACCAATCACAATATTATGTTGATGGATATGTTAATGTACCACCCGGACGATATTCTCGTAAAAGTAGACCGGGCAGCTATGGCGGTTTCCCTTGAAACCAGGGTTCCCATGCTGGATAAGGATGTGGTGGAGTTTGCCTGGCGGCTGCCTGTTGATTATAAACGGGGAGGCGGAATAGGAAAAAAAGTGCTTCGCGATGTTCTTTACCGTTATGTGCCAAGGGAGTTGATGGAGCGTCCTAAAAAAGGATTCAGTATTCCTATTGATCATTGGCTTTTGCAGAAGGATATGCGGGAATGGGCGGAAAATCTGACAGACAGAAAATTACTGATAAAGCAGGGAATACTGGATGCTGATGTGGTAAGGAAAATATGGGAGGATTTTACCCAAAGGGGAGAATGGAGAATACAGATCTGGTATATACTTATGTTCCAGTTATGGTTGACACAAAGAGATGTATAGCTATTTTTTGGAATTTCAGGGTTGTGTGCGGAACTAGTACAGCATTGCCTAAATAGCAGTGAATACAGCACCTTGCCAGTGACAAAGAAAGTGTATAAAGATATAAATAATGTTACAAGAATGAAATTTCGAAATGAACATTTAGAGCGGCAATTTGAGAAAAATCAGAGCGACAGCAAATATGAAGAGAGCTACAAGCCAATTTAACTATTAATCTGGCAAGTGGCTCTTTTTTTAATGCAAATTTAAAAGTCTTTAACATAAAAAATCCTAATTTGAATTAAAATGTACTATTTGAGAAAGAATTCCACTTCTATTTAATTGATTTTCACGTGGCTGCATTACCTTATTTTCTATTAAAGAGTGATACATTCTAAGAGCTTCAACCAAGAACTATATTGTTCATCAACTTCCATATTAAGTGATTGAATTTTATCAATGATACTCATTATAAAAAACTCCTTGTATGTACAAAAACACCAAAATTATATTTAGCTGCAAAATCTTCCACTAAAGAATAATAATCGGCAATTTTATGGCTTAAATCTGTACATTTTCGTTGGATTTAGCTATCCTATTTTTATTTGCATGATTTCTAGGCGCCGTTTTGGCACCGGAATGTTTCTCTTAATTGTTCTAAAAGTTGTAGATACTATTGGATTGTCCAATATCCGTCATAGGCATACCCTGTTTTACCAATTAACCAATGTTCCGATTTTGTAAAACCTACCTTCTGAATTGCCTTAATTCGTTCTACTGCATATATCGGAACCTTTGTAAGCACGCCTTTACACCCTATCATTTTTTCAATATTTGGTGTAATAAGAGCAAAAATATCATATAAAGCATCTTCTTGTTCATAATCACTCCTCACATCTACTCTTAAAATGCCCATGCTATTAAATTCATCTTCCGATACCCTTACGCATAATTCAGCAGTTCCTATTGCATTTGACATTGCTTTATCAATAATAGAAAGTCTGACAAACCAACCATTTTCATATGACATATGCCAAAATTTAATAGCCTCTGCCATTCTTTCCCTTGTAGCATAATAAAAATTATCTCCATCGCAATTATCACTATTAAAAAATGGCAGTGCATTTTTATCACTATATACTTTTAATAAATCATCACAATCTTTATCTTGAAATAATCTAATTATGAACTTTTCACTTTCTAATGTTGGACATTTTTTATAAATATTCATAAGATACCTCCAATTTGTAATTTTCCAATCCATACACACTCAAATTTTAACTATTTCTATTAAATTCATCCATATTCTTCTTACAAGCATATGCTTCCATAGAGTCTTTCATCTTCCCAAGTCCACTGCTTTTTAATTTCTACTTTTTAAATTGTTTTTTCTTGTGTCGGCTCTGCCGGGAAAATATTGCACGGATATTGGTCACAATACCCACAATGCACAAAACCTTTTTCAAGTACACACTGTCGCGTTTTAATCAAAGGTCTAAAAAAATTGCCCTTTCTCTTTCACAACAACAACCATCACATATAGTTATGTTTGGATCAGGCTCAAAGCCTTTCCATAGTCTTTTCCATGATAATTCCAATCAGCAAATAGCATTGTACAAAATAGTGTATTATCCCAAAAAGATTATATCTCAACAATCCTATTGATTTATTGTCAAATAATAAAACATAGCCGCTCTTATCTCTAACTTTATTGTCAAACTCTTGTTCCGGTAAATGTCTATCAAGACTATACCAAACTTCTTTATCTTTTGATTGAATATCTCTAAATTCTATTATTTCCTCTATCTCTACAATTACGAATTTTCTTTTAATCCGAACTAATTATATCATAACATCTGCTATTTTGCATTATGAATTTAGAACATACCAAACCCGGTTTCAAATCCACTTTTGGGTTTTCGTCCTTTCCACTCTGTAAACGCCGCAATATCACCATCTATGCTGTAACCACCACCGACAAAAGCTTTTTCAACGATTTGTGCCCATTGAAATGCCACTTCAAGAGCAGTTTCATTTTGCGACTTAAAGACTCGTAACCAAGCCGCCAACATGAGTTTTTCAAAGAAAACCCAATCGTGTTTCTTTTCTGAGTAACTATCAATATCAAGCTCACCCTTGATACATTGTTCCATGCGTTTAAGTACACGCTGAATAACTTCATCTTCGGCTGTGTATCCAAGATAATAGAGCCTTTGTATTGCTTGCTCGGTTGTATAATTTCTACCGGGAACAGGGCAACTAAGTGTGTGAAAATTCCCCCACAGACCATCTTCTCGTCTCTGCGAAAGAATTTTCTCTACCCATTTACCATTTCTGTAATCCATTGTTTTACCCATCTTTTCGTGCACAAATACTGTTGCAAACGCTGTGTCAAATTGCTTCAAAAGCAATAAAACTGCATTTTTAATGCACTCGGTTATTATTTCTGCGGTATCGGGATATATCTTTACTTTGCATATGCCGGTATCAATGACATCACTCGTATTTTTGTCGATAGAAAGAACGAATCATTTTGCGTTGTTCAGTAATGCGGCTATTTTATTTACGGCGCTCTGATTATCTTCAATATACATAAAAGTCAGAGAGGAATAGACCACATCAAAAGCACGGTCGAAACCAAACACAGTATTTCTTATCACTTGACCAGCCCTTGTTTATTGGTTCTTTCGTAACAAAATTCATATTTTTTCTCCGTAGCTCTATCTGCCAAACACCTTAACATCACCGAGCAGTTTAAGTTTTCCATTATCCACGAGAATTGCGCCAGATCGCACAGTGGTTGCGTACAGGGTTTTACCACGTTCAGCAAGTACCCGTTGTATCGACTCATCCTGTACCGCCGTCTCCTCATAGTGGACTTCCATATAAAAATCATTCAGATAAGGAAGTCCCTCATAATACTTAAATTCGGGGTAATCATCATCGGGAGACAAATGGTACTCCGCTAACTGAATGACAGCACCGGCACTATAGCCCATCAGAATCCCATCATGTTGCATCAAAACATTATACAAATCGAACTCTTTGATTCGCTCCATCATTCTGTCCGGCAACCCACCAAGGAAATAAACAATGTCTGCGTTTTTGATTTTTTGAGCTGCAGATTCCTTTGTGTCGGTAAAATAATTGATAAAGTTAATGTTTTCTTCCGGGATGCCATAAGAAGTAAGTCCTCCAACGATCCCATCGTGATATTTGCCACATTCCTTGCTATACAAAGCATTCCAATCCGACAAGGTTTTTACACGGTTGTCTCTAAAAGAGAATGCCACGACTGCAACAGAATGATTGGGCTGTATGTAGTTTTTTAATTCGTCATAGAGCCAGGGCGCATCTATGTCGAATCCTTCAAGCAAAATATTTATCATAAACTCTCTCCAATCAATAATAAAAGCCTTCACGACGCAGCAATTTTACAAATTCAAAAATCTGTTTACCGTCAACCTTAAACGGAAACATGAAAGAAAACCCGATTTCCTTTTCATCACAAGCACGGATGGTGTCTTTCATTTCTTGCACCGTCTGTCCGGTGTGATAAAAGTCCGCAAGGTAATCCTCCACACCGTATGCTTCAAACTCATATCTGGCAAACTTTTCAAAAGAATATGTCAGCACTGTATTTCGTTTCAGTTTTGTGGATATGGAGATTATAAAAACCGTAATAATTATACCGCAAAAATGTGAAAAATTCTATCGTTTTTACCAATTAAAGAAAAAAGAGGAGTGCATCATTCAAAAGGTTCTTTCTGATGTTTGGGTAAATTCGTTATTCTCGTTTGGCTTATAACAAATCCAAAGAATATGTGGATACCCAAAGTTCAGAAAGAACCATTCAAAATGCACTCCCACTTAAATTTTATCCCTCCCAACTGTCTCGGCTTTTCTTGCTGTTCAGACAGCTTCTGCAGCGCCCCTCCAACGTGGCGATTTCTTTCTTCACATCAGAAATGCCCGCATCGTCGGCGTAATCCAAAGAGCGGAGCATTGTCCACCCGAAAACTGGACATTGGAGAACTTGATGTGTAAACACGTTTCCAGTCCTTACAATCCCAATATTGCCCATGTGTTCTATTTAGCAGGCTTTATCGAAAGTTGGGGATGTGGAATTGAAAAAATCTGCCCTGCTTGTGAGAAAGATGGTGTTCCTCAGCCCGTTCATACAATCAATCCCGGCGACATTATGATAGAGTTTACCGCACCCGAAGATAGAGTTATCCGCTTAGGCAAGGTGACGGATAGGGTGATTGATAAGGTGACGGAGACAAGCATGGGGCACAGGCACACAAATCAAGCAGGAACTTTTGATATGTAACCAACCAATTTACAAGGATTACCTTGCTGGAAGTAAAACTTCAGAATTAGCCTGCAAATATTATCTATCAAAAAAGAGCATACAGCGTATCCTTAGAAAAATGAGTGAGTAATAATATGAGCTGATACTTGGTATTGGCTCATAATTTTTTATAAAAATGTGCAAGGTTGTCATATGGTATTAGAGTATGCTATTGTAAACCACAAAAGTGGAAATGAAATAAAAGTATATATGAGGTTGAAGAAATATGGAATCACATGAAAAATATTTGCAGGACTTAAAGCAATGGCTTTATGATACATCGGATTCTCCCTTGAAGGAGATGTCTGTTTTTTTTACAAAGCGATTGGAAGGTTATGAAGAACATATGTCTACTTGGGAAAAATCTTATCAAATGTTTTCGGAAGTTTTGCCCTCTAATTGCCGGAACATTTTAGACTTAGGATGTGGAACTGGTTTGGAATTAGATAAAATCTGGGAAAAAAATCCGCACATGGAAGTAACAGGTGTAGATTTATGTCAAAGTATGCTGGATAAGTTGCTGAAAAAGCATTCCGATAAGTGCCTTACCGTAGTATGTCAGGATTATTTCAAATACGATTTTGGACACGAAAAGTGGGACGCAGTCGTTTCTTTTGAAAGTCTGCATCATTTTCCGCCGGAACGCAAAAAGGAACTGTACCGAAACGCCTATAATGGTCTAAAATGTGGTGGTGTTTTTCTTTTGGGAGATTACATTGCCTGTTGTGACGAGGAAGAGGAACTATTGTGTAGCGCGTACTTAAAACGGAGAAAACAGTTTGCAATACCAGAGAATAGTTTCGTTCATTTTGATATTCCACTGACCTTGGAGCATGAAAGGGAATTGTTGCAAAATGTAGGATTTGTGATTGAAAAAGTCTTGGACAATCCTGACGGCGCAACAATTATTGTAGCTGGAAAAGGAGTCTGAATTATGGATTATAGCAGAAAAATATCGGAACGTTTGTGGAATATGCCGGATAAAGGTGAATTGGAAAGCCGCCGCGAGGAAACCTTTATTGATGATATTATTCAAAAGAGCCATATAGAAAAGGAATTGCTCTCACATTTGGATGAAATAAAGACGGTGTTTGACGGCGGTGCAGGATGTGGAAGGTTTTCCATTCTCCTTGCAAAAAAAGGCTGTGCAGTTACACATTTTGATATATCGCAGCCCATGATAGATAAGGCAAAGGAATTGGCGGCAAAAGAAGGAGTTCTTGACAAAATAACTTTTGTGAACGGCGCATTGGAGGATTTGAAGGGCTTCAAAGATAAATCTTTTGATATGGTGATTTCCTTTGACGCCCCTGTTTCGTATACTTATCCCAATCAGAAAAGAGTTATCGGTGAACTTGTACGCATATGCCGCAAACGGATTATGCTAAGCGTATCAAGCCGTTTGGGGTATCTTCCGTACCTGGCGAATCCCATCCAAAAGAATCAATTTATATTAGATGAAACCTGTGAGGATCCTTTTGTAAAATGGTGCATTGGTAATAAGGAAAATGCCGTCGAAGCATTTCATTTCAGCAAGGATGCCGCTATGAAGCTGTACAAGGACGGGCTTATGGGCGGGGAGAGTGAGATTGCCGAATATGAAAATGGAGGTACACCGTGGTGCATCACATACACTTTTATGCCGGATGAATTAGAGGACATATTGAAATATTACGGCGCAAAAAATATTAAACTGGCAGGTCCCGGAGCATATGCAAGAACGCTTCCGAGAGAATTGCTTGTGAAGATTATGAACGATTCAAAACAGCGTTCTGACTTTTTGGATTTTTGCCATTATTATGACTCTAATCCGTTCGTATGCGGTATGGGAAAAGATAACTTGTTTGCCCAAGGAGAACTATGATAATTTTAATAGATTTGCGTTGAAAATATAACGAGAGGAGAAAACGTTTTATGACTACCCCTGTTTATTTTGCATAGCGTGGCTATTGCATATAACTATTAAAAATAGAACGAAATAATGTAATAGCCCAGGCATCATGACATAAAATGAGCAGGAGATGCATATGAGCTATTTGAGAAAAATTGAATATAAAATTGTACTGAAAGATTCCTTTTGGATTATCAGGAATTGTCCTAAATGCGGCAGAAAGACACATTATATAAACACAAAGAAGTTTCGCGTCAATGCAAACGGAAACAAACTGGACATCTGGCTGATTTATCAATGTGTGGAATGTAAACATACATTTAATCTTGCAATTTATGAACGAAAGAAGGTTTCTTCTATACCAAAAGACGAATATCAATGTTTTTTAGACAATGATGAACAACTTGCGGAAATGTATGGTAAAAATATGCAGTTATTTCAGACAAATAAAGCAGATATTGATTTTGACAGACTGCATTATGGTTTGGTTAAACTGCATGAAACCATAGAAAGCAACGGATTTGGAGAACAGATCATAATCACGGTAAAGAATCCCTATCAAATGAAGATTCGTTCAGAAAAGCAGATTGCTATGGTTTTAGGGCTGTCCCGAAATCGGGTTAAAAGTCTGTTGGAGAAGGGAGAGATAGAATTAGTGATGGAATTACCACAGTCTATTTCTTTCAGTATCAGCCATTGTCTGTTTTTTATGGGAACATAAACGGCACGCCATGCTGAAAAGCGGTGGCGTACAGCCCCTTTTGCGCGATTTGCCAATTATCCCTACCGTGATAAATATAATCCTGCACTTGCCATGCCCGCACTGTAGAATTACCATCATTAAGCGGAGCGAAAACGAATCCGCCCTTTCTGACGCCGCTTACCAAAGCGGCGAGAAGCCCTTCTCTTTTGCTTTTTCAATTAGTCCGGGAAGTCGCTTTGAATCCGGCAGTCAGCCGCTCCTTCGTCAGCGCCAGATGGGTTTTTATTTTATTATAGTGTCTGCATAAATAGCTTCATAATCATAATTCAGATAAAATGCTTGCTCCTGGCTTAGCTTATCGGCATAGTTTTCTTTTGTGACCAGTCCGGTTCCTTCGTATATCCATTGCAAAATAAGAGAATTGACTTCTGAAGAATAGTGTCCAATATCGGAATAATTGTCAGGGCTGCATATAATATCATACTGATCAAAAAAGTTATATAGCTTTACATTTGGGCATTCCAGCAGCAGTTCCGTAGCAGTTTTTATAGCGTCGAACTCTTTATTTATAGTGCCTTTGATATGGGAGGCGTCCCAGTGGCAGATGCTGTAGGGGGGATAAAAAATATAAAATGTGACATCAGGGTGCTTGTTTACAATGTTAAGCAGGTTTACCGTAATTGTTTTTATTACCATACTGCGTTCTTTTTCACCAAATTCCCTGCTTTCGTCCTTAGGGACATTGTCTCTGTCATAGGAGGTTAAAATAACGTCCAGTCCTGTTTCTCTCTGCCATGAGGAATATTCATCCATGGTAGTGCCGGGAGAGCCGGATACAGATAAGGCAAGGCAGGGCAGTACTCCATGATACAGAATGGATTTATTAAACAAATAAGAAACATCGTTCAGGGGATTTTCATCGTAAAGATAAACGGGATAATCCCCATACTGCTGCCAGTCGTGGTCACGGAGCAGGCCGTTAGAGTCAAGTGCAAGTAAAACGGTATGCAGGTTTTCATTTCGCTGAAGGGTGCGGGTCAGATTTTCCGCTATCTCCTGATAGCCGGCCCCTGAAAAGGTTTCCTTTACAGAATGGGTGCCAAATAAAGTATCCATCTGGCTTGGCTTAAAGTTCTGGGCCATGGAGGTTCCTGTTATCAGAGCATCAAATTCGAAGTGCCGGGAAATGCCGTCATTAATGTAACGCTCTTCATATAACCGGTAGGACAAAAAGGGAAGAGGCTTGTGATAATGAAAATAAGGGTCAGTAATTATCATTATAACGGCAGTGGCAGACAGCAATGCTGTTATAATAAGTATACACTTTAAAAACCACTTTTTTGCAGATAATTGTTTCATTTCGCCTCCACCTTAATAGGTTATTGATTTTCATTGGACATAGTTAGCATATAATGTTATATTTTCATATATTGGTATTTTGCTAAAATAGGGTTTATTATATCCCCCTTCTCTGCATAAAAAAGACCATTCGGTATATGTTTTTTCATCCGGGGGGGGGGTGGAAGTTCCTTTATACACTCTCCGTCTTTTATTTCCATTGTATCCACTACCATTCCATCGGGCAATTGAAATTTTACAGTGTGATATTCACCGGTAGATGCCGGCACTTCAAATGCCCAGTCGGAAATTCCCCATAAACCGTTTAAGTAATTTAGCCGACTGGCAAGAAAAAACTTCAGATATTTGATATAACTTTCATATTCTGTATAGCTTTGTAAATCTGACATTCCGGAAGGGGTTACATATTTAGCCATCAGTATGCTGTCCATTGCTACAGATGCGCTGATTTCTTCCACATATTTATCAATGTCATTTTGCAGTATTTGCCGGCAATAGGGCAAAAGCTCTCTATAAGCGTCCTGCATGGCTGCAAAAAATTCCTCATCATTATACAATGCCATATACCATTCCGCCATACCGTTTGGAGGACCTTCTATAGGTGTTTCATAGTCCGGAAATCGTTCCCCCATTGCCCGGTCGTAATCCCACAATGGTCCGGCATATAATTTCTCATCTTTTATATAGAAAAATGTGCTCAGGGACATAGCATCACCTTCCAGCACAATTTTATCAATTAAAAATTGCTTTGCAAGAGAAATGATATCAACGCACTCTGCATACTGGCTGTCACCTGTTGTGATGAATGTTTCGATTTCCTGTATATAATCTGCAAGATCATTGGTTTGCGATTGGGTAATGTATTCTGGTTTTTTCAGTTTAAAAAGGTACTCAAGGTTAGTTGAGAAAGATATTTCATCTGCATCTATCTGATTTTTGTTACTTTTTTCTATCAAAATCCCATTAAAGCGATCCAAATTACTTGTTACAGACTCTGTTAGCAGATATAATCCCTGATATTGCCCATTACAGTATAAATCAACCCAAGAAGAATCTGGTGTATAGTTTAGTCCAATATCTCTTGCCATATCGAAAATTAATTTGGTATGTATTTTGTCCTGTTCAAAGTAAAGTGCAAGTAATTTCCAGCTTTTGCCAGAATTCATTCCACACAGGGCGGCTGACTTATCCAGTTTAATTCCATATGGCTTTTTGCTTTGCATAACAGTAGTATTACCTCTTAGAGAAATTTTAGAGAGACTGCCATTATATTGCAATGCCTTATCAGCGCCGACTGCCATTAGCTGTCCCTTTTCCTCATTATGCTTATCTGCATAAATGTAGTCTGTATTTCCGCTGTCTGTTTTCATAAAAAAGGCCGGGATGTTTTCTGATTTCATAAAAGTAACCTGATAAGCTGCATCATTAATTTTTACAGAGTATATTTCGCCCTGTTCCCAGTGCAGATGATTCCATTTCTTCATTTCCAAACCATTTACTTTTACATCTTCACAGGTTTTGTCAAAGCATAACTTCCGATTGGTAATAAATGAAGGAAGAAAGAAATAATATAATCCTTTCTCTTCGTCGTACCATGGTAAGATTTCTTCCTCGTTATTTTGAATTGTTAAAACAACAGAGAAAGGCTTTCCGTCTATTTTGAACTGCATCATTCTGTCCTGGCTTAAGGCAAATATTCCGCATATGAACAGGAGTACGCCCAGAATGCAGGCTAAACACATTCTTTTTTTCATATTATTTACTCCCTACTTTTGTTAAATTTAAGAATAAATATAATTAAAAGTTAAAATACAAAAACTCGCTGATTTCCGACAAAGACATAATACTCCAAAACATCAATATGACCACCACCAGAAGTTTCCCGTTTGTAAGCTTTAAACAGGCTGTCTTTTCCTGTGTATTTTTCATAGACAGGCAGGCAGTCAGGGAAAGGCAGGCAAATGCTGTAAGCGGCAGCCATGGATATCGTTCCATGATACCGCCCAGACCGGCACGGTATAAAAAGCTGATTTCTATCAGACTCTGGAATTTTTCTGTGACAGGCTGGTATATAGGGCCAAAGCCGCCGCAGAAAAGCTGGTGCCAGAGCAGTTTTGCACTACCGATGGATTCGGCCCGGAACAGGCTCCAGGCAAAAGTGACCAGCGCGAAGGTGACACCTATCTTTACCGCCTTAGGAATTTTCAGATTGGAAATATTGGTCAGTCTTTCAAATACCGATGCGGTGCCGTGCAGGACGCCCCATAAAATAAAGGTCCAGTTTGCCCCATGCCATAGGCCGCTGATAAGAAACACAAGAAAAACATTCAGACAGGTTCTTGTGTTTCCTTTGCGGTTTCCTCCAAGGGGAATATAAATATATTTTGTAAAAAATCTGGTCAGGGTCATATGCCATCTGTCCCAGAAATCGGAAACAGACTGTG
Organism: uncultured bacterium; assembly: GCA_947381965.1. Taxonomy (GTDB): domain Bacteria; phylum Bacillota; class Clostridia; order Lachnospirales; family Lachnospiraceae; genus Suilimivivens. The sequence goes on from CANCXX010000005.1 coordinate 67,954, forward strand.
CCTTATAAGGAGAATGAAAATTGACAGGCAGTTTAACATTCAGCATATAGCCCATTCCGTAAGCCATATCACAATATCCGCTGAAATCAAAGTAAATCTGTAAAGAGTAGCAGAGCATTATAAGAAAAGCGCTTGGGGTATTCAGCTTTTCGATGCTGTCATAGCCGATTGTGACTACTTTAGAAAAAGTATCGGCAATCAGTACCTTTTTGGCCAGTCCAAGGGAAAAAGCATAAATTCCTTTACTCATGTTTTCAAAACAAATCCTGCGGTTTGCCGGATTGCGGAACTGGGGAATCAGTTCACTGTGATAGACTATAGGACCTGCAATCAATTGTGGAAAAAAGGACACATAAGCGGCATATTCCCAGAAACCGTAGTCCCTGCATTCCCCACGATAGGAATCAACCACATAGGATAACTGCTGGAAGGTATAAAAACTGATCCCTAAGGGCAGCATCAGCCGCAGCAAGGGAAGGCTGGTTTTGCATAAGGCATTCACATTTTCTATAAAAAAATCGTAGTATTTAAAGTAAAACAAGATGCCGATATTGAGCAGTATCCCCAGGCAGAGAAAAAAACGTTTTATAACTAAATTTTTAGATAATGGAATGACGGCTGATATGGCAAAATTAAAAAAAATGCTTATAATAAGGATAAATAAGTAATTAATATTATTGTATCCATAAAACCACAGGGACATGCCTGTCAGAAAAACAAGGGCGGTTCTATTTTGCCCTGCGTAATTTAAACCATAATATCCTATTAATACTAAAGGAAAAAATAAAAAAATAAAAATGTAGGAATTAAACAGCATGAATATTTCCTTTCAGAGTCCAAAGCCGCAGTATCAATGGACTTATTATAAGCCCCGTTATATTATTTGGCAATAATAATAAAAACAGGGCAGGTATTTAAAAATTCCAAGAAAGTTGTGAATAGTATAAAAATGTGATACAATAAGTAAATTTATACAAGGTATTACAGGAAGATTTGTGACAGGAGTGCGCTCATGAATATAATCAGAATGTCCGGGGGGCTGGGAAATCAGATGTTTCAGTATGCGTTATATATGAAACTCTGTTCCATGGGAAAAGAAGTTAAATTTGACGATATTAATGAATACCGGGGGGAAGGCACACGGCCGATTATGCTTGCGTTGTTTGGCATTGAATATCCGAAGGCAACATGGGATGAGATTATAGCGTTTACAGACGGCTCCATGCACCCGGTTAAACGGATCAGAAGAAAAATTTTCGGAAGGCAGGCAATGGAATACTATGAGGAAGGGTTTTATGACCCTCAGGTGCTTTCTTTTGAATCAATGTATCTGCGCGGAAATTTTAAAAGTGAAAAATATTTTGAGGACATTAAAGAGGAAGTAAGGGCAGTTTATCAGTTCCCGATTTTAGAAAAGATGCACTTACCGGAGAAACTTTATGCAAGTACCAGGGAATGTCTGGACGCCATTGAAGGCACAGAGGCGGTGGGAATTCATATGTACCGGAGCGATTCCCGCCTGGAAGAAGAACTGTATGAGGGAATTTGCACTGAGAAATATTATGAGGGTGCGGTGCGCTTTATACAGGAGCGATGCCCGAATGCTGTTTTTTATATTTTCAGCAATGAGCCCAAATGGGTGAAAGGCTGGGCGGAGCATTTAATAGAAAGTCAGATAAAGGAAGGTATGGGAAGAAAAGAAATTCAGGAGATGGAGCAGCGCTTTGTAATGGTGGAAGCAAACACAGAGCATACCGGTTATCTGGACATGATGCTTATGAGCAAATGTAAGCATAATATTATTTCCAATTCCAGCTTCAGCTGGTGGGCGGCATGGCTTAACGACAATCCGGACAGGATAGTGATAGCCCCTGATAAATGGGTAAATGACAAGGAAAGTGAAGATGTTTACACCAAAGGAATGGTATTGATTAACGCAAAGGGAAGGGTGAAACGAACCGTAAAGTAAAGAAAGATGCCCCAAAGCGCTATTAAGCACAGGCAGAATCACGGACAGAAGGATAGGATGAATGAATATAATTAGAATGACAGGCGGCATGGGAAACCAAATGTTCCAGTATGCCCTGTATTTAAAGCTGAGCACCATGGGCAGGAAAGTAAAGTTTGATGATGTTTCAGAATACAGATTGTCAAATGCAAGGCCCAGGATGCTTTGGGCATTTGGCATTTCATATCCAAAAGCAGATAAGGAAGAAGTGGACGAAATGACGGACAGCTTTTTGAAACTGTCCCACAGGATACGCAGAAAGCTATTTGGGAGAAAATCCAGGGAGTATCATGAAAAGGTCTGTAATTATGACGACCAGGTGCTGGCGGAAGATGAGACATATCTGACCGGCTATTTCCAAAGTGAAAAGTATTTTAAGGATATAGAGGAGAAGGTGCGCCATACCTATGTTTTTACAGATAAAATCTGGGACGGGCTTATGCGGGAAACGGTGCAGAAGATAAAAGGATATCAGAACCAGATTAAAAATACCATTTCCGTATCCGTTCATGTGCGCAGGGGAGACTACACGGAAAACGAGGCTGTGTACGGAGGGATCTGTACAGAGGAATATTATAAGGGCGCTATAAGAATCATACTTTCCCGTTTCCCGGATGCCGTTTTTTTTATTTTTTCCAATGATGTGCCCTGGGTGAAGGAGTGGATTGGCAGGCTGGAGCAGGAGTTGCAGATGCCGGAGGGGGAACGTTTTATTGCCATAGAAGGTACAACAGAGGAAACCGGTTATCTGGACATGTTTCTGATGAGCTGCTGCCATCATTATATTATTGCCAATTCCAGTTTTAGCTGGTGGGGAGCATGGCTGGGCAGGGAGGCAGGCAAATTAGTGGCGGCTCCGTATCCATGGTCGAATACCCAGAATTATGTTGATATTTATACACAGGAAATGATACGGATAAATGCGAAGGGTGAACGGGTGGAATGAGAGAAAAACAAGATGGGGTTTTGATTTCCATAATAGTGGCGGCTTATAACATAGAAGAATATCTGCCCCGGTGCCTGGAAAGTCTTCTGACCCAAAGCTACGGCAACATAGAAATTATTGTTGTGGACGATGGTTCCAGGGACAATACAGGCCTTATTTGCGACCAATATGCCCAAAAAGATAAAAGAGTAAAGGTTATTCATCAAAAGAACCAGGGGCTTTCAGGGGCCAGGAACAGCGGACTCCTTAAGGCGGAAGGTGACTTTATCGGCTATGTGGACGGCGACGACTGGGTGGAGCGGGATATGTACAGGGATATGCTGAAGGCCTGTCAGGATAGTCATGCGCAAATGGCAGTCTGCGCTTATCGTAAAACCGGGCCGAAGGCGGAAGGAGAAAGCTTTTCAGGAAAAACTCATGTGCTTACAAGAAAAGAAGCGTTGGAAATTTATATTTGCGACAACAGGGAGTACCATATTTACAACTCTGTGTGGAGTAAGCTTTTTTGCCGGGAGGCTGTAAAGGATCTGAAGTTTCCTGTAGGAAGAAAATCAGAAGATATTATTTACACAACCAGAGCGTTTTTAAATATTGACACCTGTGTGTTTTTGGATACACCCTATTATAATTATTTGACAGACCGGGAAGACAGTATTATGAATCAGGGACTTGGAGAACGCAGGTTTAAAGACGAGATTCCTTTTTGGAAGGAACAGCTTATTTATCTTGAAAATGCCGGGGAAGTGGAACTTGCGCATAAAGCAGCTTACCAGTTTTACCGACGGATGCTGTTTTACTATGTAGACTTCAGGGACAGGAAAATGAAGGCGGCAGGCAGGCAATTGGTCCGGCTTTTGAGAAAAGAAAAAAAAGAAATCAACTGGATTTACCGGAAAGACTTTGTGAAAACAGGGGATAAAGTAAGAATGGGGATGGCGCTTACATGGCCTTTTGCATACTACCAGACTGTGAAATTTTACGAAAAGTATGTGATACCACTGCGGCATAAGTAACCCGGATACGGAAACCGGTAACAGTTCAGCCTTCGGCTTCCTTGGCATGCCTGGTCACACAAAATGTGTCAAAGTACATTTGGGTGCGGTCATAGCTGGCAAAATCGAATAGAGGGCGGTTTACTCGCAGAAATAGTGTAAGGCTGACCTATAATTTGCTTATCGTAACAATATATGGTATAATCCCCTGAATATGGGAATGCCTGGGGATAGTGCGGGGCTGAATGGGAGTTTGCATGAAAAAGATAACTTTGTTTGATAAAATCAGATATATACTGGACAGAAAGCAGAAAATACAGCTGGTGGCGCTGGGAGTTATGATTTTTTTCGGTGGCCTTTTGGAAACCCTGGGAGTGGGGGTTATGATTCCGGTGGTGACGGCCCTGCTTACACCGGAGGAAATGCAGGAGTATATTGACAAATACGCCTTTTTACAGAAGATTTGCGACACACTCCATATCCGGAATATGGGACAGGTGACGATGGCTCTGTTAGTGGGGCTTATGGGGGTTTATGTGATAAAGAATCTGTATATTCTTCTGCTTACCTATAAACAGAATTCTTTTATTGCCCAAAACAGAAACAATATGATTAGCCGGGTGATGGCGGAATTTTTAAACAGGCCATATGAAAAATATCTTGGAGCGGACATTCCTACAGTATTCCGCATTACGGACAGCGATATTCCACAGACCTTTGTCCTGATTTTAGCCATACTGCAGTTGACAAGCGAAGTGGTGGTATCGTTTTTGATTTTTATTGTGCTGCTTTGGCAGGATGTGACCATGACCATTTTTATTATAGCGGTGTTCGGTGTGATGACATTGCTGATTGTCAAGGTATTTAAACCCATAATGAACAGAATCGGCGCAAGAAATCAGGCGATACAGTCCAGGATTGCCAAGTGGAGAATTCAGGCGATTTATGGACTGAAAGATGTAAAAGTGCTGAACCGGGAAGAATTTTTTGTACGGAATTATTATGAGACAGGCAGGGTAGGCGCTGATGTGGCAAGAAATTATGCGGTTATGAATAACATTCCCAGACTGTTAATAGAGACAGTATTTATAGTCAGTATGTTATCCTTTATTGCGATTTACATCAGCGGGGGTGGTGATGTAAAGGCGATTGTGAAAACCATATCGGCATTTGCGGTGGCTGCGATCCGTGTACTGCCCAGCGTGAACCGGATTAACACTTATATCACGGAAATTGCCTATACCCAGCCCAGCCTTGATTTTGTGTACGAAAATCTGCAGGAGGGTATGAAGACAGACGCTATGTTGGCAGAGCGCCGGGCGGCTTCCCAGGTAGAAAAATTAAAGCTGGAAGATAAAATTGAACTGAATCATATCAGTTTTCATTATCCGGATTCTGAAAAGGAGATTTTTAAGGATGCCCATATGGTGGTGCCAAGAGGAAAATCTGTGGGAATTATCGGAGCGTCAGGTGCAGGCAAATCCACCATAGTGGATGTGCTCTTGGGACTTTTACATGCACAGGAGGGAGAAATTACCTGTGACGGTGTGAACATTTTCAAAAATTATGAGTCCTGGTTAGCCCAGGTGGGATATATTCCCCAATCCATTTATCTGATTGATGAGTCTATCAGGAATAATATTGCCTTTGGCATTGATGCAGACAAAATTGACGATAAGAGACTTTGGGAGGTCTTGGAGGAAGCCCAGTTAAAAGAATTTATTGAAGAACTGCCAGAGGGCTTAGACACCACCATTGGCGATCGGGGGGTACGTTTATCCGGCGGGCAGAGGCAGAGAATTGGCATTGCCAGAGCCCTTTACAACGACCCGGAGATACTGGTGTTTGATGAAGCGACTTCCGCCCTTGACAATGACACGGAGGCGGCGGTTATGGAAGCGGTAAACAGCTTCCATGGAAAAAAGACCATGATTATCATTGCCCACAGATTAAATACTATAGAAAAGTGTGATATTATTTATAAGGTGGAAAATGCAAAACTGGTTCAGACCACTTTAACATAAATGTTGTAATAAAAAGGAAATTAAAGGGGCTTGGACAAGCAGGCTGTAAAAGTGCGGTAAACCATTTGGAGAAAGCAGAGGCAAAAAACCGGATGATAGGAACAGAATTTATTGACGGGCAGGGACTGGGAAACCAGTTGTTCTGCTATGTTACCGCAAGAGCGGTTGCAAAAGAAAGAGGCTTTGCCTTTGGAACGGCCGGGCAGGAGTGTTTTGCCGTGAATATCCACAGCAGGCGGGGCATGTATTTCATGGACGTGGATTTGGGATATAATATATCTACGGAAGATAAGAAAAAATTTAAAATATACAGAGAAAAGGAAACCCGTCTTTATATCGGCAATTCCCGTCATGATATGGAGCATGGATGCTATATTGCGGGAGCGGACGAACGGATCCATCAGGTGGAAGATCAGACACTGATTTATGGCAATATGCAGGATGAGTCTTATTTTATCAAATATCTGGAGGATGTGAAGTTATGGCTTAAGGTGAAGCCGGAATATGACTCTTATGAATACAGCAGGGAAAATCTCTGTATTATCAATATGCGGGGAGGGGAATATGTTGGAAGTCCTGAACTGTTTATTGACAGGAAATACTGGCTGCATGGAATAAAGGAAATGAAGAAAATCCGGCCGGATATGGAATTTATGATTATCACAGATGATGTGGAAGCTGCCGCAAGGCTGCTGCCCGGCATACAGGCCCATCACTTCGACATAGGAAAAGACTATGTGACCTTAAAAAATGCCCACTATCTGCTGCTTTCCAATTCCTCCTTTGCCTGTCTTCCGGCCCATACCAGCGACACTTTAAAGTTTGCCATTGCCCCCAAGTATTGGGCAAGATATAATGTTTCCAACGGCTACTGGGCCTCAGAACAGAATATTTACAGCCTGTATCATTATATGGACAGAAAAGGCAGGCTGTTTACGGCGCAGGAGTGCAGGGAGGAACTTGCGGCATATAAAAAACGTTCTGCCCTATATGCCAGAAGGGATCAAAGGCCGGGGGCGGGAAGGCAGTTTTTCCAGGATATCCGCAGACGGATATTGTATGGATGGTTTTATGGAAAAAGGATTTGCCGGGCAGTGGAGCGGAGGATTAAGAAGTAAAAGAAATTCAGGCCATGTGGAAAATGTGCAGTCTGTACAGGAAAGAAGGACTTTTATGAAAAAGAATAAACTAAGGCTTCCACGTGTGACTTTGGCGGCGATGACCAGCGTCAAAGTATATGAAACCATTAAAGCGCTGGAATACAGTATGCAGGAAATTGAATTTGGGGAAGTGGTGCTGATTTCCCATCGGAAGCCTTTTATGCTTCCCGATACCATTACCTACCGCCACACCACGAAATTGACGGATATTGACTGTTTTAATTACAAAATTGCATATGAGCTGGGAGAGTATATTCATACAGAGTTTGTGCTCCTGGTTCATTATGACGGTTTTGTGGTGCATCCCGAAAAATGGCGGGAAGAATTTTTAAATTATGATTATATTGGTTCTCCCTGGCCGATTCCGGCGCCGGGGAAGAAGCACAGCTATCATGATATATATGGAAACCTATGCCGTGTGGGAAACAGTGTTTCCCTGCGGAGTAAAAGGCTTTTGGATTTTCCAAAGAAAGCAGGCCTTGTGTGGGAGATGGATGAGGAAGGCTTTTACAACGAAGATATCTTTTTGTGCTGTATGAATAAACATAAAATTGAAGAGGCGGGGATGAAAATCGCGCCTGTGGAAGTGGCAAGGTACTTTGGACACGAACATCCGGTGCCGGAGACTTTGGAGGTGGACGCGCCCTTTGTCTTTCATAAATGGTGGGGACGCAATGAACAGTATCCCAGGTTTGAAAATCCATGGACAAGAAGATGGCTGAAATTTAAGGATGTGGTAAGACCCTTTTTGTTCTGGCGGCATTTACAGTAAACGGCAATAAGTGGGGGCGGATAAATGGTATATGACTGTATTCCCTTTTTTAATGAGCTGGATATATTAAAACTCCGGCTGCACATATTAGACCCAATTGTGGACAGATTTGTGATTGAAGAGGCCACGGTAACTTTTTCCGGGGAGCCCAAAGAGCTGTGCTTTGAAAAAAACAAAGCCATGTTTCAGGAATTTCTGCCCAAAATCCAGTATATTGTGGTGGATGATTCCCCTAAGGACGTATCTACCCATGTAAGGGATAAATTTCAAAAAAATGCCCTTATAAAAGGACTGGCGGGGGCAGGCAGTGAAGATGTGATTTTATTAAGCGATGTGGATGAGATCCCCAATCCGGTTGTGCTTAAGGACATTATAGATCATTTTAATCCGGATAAAATTTACCATCTGGCACAGCGGATGTTTTACTGCTTTCTTAATATGGAGGAGGTTTCAGGAAGCCTGCTGTCCATAACCGGAGAATTTCCAAAGGCGCAGCGGAAAATGTGGCTGGGAACCAAGGTTTTTAGTAAAAGAAGTATACCGGAGACGGGCATAATTGACCTTAGAGAAGCATCTGTGACTTCTCCGGCGGCGGTGCGAGTGGCAGACGGTGGGTGGCATTTTGGCTATATGGGAAGCAGGCAGGAGAAAAATGTGTCGCAAAGAATTGGTACCAAGGTGGTAGCGGCGGCCCATCAGGAATATAACGACCAGGATATGCTGGCGGAGGCTAAGGACCGACTGATTTTAGGACAGGATATTTTTGGCAGGAAGGCCCGGTTTGAACGGGTGGAAGTGGATGAAAGCTTCCCCGGATACCTGCGGGAGCATCTGGAAGAATATGATTATCTGATTATGCCGCCTGTTGGCAGGGGCAAACAGATATATACCCAAATTTCCATGAGGGTACGGCGCTTTGGACGGAAAGCAGTAAGAAGAGTGAGGCGGATACTGCAGAGGTAGAAGTTTAGAAGGAAACTTCCAAACTCATTATTGGTGCAGTATCGCAGGCAATGCCTGCGATATGCAGGGGTAGAAATATGAATCAGAAGAATAAAATCGTTGAGGTTTACGGACTTTGGTTTGCTGATTTGGTGGCTATCGGGATTTCCTATATTCTTGCGACCTATATCAGATTTGGAAATTTCAGGGATATGGCAGATAAAGGGATACATTTTCAGGTGTGTCTTGTTTTTCTGCTTTTTTGTACTATTTATACCTTTTTTCTGGATTGGAACAGAAATTTCCTGAAAAGAAGTATCCGAAAGGAAGTCAGTGAAATATTAAAATATAATGTTATTCTGATATTGACGACCCAGACCGTAATGTATTTCTTTAAATGGGCGGATGTGTTTCCCAGGCTGGTAATGATTTACTTTCCCATTCTCAATGTAATACTGACACTGGCAATTCATATGCTGATCAAAAAAGGAATGCGGATTCATTATTCTTCTGAGATTTCCAGAATTAAAATATTGGTGATTACCCAGCGGTCAATGGCATCCGGGGTACTGGAACAGCTTCAGGACAGTCTGGACATTAATTACCAGATTGTGGGGATTGCGTATTTGGGGGAAAATGAAGAGAAAGCTTCTGGCCGTGCAGGAGAAGGGACTTTTAAAACCAGGGAAATAGACGGGGTTCCTCTTATGCTGATAGGGGACAGATTTATGGAGGAAGTGACCCGGATGGCGGTGGACGAAGTCTTTATTTACGCGCCGGAGCTGCGGCAGAAGCAGATACGAAGGATGCTTGGCGGGTTTGATGAGATGGGAGTGGACTGCCATTACTGCCTGGAGCTTCCGGACACACAGCCGAGTAGAAGCAAGCTGGAAAATTTTGGTGGGTATTCTGTTATTACTTATACAAGATTCCAGAGCAGCTATAAGCGGATGCTGATTAAACGGGTAATGGATATTGTGGGGGGACTGGTGGGACTTTTGATCACGCTGGTGTTTTTCCCCTTTGTGGCGCTGGCCATTAAGCTGGATTCGCCGGGCCCTGCCATGTTTTCGCAGATAAGGATTGGGCGTAACGGAAGAAGGTTTAAAATCTATAAGTTCCGCTCTATGTATGTAGACGCGGAAGAGCGGAAGAAGGAGCTGGAAGCGCAGAATGAAATGCAGGGGTTAATGTTTAAGATGGAGAATGATCCCCGCATTACAAAGGTGGGAAGATTTATCAGAAAGACAAGCATTGACGAGCTGCCCCAGTTCTACAATGTGGTAAAAGGAGATATGAGTCTTGTGGGTACAAGACCTCCCACTGCAGACGAGTTTGAAAAATATAACCAGTATTACCGCAGGCGCATCAGTATGACGCCGGGATTGACAGGATTGTGGCAGGTCAGCGGCCGCAGTGAGATAGAGAATTTTGATGATGTGGTAAAATATGATCTTGAATATATTGACAACTGGTCACTGACCCTTGACATGAAGATCCTGCTGCGCACGATTTGGGTGGTGATTGCAGGGAGAGGCTCTAAGTAGCCTGGCAGGAGAGAGGATGGAAGTGAAGGAAAGGAAAAAGATAAAGGTATTAATGATTGGGCCTGACAGAAGGGTTCATGGAGGCATATCCGGAGTGGTGAATAATTATTATGAAGCCGGACTGGATAAAAAAATTGATTTGTGTTATATCGGAACCATGGTGGAGGGGAGCAGGGGACGCAAGCTATGGCAGGCGGTATGGGCATTTGCGGCGTTTTGCGTAAAGCTTCCGAGGTATCAGATTGCCCACATCAATATGGCCTCTGACAACAGCTACCGAAGAAAATCCTTTTTTATCAGGACAGCAAAATTATTTGGGAAAAAAATCGTACTTCACCAACATGGAGGCGACTTTGAGAGCTATTATTATAAAGAACAAAGTGACAACGGACGGAGAAAGATTAATAAGGTTTTGTTAATGGGGGATGCTTTTCTGGTGCTTACGCCAGTGTGGAAGGATTTTTTTAGTCATATGGTGGACCGGAAAAAAATTACCGTGCTGCCCGACGCTATTGCCCTGCCGGAACCTGCTCCAAAAGAGTATGGACAGCACAAAATTCTTTTTATGGGAAGACTTTGTAAAGAAAAGGGGATAGGGGAGCTGCTTCAGATAATGCCGGAATTAAAAAAACAATTTCCCGGCGTGCACCTTTATCTGGGAGGAATTTGGGAAGATGGGGAATTAAAAGCCAAGGCAGGAAAACACAAGGATATGATTACGTATTTGGGATGGCTTACAGGGAAAGAGAAGGAGAACTGTTTCAGGCAGTGCGATATATTTGTGATGCCCTCCTATTTTGAGGGACAGTCCGTGTCCATTCTGGAGGCCATGGCATATGGATGCGCGGTGGCAGCCTCCAACACAGGCGGCATTCCTTTTATGGTGACAGATAACCGGACTGGGCTGCTTGTTCCCCCAAAAGAGGCAGACGCCCTGAAGGAAGGGCTTTTCCGGCTTCTGTCAGATAAGGAATTGTGCAGACGGCTGGGAGAAGCGGCACGCCAAAGGGCGGAAGAAGGATTTGATATAGAAAAGAACATGAAGCAGCTGATATCTGTTTATGAAAGGGTGTTAAGGTCTGCATGAAGAAGTATAAAATCAGTATTATTGTGCCTGTTTATAATACGGAAAAATTTTTAAAGCGGTGTGTGGATACGCTGATGGGACAGACTTATGACAATCTGGAAATTCTCTTGGTAAATGACGGCTCCACAGACGGAAGTGGAAGACTTTGTGATTCGCTTGCCCTTTTGGATGGGCGGATCAGAGTCATTCACAAAGAAAATGGCGGATTGGTTTCAGCCTGGAAAAGGGGGCTTAGTGAGAGCGCTGGGGATTATATCAGTTTTGTGGACAGCGATGACTGGGTGGATGAAAATATGATAGAGGAAATGGCAGCTTATCTTACCGGAAATGAAAGGGAAATGGTTGCCAGCGATTATGTGATTGAAAGAGAAGGGGGAAACAGGCAGTATGTGTGGCAGGAGCTTCCGCCGGGAGAATATGACAGGAAGAAGCTGGAGCAGGAAGTGATTCCCAATTTGCTTGGGCGGGAATACCGGTATGTAACCATATCCCGCTGCATGAAGCTGACAGGACGGAAGCTTCTTCTGGAAAATTGCAGGTACAGCGATCCGGCCATCCGGACAGGAGAGGATACCACCATTATGCTGCCCTGCCTGATTGACTGTGAACGGCTTGTGATTATGGATCATAAGGCTTATTATCATTATCTTTATGTGACGGAGTCCATGATCCATAAGTATGATAAGGACTTATATGATAATATCAGACTGCTGCGCAGGATTACCAGGCAGATACTGCAGGACAAATTTGAAGGGGAAACCCTTTTGCAAATGAGAAAGAAGGCGGATCAGGAGCATATTTTTATGCTGTTTTTGGTGCTGAAAAATGAGGCCAGGGGAAACCCGGAGGGATATCGGAAAAATATACTGGCTGTGTGCAAAAGTGATGAAGTAAGAGCGCTTTGTAAAAGCACCAGGGTAACAGTGAAGGAGAAAGCGGGCAGACTGGTTTATTTAACGCTCCGTTATCCCTGCTGGGCGACAGTGATGCTGCTGCGTCTTGCTATGGTGATTTATTATAGGAATAAGTAAAGCAGATAACAAGGGGGACATAATGGGAAAAAATCCACTGGTTAGTGTGATCGTTCCTGTTTATAATGGGGAGGATTATCTGGAAAAATGTGTGGAGCGTATTGAGAATCAGACTTATGATAACTTGGAGGTTCTTATTGTAAATGATGGTTCCCGTGACAAAACGGCACAGATATGCGAAGGACTGGCCTTACGCTATAAAAACATACGGCTGCTTACCCTTTGTGATGAAGGCGTGTCGGCGGCAAGAAATGCAGGGCTTGAGGCGGCGCAGGGGGAGTATGTCACTTTTGTGGATGCAGACGACGGGCTTTTGCCAGATATGGTTGCTGTTTTATATCAGTGCATAGAGAGAACGGGAGCGGATGTGGCAGGGTGCGGTTTTTTTATCTGGAAGGAAGAGCAGGAATTTGCCCATACTGTCTGTAAGGCAGGCAGAGAAGAGGACATAAAAGTCTATCAGCCGGCTGAATTTTTTGAGCAGGAAGTCTTAAAGGGAAACAGCCGCTGCTGGAGTAAGCTGTATAAGCGTTCGTCCATAGACAGCCTGCGGTTTAGGAAGGGGCTTACCATTGGAGAGGACATGCTGTTTCTGGTGGATCTGCTTTTACAGATAAAAGCCCTGGCGGAAGTGGACTATAAGGGATATGGGTATTTCCGGAACCCAAAGGGAGCCATGGGGCGTGCATTTCGTCCTGATTATATGGATCAGATTAGCTGCTGGGAGATTGCAAGGGAAAAGACAGAGGATATTGCGGCTTTGGCAAAAGAGTGCCAGGCGGACCGTTTAGCTCAGATGAAATGTCAGGTTACAGTGCTTTTAATTATGGCGATAATGTTGACAGCCGGAAAAATTGCCAGGCTCTCCGGCCGGGAAAGAAAAAAGCAGGCGGAGTATATTGGCATCTGCCGGGATAAAATAAGAAAAGAGCTGCAGGCGTCGGGAGCTTATAATATGCTTCCCTTGGGATATAAGGTAAAGGCAAAGCTGTTTGCCGGCGCGCCGGCGGCCTATTTGTGGCTGTATCATTTCAGATCGGAAAGGAAACAGTAGATGATTGATATCAATAATATGTCCGATAAAACGGCAATAAAGGAACAGTACAAAAATTCAGATAATCTTAAGCTGCGGAAAGGCTTACATGAAAAATACAGTGTCAATAAGGTTGGATTTCAAAAGTGGATGTTTGAACAGTATCCCTTTCGGGCAAAGATGAAGGTTTTAGAGTTAGGAAGCGGAAGGGGTGAGCTGTGGAATTATTATTTTGAAAATGAAATGCTGCAGGGCTATGAAATGGATATTACCGTTTCGGACTTTTCTGATGGAATGGTGGATTATTTGCAGCATACTCTTCAGGGAAAAAGAATATCTGTCAGGAAGATAGACATATTAAATATACCATTTGAGGGGGATATGTTTGACCTTATAATAGCAAATTCCATGCTATATCATGTGAAGGATATTGATTTGGCCCTTTCTGAAGTAAAACGGGTTTTAAAAAAGGATGGGTTGTTTTACTGTGCCACTTTTGGAATGAATGGAACGACCCGGCATCTTTTTAAGGCATTAGATGAACTTGGCATTCCATATAACCATGAAGCCAATGTTTCCTTTACTTTACAGAACGGAATGCAGTTACTTAAAAAGCACTTTGGCAGGGTAAAACGTTATGACTATGAGGATGCGCTTCTGATTGACAAAGTTGAGGATTACTTAGAGTATATATATTCAATGGCGTCTCTTAAGGGGCTTGACTGGAAATATTATGATATTTTGCTAAACTACTTTCATTCCCAAAAAGTAAACGGATATCTGCACATACCCAAAGAATACGGAATGTTTGTGGCCGGAAAAGAGTAAGCACGCCAACGTTATAAAAGACGCTGGCACAGGCTGGAATGAGGAGAAGATTTGGACAACAGATTGATTATGTATATGCACGCAGGCAGCGGCAATCACGGCTGTGAGGCTATTGTGAACAGTGTCTGTCATATGATAAAGGAAAAAGTTCTGCTGGTAAGTTACCGTGGAGAAGAGGACGCATCCTATTCCTTAAAAGGACTTTGCGATATCCTCTCGGAGCGCAGTTTTAACGGCCATAAGCTGGCTCATGTTCTTTACTATATTTACCGCAGGCTTACAGGGGATGGGGAAAGTTTTATCAGGTACCGCTATCAGGATGTGTTTAAAGGAGAGAGGGCGTCGTTAGCAGTTTCCATCGGCGGTGATAATTATTGTTATGAAAGTATGTTAAATGACTTGCGGCTTGCCAATTCTGCCTTTAACCAAAAAGGCACAAAGACAGTGCTGCTGGGCTGCTCCATAGAGCCAAAGCTGCTTGAAAATAAGCAGATTGTGGAGGACCTGGCAGGGTATCATACCATTATTGCAAGGGAAAGCATAACTTACAGGGCGCTTAAAAAGGTTTTTACGGAAAGGGGAAAGAAAGGTCCGGCTCTTCTTTGCTATCCTGACCCGGCTTTTACCTTACAGGGGAAGGAGGCGCCTTTGCCGGAAGGGTTTGCGGCAGGAAATACGGTGGGAATTAATGTGAGCCCTATGGTGCAGGATAAGGAAACCCAGGAAGGCATTACTCTGGAAAATTATCAGGAGCTGATACAGTATGTAATTGACCATACGGATATGCAGGTTGCGCTGATCCCCCATGTGGTCTGGGAGCAGAATGACGACAGAAGGCCGGTCCACGAGCTTTATGGGATTTTTAAGGAAACCGGAAGGGTGGTGGAGATCGGAGATGGAACCTGTGAAGAGTTAAAAGGAATGATTGCCAGATGCCGGCTGTTTGTGGGGGCCAGAACTCACGCCACTATAGCGGCGTATTCTTC
The DNA here is from genome assembly GCA_947381965.1 of uncultured bacterium. GTDB lineage: Bacteria > Bacillota > Clostridia > Lachnospirales > Lachnospiraceae > Suilimivivens. The sequence continues at coordinate 83,310 of CANCXX010000005.1, forward strand.
GCTGGTACCTACGCTGGTAGTGGGGTATTCTGTGAAGGCCAGGGGAATTGCGCAGGATTTGTTTGGAACCTGGGAGCGGTATGTAATTCCGGTCCAGAATCTTGAGCGGCCGGAGGATTTGACAGAGGGCTTTAAGTGGCTGTTTTCCCATGAAGAGGAAATCAGGACACATCTACAAGAAGTTATGCCTGATTATAAAAATAAGGCGCTTTTGACAGGGAAAGAAGTGGACAGATTATGGGAAGAGTTCAGTCGGCGGTAAAAAATATAGCCTTTGGGCAGATTGGAAATTTAGTCACCCAGCTTCTTAATTTTGTGCTCCGGACGATTTTTATTGCCCATCTGGGGGACACCTTAAACGGGGTAAACGGTCTGTACACCAGCGTTTTGTCTGTTCTTTCCATGGCGGAGCTGGGCATCGGCACGGCCTTAAACTACAGTCTTTATAAGCCGGTGGCACAGGGGGATATCAAAAAAGTTAAAGCTTATATGCTTTTATACAAAAAGGCTTACCGGATTATAGGCATAGTAGTGGCGGTAATCGGGATTGGAATTTCCCCCTTTCTGCCCTGTCTGGTAAAACAGCCGGAGGGGGTAAGCGTAAGGGATCTTACCCTGTATTATTTTATATTTCTGTTTAACACTGTAAGCACATATTTTGTGGCATATAAATACAGTCTGGTAAACGCAGAACAGAAAAATTATATTCAGACCAATATCCTTACGATTACCAAAATGGTAACAGTGGTTTTGCAGATAGTTGCCATTCTTGCCACAGGCAATTATTATGTGTATCTGCTGACGGCGGCGGCAGTGGAGCTGCTCCAGAAGATTTTTGCGAGCATATATCTAAACCGCAGATATCCCTATTTGAAGGAGAAAGATGCCGGAAAGCTTTCAAAGGAGGAAACCGGGGAAATTATTACAAAGACCAAAGCGCTGGTATTTCATAAGGTAGGGGATGTGGCAAGGCTGCAGACTGACAGTATGATTATCTCCGGTTTTATTAACATTACCATAAGCGGTTTTGTGGACAATTATAATCTGGTAATCAATTCCATTGCCAATGTGGTAAATATTTTTTTTAATTCGGTGCTTTCCAGCTTTGGAAATCTCTTTGCCACGGGAACAAAGGAAAAGCAGTATCAGATTTTTAAAGTATACCGTTTTGCGGCCTGCTGGATTTATGGGTTTTCCGCTGTTGGATTTGCCATGCTGCTGACGCCCTTTGTGCAGATTTGGTTTGGAGATAACAGAAAAACTCTGGCTTTTTCTGTTGTTATATGTATTTTGATTGATTATTATTTCAAAGGTGATAGAATTGTATTATCAAATTTTAAAACAGCAGCAGGCGTGTTTGAACAGGATAAGTATTTAGCGCTGATACAGGGAGCGGTTAATCTGGTGGTTTCCATTGTGCTGGTGCGCAGAATCGGGCTTATGGGGGTTTACATTGGAACCATAGTATCGGGGCTGATTGCCAATGTGACAAAGCCTGTGATTATTTATCAGGTGATTTTGCGGCGTCCAGTAAAGGAGTATTTTGCAGATTCCCTTAAATATACGCTGACTGTGGCGGCCATAGCAGGCCTTCTCGGAGTGGTTAAAGGGATAGTAATGCCGGAGGTGACGGTACTTTCCTTTGCATTGATGTTTGTAATTATCTGTGTGGCGTTTAACGGCGTTTTCCTTCTGCTTTTTGGAAGGACAGAGGAATTTGGATATTTGTATGGGCTTGTCAGAAATAAAGTGAAGCGGAAATCAAATTAATTTAAAATACAAGCGGGGGACGGGGTATTATGCTGGAAATGGTAAAAGAAGCGGAAAAGGAACTTCTGGGATATCCTGAAAGAAATTTAAACTATTATTTGAAACGGACGGCCAAGAAGCTTATGGGACAGGCAGTGGAGCCGGTTGATAAGATTAACTGGCCCAACGGACTGCTTGCAAAGGGGCTTGCAGATTATTATATGACGCATAAAAGCTCTGAGGAATCCAGGGTAATATTGGACTGTCTGAAAAAGTATTATGATGAATGGATACAAAAGGGCTGCCGGATGTTTTATCTGGATGATGCTTTAAGCGGTATGGCGCTGATAGAGCTGCACCTGTGCACACAGGATGAAAAGTATAAGCAGGCGGCGGATAAAATGGTACAGTTCCTTTTCCATCATGAGACAGACAGGGCCGGAAGTCTTCCTTACCGGCCTTTACAGAAGAATAATTATATTTTTGCAGACGGAATAGGAATGATATGTCCATTCTTATGCAGGTATGGCAGCGTTTATGGGGATGACAAGGCAATCAATCTGGCAGTAACTCAGATTCAGAATTTTGTTGATTTTGGCATGGATCACAAAACAGGACTGCCCTATCATGGATATCACTATGAAAGCGGGATAAAATATGGTATTATCGGCTGGGGCAGGGCTGTGGGATGGCTGATGATTGGGATGGCGGAAAGCCTTGCAAACATGGACCCTGGAAGGCCGGATTATGACATCCTGAAGCAGATTTACAGGCGAATGGTGGATAAGGTGGAAGCCTACCAGCGGGAAAACGGACTTTATGGCTGGCAGCTGGAAGCGAAGGAGGGGCCGGTGGATACTTCCGCCACAGCAATGATTCTTTATGCCATTGCCCGGTCGCTGGATATTAAAATCCTGATTGATATTCACAAATCCCGCATGATGCGAGGCAGACAGGCCTTGTGGGATATGGTAAAGGAAGGAAAGCTTTACGAATGTCTGGCAGAGTGTCAGGGCTTCTCCATGTATCCTCAAAGTTATGGAGCCTATCCATGGTCACTTGCGCCGGCGCTGTCACTGTTTGCAATGACGGAGGAAAACCCAAATGGCTAAGCAGGGAAAATCTGCTTCGAAATTAAATATGGCAAAAGCTTTTTCAGAAAAAAATATCCTGTTGATAACGGTGCTGGGATTTATTGTTATAATGCTTCCTGTTTTGTATCTGTCTTTTGTTAACCGGGCAACCGGGGATGATTATGGTTATGGAAAATTAACGAAAATGGCATGGGACGGGAGTCATTCCCTGTTACAGGTGTTTGCCGCTTCCGGGCAGGAGGTAAAGGAGGTCTACTACAGATGGCAGGGAACCTGGTTCAGCGTGTTTCTTTTTACCCTGCAGCCGGAGGTGTTTAGTGAGAGAGCCTATGTAATTACGGCATTTTTGATGTCTGCTCTGCTTTTGGGAAGCATGGCATACTTTCTTCATTATGTTTTATGCAGGGCGCTTCAGCTTCCTGTAAGGTCATGGCTTTTGGTTACACTTTTGTTTTATTTAAACAGTCTGCTGTTTGTGCCAAGTACCCGGTCAGCAATTTACTGGTACAACGGCACAGTCCATTATACGCTGCCTTTTGTGATGTGCCTTATGGTGAGCGTCTGGCTGTTTTGTTATGTGAGGGAATATAAAATAAGGCATTTTGCCGGAATTCTGGTTTTTATGGGGCTTCTTGGCGGCTCCAATTATCAGGCGGCGCTGTTTGCACTGATAATGGCGGTTTATGTGGGAGGATGGTCCTATTTTCGTAGCAGAAACAAAAAGACATTTTACTTACTGATTCCTATGGCCCTTGAGACGGCGGGGCTGATGGTGAGTATGAAGGCACCGGGAAATAAGGTGCGGGGAGGCGCAGACTTTGGCTTTTCTTTTGCAAAGGCAGTTGAAACAATTGGAAGTTCTTTTGTAAATGGCATTCTTGATATAAAAGGCTATTTACTGGAAAAACCAATGGTTTTTGTAATATTTCTGCTGATTTTCCTTTTTCTTACCAAAGGATGGTGTACAGGAAACGCCAGGGGAGCCAAAGCAAAAGAGGGGAAGCTCGGATGGCTTTTTTTACCGGCAGTGTTCTGTCTTTACAGCGCTATGCAGGCACCGGCGGTTTATGCGGGGGTAGAGGTTTCCGGCGGCGTCTATAATATGAATTACTGGGTGTTTTTGCTGCTGATGCTTGCAATTTTTACTGTACTGTCAAAAAAGACGGCGTCATTTATCAGAAACAGGACAGGAAAAAACAGGGAAGCCATCTGCCATGAAAGGCTTGTGCTGCCCGGAATAGTCATATGTGTTTTTTTATCCTTTATGTTCCGGGGGAATGTAAAGGACAGCCTCTGGTATGTAAGTGTGGACTATATCCGTACCGGACAGGCAGGGGATTATAAGGAGCAAATGGATTTGCAGACCCGGATTCTTATGGATGATTCCATACAGGATGCGGTACTGCCTTCCATTAATGATGTGCAGGGGCCGCTTATGCACATGCCGGTAACAGACAATCCAAAGGCCTTTACCAACACGGTAGTGAAAGAGTTTTATGGCAAAAACAGTGTGGTTGCCATTGACAGAAAAGAATGGGAAGAGAAGAATAAAGTTGAAAAGTAAGATTAACATGAATGCAAAAAGGGAATTTATTATAGTTCTTTTGGGGGCCTTGCTGCTGGTTTTTGGCACCACAATTCTAATGGGAACCATCACAAGCGGTTTTCATCTTGTGGATGATCACGAGTTTTTAAAGTGGACCTATGAGATGGAACGTCAGAATATTCCTATGATGGATATTCTGACTAAAAAAGTTATGGATGATTTTTGGTGGCGATATGAGCCTTTGTATTATTCTGCCAGAATATTAAGCTGCGGTCTTTTTGGCATTGATCTTACCGCGTATTCTGTTATGAAAGCTCTGGAAATAGTTGTTTCTTTGGTGTTTTTGTATTACAGCGGAAGGCTTGTGGGAGCGGGAAGAGGGTATGCGGCGCTGTTTTCCCTGCTGTCTATGGTAGGATACCAGTCTGCGGTCTGGTGGAAGCTGGGGCCCCAGGAGTCCCAGTGTACCGCTTTGTTTTCCGCAGGCTTCTTTTGTATGCTGAAGTACCTGACAGTAAGCGGCAGGCTATGGGATGCAAATGTGCATGAAAAAACAGGGAATGGGACAGAGGCCGGAGAAAAACATGGAGGAAAAGGCTGGATGGCGGCCAGTCTCCTTTTGTTTGGGGCAATGGTTAATTATAAGGAATCTTATATTATACTGGTCCCCTTTTTAATGTTGTATGTGCTTTATCATGAGTTGCAGGGAGAAGAGAAAATTACCCTGCAGAAGATAGGGCGGACAATCCGGGCAAGACTTGGATATCTGGTGTGCCTTGGGATCATTTTTCTGGTGCCGGTGGCGGTGATTATCACCTGTGTGGGAACCAATAATTATGGTACGGTGGGGCTGGAAGCAGGTGTGCCTTTTTCTGTTTATGCAGATGCCATAAGCGAATCCCTGCAGGGGGATCTGAAATGGTTTAAGCGGTTTGGCATGCTGTTTTGTGCTATTTTGCTGACTTATTATGACGAACTGAAAAAGTTGTGGAAGGAGATGCTTTTGACCGTCGCTTTCCTGCTTCCCCAGTTTATTGTTTTTGGGCGTTCAGGAATCAGTGAGCGTTATATCCTTCCCAGTTCCATCGGGTTTGCATTTTTCTTTGTGCTTGTAATTACCAGGTGGAAGCCTCTATCCGGCAGGAGAAGGATGGTATATGTGGCAGGGCTTTTGCTGCTTCTTGGGGCCCACGGAAGAGTATGCTTGAGGGAAGCGGATTATTTCAGACACCGGGGAGAAGGCGTTACCGCCATGCTGGAAGCGGTAAACGAAATGGCGGGACCGGATACAAAGGTTTTGGCCTGCTTTCGGCCTAATGAGGAAGGAAACCTTACCATCAATTACTGGCAAAAGCTTCATGATTTTGATCAGGTATATTATTGGGATCAGGAGAAAAAGGTGATAAACCGGGTATGCGACAGCACCCTGGTTTATGAAGAAGCATTTTATAAGGAAGAAAGCTTTGAGGATATGGACATTGTGGTTATGTACAACAGGACCGACAGGCATTGGGTATATGATATGAGTCTGGATTTGACAGGGTTCAGGGAGATACCCTGCGGTACCTTAACAATTTATGTAAGGGAAGGCAGCGTGGATAAGATTGTGGAGCCCCAGGTGGAAGGGCTTAGAATTCATTTTTAAGTGGGATAAAAACAGGTCAGTGGATGCTTGGGAGAATGGGAATGATAATCATAGAAATGGCGGGAGGTCTTGGAAACCAGCTGCAGCAGTATGCACTATACAGGAAGTTCCGAACGCTTGGAAGGGAAACAAAGCTGGATGTTTCTTGGTTTGATAAGGAAAATCAGAAGAAGATGCCTGCAAAAAGGGAATTGGAACTGAATTACTTTGAAGGGCTGACTTATGAGATTTGCACGCCAAAGGAGAAAGCGGCGTTGGCCGGCAGCGGCGGGATCGCCGGAAAAATCAGAAGAAAGCTTCTGCCCTTTACGGTACACCATTTTTATGAAAAGGAGATGTACCATCCGGAACTGCTGGGCTTTGAAAATTGTTATCTTAGCGGATATTTTGCCTGTGAAAAGTATTACGGGGATATTCTGGATGTGCTCCGGCGGGAAATCCGGTTCCCGGAAAGTCCCAATTCCCAAAATAAGCAGATGGCGCAGGAAATGATGGAATGCGAATCGGTCAGTGTCCATATCAGGCGTGGGGACTATCTGAATGTGGAAAATAAAGCCATGTTTGGCAATATCTGCACAGACGCCTATTATGAAAAAGCCCTTGACATGGTAAGGGAGAAGGCGCCGAAAGCCCGTTTTTATCTGTTTTCCGATGATATTTCTTATGTAAAAGATAAGTATCAGGGGGAAGAATTTACAGTTGTGGATATCAATCACGGAAAAGACAGTTTTTATGATATGTGGCTTATGAGCTGTTGTAAGCATAACATTTGTGCTAATTCTACCTTCAGCTTTTGGGGGGCCAGGTTAAACGGCAATAAGGAGAAAATTATAATACGTCCCACCATTCATAAAAACACGCAGAAGTTTGACAAACAGGAAATGGAAGATTGGTGGCGGGGATGGCATTTTGTCAGCCCGGAAGGAAAAGCGTGGTAGATGGAAAAGAGAAATGATATTTTTTCAAAAATCGCATATTATGCCTTTTATCTGGGTGTGATAATTGAAGTGCTGATTCTGCTGGTAGATAAAAGTGCATATATCAATCCCATAGAGGGAAGGCTGTTTCAGATAACTTTTCTGCTGTTTGCGGTGAAAGTCTGCTTTACCAGGTATACCCTGAAAGAATACGGAGCGATATTTTTGTTTTTGCTTTTGGGGGCGGCTTCTTATTTTATTACGGAGAGAAATGAAATTGTGCGGCTGGTGATGATGATAGCGGCGTGTAAGGGAATTGACATGAAAAAATGCCTGAAGCTGGTGTTTTATATGACTCTGACCGGATGCGCCCTGCTGATTCTCTTATCTTTGCTTGGCATTTTCGGGAAGGCGTCGCTTACGGCAGACTTTGGGCGGGGTGGGGAGGAAACCAGATATATTCTGGGAATGGGACATCCCAATGCTCTCCAGTGTATGGTCTGGGCCCTTACGGTGCTTTGTCTTTACCTGTATGGGGAGAAGATGAAATGGTATGGGTTTATCCTTCTCCTTATAGTAAACGGATACTTTTTTTACCTGACAGATTCCAAGACAAGCCTTCTGGTGGCGGTGTTTACGGTTTTATATGCAGGCATCATCCGCCTGATAAAAAACGATAAATTCAGGAGGTTTTGTTCCTGGGCGGGGGTGGCGCTTACGGCAGGAAGCGTGCTGATGTCGGTGGCGATTGCAGCCAATGCCTACCGGGTATATAATTTTGTCTGGCATGGGGAATGGTCAAAGCCCACTCAGTTTTTTGTTTATCTGGACAGGGCGCTGACAGGGCGTATCCGGGAACTGACAGCAACCAACCAGATGGAAGGAACCATTGGAACCTGGAGGCTGTTTTCAAATCCGGAAAGCATTTATTACTTTGACATGGGGTGGATACGGCTGTTTTACTGGTACGGGGTGATTCCGGCATGTATTTTTATTATTGTGCTTTTGGCTTTAATGGGATACTGCATCAGGAAAAAGGATTACATGGCCATTATCATGATTGTTTCTTTTTCCGTTTATACGGTGGTGGAAGCCCATGGGATATCTGTGTATTTTGCCCGGAATTACATATTTTTCTTGTTGGGTACCTATTGGAGCGGGGCTTTTAGCCTAGCCTCCGGCAGGGAAAGATACTGGTGGGAAGTAGTAAGGGAGCGGCTTCCAGGGAGCGGCATATGAAAGTACTGATAATCAATCCAATTTTATATACTTCGGAGACAGATGCAATTCCTAAAGTGTCATCCATTAAGGACACCATGATTTATTCTTTGTGCATGGGATTTATTAAAAATGGGGACGTTCCTGTGCTTGTGGCGGCAGAAAGCTACCGCCCCCTTAAGCAGGAGCGTTATCCTTTTCCGGTCCTTTGGTTCCCCTGTCTCTTTCCAAAGGTGTGTAAGCCAAGGTGCATTCCTCTGTTAAAGGGGCTGGGAAGCTATTTAAGGGAGCATGGAAGCGAGTATGATTACATGATAAGCAGTGAGGCTTTTTCCCTTCATACCCTCCAAGGGGCGCTTTATGCAGGAAAAAAGCTGGTTATCTGGCATGAGCTGGGGGCCCACAATCATATGATGCGGAAGGTTCCCTCTCTTTTGTGGTATAATTTTGTGGTCAGGTTATTTATGGGGAAAATTCCCATTATTCCCCGGTCGGAGGAGGCGGCGGAATTTATTGGCAGGTATTCTTCCAATGTGCTTCCTGTAAGGATTGATCATGGAGTAGACCTTGACAAAACCGGATACAGCAGGAAGAAGGAGAATTATTTTGTGGTACTTTCCCAGCTGGTGGAAAGAAAGCGGATTGACCGGATCCTTGTGCGATTTTCCGCCTTTTGCAGGAGGGACAGGGAGAAAAAGTATCAGCTTAAGATTATTGGAGAGGGGCCCCTGCGACAGAAGCTGGAGCAGCAGGCAAGGGAACTGGGGGAAGAAGAGAATATTCTTTTTTTAGGAAAGCAAAGTCATGAAAGCCTTATGCCTGTGCTTGGCAGGGCAAAGGCCCTTTTGGTAAACACTGCAAAGGATAACAGTATGGTTTCCATTGTGGAGAGCATTGCGGCGGGAACTCCGGTAATCACTACGCCGGTTCCTTTTAACGCTTCTTATATCAGGAAATTTGACCTTGGCATTGTAGAATCGGAATGGGGCGTGGATGAATTAAATGAGATATGCGTCCATAATGAGCGTTATGTGGATAATTGTATCAGATACAGGGACAGGCTGGGGAACGGATATCTGGCCGGGCAGTTTAATCAGGTGGGAGGACGTTTATTTCAATGATGAAAATTGTTTTTGTACTGCCAGACATGCCGGGAGGCGGAACCGAGCGGGTGGTGTCTCTTCTTTCCAATGAGCTTGTAAAGAGAGGATATCAGGTGACTGTTCTCCTTTTTGCGGGAAATCACAGAGCCTATCCTTTGGACGAGAGGGTGGAAGTGCATATTTCCGGGCAGGCGTCGGGAGGGAATATGATGCTCCGCATCAGGCGCCTTTTAGATATGCGTAAATTCTATAAGAAAAATAAAGGGTGCTACATTTTTGCCTTCAGCGTTATGGGAGCGGTGTTTTCTGTTCTTGCGGCGGCGGGAATTCCTCACAGGCTTTTAGTGTCAGAAAGAAATGATCCTAACCAGTATGAGCATCCCAGGATACGCAACTGGGCCTATGCAAAAGCGGAAAAACTGGTGCTTATGACAGAAGACATGAAACTGGGGTTCCCGGAAAGCTTAAGAAAAAAATCCGCAGTGATTCCCAATCCGGCGGCAGATGACGTGCCGGAACCTTATAAGGGGGAGCGGAAAAAGACAGTGGTGTCCGCTGCCCGCTTAAAGCCCCAAAAAAACCAGAAATTACTTTTGAATGCTTTTGGGGAATTTTCAAAAGAGTTTCCTGATTATGAGCTGCAATTGTTTGGAGTAGGGGAACTGGAAGAGGCATTAAAGGGGCAGGCAAAGGAGCTTAAAATAGAAGATAAAGTGTTTTTCAGAGGGTTTTCCTCCCAGGTGAAAGAGGAAATCAGAGATTGCGCCATGTTTGTGCTTTCATCAGATTATGAGGGGATTTCCAATTCCATGATAGAGGCGTTAGCCATGGGAGTGCCTGTTATTTCCACAGATTGTCCGGTGGGAGGTTCGCGGGCCTATATTGAAAATAATGTGAACGGAATTTTGACGCCGGTAGGAGATGTGAGGGCGCTGTCTGATGCCATGAAGAAAATTGCATCGGATAAAGCATTTGCGGAAAAACTGTCAATGAACGCGGTGAAAGTAAAAAAGATTTACGGGCTTTCACGAATTGCGGATCAATTGTTAAAGGAAGCTGGAATTGAATGAAACTATCAGACAAAACATACTGTAAAATCTTAAGAACCAATATCAGTGTCACGGATATGCAGGGCACAATTGCATATCTTACGGAAAACTTAGAAGTCCTCCGGGGAAAATATATTTGCGTATCCAATGTGCACACTACGGTCCTGTCTTTCAGGGATGAAGAGTACCGTAAGGTGCAAAACAGCGCAAGCATGGCGCTGCCGGATGGAAAACCTTTATCCATTGTAAGCAGGCGGAGAGGATTTACAGATGCCCAGAGAGTGCCGGGGCCGGATTTGATGCCCAAAATTTTTGAAATATCCGGGGAAAAGGGATACCGTCATTACTTTTATGGAGGAAAAAAGGAAACCTTAAAAAAATTAAAGGATGCCTTAAAAAAGAAATACCCGGATCTTATAATTGCAGGCATGTATTCCCCGCCTTTCCGTTCCCTTTCGGAGGAAGAAGACGCTGCGGTCATTAAAAAAATAAATGATGCAAAGCCTGATTTCATATGGATTGCTCTTGGAGCGCCCAAGCAGGAAAAGTGGATGTATGACCATAGGAATAAGGTAACGGGAGTGATGCTTGGCGTTGGAGCGGCTTTTGATTTTATTGCAGGCACGGTAAAACGCGCACCAGGCTGGATGCAGGAAATGTGTCTGGAATGGCTTTACCGGATTTTGCAGGACCCGGTGCGGCTGATTCCCCGGTACCTGGGAACCAATTTGTCTTTTTTGTGGAATGTGGGAAGAGAGTCCCGGATGATACAAAGAGAACAGAAAAAGAAAGCAAAAAACAAAAGTAAAAAACAGATGAAAATAGCCATGATTGGCCATAAGCGGATTCCCTCCAGAGAGGGCGGAGTGGAAGTGGTGGTGGAAAATCTGTCTGTAAAACTGACGGATCTGGGCTATAAGGTGGAAGCTTATAACCGCTCCGGCTACCATGTTTCGGGAAAGGAATACGGAAACAGCAGAAGGAAATACTATAAGGGGATACGGATTATTATTGTGCCTACTTTAAAAAACGGAAAGCTTAATGCCATTGTGTATTCTGTGCTGGCAACTCTGCGGGCGTTATTTGGCAGGTATGATGTGATACATTACCATGCGGAGGGACCATGCGCTACTTTATTTCTTCCCAAGCTGTTTGGCATAAAGGTGGTGGCCACCATTCACGGGCTGGACTGGCAGAGGGCCAAATGGGGGAATTTTGCTTCCAGGGTTCTTAAGTTTGGGGAAAAGATGGCGGCAAGGTATGCGGATGAAGTGATTGTTTTATCCCAAAATGTACAACAGTATTTTCTGGACACTTATGGAAGGCGGACTTATTTTATTCCCAATGGAATTGACAGACCCCAGATACGGGAAGTACAGGAAATCAGGGAAAAATATGGTCTTTGCAAGGATGGATATATTTTGTTTTTAGCCCGGCTTGTGCCGGAAAAGGGGCTTCACTATTTAATAGATGCCTATGAGTCTATAAAAACAGACAAAAAGCTGGTGATTGCAGGGGGCAGCAGTCATTCCTATGCGTATATGAGACACATACAGGAAAGAGCGGCTAAAAACCCGAAAATCATTATGACGGACTTTGTGCAGGGGAGGGTTTTGGAAGAACTGTACTCCAATGCGTATCTGTTTGTGCTTCCCAGCGATGTGGAAGGGATGGCCCTTACGCTTTTGGAAGCCATGAGCTATGGAAACTGCTGTGTTGTCAGCGATATCAGGGAAAACATGGAAGTGGTTGAGGAGCGGGCGGTTTCTTTTAAAAAAAGCAATGTCAGGGATTTAAAGGAAAAACTGTGGGATTTGCTTAAAAACCCTGAAAAGGTGGAAGATTATAAGAGACAAAGCGCAGACTTTATCTGTGGAAAATATAATTGGGATGAAGTGGTAAGACAGACAAGGGAACTCTATGAAAGTGTTAATGGTAAATAAATTTCTGTTTCCCAATGGCGGTTCAGAAACGTATATTTTTGAAATTGGAAAACAGCTTCAAAAGATGGGGCATCAGGTACAATATTTCGGCATGGAGCATAAAGGCAGAATTGTAGGCAACCATGCACAGTGCTATACCAGTGATATGGATTTTCGAAAGGGCGGGCCGGGGAAGCTTCTTTATCCCTTTAAGATTATATATTCCAGGGAGGCCGGAAGGAAAATCAGGAAGGTGTTGGAGGACTTTAACCCGGACGTGGTGCATTTGAATAATTTTAATTTCCAGCTTACCCCTTCTATCATTTATGAAATAAAAAAATGGGAAAGGCAGCAGGGAAGGAAAACGCCCATTGTTTTTACGGCTCATGACTATCAGTGGGTCTGCCCCAACCATATGATGATGATTCCCGACGGAGGAAAGCTTTGTTTTATGTGCAAAGGCGGGAAGTTTGGAAATTGTGCCAAAAACCGCTGTATTCATGGATCCAGAATAAAGAGCCTGCTGGGAACAGTGGAGGGGACCCTGTATCATAGGCTTAAGACTTATGGAAAGGTGGATGTCATAATCTGCCCCAGCAATTTTATGAAGGAAAAGCTGGCCACCAACCCGCTGCTTGCAGAAAAGCTTGTAACATTATATAATTTTCTGGATAAAGGCGGAGAGGTAGAATTTTCCCAAAAGAGAAAATATGTGCTATATTTTGGGCGGTATACAGAGGAAAAGGGAGTGCGGACTTTGCTTGCAGTGTGCAGAAAACTGAAGGAGATACCCTTTGTCTTTGCAGGGGGAGGTCCCCTGAAGGAGGAAATTGCAGGCTGTGAAAATATCAAAGAGCTTGGTTTTTTGCAGGGGGAAGAACTGAAAAAAGTGATAGCAGAAGCCTGCTTTGCGGTTTTTCCATCCCAGTGGTATGAAAATTGTCCCTTTTCAGTGATGGAGGCGCAAAAATACGGGACCCCTCTTGTAGCCTCCAACATCGGCGGCGTGCCGGAGCTTTTAAAGGACAGAGTAACAGGGGAGCTGTTTGAACCGGGAAATGAAAAAGAACTTTTGGAAAAGATAAAGAAGCTTTGGGAGGATGAAGCGTTGTGCCGGAAGTATTCGGATAACTGCCGGAAAATCACTTTTGACACCATAGAAGAATATTGTGAGAAATTATTGGATTTGTATAAAAAACAGATGTAAGGAATAAAGGAAAGGTTGGGACAAAGTTATGGGGAAACGGACTTTATACGGGACTGTTATTGTAACTTACAGATGCAATGCCCGCTGCAATATGTGCGACTGCTTTAAGGACCCCAGCAAACCAAGCGAGGAAATCACACTGGAGGAAATAAAAAAACTGCCTGAGATGGCATTTACCAATATCACAGGGGGGGAACCTTTTGTGAGACAGGATATTCCCGATATTGTGCGGGAGCTTTACAAGAAAAGCAACCGGATTGTGATTTCCACCAACGGATACTTTACGGACAGGATACTTGCTCTGTGCAGGGAATTTCCCAAGGTGGGTATCCGTATCAGTATTGAAGGGCTGCAGGAAACCAATGACAAAATCCGGGGAATCCCGGATGGGTTTAACCGGGGGTATGGCACTTTAAAAAAACTGGTGGAAATGAAACACCCGGATGTAGGGTTTGGCATGACGGTGCAGGATATGAATTGTGAGGATTTGGTGCCCCTTTACCATATTGCCAATGATATGAGCATGGAGTTTGCAACGGCCACGCTGCATAATTCTTTTTATTTCAGAAAGACAGATAATAAAATAGACGATAAGCTGAAGGTGGCTCAGAACTTTGAAAAGCTGATTAACGAGCTTTTGGGAAGTAAGTCGCCAAAAAAATGGTTCCGGGCCTATTTTAATCATGGGCTGATTAATTATATTTACGGAAATAAGCGGCTGCTGCCCTGTGACATGTCAAAAAATGCTTTTTTTATTGACCCTTTCTGTGACGTGATTCCCTGCAACGGCATGGAGAAAAAGGCGGTAATGGGAAACCTGCGCAGGCAGAGCTGGGAGGAACTATGGAATTCGCAGCAGGCAAAGCAAGTGCGGGAGTGTACCAGAAAATGCGAAAGAAACTGCTGGATGATTGGAAGCGCTTCCCCGGCCATGCACAAGTATATCTGGGTGCCGGGCTGGTGGGTGATTAAGCACAAGTTTCTGATGGGCGGCAGGTACAGGCTTAGGGAGAATAAGTTCATTGAAAGAAAATAAGATAAGCGGCGCAGGAAATGCTGGCAGAGTGACTGTCAGCGCCGGAGAAATATTATATTGGCTGTTTTTTGGCTCTCTTTTGACTGCCAAGGGAATCGGGCTTTATGATGGACAGGCAGTTTTTAAACTGATTTTGATTTTTGCCTCCGGCTGTCTTTTGCTGAAGGCGGCAATTGAAGCCTATACGGTGCCGGAGGTTCTTCGGATGATTGGGGTAATCGGCCTGTCAGGGGCAGTGTACCTGACATCCGGTGAAAAGGGACTTTTACTCTATGGGATGATGATGGCTGGCATGAAGTATGTGGATGTAAAGAGGGTGTTTACCCTTGGAATGGCGCTTTGGGGGCTTTCCTTCTTTGCAGTTACCTTATCCTCATTGTTTCATATGGGAGATACCGTATACAAGGTACATGAAAAACTGGGAATGGGGCATATATTCCGGTGGAGCCTGGGGTATCCCCATCCCAATGTGCTGCAGGTATCCTATATCGTACTGGCTATTTTGGTTATTTATTATTTGGGGGATAGGTTCCGGCTTAAACATGCCCTCTGGCTGTTTGCGGGAAATTGTCTGGTATTTTTGTATTCTGTCAGTTACACAGGATTTGCGGTGTTTATGTGTCTCCTGGCAGGAAGAGTGTACCTGCTTTTTAGAAAAAAGCTGTGTATCGTTGAAAAGCTTCTGCTCTGGCTGGTATTTCCGGTATGCGTGGGGCTGTCCTTAGTGGCGCCGGTGGCGATTACCGGCCCCCTGTTCTTAAAATTAAATTCTCTGCTAAGCTCCCGGATGGAGCTGGCATGGCGGTATTTAAAACCGGAATACTTAAGTCTGTTTGGTCTGCGGCTGTCAGAAATTACCACGGAAACTATAACTATGGATAATGCGTACCTGTCGGCGTTTATTACTTACGGGGCGATACCCTTTGGGGTGATCTGCCTGGGGACCATGTACACGGTTTACTGGTACTTAAAAGAAGATAAAAATCTGGAAGCGCTGATAATGATTGCTATTGTTATTGGGGGATTGACAGAGCCCTTTTTGTACAACACTTCTTTTAAAAATTTATCTTTTATTTTTATGGGGGCATTATTGTTTGACAGTAAGCAGGGGGGAAAACAAGAGACAGGAAGGAAAGAGGGAAAAGCCCGGAAGCTGTGGAAGGAGCGGTATCTGACGCCTGTAAAGAGCCTGCAGAACTGGAACAGACAGATTACTCTTGATTTTTCGGGGCTGATGGGGATACCGGAGCAGGTTAGGCAGGTTATGGCATTTGGGCTAAAAAAGTGTCTTGCAGGCATGCTTGGGGCGGGAGTTCTCTGCCTGATTGTAAACCTTGCAGTTTCTTACCCTGACGGATATGTAGTGTACCGCAGGGACTGTGCGGATCTTAATAAAGAGTGGAATTATTATGAGGAAGAAAATCCGGCGTACCGGGACTTTAAGAAAATGGAAGCCTTCCTGCCAGGAGAAGAAATTGAGTATTTTGGCGGAAATATAGTGCTGATGGAGAAAATACGAAACAATATTTTGGGTGTTGTCATAGGATATGGGGCAGGTTATTTTGCCTGCGGCATGACAATGTATTGGACGAAGCGGAGAAAATAATGTCATTTATTTCAATTTATTATGTTATTTTTGTTGCGTTTCTTAATCTTGTCTTTTATACTGTGCCTGTAAGGTACCGGATAAGGGTGATACTTGCAGGCAGTCTGTTTTATGTATTTTTATATTCCAAGGGGGCAGCCTTATGGCTTATAGCAGCCCTTTTGGTTACGTTTGGGTATGGAAGGACCCTGGGGAAAAAAGAAAAAGGCAAAGGACGGGGGGCGGGACTTGGGGCTGTAATTGTCCTGCTGCTTTTTCCGCTGGTGTTTTTTAAGGGCGCCGGGTTCTGGAATGGGGGGCGTTCTCTTTTCGTTCCTGTGGGAATTTCCTTTTATACCTTGTCTCTGATAAGCTATGCAGTGGATATTTACCGGAAAAAATATGAGCCGGAAGAAAATCTCATGTCCTTTATGGTGTTTTCCATCTTTTTTCCCCAGATTGTACAGGGACCTATTGCCCGGTTTGATAAGTGGAAGAAGAATTTAGAGGCAGAGAGAAGTTTTGACTATAAGGAATTTACCTTTGGATGGCAGCTGGTTTTGTGGGGGTATTTTTTGAAGTTTGTGGTGGCGGATAAGGCCGGGATTATGGTAAATACCGTGTACGGCAATTATACAAAACTGCAGGGGCTTTATATTGCGGTGGCAGCGGTGCTTTACAGTATCCAGCTGTATGCGGATTTTTGCGGCTGTGTAAATATTGCCCTTGGCACGGCCCAGACTTTTGGATTTTGGCTTTCGCCAAACTTCAGGCAGCCTTACTTTGCCCTGTCTATACGGGATTTTTGGAGAAGGTGGCATATGACCCTTAGCGGATGGCTCCGGGATTACATATATATTCCCTTAGGAGGGAGCCGGAAGGGGACAGTGCGCCAGTGTATAAATATTTTGATTGTGTTTAGCGTAAGCGGTCTTTGGCACGGCGCGGGGCTTACCTTTTTGGTGTGGGGGATTTTCCACGGCATCTGTCAGGTGGCGGAAGTGGCTGTCAGTAAACGAAAGAAGGAGCAAAAGGAGAAAAAGCCGGGAATTTTGGGCATGGGAGTAAGGATGGGGATTACCTTCCTGCTTGTTACCTTTGCATGGATGATTTTCCGGGCGGACTCTTTGACACATTTTGCGGGCCTTATAAAAAATATGTTTGCCATCTGGAATCCGGAAGTGATTCTGGACGGAGATGCCTATTATAAAATGGGGCTTTCAAGACTTCAGACGGTTCCTTTGGTTCTGGGGATTGTTTCTTTGTTTGGAGCGGATTTCCTTCATGAAAAAAATATCAGCCTAAGAGAGTGGACGGCAAGGCGGCCGCTTATAATAAGATGGATAATTTATCTTGCAATGATTATGACCGTGCTGGTATTTGGAACCTATGGCCCGGCCTATTTGACTAATCAATTTATATATGGAAGGTTTTAGAAAGATGCCGGAAAAAAAGACAGGATTGATAAAAATAGCTGGTTTCCTTTTTTGCGTTTTTCTGCTGCTGTGCCTTGCAACAGTGGTGTTAAAGCCCAAGAGGATGGAGAACCCTTATGACAATACACGAAAAGGGCGGGGGTTTTATGCAGAGCCTAAAAACAGTCTGGATTTAATATTTGTTGGATCCAGCCAGTTGTTTTCAACGATGGTTCCGGCTGTTTTGTGGGAAGAGCAGGGCATTACATCCTATGTGTATGGAGGGAATGAGCAGACATTCAGTATTTCCTATTATTATATTATGGAAGCGTTAAAATACCAGAAGCCCAGGGCAATTGTGCTGGAAGTCACTTTCTGCAACTGGGGAGAAATGCCAAGAGATGCGGTGGTGCGTCTTAATTTTGACGATATGCGCTGGGGAAAGGCCAAAATTCTGGGAATATTAAACAATGTGGAGCCAGAAAACTGGGAGTATTTTTTCTTTGAACTTGCAAAATACCATTCCCGGTGGGATATGCTCTCGGCACAGGATTTTGCCTTTAAGGAGATATATGAAAGCCCAAATCCCTATAAAGGCTGGTCCGCTTACGGAAAGCATCCACTGGAGGATGAGAGCGTGGACCCGGAAATTATAAACTGCGTGGAGAGAAAAGAGCTGAATGAAACTGCCCTTTTCTGGCTTGAAAGGATCATCCACTTGTGCCAAAAGGAAAATGTGGAGCTGATTTTGTTGAAAACTCCTGATAATGGGCTGATTATTGAGCCGCCGGAGGAAGGGTCAGAAGAAATTTTCCAGTATATTGACGGAATGCCCTATTATAATTCCTTAGCCGACTTAGCAAAGGAAAAGGGAATTGCATTTTTAAATATGAATTATCTGATGCCTGGAGGCGACCATAACAGTATCGCAAAGGCAAGAAAAGCCACCTCCTGCTTTGGGGAATGGGTTCAGGACCGTCTCCACATAGAAGATAAAAGAGGGGAAGCGGCGTATGCCCGGTGGAATGATGCGAAGGGAGATTTTGATGAAGAGTGATACAATAACAGGAGTTGAGCTAATAAGGCGTGTCCTCTTTGCAGGTTTTACAGTCATTGTGGGATATCTGCTGATTCATAGTGTGTTCAGCACCTGTTATATTGGCGGAATTGAATATATCACGGACCCAGGCACAGGAGCAGTGGGGGTCAACACGGAGCATACTTTTTTTGTGAAGGACGGGTATTTGCATCATCTTTGTGTATTTCTTGTATACAGCCTCCTGCTTTGCCATAGAAAAAAGTTCTCTTTTGCCGGGTGGGGGAGAAAGGGCAATGCCGCCCTGCTTGCGCTTTTGGCGGCGGGAATGGGATATATTGTGCTGTCAGGCGGGTATTACCCCAAATATGACCAGCAGACAGTGATGGAGCTTGGGGCGGCCCTTAGAGAGGGAGATGTCTCTTCCTTTGAAACAGGCGGATATCTGTTTAAATATCCCCATCAAATGGGAACGGTATTGTACTTCCGGATTTTATCGGCGGTGTTTGGTAATTTAAACTATATTGCCTTTGAGCTGGTAAATATCCTGTTTATTCTGGGCGCTTATGTGCTGCTTGTGAAAATCAGCAATGAGATCTGGGGAGAAAAGGAAAATAATGTGGGCGGGGGTATTCTCCTTGTCTGCCTGTTATTTTTGCCCTATCTTTTTTATGCCTCTTATTTATATGGAACTGTGACGGGACTTTTTTTTGCCTTGCTTTCTTTTTATATGATGCTTTTGTATGAGAAGCGTCCGGGAATCCTTCCCATATTACTGGGGGGCGTTGGAATGGCGACGGCAGTTATTATAAAGTCTAATTATCTGATTTTTTTGATTGGGGAGGTTCTTTATCTGATTCTTTCCGGGTGCGGCGTGAAAAAGAACAGAAAAAAACTCCTTGCCCTGGCAGCATTTGCAGTGGCACTTTTTGTCTGTCTGGGGCTTTCTAAAGCCGGGATTAACAGTTATACCAAATATTTGTATGGCGGAAATGTGGTGGAAGGAATTCCTATGACAACGTATATTGCCATGGGATTACAGGATGGAAAATCTGCGCCGGGATGGTATAACGGCTATAATAATACGCTCTATGAAGAAAATGGATTTGACGCCCAAAAAACGACGGAGGCGGCAAAGGAGGAAATACGGAAAATTATTTCCGGGTATCCCCAAAACCTGTCGGCAAGTATCAGCTTTTTTGTAAAGAAGATTTCTTCCCAATGGAACAATCCCACCTTCCAGTCCCTGTGGCTTTTGGAAGAGCGGGAAGGCAGGGACGGACTTTTGTGGCTTATGAAGGGAAAAGGGCGGGTTGCCTATACCTTTCTGGTCAATCTGATCCAGACCTGGATACTGGCCGGGGCTTTTCTGTATGGCATTCTGAGAATGAAAAAGGCAGGACTGAAGGAAACCCTGCTAACGCTTACCTTTATGGGAGGCTTTGGGTTCCATTTGTTTTGGGAAGCCAAGGCTATGTATACCATCCCCTTCTTTTTGCTGCTGATTCCTCTGTGCGTATGGGGATATGGGGAATGGGGCGTGTACCTGGCAGGAAAGAGGGAAGAGCTAAGGATAGATGGAATGGCGTCGTCTGCAGGGAAAAGGGTAATAAAAAGGGCGGCTGTGATACTGGCAGTGATTGTTGTTATCTGTGGGATATCCGGCATGGACGCGTTTACAAAATTGTTTGCAAGAAATGATGACACAGGTGTTTTTAATGTGTACACACAGGAAATTGTGAAGCAGTATGAAGGGGACGGGGAGTGAAGATAAAATGAGACAAAGATGGAAAAAATTAATGGAGGATGGGGGAATTAACCGGATATGCGCCTATATTGTTTGGTTTATTTTTGGCGTGATAATTTTTTATCTTCTTTTGCTAAGTATGCTAAGTACCAGCATTCAGGCATACCGGCAATATAATGATGGTCAGGGAGGAACCTATCTGGGAGGCTATGTTTTTTTCCTGCCTGATAGTTTGGCAAAGAATGTCTTAGTTCTTGTGGGAACGATTGCAGTTTTGTTTCTTATATATACTGCCTCACAAAAGGTGAAGGGAAAAGGAAAAATCCATTTGTCCGTAACACCGCTTTTTTTAAGCGTTGTGGTGTTTGTTGCTGCGTCCGCTTTTATTCTGTCAACCCAATACAGCCTGTTTAGCGATTCTGCAAAACTGATGAGCGCTGCCAAAGAGTTTATGCAGGGGGATTTTCACCAGTTTGATCCGGGGCCGGATGGATATATGTTCCGTTATCCCTATCAAAAGGGGTTTATGCTTTATATCTGCCTGATGGTGAAGCTGTTTGGAGAAAAAAGCAATGTGGCAATGCAGATAGTAAACGGGGCGGCTCTGGCGATTTCCTATTATTACACCGGAAAAATCGCGGCCCTTGTATGGCCTGACAAAAGCAGGGGAAGAGAAACATGGACCGTATTGCTGATGGCGTTATTCCTGCCAATGTTTTTTTACGTGACATTTGTTTATGGAATTATTATAGGACTTATGTTTTCTATTCTTGCCTTGTATCAGGAATTCCGGTTTTTTAAGGATGAAAAGAAATGGAGAATTTTATTATCCGCCCTGTTTATTTCTCTTTCAATTATAATGAAACCCCAAAATCTGATTATGATAATCACAATGCTGATTTTAGCAGGGGTGGAGTTTTTCAGAACAAAAAATAAATGGGGAATTGGTCTGTTTGGCGTGGCAGTAATTGTTTTGTGGCTTATGGGGGGACAGTGTACAGACTTTATTATGGAGTCAGCCCTTGGAAGAAAAATGCCGGAGGGAATGCCTCATTCCACCTGTATTGTTATGGGGGTGGAAGAGGGGGTTGTCTCACCAGGGTCCTTTAATGGAAGATGCGGGGAGCTGTTTGAGGAAAATGATTATGATTATGATGCCACCAATAAAGCAGCCATAGAAGAAATTATGCAGCGGTTTAAGAAATTTGCCGGTGACTGGCGGTATGGGCTGGACTTTTTTGGGAGAAAGTCAGCTTCCCAGTGGAACGAACCGAGTTTTCAAAGTTTTACCCTGTTAAGAGGCAGAAATTCAGAAAAGGAAATACCGATGTGGATGCAAAACCTGTTTAAAGGAAAAGAAAGCATCTTATTGATGGAAGTGTATAATATCATGCAGACCCTAATATTATTTGGGACCCTGCTGTATCTTCTTTTCTGCAGGAAGGGACAGACCCTGGAGCAGCTGGGGTTTGCGGTGATATTCATAGGCGGTTTTATATTTCATATCTTTTGGGAGGCGAAAGGACAGTATGCAGTGCATTACTATCTGCTGCTAATTTCCTATATGGTGCAGGGCTATGGGGAGTTTATTCTGAAGCTGTATGGTGATTGGGAAAAAATAAAGAAGAAGGAAAAAATAATTAAAAGAAATATTTCAATAAAGAAGGCAATACTGGTTATATGTGTTATAATGCTCATAGTGCCGGCGCTTCATCATGTGAGCGGAATGAAAACCTTCAGATATGTTTTTATGCCTGAAACAAGCAAAGAGCTGACAGAGGAGTATGATAAATATATGGAGGAAGTAAAAGACGGGAGAGCCTGGTATTAATTTGCGGAGGGCAGGCGATGATTGATAAAATTAATTATATTTTTACAAAGAAGGATAAGGCAAAAATGGTATTGCTTCTAATAGCAGTAGTTTTGGGCAGCTTTTTGGAGCTGGCGGCGGTGGCAATATTTTCCCCCTTTATTGATATTATTGTAAATCCTGCGGAAATAGCGGACAGTAAGTTGTGGCTTGCCATCTATCAAAGCATTTCCTTTTCCGGAACTGAGTATTTTATGGCGTTTATGGCGGGATGTATTATTATTATATATGTGGTAAAAAATATTTACATTATGCTGGAAAAAAATGCGATTTACCGTTTTTCCTACCGGATACAGAGAACCATTTCCACCCAATTGTTGAAGGCATATATGAAGGAACCTTATACCTTCCATTTAAACAAAAACATATCGGTTCTGCAAAGAAGCATGCAGGAAGACACTGATCAGTTTGCAAAGGGAATTATCCATATTATGGAGATGATAGCCGAAGTGTGTGTGTGCGGCGCAATTGGCTTATATTTATTTTCGGTAAGCCAGTCCATTACCATAATTATTGCAGGTCTGCTGGTAGTGTGTCTGGCAGTGTTTTCCTTTATATCCAAAAGATATTCCGGACAGTGGGGAAGAGAGAGCCAGCAGTATAAATCAAAAATCTACCAGTGGATGAACCAGTCGCTGGGAGGAATTAAGGAAATAAAGGTTTTAAACAGGGAAAAATGTTTTATTGATCATTATGACGGGTATTTTGCCGGGTATGTAAGAGTCCTCCGTTTAAACAGGCTTATTGGCGTGGTACCCAAATATATAATTGAAATGGTCTGTATGGCAGGGCTTTTGCTGGCAGTCATTATAAAGATTTTTTTTGGACAAAAAAGTAATATGGCAGAGTTTGTTCCGCAGCTGGCAGTATTTGCGGTTGCTGCTTTCCGGCTGCTTCCTTCTGTGGGGAGGATAAATGAGCATCTCTCGGCAGTATTGTATGCTATGCCGTCAGTGGATTTAATATATAATGACCTTAAGGAAGTGGACAGGCTGGAAGTAAAAGAGAGCAAAAGAGACGACACATGGAAGTTTAAAGAAAAAATAGAAGTGAAAAATATTACCTATTCTTACCCGGATGGTGATGTGAATGTAATTGAGAATGCAAGTTTTTCCATTGGGAGAGGACAGACGGTGGCATTTATAGGCACATCAGGCGCCGGTAAGTCAACGATGGTGGATATCCTGCTGGGACTGCTGTCTCCCTCACAGGGGAAGATTTATGCAGACGGCATGAATATCTATAAAAATCTGTCTACATGGCAGAAAGAAATTGGATACATCCCCCAGGTGATTTACCTGTCAGATGATACCATCAGAAATAATGTGGCTTTTGGCGTCCGGGAAGAGGAAGTGAATGAGGAAGCCGTTATTCACGCACTACAGCAGGCACAGCTTTATGATTTTGTGGAAAATCTGCCAGAGGGAATGGATACTTTTGTGGGGGATAGGGGGGTACGTCTCTCCGGCGGACAAAGACAGCGTATCGGCATTGCAAGAGCTCTTTACCATGACCCGGAAATACTGGTTTTGGATGAAGCGACTTCTGCGCTGGACAACGATACGGAGTCGGCGGTTATGGAAGCCATTGAAAATTTAAAAGGACAGAAAACGATTTTGATTATCGCCCACAGACTTACCACTATCAAAAATGCGGATGTGATTTATGAAGTAAACGGCGGCAAAGTAAAAGAAAAGAGAAAGCAGGAAGTATTACAATAACATGAAAAGGCTGGTAAAGGATATCTGTGCACAGATGAACTATATACTGTACCGCTGTGGAATCAGAAAGTGCCCCATCCGGGTGCATACGGTGGAGGAAACCATTGAAGAGCTGATACACACAGATAAAAGTATGGTAAGATTTGGCGATGGGGAAATAACCATGATCCGGGGAAGAAGTTTAAAGCTCCAGAAAGTAAGGCCGGATATTATTGAAGGATTAAAACAGCTCCTTGGATATGAATATGAAGGAATGATAGTAACAATTCCGGAAATATTTGGCGACTTGTCTGTTTACAACAGGGCAAGCAGACAGTTTTGGAAGGATCATCTGCTGTTTAGCCGCAAGGTTTATGAAGCATACTGTAATCCCCAAAGGATCTATTACAGTACTTCCATATCCCGCTTTTATTATGCGATGGAAGACCGGAATAGATGCAAAAGATGGGCGGAGAGAATCCGGCGGATATGGAAGGATAAGGATGTGGTGGTGGTGGAAGGGGCCCGTACCCACAATGGAGTCGGCAATAACCTGCTGGATACGGCCAGATCGGTGGAGCGTATTATAGGTCCTTCCAGTGACGCTTATGATAAACTGGATGAAATAATGGAATGCTGCCGGAAGTATGGCAAGGACAGGCTGTTTTTAATTTCTCTTGGAGTGGCCGCCAAGTTTCTGGCAAGGCGGCTGTTTCTGGAAGGCTACCGTGCCCTTGATATTGGAAATCTGGATATGGAATATGAGTGGTATGTGAATAAAACAGATGGAAAAGTACCTCTTGCCAAGCACAATATCATTGGACAGAGAGCAAATGAGGAAGCAGGATACGAAAGCTATTTAAAAGAGATTAAATATCAGATATAAAAGGAAATAATATGAAAGTGATGTATATAGCCCCCAGATTTCACACAAATCAGTCTGCGGTTGTAAAAGGATGGCTTGAGAGAGGGGACGAAGTACTGTTTATCAGTTATTATACGGCTATTATAGAAGACTATTCCTGTATTAAACCGGTAGTGCTTGGCTTTTCCCCGCTTTATGAATTGTTTGATAAATTTTATATGGATGTGCTTCACAGAAAAGATTTAACAGCGGCAACCTTTAAAATCAACCACGGGTTTCCTCCAATACGTAAGCTTCGCAGAATAATTAAAAACTGGCAGCCGGATATAATGATTATGCGGGATCGTACCTTATATACCATTGCTGCTTATCTCATCGGAAGGAAGAGCCGGTGTATTCTTTATAACCAGAGTCCCATGTGGGATGAGCCGCCCAAAAAGGATTTTGCCCATAAAATTGTAAGAAAACTGACCCCCAGATACCGGATGACCCCTGTTATGGGGAAAAAAGAGCCTGGAAAGCTGATTGGAGAAAAGACCTATTTTGTTCCCTTTGCGGTGGAGGCTAAGGTACCTCCGGAAGAGAAAAATTATTTTCAGGAAGATAGAATAAATATTTTATGTATTGGGAAATTTGAACCCCGGAAGCATCATATGATGCTGATGGATGTGGTAAAAGAAATAAACAGTGAATCAGGGGAAAGATTTCATTTAACAATTATCGGGGAGGCTACCAACAGGCACCAGAAGGAGTTTTTAAAGAAAGTAGAAACGCACAGGACGAAAAATCATTATGAAGATTTGGTAACGCTTCTTACAAATGTTCCCAGAAATGAGACAGATTGCTACTATAGGGGTACAGATGTATTTGTAATTCCAAGTACGGACGAGATGGCGTCTATTTCCCAGCTGGAGGCCATGGGATTTGCTGTGCCTGTTATCTGCAGCGATACCAACGGGTCGGCCTGTTATGTGAAAGAGGGAGAATGGGGCTATCTGTTCAGGGACTGCGATAAAGAGGATTTAAAGAGAAAGCTGCAATTGCTGGTAAAGGACAGAAAGCAAATGGTCAGAATGGGCGCGGCAGCGTATAAAGCGGTTTTGGAAAATTATACATTTAAAAATTATTATGAAGGAATTCAGACAATATTAAAGGATATGGAAGCAGATGATAGAAATAGCGTTTTGTTTTGACAGGAAAATGGTTCATCCGGCCTGTGTGGCAATTGGCAGTCTGCTGGATAATAAGCAGGATGAGGAAATTCACTATGAAATCTCCTGTATTTGCCCAGAGGATACAAAGCAGTACAGGGAAATGCTGGAGAATGTGGTGGAGAAAAGAGATAAACAGAGCAAAATTAAATTTTACCCGGCCCCGGAAAAGTTTGGAGATGCTTTTGAAATCCGGGATATTTCAGTGAGCGCATACCTTCGCCTGCTTTTGCACCGGATATTAGAGGACAAGGAGCGGATAATTTATGCAGATGTGGATGTGCTGTTCCTTGATTCCCTTAAAGGGATCTGGAACAGAGATATTTCTGATGCTTTATTAGCCGGTGTGAAAGGGGCAAATAATTTTCAGGATAAATGGAAGGAATGTATACAAAGAAGCTACGGGAAGGAATTACAGGGACTGCAGGGAAACTATATTAATTCCGGCATATTATTGATGAACCTGAAGGCCATCAGGCTTGAAAATCCTGACAGCAGATGGCTGGAAATGTCAAAAATGCAGTATCATTATCAGGATCAGGACATTTTAAACATTACCTGCAGGGAGCATATAAAATATCTGGATCTCAGGTATAATGTATTTGCCCATTTGACAAAAAAAGAATTTATGAGATTTGCCGGAGAAGAAATATGCAGCGAAAGCGAGTGTACAGACGCAATAGAGCATCCGGCAGTTTTGCATTATACAGGTCCAAAGCCCTGGAAAAACCGGGGGGTAAATCGGGCAAAAGAATGGTGGAGTTATGTGGATTTGCAGGAGGACTTATGCAGATTATTTGACAAGTCCCGGATTCCCAAATGGAAAACCACAGGACTGGCAGGAAAGCTAAACCGCCATTTGCCCTTTAAAATATAGAAACAGGCGGTATGCGGAGGGATAAAAATGAGTGAAACATATAAGCTGAGTGTGATTGTTCCGGTATACAATGTGGAAGAGTATTTACAGGAATGTGTGGACAGTATTTTAGGACAGGACTATTCTTCTTTTGAGCTGATACTGGTGGATGACTGCTCAAAAGATAAAAGCGGAATAATTTGTGATGACTATCAAAAAAAGGACAAGCGGGTCAAAGTCATTCACCATCACAGGCAGATGGGACATACAGCCGCAAGGCAGGATGGATTTAGGGCATCTGTGGGAGACTATATTTTATATGTGGACAGCGATGACTGGATAGATGAAAAAATGCTTTCCACCATGATGGAAAAGGCAGTAAATGAAAATGTGGATATTGTACAGTGCAGTTACCGCTCTGTCCGGGATGGAAAGGGAAAAGACGAGATACCGGTTTATGAGGAAGGGCTTTATGACAAACAAGGGCTGGAAGAAAAAATATACCCTACCTTCATTTATGCAGGGGGATATTACCGGTTTGGCATTGCTCCCAGTATGTGCAATAAAATTTACAGGAGAAGGCTGGTGGAAACCTATCTGTTCCGGGTAGACAAAAGCTTAAGAAGCGGTGAAGACGGTCTTATGACATTTTCCAGCTTTCTTGCGGCGGAAAGAGTGTGGATTCTCCACAACTGCTTTTATAATTACAGGAGCAGGGCGGTTTCCATGTGCCGGATTGTTGATAATAAAAGGCTTTCGGAAAACCACCTGCTGTTTAAGTATTATAAGGAATGGTTTTGGGGTAATCCGGTGATTGAATACCAGGTAAAACGTTTTGTGGTATACCAGACATTACTTGCCATGGAAGAAATGCTGAAAACCATGACCCTTTTTAAGATTGAAAAGACACATTCGTTTTTAAAGGAAAAGGGGATAGAGAGGGAAAGCATAAAAGAGGTGGGAATTTTTGAAATCAAAGGAAAGAGAAACAGATTAACTCTGCTGGCATTAAAGCTGACGCTGTAAAGAGGCAGTATGATTGCACAGGAAAAACGTAAAAGCGGAGTTTTTGGATCCTGTTTGAGCCGACTGAGGCGGTATGGGGGATTAAAATGAAGAAAAACAAAATAAGCAGACAGGATATCATAACATATGGTATTATGCTGGTATTGGGATTGGTCTTTTATCTTGCATTAGGGGAGTGGATAAGTATACAGGATGACAGCGGCACATATCTGCTTGAAAAAAGGGGAGAGGGGGTACTGCCGGGGTACCCTGTCTTTTTGTCATTTTTCAGAAATCTGTTGACAGAAAAATATTTCCTGCATGGGGCGGTAATAGCGCAAAGCCTGCTGGCGGTTATCTGTACATTTTTGTTTGTGCTGGTACTTAAGAAACAGTTTAAACTGGGGAATCTGGAGGCAGTTTTTTTGTATGTTGTAAGTATGATGCCATTTTCCATTTACCTTCCGGAGGCGGGAATTACCCATCAAATTATGACAGAGGGAATTACTTACGCGATTTTTTACCTTTATTTTATTACAGTTGTAAAGGCAGTCTGGACCCGCAGATATACATGGTATATGGGAAGCCTGGCCGTTGCATTTTTGTTGGGGCTTATTAGAAGTCAGATGTTGTTTTTACAGGCGGTCTGTCTGCTGGCGCTTTTGTGGATTGCGGTAAACAGGGCTGGCAGGGGAATGGGCAGAAAATGTGTGGCAGGCGTGCTGGCAGTATGCGCAGGAACGGTTCTGGCGTTTGGGTCATATAAGGGGATCTATGGGGTTATCAGATATGACATTTACAGGGGGGAAGTAAACCGGATTAGCGAAAAGGCGGAAGAAAAAGAAACAGGGCCAGAGAATACAAGGGCAGAAGAGAGCACAGAAGAAAAAGCTTTTGAGAAAGCAGATGCAGATGCGGAAGAAAATGAAGGTGCAGCGCAGAAGGATAACACAGGCGAAGAGGGAGGAGAGGACAGTGGCGGAAGTCAGCTGGTTTTGCGGAATGAAACCTCCCAGTTTGACACAGTAATCATTTCCAGGGGCCTTTATGAAGCGGATAAGGAAGATGAGGCATTGTTTGAGGACGAAGTTACAAAAGCAGTTTTCCGGCGGGCCTATGAACTTGCGGATGAGTCGGGACACCTTTATATACATGCCAGACCGGGACTTTATATGTGGAGGGATCTTGTACATGATAAAATGCGTGTATATGTAGTTCAGGCAATGAATGAATATAATGCCAGTTATCCGGGGCAGATAACGGACCCGGACGGGATGACGAGAAAGATAGGATTAAAAATTTTGATAAAGCATTTTGACAGATACTTGTACCATACGCTGCGGCTAATGATGCCTTCATTTATTGCCGCTATATTTTTCCAGATTGAACCTGTTTATCTGCTCTGTCATTTTATAACACTGCTGTTTTATTTAATGGCAATTGGGGGTACAGTTTTTATATACAGGAAAGGCCAGAACAGACAGACGGCAGAGATGATGGGAACGATTTTATGTATTATATTTATTATGGTAGTTATTGTTAATCTGGTTTTTGTAGGCCTTCAGAGGTATATGGTTTATGGAATGGGGATATTCTGGTGCAGCGCGTATTTAATAGCAAGGGAAATTTTTTTGAAGTTAAGATTGTCAGGGACTGGATTAAAGAGGAAATAGAATATGAGTATAATAGCTGTATTAAATAACAGCAGCCCCGGCATGATTTTGGAGGTGTAAGAGTGGAAAAAATAGTGATAGATCTTTTATGGCTTCGTCCCGGAAAGGTTGGGGGAACAGAATCATTTATCAGAAATCTGCTGGATGGATTTATGGCGCTTGAAGATGACTTTGACTTTACCCTGCTGGTTTCAAAAGACAATGAAAGCTCGTTTAGAAAGTATAAAAAAGATAAAAGATACCATCTGTTATTAGCAAATATTGAATCGGCCAATATCGCCCACCGCATTATCTGGCAGAACCTGTTTCAAAATAGGCTTTTACGGAAAAATGGATTCCGAAAGTGCTTTGAACCGGTGTATTGTAAGCCATGGCTGAATGGCGGTATTCGGTATGCCTGTGTAATTCACGATTTACAGGCATATCATTATCCCAAATACCATCCATTTCATGAGGTGGCATATTCAAGATTGTGCTGGCGCATGGATGCGGTTACAGCAGCAAAAATTATTGCCATATCTGACTGGGTAAAAAAGGATGTGGAACAGAAATATCACAGAAAAGACATAAAGGTGATTTACAACGGAATTCTTATCAGAAAAGAAGACATAGTAGACTTTGAAACACTAAAGGAGCGGTACCATATTGATGAAGGAAAGTTTTTTTACACGGTCAGTCAGATGATTCCCCATAAAAACCTGTCTACATTGATAAAGGTGATAGACAAAATCGTTCATTCAAAGTTGGATTTGCCGGATAAACTGGTAGTAAGCGGGGTAAACGGCAATGCAGCAGAGGACCTGAAAAAGCTGATAAAGAAGAAAAAGCTTGAAAGCAACATTATTCTGACAGGGTATATCAGCAATGAGGAGAGGAATACATTGTATAAATACTGCCATACGTTCTTGTTCCCAAGTGTTTTTGAAGGATTTGGGATGCCGCCTGTGGAAGCAATGCTGTTTGGAAGCAGAGTTATTACTACAAGGTGCGCATCTATTCCGGAAGTGACCCAGAAAAAGGCTGTCTATGTCAGCGCGCCTTATAATGTGGACGAGTGGATTGAAAAAATAGAACATGGGAAGAACTATAGTTCCAGAATTAATTTGGAATTGTACAGGCCGGACAATATTGCAAAACAATATCTGGAGGTTTTAAAAAGTCTTTAAGACTATTTATGAACATTATATTGATAAATATTTGGAGTATGCAGATAAAAAAGCCGGAGCTGGTTATACGCATTATTTAAAAGGTTAAAGGAAACGGGTATGAAGGAAAAAATAAGTGTTATTCTAGTGAACTATAATGGAAGGGAATTTAATGATAAATGTATTGCATCCATTTTAAACAGTACCATAAAGGAGCAGCTTCATATCCTTATTGTTGATAATGCGTCTACAGACGACTCGCTTGACAGACTTCGCAAAAGCTGGGGGAGTCATGTTCAGGTGGATATTGTATCATTAGAAAAAAACTATGGATTTGCAGGCGCCTGTAATGTGGGAATAAGGTGGTCGGCAAACCGGAATATAAATTATTACCTGCTTTTGAATAATGATACAGAGATTGAAAGTGATGCCATTGAAAAGCTTTATTCCTGCTATAAAAATAAAAAGGCGATAATCGTTCCAAAGATTCTATATGCGGATAAAAAGAATAAGATCTGGTGCGCAGGAGGAAATTTTACGTCAGTCATAAAAAAGCCGGAACAAAGAGGATTGAATGAAGCTGATAAAGGACAGTATGAAAAAGGCGGTTATTGTGGATTTGCAAATGGATGTTGTATTTTTTTGTCTGATAAGATAATATCAAAAGCAGGGCTGATGAATGAAAAATTCTTTTTGTACTATGAAGATACAGAGTATAGCCTTCGGGCGAAAGAGTCCGGCGTAAAAATATGGTATTGTCCCAAGGCCATAGTTTATCACAAAGTAAACGGCTCCACCAAAGGCAACCAAAAACCGGATAATGCTTATTATATTACCAGAAACTGGCTTTTGTGCAGCCGGATGCACATGCGGGGATGGCGGTATGGGTTGTTTTTACTGTATTTTTTGTTAAACAGAGGCGCATGGACAGGCATTTGGATGATGCAGGGGAAGTTTTCCATGGCAGGGGCAGTGTTGGAAGGCTTCAAGGACTTTAGACTTGGGAAAATGGGAAAATGGCGGGACTAAAAGATGAAAGTAGTAATTCTTGCAGGAGGACAGAGAAGCACAATCAGCAATGAGCAGGAGGGAATCCCCAAACCTATGGTGGAAATTGGGGGAAAGCCTATGCTCTGGCACATAATGAAGAGCTTTTCCTATTATGGTTTAAATGAATTTATAATATGCGGCGGCTACAAGGTAAATATGATTAAAGAGTATTTTATGGATTATTATATTTACCAGTCAGATATCACTGTGGACTTGCAGACGAACACAATAAAAATCCATAAGAATCGCACCGAAGACTGGAAAGTAACAGTGGTGGACACCGGATTATATGCGGCTACCGGACAGCGTGTGGCGCAGATACAGGAATATATTGAAGAAGATACATTTATTCTTTCTTATGGAGACTGCCTGTCAAACATTCATGTACGGGATATGATATCTTTTCATCAAAAGAGCGGTACCATAGCAACTATGGCAGTGGCAAAGCCTACAGGGAGGAATGAAACGCTGTTGCTGGACGGGGATGGATGGGTGCAGAATGCAAAGGACGGGCAAAGAGATGGACAGGCATGGACCAATGCCTGTCTGTATGTGCTGAATAAAAAGGTATTTGACATATTAATTGGTAATTACAACTTTGAACAGCTTCTGATGGAAAACCTGTCAGGCAGAAAACAGCTGGCTGCTTATAAACATGAGGGGTTCTGGACACCGGTGGAAACTTACAGGGA
This sequence comes from uncultured bacterium, assembly GCA_947381965.1. GTDB lineage: Bacteria > Bacillota > Clostridia > Lachnospirales > Lachnospiraceae > Suilimivivens. The sequence continues at coordinate 115,646 of CANCXX010000005.1, forward strand.
TCGGGTAAACATGGAAAATCTGTGGAATGCAGGAATTGCCCCCTGGATTTTCGAAACAGTTCCTAAAGAGGGGAAATAATCCTATGAAAGGAGCATGGTTATTATCATGAAGGTTGTAATTCTAGCAGGAGGAAAGGGAAGCCGGATCAGTGAAGAATCGGCGGCAAGGCCCAAGCCCATGGTAGAAATAGGTGGCAGGCCTATTTTGTGGCATATTATGAAGATTTATTCCTTTTATGGTTATGATGATTTTATTGTATGCTGCGGCTATAAAGGGCATATGATTAAAGATTATTTTGTCCATTATTACTTATTCCAGTCGGATGCCACCTTTGGCCTGAAGGAGCGGACAAATGATTATCATAATTCCCAGGCGGAGCCATGGAAAATCACCCTTGCCAATACCGGACTGGAGACTTTGACGGCCGGACGCATTTTAAAGGTGCGCGATTATATTGGAGAAGAGGAGACGTTCATGCTCACATATGGGGATGGGGTTGGGAATGTAAATATTCCGGCGCTTTTGGAATTTCACCAAAAAAGCGGAAAAATAGCCACAATTTCAACAACACAGCCGGCGGGAAGATTTGGGGCTATAAAAATAAGCGATAACGGCACCATTGAAAGCTTTAAAGAAAAGGCAAGGAAAGACCAGTCCTGGGTGAATATGGGATTTATGGTTTTTAACAGGGAAATATTTGATTATCTGGGAGACGGCACACAAATGTTGGAGGCGGCTCCTTTTGAGAGGCTGGCGCGGGAGGGGCAGATGGCGGCTTACCGTCATCCGGGTTTCTGGTCGCCTATGGATACCGTTCACGACAGGGATTATCTGGAAGGGCTGTGGAGCAGCGAGGAAGCTCCCTGGAAAATCTGGAATTGAGCAGGGGAATTTAATGCAGATAATTGCGGATATGGTCTGTCGTGTATTTATAGACAGCAAAACCGGAGCAGGTTAAGCGGGGCAGAAGAGAAAGAGCGAAATATGGAGGATTTACAATGACTGTATTTGCCATGATATATCAATGGCGGGTGAAATTGAAACGTAAGTTTTATACCTGGTGGGTGCGGCGTACGGTAAGGGCCTGTGGAAGGGATTTGAGGGTAAATGGAAAGTCAATTGTGACAGCAAATACGCATCTGGGAAATAACGTTAACTTTAACGGAATGCACATAACCGGAGAGGGAAAAGTGACAATTGGCGATAATTTTCACTCCGGCGAAGAATGTTATTTTATTACAAGTTTTCATAATTATGACCATGGGGACGCCATTCCTTATGGAGGCGCAGATTTGGTGAAAGACATTGTGATTGGCGACAATGTATGGCTTGGCACAAGAGTGATGGTTTTAGGGGGCGTAACAATCGGTGAAGGAGCAGTGATTCAGGCAGGAAGCGTTGTCGTAAAGGATATCCCCAAAGGTGCTGTGGCAGGCGGACATCCGGCGGTGGTTTTTAAATACAGGGATATGGAACACTATGAAAAACTGAAACGGGAAGGAAAGTTTTTGTAATAAATTTGTTTGATAGGTTCTCTGTAATATATGGGAGTCAGGTTATGAATATATTGTATATTGCCCATGAAAGTCGTCTGGGCGGGGCAAATTTATCTCTTCTTGGGCTTTTGGATGAACTGCAAAAGAAGCATAAGGTTTATGTAGTGATTCCTATTAAAAATGGTTTTCTGGCAGATGAATTGAGAAAAAGAGGCATCGGTTATTTTTATGTGCATTCTTTCTGGTGGATGCACGCGCCTGCTTCCTCTCCAATTTTGTCTTTTTTGAAAAAATCCATATATAGCGTTCTGCTGCCGAATAACTATCTTTGCGCCTTGCGGCTGAAAAAAATAATAAAAAAATATAAAATAGAAATCATTCATTCTAATTCCAGTGTTATCAATACAGGCGGTATTCTTGCAAAAATGACAGGCTTGCCCCATGTGTGGCATGTCAGGGAATTTGGGCAGGAGGACTTTGGTTTTTTCCCTATGGGTTCTTATAAAAAAATATATGCGTATATTTCTTCTCACAGCCACAGAGTGGTGGCAATTTCGGAGGCAATTGCCCGTAAGGTGGCGGACATGATTGAACCGGAAAAGCTTCAGGTAGTATATAATGGTGTGGGGGAAGAGCACATGTACAGAAAACCGGAGGTCAGAGTGACAAAAGAAAATATCCGGTTTTTAATCAGCGGAAGGATCAGCCCTGAAAAAGGGCAGGAAGAGGCTGTGCGTGCAATGGGAGCGTTAAAGAAAAAAGGATATCGGAACATACAGCTTTGGGTTGCAGGGGCAGGAGACAGCGGGACACTTAGGCAGATTGCGGCCAGGGAGGGCGTGGCGGATATAGTAACATTTTTAGGTCCGGTGGAGGATATGCCTTCCTTACGAAAAAATGTGGATGTGGAGCTGGTATGCTCCAGGTGTGAAGCCTTTGGCAGGGTAACGGTTGAGGCGATGCTGGGGTCTAACCCGGTAATCGGCACAGATACAGGGGGAACCAGAGAGCTTATTTTGGAAGGAAAAACCGGTTATTTATACCAGCCGGGAAATATAGAAGAACTGTCGAACCGGATGGAGCGGTTTTTGCAATGGCCGGAGCAAATCGGCCGGATGGGAAAGAAGGCCTGGGAAGAGAGCAGCGGAAAATATACAAGCAGTAGAAATGCCAGGGAAATAGAAATGATTTACAAGGAGCTGCTTTTAAAGGAAGAAGGAACATTTTTGCAGAAAGTTGGAGAAAAGGACAAATAAGGGCGTTTGATGGATGAGGGGAGATAAAGATGGGAAAAACATTTATTATTGCTGAGGCAGGAGAGAATCATAATGGGAAGCTGGAACAGGCTTTTGCCCTTATTGATAAAGCGGCATGGGCAGGAGCTGATTGTGTGAAATTCCAGACTTATGTGACCGGAGAACTGATTTCGAAAAGGGCGGAAAAGGCAGAGTATCAGAAGGCGGCTACAGGAAATGATGAAACACAGTACGAGATGCTGAAAAAACTGGAGCTTTCTTTCGAAGAGTTTGCGCGGCTTAAAAAGTATGCAGATGAAAAGGGAATTTTGTTTTTATCCACCCCCTTTGACATACCCAGCGTCAGGTTTTTAGACAGTATTGGTATTTTCTGCTTTAAGGTTCCATCCGGGGAGATTACCAATTATCCTTATCTGATGGAAATTGCAGGGACAGGAAAGGATGTTATTATGTCCACCGGAATGGCGGAGATTTGGGAGATAGAGCAGGCTGTTTCCGTACTTAGGGAAGGCGGGGCAGGGGATATCAGTCTTCTGCACTGCAACACAGAATATCCTACGCCTATGGAGGATGTGAATCTTCGGGCAATGTTGTCGCTTAAAGAAAAATTTGGAGTAAGGGTGGGGTATTCTGACCACACCAAAGGGATTGAGGTGCCTGTTGCCGCCGTAGCTCTTGGGGCGGAGATTATTGAAAAACATTTTACCCTTGATCATAATATGGAGGGACCTGACCATAAAGCAAGCCTGGAGCCAGGGGAGCTTAAGGCAATGGTGGAAGGAATTAGGAATATTGAAAAGGCCCTTGGAAATGGGGTAAAAACAGTCAGCAAGTCGGAGAAAAAGAATATAATTGCCGCACGCAAGAGTATTGTGGCAGCAAGGGCAATTGCAAAGGGAGACATGCTGACAGAGGAAAATCTTGCAGTCAAAAGACCGGGAGGCGGCCTTTCGCCTATGAAATGGAAGGACATAATTGGAACCTGTGCTGTGAGGGATTTTCAGGAGGATGAAATGATATGCCTGGAAGATGTTTTCCAGAGCAGGCAGACAGGGAGCAATTTATAAGGCGTAATCTAAGGAAATGAGGAAGATGGGGAATGAAGGTTGTGGTAATTGGGCTGGGGTCCATGGGGAAAAGAAGAATCCGCCTGTTAATGCAGTATGATAGGGCCTTGGAGATTGTGGGAATTGACCAGTCGATGGAACGGAGAACGCAGGCGGAAGAAATGTTTGGAATTAAAACGCTGGAGGGATTCTCTTTTGTGGAGGAAGGTGATTTTGACTGCGCTTTTATTGCAACTTCGCCGCTTTCACACAACGCTCTGATAAAAGAATGTATTTTGAAAAATATCCATGTGTTTACGGAAATGAATCTTGTAGCAGACGGTTATGATGAGAATATACAGCTGGCCAGGGAGAGGGAGAAGGCTTTATTTATTTCTTCTACATTTTTATACAGGGAGGAAATCCGGTATATTAACAGGAAAGTAAAGGAAAGCCGGGGACCGGTAAATTATGTGTATCATGTTGGACAGTATCTTCCGGACTGGCATCCATGGGAGTCTTATCAGGACTATTTTATCGGCAACAAGAGAACAGGCGGCTGCAGGGAGATTTTTTCCATTGAGCTGCCATGGCTGCTTGATACGTTTGGAGACGTAAAAGGAATGTCCTCCCTGAAGGGGAAAAACACAAGTCTTGCCATTGATTATGCGGATAATTACATTGTCAGCTTGGAGCATGAAAGTGGGGCGAAGGGCGCGCTGCTGGTGGATGTTGTTTCAAGAAAAGCGGTAAGAAATCTGGAGGTTTTTTCAGAGGATTTGTATCTGGGGTGGAACGGTTCCCCGGAGGGACTTTATTATTATGATTTTAGTCAAAAGAAAGATGTATATGTGAACCTGTATGAAAAGGTGGAGCGGCGGGAGGGGTATGAAACCTTTATTGTGGAAAACGGGTATCTGCATGAGATAGAAGCGTTTTTCCGGCAGGTAAAGGAAGGTGTTCTGCCAAAATACGATTTTGAGAAGGATAAAAAAGTGTTGGAGATTATTGACAGGATTTAAAACAGATATTTACTGAGGCGTGCAGATGTTGGAAATGATTTTTCAAACACGCTCCAGGGCGGCCGATTAGACAGTTTTTTGTTTGGCGGAGGGCTACAGGATATGGGACGCTATTTAAATATAACAACAAAAGGATTTAAGGAAAGTATACAATCAGAAATATATGTGGACAAAACTGGCATAATCGCGTTGTTAAACCGGATGATAGATACAGAACAAAAATATGTCTGCGTAAGCCGGCCAAGAAGATTTGGAAAGTCTATGACGGTGAAAATGCTTTCTGCCTATTATAACATAGAAGCGGACAGCGATGAAATGTTCTGTAACATGAAAGTTGGAGAAGATGATACTTATAAGAAATACCTGAATAAGTATGAAGTTGTGCTGGCCAATATGCAGGAATTTTACAGCAGAAATACAGATATAGATTTGATGGTCCGCAGGATAAATGATGAGATATGCCGTGAACTTAAAAAGAAATATCCGGATGTTGAATATACAGATGAAAAAAATCTGGTAGAGACCATGTATGATATCTTTCTTTCAACAAACAGAACCTTTATTATACTTGTTGATGAATGGGATTGCATTTTCCGGGAAGCAGGGTGTGGCGAGGAGGGGTGGCAGAAGTACCTGAATTTTCTCCGTTATTGGATGAAAGATAAACCCTATGTCAGTCTTGCCTATATGACAGGGATACTCCCCATAAAAAAATATGGAAATCATTCGGCGCTGAATATGTTTACAGAATATTCTATGACCAATCCCAAAAGAATGGGGTGTTACATGGGATTTACAGGTAGGGAGGTGGAGAAGCTCTGCATACAATACAGGATGAGCTTTGAAGATGTGAAGGTGTGGTATGATGGGTATTCGTTTGAGGGGAGATTTGCGATCTACAGTCCTAAGTCTGTGGTGGAGTGTCTGACCAGCCATATTTTTGATAATTACTGGAATCAGACAGAAACCTTTGAAGCTCTGAAAATATATATCCAGATGAATTATGACGGGTTAAAAGACAGTGTGGTTGAGATGATTGCGGGAAACAGGGTAAGGATTAACACAGGGAGCTTTACTAATGATATGAAAACCTTTCATACAGCAGATGATGTGTTAACCCTGCTGGTTCATCTAGGATACCTTGCCTATGATTTTGAATGGAAGGAAGTATATATTCCCAATAAAGAGGTAAGAAATGAATTTTTAAATGCAGTGAACGTGATTGGCTGGAATGAAATTATTGTGGCAGTGAAAAATTCTGAAAGGCTTCTTAAAAGTCTTTGGGATAAGGACGAAAAGGCCGTTGCTGCCGGAATAGAGAAAGTGCATCAGGAAAATATATCAATTCTGAAATATAATGATGAAAATTCGCTAAGCTGTACGGTTAGTCTTGCATTTTATGCAGCACAGGAATATTATATGATATTCAGGGAAATGCCTGCGGGAAAAGGATATGCGGATCTGTTCTGTCTGCCAAGGACAAAATATCAGGACAAACCGGCAATAATTATAGAACTGAAATGGAATAAAAGTGCAACAGGGGCTATTGCGCAGATAAAGGATAAAAATTATATAGCGGCATTAAAGGGATATAAAGGGAAAGTACTGCTGGTGGGAATCAGTTATGACAGAGATATTAAAATCCACACATGTGTTATTGAAGATTGGCGTGGATACTTGTAAAATGAGGAAGGCGGATGAAAAATTATTATAAAATAGGCTTTTGTGGTCTGGGATCCATTGGTAAAAGACATCTGAAAAATACGGTAAGGTATCTGACAAAACAGGGCTGGGGATATGAAATTGACGCTATCAGAAGCGGCATGGGAGGGAGTCTGGATATGGAACTTTCAGCTTGTATCTCCAGACAATATACGTATGAAGATTGTATTCCGGCAGACTATGATATTATTTTTATTACCAATCCCACAGCCATGCACAGGGAGAGTATCAGGAGGTATCAGGACCGTACCAAAAGCATGTTTATTGAAAAACCGGTACTGGAAAGGGGCAGCCATCTGTTGGAACCTTTACCGGAAAAGCTGACAGGCTATGTGGCCTGTCCTTTGCGTTATACAAAGGTACTGCAGTATGTGAAACAGAATATTGACTGCCAGAGGGCTTATTCTGTCAGGGCGGTGTGTTCCACTTATCTTCCTGGGTGGCATCCGGGGGAGGATTACCGGAAGTCATACAGCGCCCGGAAAAGTATGGGCGGCGGTGTGGGCACAGACTTGATTCATGAATGGGACTATCTGTTATGGCTGTTTGGAAAACCGAAGGAGGTTAGGACAATACAGGCAAAAGTATCGGAGCTGGAAATTGACAGCAACGATATTGCGGTTTACATTGGACGGTCGGACCATACGGTTTATGAACTGCATCTGGACTACTTTGGAAAAGCGGAAACAAGGAAACTGGAGATACATTTTCCGGAGAAAAGGATTGTGGTGGATATCCGAAACGGAAAGATTTCCTTTAGCGATGGTACAGAAGAGATTGTTTTTGAAGAAAACAGGGACGACTATCAGATCAGGGAAATTGCACATTTCTTTGATATAATAAACGGTGTGTGTGAAAACGATAACTCTATTGAGCAAGCCATGGAAGCTCTTAGGATTGCCTCTGGTGAGTAATGGGTGACAGGCGGGAAAGGAGGTCTTTTTTATGGAAGAGATTCTTCTGCTGGGGACAGGCGGACATGCCCACAGCGTAGCAGACAGTATTGAACAGGGAGGAAAGTATCATATTGCAGGCTTTCTGGATTTAGAAGAAAAAAAAGGGCTGCGGTATAAGGAATATGAAGTGATTGGAACAGATGACGACCTGGAAGAGCTTTATAAAAAAGGGATACGGAACGCCTTTGTCACCTTAGGATATATGGGAAAGGGAACTGTCAGGGATGCTTTATATGATAAAATAAAAAAGAGTGGATACCATCTGCCCAATATTATTGACCCGTCCGCTGCAGTAGCGCCGGATGTGAAAATGGGAGAAGGCATTTTTGTGGGAAAACAGGCAGTGGTGAATGCAGGCGCCCGAATTGGAGATATGTGTATTATCAATTCAGCGGCAGTGGTGGAACATGACTGTGTGGTTGGCCGATTTTCACATATTGCGGTAGGAAGCGTTTTGTGCGGCGGCGTGTATGTGGGAGAGCGGACCCTGATAGGCGCAGGCACAGTGGTGATACAGGAAGTGGCTGTGGGAGAGAATGTATTGATAGGGGCAGGAACGGTTGTCACCGGAAATGTTCCTGGCGGAGTGATTAAGTATGGAAGGGTAGAAAGAAAACGGGACGGGGAATGAAAAAAATATGTGTGGTAACAGGCACAAGGGCGGAATATGGACTGCTAAAGCCTTTATTGTGCCGGATAAAGGAAGGGAAAGAGGCAGAGCTTTGCCTGATAGTTACCGGTATGCACCTATCGCCGGAATATGGGCTTACCTATCGGGAAATTGAACAGGACGGCTTTCTGGAATATGAAAAAAATGAGATGTTGTTAAGTTCGGATACGGCAAATGGCGTGGCAAAATCCATGGGACTGGGAGTGATTGGTTTTGCAGATATTTATACACGGGTTTCTCCCCATATGGTGGTTCTCTTGGGGGATCGGTTTGAAACCTTCGCGGCGGCTTCGGCGGCGATGCTGCAGGGAATACCCATTGCCCACCTTCATGGAGGAGAGCTGACGGAAGGGGCTGTGGATGATGCCATGCGTCATGCAATTACCAAAATGAGCGCCCTGCATTTTGCGGCAGCTCCCGGATACCGGAAGCGGATTATCCAGATGGGGGAGATGCCGGAAAATGTCTACTGTGTGGGCGCACCGGGTATAGAAAATATAAAGGCGCAGAAATTAATGGAAAAAGGGGAGCTTGAGGAGAGCATACAGTTTTCCCTTGATAAGCCTTTTGTAATAGTTACCTATCATCCGGTCACGCTTGAAGCAAATTCGGCAAAAGAGCAGTTTCGTAATTTATTAGATGCCCTTTCTGTCCTGCCTTATAAAGTGATTTTTACAAAGGCAAATGCAGACGCGGAGGGAAGGGTGATTAACGGGATGATCGACCAGTATACTGCGGAACACGCTGAAAATACAATTGCATTCACTTCTTTGGGAATGATACGTTACTTAAGCGCACTTCGGTTTTGCCGGATGGTTATTGGAAATTCTTCAAGCGGAATTATAGAAGCGCCTTCTTTTGGAGTACCAACAGTAAATATCGGTCTGCGGCAGCAGGGACGGGAGCGGGCGGCGTCCGTGACAGACTGCGGCAATGGAACAGAGGAAATTTTAGCGGCGGTACAAAAGGCAGAGGACATGTATGCCAAGGGAATGCTGGAGGAAATAAAGAATCCTTACGAAGGAGAAAACACTTCGGGGAAGATTTATCAGTATATTTTAGAATATCTGGACAAAAATAAAAATGAATCAAAAAGGTTTTATGACCTGCCCTGATTTAGAGTGCGTTTGATTTATACTTTAAGGAGAGAGAAGTTTGGAGCAGTATCTCAGGCAATGCCTGCGATATGCAGGGGGAGAAAAATGAATTTATTGTTTACAATATGTGCCCGTGCGGGTTCGAAAGGAGTAAAGGGGAAAAATACAAGGGAGTTTTGCGGAAAACCTCTTTTAAGTTATACAGTGGCAGCATTTGATGTGTTTATCAGACAGTATGGCGGTTTGTATGACTATATTTGTTTGGCAATCAATACAGACAGTGAAACGCTGCTTGCGCAGATGAATGAACTGAAGATTCCTTTTATAGAGGTCAAAAGGGAAGAAAATCTGGCAGGGGATGTAGTCAGTAAAAAAGATGTGATAAAGGATACCCTGAAAAAATGTGAAGAAAAGGAAAAGATAATATTTGATGTAGTAATAGACTTAGACCTGACTTCCCCTTTAAGGCGGGTGGATGATGTGAAGGGGACATTAGATAAGCTGCTTGCGGATGAGAAAGCGGATATTTCCTTTAGCGTTACCAACGCCCGGCGTTCTCCTTATTTTAATATGGTAGAGAAAAAGGAAGACGGCTATTATAGGACTGTTGCCCAGACCAATTATACCACAAGACAGCAGGCGCCGGCCTGCTATGATATGAACGCCTCCATTTATGCTTATAACCGGAAGTATCTTCTTGGAGATAATGTTTTTGAAAGGAAAGCTGTAATATGGAATATGCCGGATACTGGAGTTTTGGATATTGACAGTGAAGAAGATTTAGAGCTGATGGAAGTGGTTGGAAAATTTTTGTTTGAAAAAAAAGCCGGATACCGGGAGCTTTACGAGTGGACACGATGAAGGGGCGAGAGCAGAACCCAAACAGCGGACGGACCGGAGGGAGCCCAGAGGAAAAGCTGGATGAAAAGCAGACAGAATTTCCTCTGAGGAGAAAAGGCACCAGGAGGGACGGGAGCGGAACTAAAACAGCGGACGGACCGGAGGGGCCCAGAGGAAAAGCTGGATGAAAAGCAGACAGAATTTCCTCTGAGGAGAAAAGG
>CANCXX010000006.1 GCA_947381965.1 uncultured bacterium
TCAATGATATGCAGTTCATCCACATTTAAAAGTTCCGCCAGATATTGCAGCTGCGATACATCCATGGATATATCCTTTTGTTTATCCAACACATATGCTGCAGCTTTGGCCCTTGTCAGATAATCTTCGTCCAGACTTTCATTTAACTGTTGCAGCTCCCTATGATTATTTTCCAGTGTATGTATCATCTGCTCCGTTTTTATACAAAAAGTATCATACTGCTGTTCCTTTAACATATGCAGACTGAACATAAAGTGAATGAAAAGTATAAGAAAAATAGCTGATGTAACAATAAAAAAGGTATACTTAATAAAAGTTTTCTGCATATGGAAGTCCTCTTTATTTTCATCATATTATACCTTTATTATACTGCCTTCCATAGCCTGCGCTTTTCCCTTTTTTACGCAAATCGGCCTAAAATTTCGCATACACAATAATCTGGAAAATTTTATTATCATAAAAGCATCCAATGTTTCCCCCTATTTTGTCAGAAAAGGCAGATACACTCTGCATCCCCAGTCCATGACTGTTCCCCTTTTTGCTTATAGGCAGCCCTGTGAGCGAATCAAATAGGATTTCCTTTTCACATTCATTTTTTATCTGTATCAGCAAATGCCCTGATGTACAATGAACTTTCGCATCTACATACCGCTTATCCTTTTCATCAAAATCCTTTACACAGATTATCGCATTTTCCAACAGGTTTGCAATAACGGAAGCCAGTTCATAGTCGCTTACCCGTAGCTGCTTTGGGATTATTGTATCCAGCTTGATGTCAATATCCAGGCTGTGGGCCTTATCCATCATCTGTGACAGGATGGCCTGAATAATAATATTATCACAATATTTTATTACCTTGTTATCATCCGTCACGCCCTTAATATACTCTGTGATTTTTTTTATTTCTGCATATTCTCCCTGTGAAAGAAGCGATTCGACCATATTGGAATAATGCCTCATATCATGACGTAAGATCTTTAAGTTCTTTTCAGACTGCTCCACAACATGATATTGGTTTTCCAATCCCTTTATATAAGTCTTGAACATTGTATTTTTCCAGTAAATTTCAGCTCTGTTCGACTCACCTTCTATATACCGGAATACCACAACATAAGATACAAACATTGTAATAATAAACATACTGATTCCCAGACTGGTTTCCGGATAGTCATAAATCGTATAGGGAAAAAACGAAAGAAAGGAAAAACCGCAATAAAAAAACACAGGAATCAGGCACAGTTCCCACCATTCCTTCATGTACTCCCTTTCATAACATTTAAGCCATATTTCCCTTATTTTCACAAAAAGAAATAAAAAAATAACAAGATGAATAACAAATCCTCCCAACAGTGAAACAGCCATATTATGCGTATAAATAAAAAAAATGGCTGTGGCAATACTGCCTGCTATTACATAATTGGAGGCGGTAAGTCCCATAAATAAAGCCCTGTTATCCCTTGTTTCAGATATCAGAATGCCGGTAAACTGCGTTACAATTATCTGGAAGAGAGTTACAAAAAAATAGCAGGCGCCACTTTCTTTAAACAAATTCAGTTTCAGACTGTCAGTTATCGTTAATGTCAAAAAAGAAGAAAAACAAATTGCTATTGTTTTTCTTCCGGAATAACGATGTGTCACAAATGAATAAATAAACAACATTAAAAAAAGATGGCTGATCATATAAGATATATTTTTAAAATAGTCCATAACCGATTCCTACCTGTAGTGTCCAGAAACAAACAAAAGATATTCCTTTTTCGCACTTGTGCTTCTTGACTTACTGATAGGAATACTTTTACCACTTTCCATAATTACATCATTTTGTGTCAGTTTTTTTATATATTTCAGATTAATTACAAAAGATTTATGAACCTGCATAAACCCTTTACCATCCAACAGTTCCCCCACTTCCGCATCAAAAGATTTTCTAATAAATATACTTTTTAAATTTTCCCCGTCTGTCAAATGAATATCCAGCATTCTGGATACATTTTCAATATATTCTATTTTGGAATAAGGAACAGATACAGAACCCTCTTTGGTTTTAATGAGATAGGAAGGTCCTTCTTTTTTCTCCAGCCCCAGAAGGGCATGGTCAAGCGCTTCAAAAAAATCAGCCTCCACAACCGGTTTCAGCAAATATCTTGCCGCATGTACACGAAAGGCCTCCAGTGCAAAATCATCCGAAGAAGTAATATAAATAATCACATTTTTACTGCCTGTTTTCTGAAGCTGACTGCCAATATCAATTCCTGTTTTTTCAGACATCACCATGTCTAATATATAAATATCTGCCAGTTCCCTTTTACAGATTTTATCGTAAAGTACAGAGGGATTGGTGTACTTAAAAATCTCAGCTCCAATCCCGCTACAAGATTCCAGATACTTTTGCAGCAGCTTTTCAATTTTTATTAAGTCTTCTATAGAGTCATCACAAATTACAATTTTCATTAGGGCAAAAAATATTCTCTCTTTCTCTAAATTTCCACTATCCTTCCTGCCAGCTTTCCTGCCTGCAATAGAATAGAGGCATCTTCTTTCTCCTGATATTTATACAAAAGCTCTTGAATCTGCCCTGCCAGCTTTTTTGTTTCCTGGAATTTTTCCACCAGATGGAGTTTTTCCTCATATTCCTCCAAAATTCGGTCACAGCGTTTCACCAAATCATAGACCCCCTGCCGGGTGATTTTCTGTTCCTGCGCAATTTCACTTAAAGATAAATCATGAAAAACAATATCTTCATATATCTGACGCTGATGCTCTGTCAGTAATTCTCCATAAAAATCATATAATAATCCCTGCCAGACTATTTTTTCCATTTTTCCCCCTAATTCGTATTCAGTATCTGCTTTTTAATCTGTATCTGAAGGAAGCTTTCCAAGAAGCTTTTTGTATGCCCTGCTGAAAGTTGAATAATCTTTAAACCCGCATTCTATACTGGCTATTGTAGCCGGCATTCCGGTAAGTATCAGATTCCGTGCTGCCAAAATTCTTTTTTCTAATATGTACTGGTGCATGGAATACCCTGTCTCTTCTTTAAACTTGCGCATCATATGATATTTGCTTATAAAAAAAACTGCTGACAGATTTTCAATCGTTAAATCACCGGAAAGATTTTCATTGATATAATGAATCATTTCCACTATTTTTTTGTCATATCTTGCCGTTTTATGGAACACTTCCGGGTTGCTGATACAATGTCTGTTCAGTTCAATCATAAGCTTTAAGAACAAAATTCTTTTATACATTCCACTGGCATACTGATTATCACTTTCTACGGTTTCAAGCAGTTTGATAGTCTCAAACAGCATCCTGCTCACTGTTGGTGCAAGTCTGATTACATTTCCCTGCTCCTGGTCTGACATTTTGAAACATAAATCAAGCCTTCCTTCCGGTTCGGAATGCTCTTCTAAATATTCACTGGAAATATAAAAAACGTATCGTTCATAAACTGTTTGTGGATTTACAAAAGGTTTATGGATCTCTCCTTTTTTTACAAGCAAAATATCATGAGGCTCCAGCCTATAGGTTTTACCTTCTACATGATATTCAACCTCCCCGGAAATAAACCAGATAAGTTTATGAAAATCATGATAATGATAGACATAGTCCTCTTTCTGACAATCCTTCAAATGGAACAGTCGAAACTTTTCCAGCAGATACCCGCTCTTTACACTCTCCCTTACTTCATCCATCACGCCCTCCCTACAGGGGTATAAACGTGCCGCCTGGCAATTAAACTAATTCTTATGTGAATAATCTTTCATGCAGACATTCATATCCACATTACCGCCAATTCCTTTTACCGAACCATTAGAAGAATACTGCCATATGGTAAAATCATAAGGAAAATAAACTGTCGTATCATAATAAGCAAACCATTTATCATATGCTTCTATCTGCTCCATATCTAGCATTATCATAAAGGTTTTTAGGTTGCCATATATCATGGGTGTATATCCGGCCTTCCTGATGGTTTCACAAAAGGCAATCGCCGCTTTGGTATATTCCTCTTTTGTCATTTCAGATGTTCTTGCTGAGGCATCAGCCACTTCTTCTAGATCAAGCACAACTGGATAAGTAATCTCATAATCCTCTATCAGCTCCAGCACAAATTCTGCTTCCTCTACCGCTTCTTCCTCTGTAAGCGCCTGGGTATAAAAATAAATTCCCACGTCTATGTTATGTTCAAGGGCCCCTTCTATGTTATCCTTAAAATATTCATCTTCTATTAGTTTTCCTTCTGAATTTCCACGATAACCTGCACGGATAAAGGCATAAGAAATCTCGTCTTCCGGAACCATGCTCCAGTTAATCTCTCCCTGATGTCTGGAAACATCTATTCCTTTAAAAGAAGCAATCTTTTGGCTTTCATCTGTATATACGATTTCATTACCCCTTTCAATAAAATTTTCATACACATAATTATGTTTTTTCAAACTGTCCGATATAGGAAAAAAGTGGTATTTGCTGTCAGCATAAACCACTACATCCTCTGTAAAAAGTTCACGGAACACGGAAACCGTGCTTTCCCCTTCAAGTATTTTCCGCTTCATCCCCCCTAATATTGCATTTTTTTCCTGTTCCGCCGCATTCTGCGCCGCTTCCTGCACATGAGCGTCTAAATCTTTCTGGGAATAAATATATTCACTGGCAATTCCCTCAAGCTCTTCAATTCTGCCCATCGCTTCAACGCTTTCGTTCCTCATTGTATAATTCTGCAACAGCAAAACAATACATCCTGTCAGCGCTGACAATGTTATCAAACAAAAAATAATATTTGTAATCAGCCCTACCTGCTGCGCTCTTTTGTTTCTTCTAGTCCTCTTATTCATTCTTATACCCCCGCACTGCACCAAGTCCCGCAATACCGCCGGATCAAATCTCCTGCAAAAACTTTTCGTACCAGATAAGTATAGTATGAAATCAAAAGTTTTTCAATTGTTTATCCCTTCCATTTTCAGTTCTATTACAATTTTTCTCCAAAATAACTTTTATACCCTTCCCCATAAATTTCTGTTGCACTTGAAATTACCATAAACGCACTGCTGTCTTCCTGTTTTACAATTTCCTCCACTTTATAAGTGTTCTGTTTTTTGACCACACAAAATATAATTTGTTTTTCTTCTTTCTTGTAAGCGCCTGCACCGGTAATGTGGGTCACGCCTACATCAATTTCTTTTAAAATCCGTTCCGTAATAATGCCTGAGCGGTTACTGATGATATAAATCATTTTTGCTTCATCACGTCCATACAAAATTAAATCCAGTACTCTTGATGTTACCGCTGCAGAAATACCGCTATATAAAACCGCGTCTATATTGCCAAATACCATGCCGCCGATTCCGATAATGACAACATCGATTCCTAAAAAAATCGTTCCCGTTTTCAGATAAGGTTTTTTTAATTTCATACACTTAACAATAATATCCGTACCGCCGGTTGTGGCGCCCATACGCAGCACAAGTCCAATGCCTATAGCCGCTAAAGCGCCCCCAAATATGGCGCCTAAAAGAGGTTGTTTTGTAAATGGCATTAACAGCTGGAATCCATTTGTAAATACGGAAATCATAAAGGTGGCATATAACGTGGAAATAATAAATTTAAAGCCGAACTTCCATATACCCAGTATCATAATCGGAATATTAATAAGCAAAAACAGCGTTCCCGTCTCTATGGGAATCAGCCGGTTTAAAATAATTGAAAGCCCGGATATTCCCCCAGGCGCCAGATTATTCGGATCTGTAAAAAGACTAATCCCGGCGCCATAAGCCAATGCCCCAAAGGTTATCACAAGATATTTTTTTACTTCTCTTCCATATTTCATATCTACACTCCCATACACCGCAGACTTTGATTCCAATACCAAATTTAAAGCCACATACTATGGTATGACAACAAAGACCATCCTGTTGTTTTCCCAATAGTATGCGGCTTTCTCATCAAAATATCATTAAATGTTTGCACGGACAAGCTTAGGCTTATATTCATTGCGCTCAAGAGCCTGTATAATTCTGTGCTTATGTTCTGTACCAAAAGCTTCCAGCGTAATACGCAGTTCCACCGCCGCATTTCTGTTAATGGAAACAAACTGGTTGTGCTCCAATTTAATTACATTGCCGCTTTCCTTTGCAATTACATCTGCTACGCGACTTAATTCCCCTGGTTTATCCGGCAAAAGAACAGAAACGGTAAAAATACGATCCCTCAAAATCAATCCCTGTTGGACCACGCTGGACATTGTAATTACATCCATGTTTCCACCGCTTAAAATAGCCACAACTTTCTTATTTTTCACATCCATATGCTTTAGGGCTGCCACTGTCAAAAGCCCGGAATTTTCCACTACCATTTTATGGTTCTCAACCATATCCAAAAATGCCACCACCAGCTCTTCATCCGGTACGGTAACAATATCATCAAGGTTTTGGCACAGGTATGGGAAAATCTTCTCTCCCGGCGTCTTTACTGCCGTGCCATCCGCAATCGTGTTTACACGATCCAAAGTAACCACTTTCCCGGCTTCCAGGGATGCTTTCAGACATCCGGCTTCCTCAGGCTCCACTCCAACTACTTTGATTTTTGGATTCAAAAGCTTGGCAAGAGTAGATACCCCTGTTGCAAGTCCGCCTCCGCCTACCGGAACCAAAATATAATCTACCAGTGGAAGCTCCTTAAAAATCTCCATGGCAATGGTGCCCTGCCCTGTGGCAACCGCCAGATCATCAAAAGGATGGATAAAGGTATATCCTTTTTCTTCTGCCAGCTCATAAGCACGGGCACAAGCTTCATCATATACATCACCATAAAGTACCACTTCCGCTCCATAATTCTTGGTTCTGTTTACTTTAATCAGCGGTGTGGTGGTAGGCATAACAATCACTGCCTTCGCACCATAACATTTGGCAGCATAAGCCACCCCTTGAGCATGATTGCCTGCGGATGCAGTAATCAGTCCCCTTTCTCTCTCCTCCGGCGAAAGAGTACTTAACTTATAATAAGCGCCTCTCAATTTATAGGCGCCGGTAAACTGCATGTTTTCCGGTTTTAAATAGACCCGGTTTCCTGTCAGCGCACTGTAAAAATCGCTATATACCAGCTTGGTTTCCTGTGTCACTTTTCTGACCGTCTCAGATGCCTCCTCAAACTTCTCCAGTGTCAGCATTTTTTCTTCTTCCATCTTCCATTCCTTTCCTACTCTTCTACGGCAAATAACGCGTTAACAAACTGCTGGGAATCAAACTTCTGTAAGTCGTCCAGCTTTTCTCCCACTCCAATATACTTTACAGGAATATTAAGCTCCGACTGAATAGCAACTGCAATACCGCCCTTAGAAGTTCCGTCCATCTTGGTAAGAATAATTCCGGTAATCTGGGCAGTTTCACTGAATTCTCTTGCCTGATTTAAGGCATTTTGCCCGGTTGTGCCATCTAATACAATTAAATTTTCCCGATGGATTCCCGGAAATTCCCGGTCTATGATACGATTCATCTTTTTCAGCTCTTCCATCAGGTTCTTTTTATTGTGCAGTCTGCCTGCCGTATCACAGATCAGCACATCCACGTGTCTCGCTTTTGCAGCATTTACCGCATCATAAACCACACTGGAAGGGTCTGCGCCCTGGGCGCCTGAAATAATATCAACACCTGCCCGGTTTGCCCATTCTGTCAGCTGTTCACAGGCCGCTGCCCGGTAAGTATCTGCAGCAGCAATGAGGACTTTTCTTCCCTGCTCCTTTAAAAGACCTGCCAGTTTTCCCACAGATGTTGTTTTTCCCACACCATTTACACCAATAACAAGTACAACAGACTGTTCATGTTCAAAGTCATAAGCTGCCTCTTCCACCTTCATCTGTTCTTTAATGCTCTCGATCAAAAAAGATTTACATTCTGCCGGTTCCTTAATATGGTTTTCCTTCACCTGCCCGCGAAGCCGTTCCAGAATATCATTGGTGGCATTTACCCCAATGTCCCCCATTATCAGTGTTTCTTCCAGTTCTTCATAAAAATCCTCATCAATGGAAGAAAAGCCGCTAAAAACAGAATCAATCCCATGAACAATATTATTTCTTGTTTTTGTAAGTCCTTCTTTTAATTTACTGAAAAATCCCGCCATCAGTCATCTAACTCCTTATCTATCAGATTTACACTTACCAAAGTTGAAACCCCTTTCTCCTGCATGGTAATACCATATAGCCTGTCCGCCTTTTCCATGGTTCCACGTCTGTGGGTAATTACAATAAACTGCGTACTTCTGGTAAGCTTATGTAAGTATTTAGCAAAACGGGTTACATTGTTTTCATCAAGCGCCGCTTCAATTTCATCAAGAAGACAAAAAGGAGAGGGCTTTAAATTCTGGATAGCAAATAAAAGCGCAATTGCCGTAAGCGCTTTCTCCCCTCCAGAAAGCTGCATCATATTCTGTAGTTTTTTCCCCGGAGGCTGTGCTATAATGCGGATACCTGCTTCCAGAATATCTTCATCCTCCATAAGCTCCAAGGTTCCTTTACCGCCGCCGAACAGCTCTTTAAACACCTTATCAAATTCCCTTCCTATTTCAGCAAACTTCTCATTAAACTGTCTGCGCATGGCAGTGTCAAGCTCCACAATAATTCCTTCCAGTGTTTTTTCTGCTTCCACAAGGTCATCATGCTGGGTTTTTAAAAACTGGTAACGTTCCATCAGGTTTCTGTAATCTTCAATTGCGTTGACATTCACATCCCCCAGCTTTTTAATCTGTTCTTTTAAAGCGGCAATCTCCTTTTTCATTGCGGACAGATCCTTCATTTCCTCATTCCGAAGAGCGGCCGCATCTGAAAGAGTAATTTCATATTCATCCCACATATAGTTAATCTGACTTTCCAGTGAATCCTGGAATTTTTCCTTTTGGGAGCTTAAACGGTATACTTCCTTGTCCAGACTGTTTATTTTTTCTGCAAGGGCCTCTCTGTCTGTAAAGAAATTTTTCTGTTTTGAAGATAATTGCTCCTTTTTTTCTAAATCCTCTTTCAGCTTCTTTTCCGTCTCATCCTGGGATGTATGGGAAGAGGCAATTGTTTTCTCAAGCTCTTTGATACTGTTCTGCCGACAGTGCATATCTGCATTATTTTGCTTTATACCCTCTTCAATTTCTTCTAGTTCTCCCATAAACCGGCGGATTTCCCCCTCAATACGATTTAAATTTTGCTGGTGGAATTCCTGTTGCTGAAGCTTCTTTTCCACTTCCAAATCCCATTCAGAGACATGGGCGGATTGCACCGATTCTTCCTTTCGTCTCTCTTCCAGCTCTACCTGAAATTTTCGTATCCGCTGCTCGTTTTGCCGCTCCAAATCCTCGGAGTTTTCCAGTTCCCTTAAAATCTCCTGCTTACTGGTTTTAATCTCCTGAACCTGATTTTCGATTTCCCGCTCTTCCGCTTTCAGCTCCAGGGAGCCTTCCAATGCTTCCCCTTTCCGTTCTTCTGCCTTAATTACATTTAACCTCGCCGTATTCTGGTCGATAAACTTTTTTTGAAGGGATGCTTTATCCTCTTCCAGGCTTAAGCGGATTTGGTTCCTTTTCTTTTTGGTTTCTTCTATTTCATTTAAGAGATTATCTATTTCTTTTAAAAATCTTTTTACCTTTCCCTCCAGCTCCTCCATCTCTCTTCTGCGGCCTAAAAGGTTACTGTTATTTTTAAAAGCGCCGCCGCTGATGGCGCCGCCAGGTACAAGAAGTTCCCCTTCCAGCGTTACCATACGGATACTGTAACCATATTTCTTTGCAATTAAAACTGCGTGATCAACATGATCAACCACCAGAATCCGGCCCAGCATGGACCTTGCCACATTCCTGTATTTTTCATCAATAAATACAAGCTCATCTGCCAGGCCAATTACTCCCTTTTCCTTTAAAGCCTCCTGATTTTTAAAAGACTGAGGACTGGTAATACTGGTAAGGGGCAGAAAAGTGGCTCTCCCGGCTTTCGTCTGCTTTAAATAGGCAATCATCCGCTTAGCTGTTCCTTCATCTTCCGTAACTATGTTCTGGATACTGCCGCCTAAGGCAGTCTCTATAGCAGTTTCATATTTTTTATCCACTTTTATGATATCGGCAACAACACCAATAATTCCCTTTTCCTTTTCTTTATATTCCATTACCCTTTTTACGCTGCCGCCATAGCCTTCATAGCGCTCGGTAAGATTGGTAAGCGCTTCTAACCGGGATTTTTCCTGATGATAATTTACCTGTGTGTCACGCAGTCTTTTATCTTTTTCAGATAACTCTTCACGGATAAGCGCCAGCTTTTCTTCTTTTTCTTCCTGGGAATCATTCAAAGCTCGGATTTCTCCATTTATCTTTTCAAATTCTGCCTGAAGCTTTTTTATTACGGCTTCCTGTTGGGCCTCATCGGATTTAATGCGCAGCAGCCTTGAAGTCAGCTCCGCCTTGCGGATATTAATCTGTTCCGTCATAGTATCATAACGGCCCAGCTTGGATTTAATGGTAGCTCTTGCATTCAGTGCATCAATAATTGTGTTTTTTCCTGCTTCTATCTCATTATTTAACGCTTCAATTCTCTCTTGTACGGAAAGCAGCTTTTCCCTTGCCTCATTCCGTACTTTTTCGATTTCAGCCACCTGTCCGTCTATTATTTTTTTATCAGCCTGAATTTTCTCCTTGTCCAAAATTTTTGCATCTATTTCTTTTGTGACAGCCGCTTTTCTGGAATTAAAATGTTCTTCATTGCTTTTGGCTGATTTAATCTTTTCTCTTAATACATTAATTTCTCCCTCCAGTTTTCCCCGCAGCACGCTGGTATCTGTAAGGGAGGTTCTTTCACTGTCAATATCCCCATCAAGTGTTTCTATTTGTTCCTGTATATGTTCATATTCCTCTTTAATTTTTTCATATTGCAAAGAAGCTTGTGTAAGATCATTTTGGGCAATCTCAAACTTGCCTTCCGCATCTTTCAAAAGCTCCTGCAGGCGGTTGTTTTCAAGAAGGAATACATTTACATCCAGTGTCTTTAGTTCCTCTCTTTTTTTCAGGTAAACCCTCGCTGTCTCAGACTGCTTTTCCAAAGGTCCTATCTGTTTTTCCAGTTCTGACAAAATATCATTTACACGGACAAGATTTTGTTTTTCATCCTCCAGCTTCTTCTGAGCAGCCGCCTTACGTTTTTTAAATTTTACTATTCCAGCCGCTTCGTCAAAAAGTTCCCTTCTTTCTTCCGGCTTTCCGCTTAGGATTTTATCTATCTGCCCCTGTCCGATTATAGAATAGCCTTCTTTACCGATGCCCGTATCATAAAAAAGTTCATTTACATCCTTAAGCCTGCAGGGGGAACCATTTAGCAAGTACTCACTTTCACCGGAACGGTAAATCCTTCTGGCAACCGTTACCTCATCATAGCTGGTAGCAAGCTGATGGTCAGAATTATCCAAAGTAATTGCCACATAAGCGTACCCTAAAGGTTTACGCATTTCTGTCCCCGAAAAAATTACATCCTGCATGGACGCCCCGCGGAGCTGTTTAATCCTCTGCTCTCCCAATACCCACCGGACCGCATCCGCAACATTGCTTTTACCGCTCCCGTTTGGACCCACAATTCCTGTAATCCCATTGTGAAATTTAAATAATATTTTATTTGCAAAGGATTTAAACCCTTGGATTTCAATACTTTTCAGATACATATTACACCTTATCTCCGGGCATTTTTTTTAACAGCGCCTGATAAGCAGCCTGCTGCTCCGCTGACTTTTTGTTCCGTCCCTGTCCTTTTCCCACTGTTTTCCCATCTATTTTTGCCTCAACAATAAAAATCTTATCATGGTCAGGACCAGCTTCACTTATCAGTTCATAAGTAAGACATTTTCCATCCTTTTGGACCTTTTCCTGTAAAATTGTCTTACTATCATAAAAAAGCTGTTTGTTCTCCAAATCGGAAAGAACAAACTTTTTAATAAATTTTTCTGCACACTCAATACCACCATCAAGGTAAATTGCTCCAATTACCGCCTCCATAACATCAGAAATAATTGAGTCCCTTCCTCTTCCGCCTGTTGATTCCTCTCCCCTGCCAAGAAGTAAATAATTACCAAGGGATAAGTCTCTTGCGCAAAAGGCCAGGGCGGGCTCACAAACCATAGAGGAACGTATCCTTGTCATCTGACCTTCTGACATATCTGGATAAGTCTCAAAAAAGAACTGGCTGGAAACCAATTCTAAAACTGCATCCCCCAAAAACTCCAGTCTCTCATAATTTTTAAATTTATTGATTTTCTGCTCATTAGAAAAAGAGCTATGGGTCAGTGCCTGCATCAGCAGTTTTCTGTTTCTGAACTCATAACCTATCTTCTCTTCCAGTTCTTTTAGTTCTTTTAGTTTATACATATTGATACTCCTGCCACTGCTTTAAGCGGCACAAACCATTCATCAAAAAAGCCCGTAATGGGCTTTTAATTGACAGCATTTTTGATAAGATTAACTGCTTCCTCTACATTTGTGATTTTCTCTGCTTCTTCAGCCGGAATTTCAATATCAAATTCTTCCTCTATTCCCATGATAATCTGAAAGACATCCAGGGAGTCGGCTCCCAAATCGTCCACAAAAGTAGTCTCCATCGTAATTTCATCGGGGTCAACATTAAGCACGTCAGCAATCACTTGTTTTAACTTTTCAAATTCCATAGCAAATTTCCTTTCTAATCTTCTTCCATTGTTATTTTTTCTTTTATTTTTTGATTGATATTCTGTTCTGTGAAAGTAATACACTGCAGAATAGAATTTTTAATTTCAACTGCTTTTGAGCTGCCATGTGTTTTCACAACAAGTCCTTTTAGTCCTAACATGGGAGCTCCCCCATATTGTTCCAAATCAAATGCTTTTAATGTATTCTTCAGCGCAGGTTTTACAAGTAATGCTCCTATTTTGCTGCGCAGGGAAGTCATCATGCCTTCTTTAACCTTTTTAATAAGGATACCTCCCACGCCTTCATACATTTTCAAAATTACATTTCCCACAAAAGCTTCACAGACCACAACATCCGCATATCCTGCAGGAATATCCCTTGCCTCAATGCTCCCTATGAAATGAATATCCGGACAGTTTTTTAAAAGAGGGAAGGTTTCCTTTACAAGCGCATTCCCCTTTTCCTCTTCAGCGCCGATATTGACAATACCGACTTTCGGATTTTTCACTCCCATAACGTTTTCCATATATACGGAACCCATTTTGGCAAATTGCACAAGGTGGGACGGTCTGGCATCTACATTAGCGCCACAGTCAATTAAAAGTGCGCAGCCTTTTTCTGTTGGAATAAGCGGCGCTAAAGGCGGCCTCTCAACCCCCTTAATTCTCCCTACAATCACCTGCCCCCCTACCAGCGTGGCTCCTGTACTTCCGGCAGAGACATAGGCGTCACAGGTTCCATCCTTGACAAGCAAAAGCGCTTTTACAATAGAGGAATTCTTTTTTCTGCGGACTGCCATTACCGGCGGTTCTGCAGTATCAATCACTTCTGTTGCATTTACCACTTCCACCTGCTCTTTATTATATGTATATTGGGCAAGTTCACGATTAATTATCTCTTCTTTCCCTGTGAGATAAACTTTAACACGGTTGTTTTCGTTTACTGCGTCTATAGCACCCTTCACAATTTCAGAAGGAGCGTTATCACCGCCCATGGCATCCACTGCCACGTTTACAAACTCTGCCATTCCAATCCTCCATGCTGCTATCACTCCGGGGAAAAAATATTCCCACAACCAAGTACTACTCTACTATACTAAACCACATTGTAAAAATCAAGAAAAATAATTAAGCGGGAAAGATTTTTTCCCTGTTCGTGCGCCGGGTGTCCGCCAGGTCCGCTGAAATACTTTCTTTGGGCGCCAATACGCAAAAAAAGCAATCCATAAATGGATTGCTTTATTACCAGCTGTCATTAATCAACGCTGATGATTTCTTTCTTATTGTAAGAACCGCATTTCTTACATACCCTGTGGGGCACCATCAGTGCGCCGCATTTGCTGCATTTAACCAATGTAGGAGCACTCATTTTCCAGTTTGCTCTTCTTTTATCTCTTCTGGATTTTGAAGATTTATTTTTGGGACAAATAGACATCGTTACACCTCCTTACCTGCATGAAAGATATCTTTAATAGCTGCCATTCTGGGGTCGGGTACAAATGTATCGCATCCACATTCCCCTTCGTTCAAGTTATGTCCACACACCCTGCATATACCCTTGCAGTCTGGTCTGCACAACACTTTTACAGGCATGTTAATTAAGATTTCACCATTTATGAAAGCTTCCACGTCCAACCCGTATCCGTGCATAAAATCCTGCCCGTCCTGATCTTCCACCTGGGCCCCGGCATCCGGCGAAAACAGTTCCTGTTCAAACCTTATCTCCAGTGGTTCTTTTACCATTTGCAGACACCTGTCGCAGGGAATTTCCAGAACCAGGTTCATACTTCCCTTCATCAGCGCTTTACCAGTTTCTATATTTGCAAATTCTATATCTATGAGAGATTTCTCACAGATACGATAGCGATTTCCCATATATAGAAAGCTGTCCGGTTCGTAACAAAGGCTTTCTTTTCTGTCTTTTCCCTCAGATGTAAATACATCAGTCAGATTCATTAACATAACAAGCTCCCTAACACATACGTATGTCTGGCCATAAATATACTTAACAATTCCGCCACATACGATATCAAGTATAACTATGATAGCCCTCTTTGTCAATACCTCACACCAATAATTTTTCAATAAAAGTATTAAAGTTCATGTTGACTTTCTTTATCTCTTATGTATAATTAATGATTAATTAGTTTAGTTTTACTAAACATGAAGTTTATTTTTGCAAGACTTCCGAACACCACAGGCTAAAGTATAAATAGGGAGTATTATGAATAGTGGAATACAAATTGGAAACAAAATCAGAGATCTGCGGTGCCGCAAAGGACTGACTCAGGAAGAACTGGCAGACCGCTGTGAACTTTCAAAAGGATTTATTTCGCAGTTAGAAAGGGATCTAACCTCTCCTTCCATCGCAACTTTGGTAGATATTCTTCAATGCCTGGGCACAGACTTGAAAGATTTTTTTTACGATTCAGAAGATACGCAAATTGCTTTTAAAGAATCTGATTACTTTGTAAAAAAGGATGAAGAGCTTCAGAATAAAGTGGAATGGATTATTCCAAATGCCCAGAAAAACATGATGGAGCCTATCCGTCTGACACTTTCGCCTGGGGGAAGCACTTATCCCGACACCCCTCACGAAGGTGAAGAATTTGGTTATGTTTTACAGGGAAGCGTTTCGCTAATACTGGGTAAAAAATGTATTCCTGTTAAAAAGGGAGAATCCTTTTATTACACAGCAAAGGAAACTCATTATTTAAAAGCAGACACTAAGTCGGGCGCTGTCCTTATTTGGGTAAGCAGCCCCCCAAGTTTTTGAAAATACAAATGAGACACAAGGAGGTTTCCCATGAAAAAAATATTAATTGATTTAAAAAACATCAGCAAATCCTTTGATGGCCAGATGGTACTGGATGATTTAAATCTATATATCCGGGAAAATGAATTTCTTACCCTGTTGGGTCCCAGCGGATGCGGGAAAACCACTACCTTGCGTATTTTAGGCGGCTTTGAAACTCCCGATACAGGAACCGTTATTTTTGACAATGCAGATATTACCCATCTTCCCCCCAACAGGCGGCAGCTCAATACTGTTTTTCAAAAATACGCCCTTTTTCCACATATGTCCATTGCAGAAAACATTGCTTTTGGATTAAAAATTAAAAATAAATCCAAAGCATACATTGATGACAAAATAAAATATGCGTTAAAGCTGGTTAATCTTGAAGGATTTGGAAACCGGAGGCCGGACTCTTTAAGCGGCGGCCAGCAACAGAGAATTGCTATTGCGCGCGCTATTGTAAATGAGCCCAAAGTGCTTCTTTTGGATGAACCTTTAGGCGCCCTGGATTTAAAGCTCCGGCAGGACATGCAGTATGAGTTAATCCGTCTGAAAAATGAACTTGGTATCACTTTCATTTATGTAACCCATGACCAGGAAGAAGCTCTCACTATGTCTGATACCATTGTTGTCATGAATCAGGGTTATATCCAGCAAATCGGTTCACCGGAAAAAATATATAATGAACCGGAAAATGCTTTTGTAGCTGATTTTATTGGAGACAGCAATATTATCAGTTCCACAATGATTGAAGACAAGCTGGTGGAAATTTTAGGAACCCGTTTTCCCTGTGTGGATACAGGGTTTGGCAAAAACAGACCGGTGGATGTGGTAATCCGTCCGGAAGATGTAATACTCTCTTCCACTGATAAAGGAAGAATGAAAGGTGTAGTGACGCATCTTATTTTTAAGGGTGTTCATTATGAAATGGAAGTTACAGCAGGAGGATTTGAGTGGCTGGTTCATTCCACAGGCATGTTTCCAGTAGGGACAGAAGTTGGTATGGATGTGGACCCTTTTAACATTCAAATTATGAATAAACCTGCTTCTTTGGATGAGGAGGCCGTAAGTATAAATGGATAAGAAAAAAATGCTGGGTATCCCTTATTTTATCTGGTCTGCCCTGTTTATTATTGTTCCCCTTTGTATGGTTTTTTACTACGGGCTTACTGACAAAAGCGGCGCCTTTACCTTTGAAAATATTGCATCTATCGCCCTTAAGGGTCACGCAAAATCTTTGTGGCGGGCGCTTTTATTATCTTTTGTCTCCACCTTAATCTGCCTGCTCCTTGCCTATCCTCTGGCAATGATTTTAAATGGCATGAAAGTAAGCCAGCACAGCTTAATTGTACTGATTTTTATTCTTCCCATGTGGATGAATTTTTTGCTGCGCACCCTTGCCTGGCAGACTCTGCTTGAAAAGACAGGCGTAATTAACAGTCTGCTTGGCTTTTTTAATCTGCCCAAATTACATATTATTAATACCCCCAGCGCAATTGTTCTTGGCATGGTATATAATTTTCTGCCCTTTATGGTATTGCCCATTTATAATTCCCTGGAAAAAATCGACCGGAATATTGTTAATGCTGCCAGAGATTTGGGGGCAAACCCTCAACAGGTTTTTATGAAAATTACGCTGCCCCTTACGGTGCCGGGCATTATCAGCGGTATTACTATGGTTTTTATCCCTGCCCTTACCACCTTTGTTATAAGCAAACTTTTGGGCGGAAGCAAAATTCTTTTAATTGGCAATGTAGTGGAGGAAGAATTTACCCAGGCCGGCAACTGGAATCTGGGAAGCGGCCTTTCTATGGTACTGATGATATTTATCCTTATCAATATGGGGATTTCCGCTGTTTTTGACAAAGAAGGGGACGGGTCAATGCTATGATAAAAACTGCTGCAAAGAAAATTTATATCCTTTTAATCATTATTTTTTTATATGCCCCTATTGCCACTTTAATCATATTATCTTTTAATGCAAGTAAAACCCGCTCAAAATGGGGAGGCTTTACCTTTAAATGGTACCTGGATCTTTTGGAAAATGAAGAAATCCTTAACGCCCTGTTTAATACTCTGTTTATTGCTCTTACTGCTTCCCTTATTGCAACAGTTATCGGCACCGCTGCCTGTATTTCAATTATGAGCCTAAAAAAACGTTCCCGCACCATTATTCTGGGCATAACAAACATCCCCATGCTTAATGCAGATATCGTTACGGGTATTTCCCTGATGCTGCTTTTTATCAGCTTTGGCCTTAAATTTGGAATCGGCACCATTTTGTTATCCCATATTACTTTTTGTATTCCTTATGTGATTTTAAGTGTCATGCCGCGTATGCACCAGCTGAATCCTTATGTTTATGAGGCTGCTTTGGATTTGGGAGCAGGGCCTGTATATGGATTTTTTAAAGTTGTGTTTCCAGAAATCCTGCCTGGGGTTCTTTCTGGTTTTTTAATGGCGTTTACCATGTCACTGGATGATTTTATTATCACCCATTTTACCAAAGGCGCTGGAGTCGACACTCTCTCCACTAAAATATATTCTGAGGTGAGAAAAGGAATTAAACCGGAAATGTACGCGTTATCTACAATTATCTTTCTTACAGTACTGTTTCTGCTGCTTTTGGTAAACAAAGCGCCCTCCGATAAAAAGGGAAGGAGAACCAAATCATGATACCAAAAAAATGGTTTACTTTTATTTTTTGCGCCATATGTATATGCCTGCTGTCTGGCTGCGGCAATTCCAAGGCAAGTGAAAACGGACAGGTTATCGTTTACAATTGGGGAGAATATATTGACCCTGATGTAATTTCCATGTTTGAAGATGAAACCGGCATTCAGGTTATTTATGATGAGTTCGAAACCAACGAAGTAATGTATGCCAAGGTTGAGGCCGGTGCAGTCGCTTATGATGTTATCTGCCCTTCTGATTATATGATACAGAAAATGATTGCCAATGACCTTTTAGCTGAAATTGATTTTACCCATATTCCCTATATTAAAAATATTGGGAAACAGTACCTTGAAAAGTCCAGGGAATTTGATGCCCAAAACCTGTATTCTGTCCCTTACTGCTTTGGCACCGTGGGGATTCTTTATAACAAAACCATGGTAGCTGAGCCTGTAAACAGCTGGTCCATTCTCTGGAATGAAAAGTATGCTGATAATATTCTTATGCAGGATTCCGTAAGGGACGCTTTTATGGTTGCACTGAAGTTAAACGGATTTTCCATGAATACATTAGATTCCGGGGAACTGGAAACAGCGACAAAGGCGTTGATAGCGCAAAAACCTCTTGTACAGGCATATGTGGTTGACCAGGTACGGGATAAAATGATTGGCGGTGAAGCAGCAATGGGCGTTATTTACTCTGGGGAAGTTCTTTATACCCAGCGAGAAAATGAAGATCTGGAATACGTGATTCCAAAAGAAGGCACCAATATATGGATTGATTCCTGGGTGATTCCAAAAAATGCGCCTAACCATGAAAACGCAGAAGCCTTTATCAATTTTATGTGCCGGGAAGACATTGCTCTGATGAACTTTGAATACATTACTTATGCCACCCCAAATACAGCAGCATGGGCTATGATTGAAGACGATGAAATCCGTAACTCTCCCATTCTGTTTCCTGATTTCGACCAATATGGCCATCTGGAAACCTTCCGGTATCTGGGAGCAGAGGGCGATACACTTTACAATAACCTCTGGAAAGAAATTAAGTCAGAATAAAGCTCTGCGTTAGTGGCGCCAAAGTATATGGCTCCACTAATGCAAAGTTTTAAATCCTCTTTATGGGATCCAGGGAAATTTTATGCGTAATCCCGGATAAATCAAATTCGGATTTTCCACTCTGTTATACCTGATAAAATCTGAAAAACTGTATTGTCCCTTATACCCTTTTGCAAAACGACTGTATATATTCCACAGATTATCCCCCTTTTTCACAGTATAAGTATAGGTATCCGACCGGAAGGTCTGCATCATATAAGAAAGGGTATACTGGCATTTTTCCTTGTTAACCGCCTCTTTTCTGATTCGGGATGCAAGGTACCAGCTGCCGTCCCCTTTCTCCATTATCGGAATTGCAAGGGTCAAATCATATGTGTCGGTAGTTCCCACCCATACCAGATAATCGTACCAGTACCCCTGTTCCTTATGGCAATCCCACTCCACATTCTGATCTGCTCCATTGGGCAGCAAATGGTCAAATCCGGCTCCTTTTTCCTTCACATAAGCAAGTATCTTCTCTTCACTGGAAAAATCTTCATTAGGCAGCTGGCTTACCCAGTTCCTTCCCAGATCGCTGGATGGATCCTCCAAAAGCCGCCAGTACCCTCCTTCCGCTGACCAAATGCGGCAATGCGCGTCATCTAAAGGGGCTCCTCCATCATACTGGAACACATTCGTAATATCAATAGACGCAACCGGTACTTCTTCGCCATTTTCCGCTTTTGTTGTTAGAACGTAATTTAAGTCCCACCAGCTGCAGCCATCCTCCCTGTCCGTCTGGCCGCCTCCTGTAAGCTTCAATGTATATTCCCGCTCCTTTGGCATAAGCTCCGGATATCTCATTAAAAATTCTTCCAGCGGCTTTTGAAAAAAACCTTCCTGAACCAGTTTTCTTGTTTTTGCCATTCCCTCATTAAATTCCTTACAGTCTTTACCTGCAACCTTATGCCACTCTTTTTCTGCCTCCCGTTCTCCCTCGGCATATATTTCTGTTGCAAATATGGGAACTCCTAATTCACGTGTCCTTTGGGTGTCATCATCAGGAATGGAAAAACAAATATTATTCATATGCCACATAGTCATTTCTTCTTCTCTGCTGCTGCCATCCAGCTGTATAATAGCCCGTCTTTCCGAAAAAGAGGTCTTCATATTACATACCAGTCCATCATATTTCTTGTTGGCTGGCAGCTCTCTCCCATCATCTGCTACCAGAATTACAGGAAAAGGTTTTTCCTGCTGTTCCTCACTCTGTAAAGGCTCAACAGTTTCAGTCTCATTCTCACTTTTTTCCTGGTTACTGCATCCTGAAAGAAAAATAAAGACAATAATTAACATAGATACTATTAAAACCTTTGTATTTTTCCCGTTCATTTACTTCCCCCTCATTGTTCTCTCTACCCTGTCTTTTGCAGAAAACGTCAACGACAAATTTATTTATCATTGATCACATCAAGTTAACATAATTAAATTATGTTAACTTATCATTATACTATTATAATTATAAAACAGGCTTGCATCATTTTTGCATCATATAAAAGTAAAATCATGTAAGAACAAACACTTTCTTTGATTGGCCATGCACAGGTCTGTGCATAAAAAA
This sequence comes from uncultured bacterium, assembly GCA_947381965.1. GTDB lineage: Bacteria > Bacillota > Clostridia > Lachnospirales > Lachnospiraceae > Suilimivivens. The sequence continues at coordinate 20,803 of CANCXX010000006.1, forward strand.
GATGTACAGCCCTATAACAGACCATACATCTTTCCCAATAATCCCTCTATTATGGACGAACTTGCCCATCCCCTCTAACTGCATATTTGTAAGAAGTTAATTCCTTAAGTCCCATAGGCCCCCTTGCGTGAAGCTTCTGGGTACTGATACCGATTTCCGCACCAAATCCAAATTCAAACCCATCTGTAAATCTGGTGGAGGCATTCACATATACACACGCTGCATCCACTTCATTTAAAAATTTCTCTGCATTTTCTTTTTTTTGTGTAATGATTGCCTCCGAATGCCTGGTGTTGTACCTGTTAATGTGAGATATTGCTTCATCAATAGAAGAAACTGTTTTCATTGAAATTATGTAATCCAGATATTCCATTCCATAATCTTCTTCTGTTGCCGGTATACAGTCTATCACTTTTTGTGTACTTTCATCTCCCCGGATTTCCACCTGATACTTTCTGAGGGCTTTTGCCAGTCCGGGAAGCAGCCGCTCTTTTACCGCTTCATGGATTACCAAAGATTCACAGGCATTACATACCCCTATTCTCTGAGTTTTTGCATTAATAATTATGGCTAAAGCTTTTTCTAAATCTGCATATTCATCCACATAAATATGACAGTTACCAGTTCCGGTTTCAATTACAGGTATAATACTATTCTCTACCACACTCTTAATCAGTCCCGCACCACCACGGGGTATGAGTAAATCCACATATTCTTTGAGACGCATAAATTCCTGTACCACAGCCCTGTCTGTGGATTCAATCAGCTGTATGGCATTTTCTGTGATTCCACTATCTTTCAATGACTCTCTGATTACTTTTGTAATTGCCATATTAGAGCAAATAGCGTCACTGCCGCCTTTTAAGATTACAGCATTGCCACTCTTAAAGCAAAGTCCAAAAGCGTCTGCGGTAACATTCGGACGGGATTCATAAATTATTCCAATTACCCCTATTGGAACTCTTCTTTTTTCAATCTTTAATCCATTAGGACGTTCTATGGTTTCCATCACTTCCCCTACCGGGTCCGGAAGTTCGGCTACCTGCATAAGGCCCTGGGCCATCCCTTTTATTCTTTCATCTGTAAGCCGCAGTCTGTCAATCAGTCCGGGGTGCATCCCTTTTTCTTCTCCCCTTGCAATATCCTTTTTGTTTTCTTCCAGAATAAAGCTGCTCCCTCTGATAAGCGCCTGTGCAGCTGTATTTAAAACTTCATTTTTGCTGCTTTTGGACATTTTTTGCAGCTCATACTTTGCGGTCGAAGCGTTTTTTCCTAATTGATCCAATCGTTCCATTTTAATCCCTCCAACTATCTGCAATATCAGCCAATTACCCCTGATTCGGTAATTATCATATCCGGGCGTATATCGTGAACCTCCACCGGCACTTTCTTTGCAATCTGGCAGTCAAAGGCAAGCGCCACACTGCAAAGCTCCGGGAAAGCTGCAAGAAATCGATCATAAAATCCCTTTCCATAGCCCATCCGCCCCCGTTCTCTGTCAAATACAGCCCCTGGTACAAGTATCAGGCATTTCATTTTTTGTAGATCCTCCGAACAAAACAGCCTGTCCGGGCTCTCCTCCGGTTCCCGTATTCCCTGATATCCGTCAGATAAATCATCCATTGTGTCTATTGCATAAAAATGGATGTTCATTCCCTCAACCTTTGGTGCAAATACCTTTTTCTCTTTATTTGAGAGCAATTCTTCCACAAGACCAGTGGTCATTACCTCACTTCGGTAGTCCATGTACACTAAAACTGCCTGAGCGCTCCGGAAAACGTCCTGTTTTTTCAGCAGTTCCCAGATTTTCCTGCTTTTTTCCCTTCGCTCCCCCGCCAAAAGGCTGTTCCGACAGCTAAGATACCTGGTCCGTAGTTCCTGTTTGCTGATGAAATCTTTTTTTTCCATAAGCGTTCCTCCTTTGTGCTTTTATGTGATACATATAACTCTTTAATGGACTTACCTTATTTCTTCATCTATAATACACCTGGCTAACTTTTCTGCCACACAGATACCATCCATCGCTGCTGATGTAATTCCGCCTGCATAGCCTGCTCCCTCACCGCAAGGGTACAGTCCCTTTATAGAAGACTGCAGAGTATCCTTATCCCTTACGATTCTGACCGGAGATGAGGTTCTGCTCTCCACACCTTCCACCAGTACATTTTTGTCATTAAAGCCTTTAATTTTTCTCCCAAACTGTTCCATTCCCTCCACAAAAGCCTCTGCCAGATTCTTTGGCAGAATGTCGTGAACCATGGAATATTCCCATCCGCCTTTGATACAGGGCTGAAACTCTTGGGGTATAAATGCTTCTCTCTTCTCCTCGTTTTTAGAAGCTTCTATTGTAAAAGCTTTTTTGAAATCCCCATACCTTTCTACCGGTATTTTTCCATGCCCCATCTGAAAGGCTTTTTCTTCTATTCTACGCTGAAATTCTATTCCTGCAAGAGGATGACCGCTGCCAAAATCTTCCGGTGTAATAGAAATAATAATGGCGCTGTTGGCATTATTGCTATTTCTATCGCTGTAGCTCATTCCATTTACAGCCAGTCGCTTCTGTTCCGAAGAGGCATTTACCACATAACCGCCGGGACACATACAAAAAGAATATACCCCTCTGTTATCCAAAGATTTTGCCGTAAGTTTATAAACCGCATTTCCCAATGCCTTTTCTTCCTTCCTGCCATATTGGGAAAGGTTAATCAGTTCCTGGGGATGTTCCACACGCATTCCCACGGCAAAAGGTTTGGCCTCCATTTGGATACCTTTTTCATAAAGCATCATAAATGTATCCCGTGCACTGTGCCCTGGTGCAAGAACCACATGTCGGGCAGGTATCCGTTCTTTTCCATTGATAATGACCGCTCTCATTTGCCTGTTATGAAGTTCCAAATTTGTCACTTTTGCACCAAAACGGATCTCTCCCCCCATATCTAAAATTCTTTTCCGCATATTAATAATGACTTTACACAAAATATCCGTACCAATATGGGGCATATGGTCGTAGAGAATTTCTTCTGGCGCACCGCATGTTACAAATAAGGACAAAACCTTCCGGTTTCTTCCATACTTATCTTTTACCAGCGTATTTAATTTCCCATCGGAAAAAGTCCCTGCGCCGCCTTCTCCAAACTGTACATTAGACTCTGTATTCAGTTTTCCTGTTTCCCAGAATGTATGTACATCTTTTATCCGCTCTTCTGCCGGATTTCCTCTTTCCAGTAAAACAGGGCGAAACCCTGCTTCTGCCAGCATATATCCACAAAACAGTCCTGCTGGTCCGGTTCCTATGATTACTGGTCTTACCTGTCCGCTGTAACTGGCAGCCGGAAACTGATAGATAACATCATTGCAGACAACCACTTTCTTTTTATCACATTTCCGGTAAACCTCCGCCTGGTTATTCACCTGTACATTTATAATATAATTAAAAAACAGTTCCGGTTTTTTTCTGGCATCAATGGAACGTCTGACAATTGTAATGTCCGGTGTGCCTTCATATTTTAAAATTCTATTTACCTGTTTTACAAGCTCCTCCTGTGTGTGTCCTGCCGGAAGCTTTAACTGGTTGATTCTCAACATTTCTCTTTGTCCTTTGATACTGTTTTCTGATTTTTTCCACCCTCTGTATTTTTTTCTGTAAAACCTTCCGCCGCATTCCTGCCTGCTATATACCCGCTTGTCCAGGCCCACTGCAAATTATAGCCGCCGCACTTTCCATCAACATCCAGAACCTCTCCCGCAAAATACAAGCCTTTTACAATCTCCGATTCCAAATTAACGTTTACCTGACCAAAATCTACACCTCCAGCACAAACCTGCGCATTTTCCATTGGGTTCACACCACTGATGTGTATGACAAATGTACGGTACTGCCGCATCAGTTTCCAAATAACCGGCCAGCCTGCTTCCTCTACCTTTGTTCCCGGCTTTAAACCAGCCTGTTTTATCATTACCATATTAATTTTTTTATTGGTAGTTCCAGTCAGATATTCTTCTATTGATTTGCCTGCCTGTGACTCATAACGCAGCCGGCACAGAACTGTAAAGCATTTTTCCTCCTGTTCCGGGAAAAAATCTATTATCACCTTAACGTTTTTTTTCTCGTTCAGCGCATAGGCTGCTATACGGCTAAACTGAAAAACCGGAATACCGGAAATTCCATAGTCAGTAAATTGCAATTCCCCTGCCTCATAATCTTCTTCTCTTTCATTGACCAGCAGGTGAATGCCTGCCTGAACCCGCACGCCAGACAGTGCCTTTAAGAAGCGTTCATCACTTCTAAGCTGTACAAGTCCCGGCATAATCTGTCTGATCGTATGGCCCAACTCCTTTGCAAGCTTATATCCCCCCAAACCATCTCCCTGCTTGAGGGAAGCAGGGCTTCCACATGCTATAATAACTTTTTGGAAAGAACATGTTTTTCCCATAAAATCGGTCAGCCTGAAGCATTTCCCATCCTTACAATAAACTGCTTTTGTGATCTCTGTTTCTGTTGCAATATGTACCTTCCTTCTTATCAGCTCCATGCGAAGGACGTCAAGCACCGCAGAGGCCTGTTCAGATCGGGGATACAAATAATCATTTTTGTTCTTTACCATAAGACCAATACTTTCAAAAAATGACAAAGAGTCCCATACGGAAAATAAACAAAACATTTTATGAAGCTTCTTCTTGTCCCTGCAATAATACTGCTCTGTTGAAAAATTTAGATTTCCAAGATTACATTTCCCATTTCCGGTAGAAAGAATTTTCTTCCCCACCCTGTCCTTTTTTTCAAACAGAGTAACTTCTGCCCCATACCCTGCCGCTGTAAGCGCTGCAACCATTCCTGATGCCCCTGCCCCCACTACTGCTATTTTTAATTTATTATTCATGTATTTCCCCATTTTCCGTATAATAGTCTATATATTACCTTTCATGCACCTTTACTAGACTAATATAATACTAACTGGAGTAAGACTCAAGAAAATTATATAAATCCCCCTCATTTTCCACAAATTTCATTTTTAATATTTCTTCCTGCAAATGGTCAGGAAGACTTTCCACCAAAATATCTGTAGTCATATATATATGAGACAAGCTGTAATCATATACAACAACATAATGATTTTCATTTAAAAGAAAGAACCCTTTATCCTTCTCTACTGGTTCATAGCTTTTTCTTACAACCACCCTTCCAGTTGAAAAAGAAACAAGTTCCATATTAGTAAATCCATCTCCCAAATCTGTCAATGAAGGATTATTGTTATAGGCATCTACTTCTTTAACAAGACCTTCCCTGTTCATTCCTATAAATTTATCCGGCGCATTGCTCACTTCTTCTGACAGCTGTCCTGTCATGGCGTTATATTCCTGTATAATGTACCGGGTATCCGCTGTCACCACTGGTTCTTCACTCATGGAAACCTCTATAGACTCATCTGTAAAACTGATTTCCTCTTCTTTTTCTTTTACCGGCTCCGCCTGTATTCTTTCACCAGGGTAAAAAAACTCCATAATTGCCATATTGGAGGCAAATCCTAAAGAAAACATACTTAATGGATAAATAAAAAACAGACTGATACGTTTCACAAACTTCATGGCACACACCTCTACTATTTATTTCCACGTGCAGCAAGCGCATGTGCACCGGTTTCCAGGCACACATCCGGCAGCTGACGAAGGGATGATATCCCATTAACCTGTTACAGGATATCTTACTTATAAACAGTATCAGCCAAAAGTTTCAAATATATACCATCATGAAAAATGAAGAAGCTCTGACAGCATAATAAAAATACGCCCTCCCGTTATTTCCTCTAATTCACCATCTTTAAAGGTCCTAAGCACCACCAAAATTATCATATACAGTGGTATTGCCACTGCCAGACACACCAACATGGAAATAATGCCGCCAATAAGCGAAAACAATACCCTGTTTAAAATAAATGCGATAAATCCTGAAAGGGCTGCTGCTGCAATCGTAAATGCAAAACTACGCAGCCATTCCTGCCTATACCCAAGAATGCGGCTTAAAAGTAATAAACCTAATATTGCCACAACTGCATAAAATACAATCACAGCAATAATGATTCCAGTCATTCCCATTTTGGCTGTTTTTACAAGAAGGAATGCACAAAGTATATGAAAGACCAAAGCCAGTGCTCCCATGGCAATTACGTACCTGATTTTTCGGATTCGTATCAATATTTCTATAAATAACACCGCAAAAACAGAAAATACAAGCGCTATACTTCCCAGCTGCATCCAGACTGCTGTCTGTCCGCTGTTTCCGGCCGGAAGCACAGTCAGTATATTTTCTGCCAGTACAGCCTGGAATATGGCAGCAGGCACCGCAAATAAAGTACATTGATGGACCAAAGCCCCCATCCGGTCCTTTACAAGGCTATGTTCTCTTCTTTCCAGACTGGTGATAATCCGTCTGACTGGTAAAATACACATCATATGGATAATCACACCTAATGTACCTGTCATCATCAGGCACTTTCCATAATATGCCCCCCACATATCAGCCCTATCGCCTGCTCCGGCAAAAAATCCAAAAAATAAATATTGATCCAGCAAAGGCAGAATATGGTAACAAAGCCAGAGCATGGAGTGCATAAAACTATTTCCCAACAGTGTGTAAAAAGTGTGGATATCACTGCCTTTGATTTTTTGTTCTTCTAATCCCCCCTGTTTTTTGTGGGAATGCCTGAAGATAACATATAGAAGCAACACATGGAGAAAGCAAAAGACGGAGGCAGAAAGCAGGCCTATAGATGCACCCATGGCGCCATACGCGCTTGTAAAATTTTCATTTTGTAAAAGCGCTGAAACTTTTTCTCCATAGTCTTTCCAGATCCCTGCACCTATCAGTCCGCCTGCAAATAAAAATATAGCATACAAAACCTGCGACTGCATTGCTGGCGCTCCTGAACCATGGCCTTGAAAGTACCCCTTAAAAATCCCTGTAAGAATAAAAAAGAATATTGCAGGAGCCATCAGCCGCACCGAAAGTCCCGCTAAGGGAACATTCATTACCTTATCAGCTAAAAAATGCCCAAAAAATCCCAGGATTATGCTAAAAATAAGCCCTGCGCTTCCACCAAAGGCCAGTGCACTGCGCAATATTTTTTCCGCACTCTTGCCTGGTTCTCTTTTTACCCTGTATCTGACCAACGCCGCAGTTGCTTCTGACAATCCATAGGATATTGTTCCTGCTAAAACAATAAAAATTTCATTGGCTGCCCCAAAATACGCTACTCCCTTATTGCCTGCCATAAATCCCAAGGGAATCCGAAAGATAAAAGCGGCTATTAACGCAGCCAGATTAATAAACGTATAAAAATCCCTTCTTGACAAGGATAACTTTCTTTTACCCAATTTACTCATAAGTTCTCCTGCCTGGTATTCCATAAGAAACAATGGAAAATAACTTCCGCATTTATGCAGATTATTTTATATCAATGTCTCTTGTAATCCCAAGTGTTGTAAGTATTTTTTCCTGCTTTTGTTCCATAATTTGTGCTTCCTGCTCTGTCATATGGTCATATCCGCAAAGATGAAGCATACTGTGCGCCATAAGAAAAGCAAATTCTCTCTTAAGTGAATGACCGTATTTTTCTGATTGCTCCCGGACTTTATCTTCAGAAATAATAATATCACCCAAAAGCAGTTCCCCGCTTTCAGGGTCAAAATAATCCGCTTCCCCACCTTCCACAACTGAAAATCCTGCTTCTTTGTCGAAATCAATCATTGGAAAAGAAAGCACATCCGTGGGCGAATCTATCTGTCTGTACTGCCTGTTAATTTCACATATCTCCTGGTTATCTGTAATTAAAAGATTCACCTGCGCCTCATATGGACAATTTTCCATTTGAAGCGTTTCCTCCATAACAGCCTCCGCCAGTTCCTTAATATCAAATCCAAATTCTGCTGCCACTTCATTTTCAACGTAAGAGGTCATAATATGATTTTTCCTCCATTAATATCCTTTTTATTTCTTGTAATTCCCCAATTGTAATACTGCTGCAATCTATCATACCACTTTCCAGCTGTTTCATAAATACAGCATTGATTATTTTCTGGTAATCAGGATTTTCTTCTTTTTTTTCGGCAAAACATGTACTTATTGTAGTTATCACATCATCACAAAAAAGTAAAACCACCGCTTCTTTTGAAAATATCATTTTTCTTTTTTCCCTGTCTGTATATTCCCTTAAAATAATCCGCACTTCCCGTGGGAAATGATTTTTTCTTAAAATTAATTGTACATTTGCCCAATTATTTTCTCCTTTTAGCAGACCAATCCTGTGGTAATAGCCACAAGCCTTGACTACCTTTGGGTCAAGGAACAGGCTGTTTACCACCTTTTCGCACAAATAGGCTGTATGAATTGCATAATAATAATCCTTTTCAGATATACCCTTAAGCTCTGCTAACAGCGGACTTTCCGGGTCATTAATATCCATGTAACGGTTCCAGTCCCTGCTTACAGCAGAAAGCTTTAAAAGAACCAACAACAGCAAAAAACAAGCCAGAAGATTAAAAGCCGGTATTACAAACATACCTGCAAAAAGAGGCTCACTGGCAAACAGCACTTCCTCAATGGAGAGACATATCATATGTACAAGCAGTGTTATAAAAAGCGGAAGCCACACATGTATCACATCATTGGCATAAGAAAAAACAACTATCCCTACAAGCCCGCTTATAAAATAAATAAAAAAAGTATCACTGCTTCCGCAAATCATATTTGTAATCATTAAAAGCGTACATCCTGATGACATACCGATAAGCTGATTACTAAAAAGCATCAACCCAACAAAAATTACCGGATATGGCCATCCTCCTTTTGGAAGCAGTGGAAACGCGGCGCTGCCACAGAGAAAAACCAGATAAATAATTGTAAAACGCCATATGTTTCCCTCATTGTCAAACAAAAAGCCGCTGTTTTCCCTGCCAAGACCCAGGCAAAATAATGTACACGCAAATCCGGCGGCTGCCAGAATAGTAGTACCTGCCATAGAAGCCGCCGATTTTCCATAAAGAAATGAAGCCACCAGGCTAATTACTATTGTTAGAAACATCATTACTGCTTCCTGTGTAAAAGTAATCAGCCTGTCCCTGTCCTTAAATGAAAGGGAGGCCTTTGTTTTAATTGCGTCTTCACTTACCTCTTTTATCTCATCATTTGCATCTATAACTTCATTGTTTTTTTCCATATACTGTATTCCTGTTTTTCCGTTTGGCTTTGTTGTCAATTTTTGCTTCATACTCTTCATATGCCTTAACAATCTTTTGTACCAGCGGATGTCTCACCACGTCCTTGCTTGTCAGCCTGCAAAAAGCAATGTCTTCTATTCTATGAAGCACTCTCTCTGCCACATCAAGCCCTGATACTGTTCCAGGAGCCAAATCCTTCTGGGTTGCGTCTCCGGTAACAATAACTTTAGATCCAAATCCAATTCTGGTTAAAAACATTTTCATTTGTGCCGGTGTGGTATTTTGGGCTTCATCCAGAATTATATACGCATTGTCCAGTGTACGTCCCCTCATATATGCTAATGGAGCAACTTCAATCAGTCCCTTTTCCATATTTTTCAGAAAAGTTTCAGCCCCCATAATCTGATAAAGAGCATCATACAAAGGACGCAGATATGGGTCAACCTTACTTTGCAGATCCCCTGGCAGAAATCCAAGCTTTTCCCCTGCTTCTATTGCCGGGCGGGTAAGAATAATTCTCTCCACTTCCTGATTTTTAAAAGCAGTGATAGCCATGGCCATGGCAAGATATGTTTTTCCGGTTCCTGCCGGTCCAAGGCCAAAAACAATCATATTGTTTCTGATTGCATCCACATACTGCTTCTGCCCCAGCGTCTTCGGCTTTATGGGCTTACCTGATACTGTGTGGCAGATACATTCTTTATCTATCTCAATTAATACGTCTTCGTTTTCTTCCATGCTCATTGTAATTGCATAATCCACATTCTGTTCCTCAATTATATTTCCTCTCATTGATAATTCTGTCAGCTCCTGAAGGACTGCCTTTGCTTTTTTTACGCGAAAATCACTGCCCGTAATCCTTATTTCTCCATTTCTGTCAACAATTGACACCTGCAGCCGTTCCTCCAGCTTTTTAATATGGCTGTCAAACTGTCCAAAAACATTTTGCTGATCCCTGGCAGGTACCTTTATTATCTTTGAAACTTCTTCCATCTGTTTCTCCTACAATTTTCATAGTGGGCATTGATATTTGACATAAACACTTTATCAAAAACAAAAGCTTTGTCTTACTGCTCAGTATCCTGCCCTATCTCTTCTTCCTCCGGCAAAGCCTGCTGTACTTTTTGGGAAGTTCCGGTTTTCTCCACTGCAAGAAAATCTACTTTCATTTGCCATTTCCCGGAAGCTTTATTAATTGTAACATTTTTTTCTATAATTTGAACCCCTTTTTCCTGTAAAGTTTCAATAAATTTTTGTATTTTTATTTCAAATATTTCTTTTACTTCTTCTTTTGTGTAAACTTTTTCCTCTGTGAAATATTCTCTTGTCAGATCATGGCCAAAGTAAACAGGAAGATAATAATTTCCAAACAGCTTCAATTGTGTTTTTTCTTCCATTACATCCCACTCATCGTACGGTTTTCCTGGTACATGCACCTTTACTTTTTTTGTGCCAAACATAATAAAAGGATATTTTTTTTCATTACCTGTATAATTTTTTTGCTCATGTTTTTCTTCAATTTCTTCTTTCAAGGTATATAAACACCTTAACATAATATCTGCATCAGCATTACAATATTCATAACGTTTGACTGTTCCATCTTCATTCAAAATAGGAATACATCCTTCCACAAGAATATCTCCCTTGCTCACAATGGTTCCTGCAGTTACTTTGGGAACCCCGCTGCGCGTTACAATGCTTACAATTTCCCCTTCTTTTTCCGCTACCAGGTTCATTCCTTCTCCTGCTGCCGCATCAGACTTTTTTTCCTCTATTGTAATTAAATCATTTTCCTTAATCCGTATCAACAGTCTTGTACCGTCTATCTGGGCGGAAGTCCATGTGACAATATCAAACTGGTTTCTTATTGCCTTTTCCAGCGCTTCAATTTCCACATCCTTCTTTTTCATTCCCACCCATATACCGCTTTCCTCAAGAAAATCCTGAAAAACATCAGTGGTTACATAGTAGTTTCCGTCAATCTCCACCGCCCAGATAAACCCGGACATCCACACCCAAAATACCAAACTGCCCAAAAGTCCAAACATAAATATTCTTCGTTTCCATATCCGTGTAGAAAGAAAGGGCAGTCCATAACGTTTTGTTATGACTACCCTGGTGCCTGTTTTTCTGGTAATTCCCCTAAGCTTGTAAAATCCCTTAAGGCTGATTTTCATAGTATAATAATCACCATGGTTTTCCACATCCCAAAGAAATATATTATGGTTGCTGCATAGATTCATAAATCTTTCCGGAGAAAAGCCATAAACCTTGATTGCCAGATACCCCTTAATATAACGAATAACTTGTATCATACCTATCCCCCTGCATACCGCAAGCTGTGCTTGCGGTACTGCCACCAATAAATAGTTTGGAAGTTTACTTCCAAACTTATACCTCCGATATCGCAGGCAGCGCTTGTGATACTGCACCAATAGTGAGTTTGGTTAGCGTACTTGCTGTTTTGTTCCGGTTTTTACATAAGATAACGGACAGAATCAATCCATCCGCCAATCCTCATGTCTTCATTGGTATAATAAATAATGGTAAGCCTTCTGCCACAGATTTCTATTTTACAGTTTTTTCCCTGCAGCAGAATCATCTGGCTGGTATATTCTATAATTCCTTTATAGTTTTCTACAAAAGCATCGGTATTTCCAGTAAGGGTGACGATAGATGCGCCCAGCACAGAATCCTTGGGAAGTTTTAAGGATTCCACCACAAGTTCTTTACCGGAGGTGCGCTTTGCATCCTCCCTGTCTTGTCTGGTTCTATTCCAGTTTCTTCCAGATTTCCGTTTCATCTCTTTCCCCGCTTTCTCTATACCATACTATATGAGAAAGGAGCAAAAGCTATGCCTATTTTACAACTCCAATTATCATGGGACCTTTCTTTTTCTTTTGTTCTCCTATCTGGTAAGCCTTTGCAAGTCTTCTGCCTGCTGCTTCTATTTTATCCTGACAGCTGCCGTAAAGGGTTGCAAGCACTTCTCCCTTTTGGACATATGCCCCTGTCTTTTTGTTTAGCACAATTCCAGCAGAAAGGTCAATAACACTTTCCTTTGTTTCTCTTCCGCCTCCTAAAATCAGGGAACACATTCCCACCTCATCACAAACCAGACGTTCAATATATCCATCCTCAGAAGCATATACCGGATATGACAGCTCTGCCTTTGGCAATAGCTCCGGCTGATATACCATTTTTTCATTTCCTCCCTGCGCCCGGACAAATTGTGCCAGTTTATCAAGCGCCCTTCCGTCTGATATTACCTGTCTTAACATCCTTTGTCCCTCTTCTTCTGACTGAACCGCTCCTCCAAGCAGCAGCATAAAAGACCCAAGAGTCAGGCACAATTCGGTAAAATCTTCCGGTCCTTCTCCTTTTAATGTTGCAATGGCTTCCTTCACTTCCAACGCATTCCCCACTGCAAACCCAAGCGGCTGATCCATATCAGAGACTACCGCAATGGTGTTCCGTCCGGCCCCCCTGCCAATACACACCATTTCTTCTGCAAGTGCAAAGGCATCCTCCTGTTTTTTCATAAACGCGCCGCTTCCTGCTTTCACATCCAATACAATGGCATCCGCACCAGCTGCCAGTTTCTTGCTCATTATAGATGAGGCAATCAGAGACATATTGTCCACAGTCGCCGTCACATCCCTAAGCGCATACAGTTTTTTGTCTGCTGGCGCCAAATCCTTTGTCTGTCCCATAATTGCCAGACCAATCTCGTTTACATTTCTGATAAACTGCTCTGTAGTAATTCCCGTAGTGAATCCCTGAAAGCTTTCCAGTTTATCAATTGTCCCGCCTGTATGACCCAGCCCTCTACCGCTCATCTTTGCAATTTTTACGCCGCAGGCCGCAACCATAGGCGCAAGGGCAAGGGAGGTTTTATCTCCCACACCTCCTGTACTGTGTTTGTCAGTTTTAATTCCCTTAACAGTGGATAAATCCAACATTTCCCCACTATGCGCCATGGCCATGGTAAGGTCCAGGGTTTCCTCCCGGTTCATTCCCTTAAAGTAAATGGCCATCATCATGGCGGACATTTGGTAATCCGGTATTTCACCTTTTGTATATCCATTAATCATATAATCAATTTCTTCTCTGGCAAGAATACCGCCATTTCTCTTTTTTATAATTAAATCATACATTCTCATACCTGGCGCCTCCATACGTTTTCTGCCTGACTAAAAGCGTTTGCTCTTTTTTTATTATACACAGCCCTTCTCCGAATTACAATAAGTGAAAAACTACATGCCTGTAACAGATAAAGCCTTATTAAAGTAAACTAAAAATCAGGCTGAAGTTTTGTTATTACTAAATTTTCCAACAGCCTTTTTCTGATAAAAAAGTATAATCTCCTTCCAGTTTCATATACTTTAGGTAATCGTAAAATTCGAAGTTGTGAAAATATTCTGACAATATATTGTCAGAATATTTAGTAAGTTTACGAGTTTCGCTATTACCTATCATATACCTTTACTGGTGCAGTTTTGCAGGAAGAAGATGCAGACATGAAGAAATTAAGGTTTTTTATCAAAATCGGAATAATTTTTGTATTGGTTACAGGCTCCCTTTCCCATTTTTTATTTGACTGGACTGGAAATAATTATATTGTCGGCCTGTTTGCTCCAATTAATGAATCTGTGTGGGAACATATGAAATTATTATTTTTCCCTATGCTGCTCTATTCATTGTTTATGATTTTTAGGTTTAAAGAAACCTGCCCATGCGTTGCTCCCTCACTCCTTTTTGGCATTTTAGCCGGGACATGGCTTATTCCTGTGTTCTACTATACCTATACCTGTGTTCTTGGAAAAAATGTCTTTCTTTTAGATATCGCTACGTTTATTTTCAGTGTCATACTCTCATTCTGGCTCTCTTATAGACTTTCTTTGTCCTGCAGGCTTAAACCTTATACCCATTTACTGGCCGGATTAATATGCGTTCTTTTTTTATGTTTTGTAATATTTACTTATCATCCGCCAAATGCCAAAATTTTTCAGTTTCCAACTGTTTGACCAAGTAGAAGCAAGCAGCTGAAATCACATGCACCAGTTTTCATTAGCATTCCGACAGTTTTGTAAAATTAACTCGTTTCCCATCAGTCACGCCTACATACATATCATTTGTTTTTCGTCCCATCTTCAGATAATGCTCAATAACAAATTTAGCGGTATATGGCATCTCCAATGCCGATAACTCAGAAAGTGTAAACCACCTGATTATCCCTTCCGTTGATACAATGTTATCATCCGCCTCATTGTCCAGTTCCGCAAAAAAATAATAATTCTGCCGGATTTCTCCTTTTATCCTCCGCAAAGTAACATACCGCAGCAGCAGATTTCTGATATCATTTTCACTTATTCCCAATTCTTCTTTCAGTTCTCTCAATACGCATGCTTTTGGGTCATTTAGCTCATTCTCTTCAAAATGGCCTCCCGCAGCTCCCACCCATGTATCGCTCACAACTCTGCCCCCCTGCCGGAAAAGCAATAACATTTCATCCTCTTTTGTTATGTATATAGAAGTCATATTCCTCAGTTTCTCATCCATTTTCTCTATCCTATAAATCCATAGCCTTTATACAACAATATATTTTCCATTTATCTTCTGCACTTACACATAATTTCACCCTTATTTATGATAGGGTTCTCCTCTTATAATCTTATAACTTCTATATATCTGTTCAAGTAAAATTACACGCATTAACTGATGGGGAAATGTCATATTAGAAAAACTGACTGCCTGATGTGATATTTGGGAAACGCTCTGATGAAGTCCAAGGGAACCTCCTATTATAAACTGAATATGGCTCTTCCCCTCAATAGCCAGTTGATTTATCTGGCTGGAAAACGATATGGAATCGGGCTGTTTTCCTTGTATCTCAAGGGTAAATATATACGCACCCTCCTTGATATATTTTAATATTCTGTCTGCTTCCTTTATCAAAATTTGCTCTTCCTGTGCCGTAGAGGCATTGTCAGGCGTTCTTTCATCCTGTACCTCTATAATTTCCAGGCTGCAATATCTGCCAAGACGTTTTACATATTCGGAAACTGCCTTTCTGTAAAAGTCTTCTTTTATTTTACCAACGCAAATCAAAGTAATTTTCACACTTACCTCCTGCATATCGCAGACATGATCTGCGATATGCACCAATTTAAATCTGAGATCCCGTTGCAGATAACCGAATCTCAAGCTCCTTCTTCCTCAAAAATTTCAGGATAGACTTCTTCTATCAGCCTGTCCAAATACCCTTCATCCAGATTCAAAAACTGCTTTTGTATGGCCTTTTTCATATAATCAAAGCGCTGGAAATACTTAAGCTCTTCCTGTTGTTCCTTAATTTCTAAAAGATTATCAATCTCATCTTTCTTCAGGTTTTCCAGACACCATCTTTTAATCTCCATGGTCAGATTATTTTCCTTATGCGCCTTTTTGGTCAATATTCTGGAATTTTTCATGGAGACAATTCCCATGATGATAAATAAAATAAAAAGAACCCCCATGACCCCTGTCACCATATATTTATTGGTGAGGGACATATGAATCGTTATCACATCAAAGAAAAACAGGGCAATAACAATTAACCCAAGGCCTCCCACAAAAAGAAGGGTATAGGCTGAAGTTCTGTTATCCTCTGCTTTTTCTTCGTTGTTTATGTATACCGGATGGTACTTTACCGCTTCTCTCTCTTCTTCCTCTGAAAGTACCTCTTCCAGCGCCTCCGGTATACTTACCTTGCTGGTTTTTGCAGCCTGCATCATTGCTGCCGCCATCTGAACTGAAATTTCTTCTTTTCCCGCTTCATCTTCTGTTAAAGCTTCCACCAGTTCACAGCCACAGTCCACACAGACTTTAATGCCCTCCACATACTCGCTCCCACACTTCGGACACCATGCCATAAACAATACCTCCTTTGCCCCCTTTATTATTTTACTACGGATTGACAAAGGTTTCCACTATTTTATTTTTTCCTAAGATTTTGACTTAAGGCAGCACACGCCAATATTCTGATTATCTTTAGGCTGCATCCATACATAGGCATCAGGGTCACTGACATTCACAAGAATTGTCCTGTTTCCTTTTTTATCCTTACTTTCACTTTGGTAAATCCATGACCCGTTATTTGCTTGCCCATTCCACTCTTCATATCTTCCGTCCACATAAATACTTGTCAGATAAAAGTCACCATGGATAAGCCCTGCCGAATAGCTGCCAATCATATTGGTGGTATATCTCTCATTTCCCTTCAAAAGAGACATATCATAGTCAAAATGCTCTGATCCCTCTCCATCCGGCAAGTCTTTTGCCCAGCTTCCAGTATACTGATGATAAGTATATAAATCATCCGCTCTGTCATCTGTCAGGTGCATATGATAATGAATCCATGTTCCATTTCCGCTTCTAACACCATTTTTCCAGTCACCATAATAATACTGGTTATCTGCATATACGGCAATTCCTTTCCCGTTGGGAGCTCCGCTGCCATCTGTTTCACCATAATAGTAAAAACTATTGGTTTTCCCAAGACTAAAAGACATTGCAATATAATGGTCCAGAAAAACAAGGTCATCTAACGCTTTTTGATTATTATCCGCCCAGTATGCCATCATATCTTTAAGCTGTTCCTCTTTATGAAACTCTATTTTACTATAATCCTTTTTTACAGCTCTTTTGGCAGGAGTTGCCCCCGGCACGCCCCCAGCCTCTTCCTCTGTCTCCGGTTTGTTGTCCGTTTCACCTGCCTTAGGCTCCTGTGTTTTTAATGGTGTAGGACTGTTGGTTTCTTTGGGGACTTCCGTTGGACTTTCCTGTTCCTCTTCCTTGGTCACTACAGAGTCCGAATTTACAGGCTCCCTGGGGCCGGAAAGCTCGGATTCCTTGTTTTCGTCTGCATAGTCCATAATACTTTGCTGCAGACTGGCGGCTTTATCCGACTCTTTCTTTTTACCATTTAGCGCTAATGTAACAACAAGAATTATAATAATCAGCACAAAAGGAATTACTGTTACCAGTATTCTTGCTTTTATCAGTCCAACACTTTCCTCTTCCTCATCTTCTTCAAAAGGCTTCTTCATGTCCATCCCCCTGCATCTTTCTTTTTTTCTACTATAAACCAGACTTTTTAATTTCTGTAATAGAAATTATTAATAATTTCTTATTTTATTTGTGCAGGGATATTATCAACGTCTTTTCCCTGTGCAACTATAAATTTGTGCCGGAAAACAAATTTTCCGGCACATTTCTATCATTTATTCTTTAAATATTCATCAATTCCTTTTGCACCTGCCCGTCCTGCTCCCATTGCAAGAATAACAGTCGCCGCTCCGGTAACAGCATCTCCTCCCGCATAAACTCCTTCTTTAGTAGTTTTTCCGAATTCCTCATCTGCAACAATACATTTCCATTTGTTCACTTCAAGACCCTTTGTTGTGGAAGAAATCAATGGGTTCGGTGATGTTCCCAAAGACATAATAACAGTGTCAGCTTCTATTACAAATTCAGAACCTGGAACCTCTACAGGACGTCTTCTGCCGGAATCATCCGGTTCGCCAAGTTCCATGCGGATACATTTCATACCACGCACCCATCCCTTCTCATCTGCCAAAATTTCAACAGGATTAGTTAGAAGGTCAAAAATAATTCCCTCTTCTTTTGCATGATGCACTTCCTCCACACGGGCAGGCAGTTCTTCTTCACTTCGCCTGTATACAATATGTACCTCTGCCCCAAGCCGGAGCGCTGTTCTTGCAGCATCCATTGCCACGTTTCCGCCGCCTACTACCGCAACTTTCTGTCCCCGCATAATTGGTGTATTGGAGCTTTCATCAAAGGCTTTCATCAAATTGCTTCTCGTCAGATATTCATTGGCTGAAAAAACACCATTCGCCTGTTCTCCAGGTATTCCCATAAACTTGGGAAGTCCTGCTCCAGAACCGATAAAGACAGCGTCAAATCCTTCTTCTCCCAGCAATTCATCAATCGTTACAGACTTACCTACCACTACATTGGTTTCAATCTTTACCCCAAGGGATTTCACATTTTCAATTTCCTTTGCCACTACCCCTGATTTGGGCAGACGAAATTCAGGAATTCCATATACCAACACTCCACCAGGCTCATGAAGCGCTTCAAATATTGTCACCTCATATCCCATTTTGGCCAGATCGCCGGCACAGGTCAATCCTGCCGGGCCGGAACCAATCACAGCCACTTTCTTTCCATTCATTTTTTCTGCTCCCTGGGGCTTTATTCCTTTTTCTGCTGCCCAGTCAGCTACAAAACGTTCCAGCTTTCCAATGGAAACAGGCTCGCCCTTAATGCCTCTGATACATTTTCCTTCACACTGGCTTTCCTGGGGACATACCCGTCCGCATACAGCAGGAAGAGCCGAGGATTCGCTGATTACCTGATAAGCGCCTTCCACATCCCCTTCCTTTACTTTTTCAATAAATCCGGGAATGTTAATTGCAACCGGACAACCTTTGATACACTGTGCATTTTTGCAATTAATACACCTTGCTGCCTCTTCCATGGCTTCTTCTTTATTATAGCCGAGGCAGACTTCCTCAAAATTTGCCGCCCGGACCTTTGCATCCTGTTCCCTTACAGGGACTTTCTTTAATACATCCATTATTTGTCACCTCCGCAGTTTCCACATCCACCATGATGGGAATCTCCTTCTTTTGCTTTAAGAAATGCCCTTCCTTCCGCAGTCTTATAAATCTGCTGACGCTGCATCGCCTCGTCAAAGTCCACCTGATGCCCGTCAAACTCAGGGCCGTCCACACAGGCAAACTTCACCTTCCCGCCTACTGTAACGCGGCATGCGCCGCACATGCCAGTTCCGTCCACCATAATAGGATTTAAACTGACAATCGTAGGAAGTGAAAGTTCTTTAGTAAGCTTACAGACAAACTTCATCATAATCATCGGTCCAATAGCAACGCATATGTCATAGTGTTTGCCTTCATTTACAAGATCCGTAATTGTCTGGGTTACCATTCCGCTCCTGCCATAAGAGCCATCGTCTGTGGTTATGTAAAGGTTGCCTGCTACCCTTTTCATCTCTTCTTCCAGAATCAAAAAATCCTTGTTTTTTGCCCCCACAATTACATCTGCCTCTATCCCTTTTTCATGAAGCCATTTTACCTGTGGATACACTGGCGCTGTTCCCACACCGCCTGCGACAAACAGCATTTTTTTCTTCTTAAGCGTCTCCAGATCCTCTGAAACAAATTCTGAAGGACAGCCAAGGGGTCCCACAAAATCGCAAAAGGCATCTCCCTGTTGAAGTTCCGCCATCATCTGCGTTCCTGCCCCCACTATCTGAAACACAATGGCAACTGTTCCCTGCTCTCTGTCGTAATCACAAATTGTGAGAGGGATTCTTTCTGAATCTTCTTTTGCTCTGACAATTACAAACTGACCTGGCAGACATGCCCTTGCCACACGTTTTGCCTCTACTACCATGTAAAATATATTGGCAGCAAGCTCTTTTGCTTCTAAAATTTTGTACATCACTTATCCCTTTCCTGTTTTTATATAATTATAATAAATGTCATAAACTCCCATTATATATTACTTACTTTCTATCCCGTGGAGAAAAACTATTGCAGGGAAATAAGCCCCATCTGTCCGTTTTCATCATAAACCAGGCGGTTTGGCGCCCCTGTATACACTTCCACGACATAAAGACGCTCCGTCCTGGCCCGGTTACCGTTATTATCCTCCACATACTCATTCAAAACATAATAATATCCTAAATTGGGGATTTCCACAATAGAATCAAAGTCAAAAACATATTTTCCCATAACTCCAATAGAATGTCCCTGTAAATCTGTAAGTACTTTTCGGTTGTAAAGCGCATGTACCACATTATTAATCGCCTTCTCCACTGTAATATCTGTTTCCAGTGCCAAGTCAAAGCTTCTGCTTACCACTTCACTGGATACACCTTCATCGGAAATGGTTACAAATTTAAAATTTGACTTTCCAAGCGGCATTGGAATAGGACCTGTATATTTCATACTATAAACACTGGGATTCGTTCCGTCTGAAGTATAATAAACCGTCCCCATTTGTGGAACTGAAACTTCAATCATTGTAGGAACACGGTAATCCCCGCTGCTTAAGGATAATTTGGGTGGGTCAGGTTCCATTAAGTTTATTATATACCAGTTTCTGGCTATCTCGCTCCGTATCCCATATTCGTTTTCAAATACTGCAGTAACCTGATAAGACCCGGATTCCAAAAAAATGGGAGCCTTATATATCATACTCCTTTCATCCGGTTCACTGCCATCTAGTGTATAATAAATTGTGCCTGTGGCATTAGCGCCAAGCTTTAAGGTAATTACTTCATCATAACTTCCTGACGGATAACCAAATTCCGGTTCCTTTGCCATATACTTTTGAAACTGATTGACAATCCCCTCTTCATCGCAGGCCTCTAAAAGCGTATTAATCTCCTCATATCGTTTTTCCTCATCATAAATTGCAATCAGGTTTTCATATGCTTTTTCCTTTTCCTCATACTCAAGATGTCCTTTTTCCAACAATTCCATCAATACAGAAGCAGCCTTTTGTTTTTGCCCCATTCTATATAAATAACTGGACTCCAAAAGAAAAATATCTGCTGAATCTGCTTTTAATTCCTTTGCCTTTTCCAAATACTCCACTGCCTTTTCATAATTCTGCACCCCGGCATACTCCCTGGCCTGCTCTAACTGGTAACTGGCGGAATACTTGTGATACATTTGCACTGAAACGAAAGCCGCGGTCACCAAAACTGCGGTAAATGTTATCAGGCTTACCAACAGCCTGTTTTTCCCAGGCTCATCCCAAGAGAAATTCTCCTTTTGCTTCTTAACCTTTTTTTCTTTCGATTCTTCTTTTTTTGCGGGCGCATGTTCCCTGTTCTGGCTTTCGTTTTTTTCAGGCAGGCTGCTTCCTTCTATTTCCTCTGCAACCGTAGACAAAGTTTCCGTTATGCTGTTTTCAATTTCCGGTTCAAAGTCCGGCACCATACGGATTTCCATCCCGCATTTTTCACAATAAAGATTGCCCTCCAATATTTCACATCCGCAATCGGGACACTTCATACCGGCCTCCCTTCCTGCCGTAGCATAAAATCCGGAAGTCCTATAAGGACTGTAATCCAACTGTTTCTACGCAATTATGCAAAAGCATGGCAATTGTCATAGGGCCAACGCCTCCGGGAACAGGCGTAATAGCGCTGCAGAGAGGCTCTACATTGCCAAAATCCACATCACCACACAGCTTATTATTTTCATCTCTGTTAATTCCCACATCAATAACCACTGCACCTTCCTTTATATATTCTTTTGTAATCATCTTCCTCTTTCCTACCGCCACAATCAGAATATCTGCCCTGCGGGTCACTTCCTTTAAATTTTTTGTCCGTGAATGGGCAATTGTCACTGTGGCATTTTCTTTAAGAAGCAGTAGGGACATAGGCTTTCCAACAATATTGCTTCTGCCAAGCACAACACATTCTTTTCCTTCTATTTGGATACCGCTTCTTTTAAGCAGCTGAATAATTCCTGCAGGTGTACAGGATACAAAGCCTGGCTGTCCAATACATAATGCCCCCACGTTTTGGGGATGGAAACCATCCACATCCTTAGCGGGATCAATTGATTTTATCACCGCATCCTCATCTATATGGGCAGGCAGTGGAAGCTGCACTAAAATCCCATTTACTTCCTTTTTATCATTCAGCTCTTTTATCAGATCCAAAAGCTCCTGCTGGGAAATCCCACCAGACAGTTCATATGACAAAGAACGGATTCCTATGTATTCACAGCCTTTCTTTTTATTTCTGACATAAACGCCGGAAGCCGGATCATCCCCTACCTGTATAACCGCCAGTGTTATCATAATTCCCTTCTTCTTAAGTTCCTCCACTTTTTCTTTCAGTTCATCTTTTATCTGAAGTGAAATCTTTTTCCCATCAATAATCACTGCCATATACTTTCCATCCTTTCTAAAACAGTCCGGTGATAGCGCCTTCTTCATTCACATCAATGGAAAATGCTGCCGGACATTTGGGCAGTCCAGGCATGGTCATAACTTCCCCGGTAAGCGCCACCACAAAACCGGCTCCTGCTAATACATAAGCTTCTCTTACGTTAATCTTAAAATCCCTGGGACGCCCTAAAAGCGCCGGGTTATCAGAAAGTGAATACTGGGTCTTTGCCATACAGACAGGCATCCTTCCATACCCCAGCTCTTCCAGCTTTTGCAGCTGCTTTTCTGCCTGAGAAGAAAAGTTAACCCCTAAAGCGCCATAAATTTCCTTTGATACAATTTCAATTTTTTCCTTCAGGCTCCTGTTGTCTTCATACAAAAGCTTAAAATTTCCTTCCTTTTCTTCCAGTGTCTGCAAAACCTTCTCGGCTAATTGCAGGCCACCTTCTCCACCCTTTTCCCAAACCTTTGAAATAGCCAGATCACATCCGCGTTTCTGGCAGAACTCTTTTACAAAGGCAATTTCCGCCTGGGTATCTGTTACAAAACTGTTTAATGCAACTACCACGGGAACTTTGTACTTCATTAGATTTT
The DNA here is from genome assembly GCA_947381965.1 of uncultured bacterium. GTDB lineage: Bacteria > Bacillota > Clostridia > Lachnospirales > Lachnospiraceae > Suilimivivens. The sequence goes on from CANCXX010000006.1 coordinate 43,615, forward strand.
CCATGTGCTTTTCCAGATTGGCAATTCCCTTTTCCAGAGCTTTGAGATTTTCATCCCCTAAAGCCGTTTTGGGAACACCGCCATTATATTTCAACGCCCGTATAGTTGCCACAAGCACTGCTACATCAGGCTTAAGCCCTGCCGACCTGCACTTAATGTCAAAAAACTTTTCAGCGCCTAAATCTGCGCCAAACCCTGCCTCCGTAACCACATAATCCGCCATTTTCAGCGCTGCCTTCGTAGCTCTTACAGAATTGCAGCCATGGGCAATATTGGCAAAGGGACCTCCATGCACAAGCGCAGGCGTATGCTCCAGCGTCTGGATCAAATTCGGCTTCATGGCGTCCTTAAGCAAAGCTGCCATTGCTCCCACTGCCTGCAGATCCTGAGCGGTAACCGGTTTTCCCTGGTAATTGTAAGCAACCACCATACGTCCCAGTCTTTCCTTCAAATCCTTCATATTCTCTGAAAGACAAAGCACCGCCATAATTTCTGATGCAACGGTAATGACAAAATGATCCTCCCGTACAGTTCCATCCATTTTTGACCCCAATCCTACCACTACATTGCGCAGGACTCTGTCATTCATATCCATACACCTTTTCCATACCACCGAACGGGTGTCTATCCCCAGTTCATTTCCCTGCTGAATATGATTATCCAAAAGGGCTGCTAACAGATTATTCGCAGATGTAATTGCATGAAAGTCACCTGTAAAATGAAGATTTAAATCTTCCATGGGAACCACCTGGGCATAACCGCCTCCTGCGGCTCCTCCCTTAATCCCAAAGCATGGACCAAGAGAAGGTTCCCTTAAAGCAATTACCGCCCTCTTTCCAAGTATTCCCAAAGCCTGTCCCAGCCCAATACTTGTAGTCGTTTTTCCTTCACCTGCAGGCGTAGGATTAATGGCTGTCATCAAAATTAATTTTCCATCCCGGCTGCCTGAAATTTTTTCTAAATATTCATCGGAAATTTTAGCTTTGTATTTTCCGTATAGCTCCAGTTCATCCGGGGAAATCTGAAGTTTTGCTGCAATCTCTGTAATCGGTAAAAGTTCTGCTTCCTGTGCAATCTGAATATCCGTTTTCATTATCACATCCCCATTTCTTCTATGTATTGTTCAAACTGTTCCTGACTCATTAATACTTTCCGGGGTTTTGTACCTTCCTCTTCCCCAACAACTCCTGCATCACAAAGCTGGTCCATAATCCTTGCCGCCCTGTTAAATCCAATTTTAAACACACGCTGAAGCATACCTATAGAAGCCTTATCTTTTTCAATAATAAATTTTGCCGCTTCTATAAAATATTGGTCACGTTCCGTTCCATCCGTTCCTGCCCCACCGCCTGCAACGCTGCCAATCGTGGTTATTTTTTCCTGAATATCTGAATCATAAATATTCCCCAATGTCTGGTTCTTCAAAAATTCAACCACATCTGACACCTCGTTATCCGAAACAAAGGCCCCCTGCACCCTGGCTGGTTTGTTGTACCCCTGGGGGTAAAAAAGCATATCACCTTTTCCAAGCAGTTTTTCTGCTCCATTCATGTCAAGTATGGTGCGGGAATCCACTCCGCTGGATACGCTAAAAGCTGCACGGCTTGGCATGTTTGCCTTAATTAATCCCGTAATAACATCCACAGAAGGACGCTGTGTAGCAATAATCAGATGAATACCTGCTGCTCTGGCAAGCTGGGCTAAACGACAGATGGACTCCTCCACCTCCCCCGGACAGACCATCATAAGGTCCGCAAGCTCGTCTACAATAATAACAATCTGGGGCAGCTTTGCCAGTCCTTCGGCATTCCCTTTTTCTTTCATGTCCTCTACTTTTTTATTGTATCCTTTTAAATCCCTTACATTGAAATCCGCAAATTTCTGGTATCTGTCTGTCATCTCCGCCACTCCCCACTGCAGCGCTGCAGATGCCTTTTTAGGATCTGTCACAACAGGAATCAAAAGGTGGGGAATTCCATTATACACACTAAGCTCAACCACCTTAGGATCTACCATAATAAGTTTCACATCCTCCGGATGGGCTTTGTACAAAATACTCATAATCAAAGTGTTTATACAGACCGATTTTCCGGAACCTGTAGCTCCGGCAATCAGCATATGAGGCATTTTGGCAATATCGGCAACCACTACTTTTCCGCCAATGTCTTTTCCTACCGCAAAGGCAAGATTAGACGGAAATTCTTTAAAATCCTTACTTTCCAAAAGATCCCGCAGTGCCACCATCATGTTTTCTTTATTGGGAACCTCAATTCCTACGGCAGCCTTGCCTGGAATTGGCGCTTCTATCCTTATATCCGTTGCCGCCAGATTCAGTTTAATGTCATCCGCCAGTCCCACAATCTTGCTTACCTTCACCCCCTGTTCCGGCTGCAGTTCAAACCGGGTAACGGAAGGCCCCTGGCTGATATCTGTTATCAATACCCGCACACCAAAGGTCTGCAGAGTCTGCTGAAGCTTCTGGGCTGTCTCCTTAAGCTCACGGGAGGAATCCCCTCCTCCTTTCCCTTTCCCTTTTGCCAGCTTGCTGATAGGTGGAAATATGTATTTTTTTGGGACACAGGGTTTAGGTGAAGGGGTCGCTGCATCTATGGCCTGCCCATTTCTGCTGCTTTCTTCCTTTACTGCTGCCACAGGCTTCTCCAAAGAGCCGGGTAAGGAAATCTCTTCATCCATTTCCGCTTCTTCTCCAAACACCTCCTGAAAACCATCTGTTTCCTGATAAGATTCGTCCTCTTCCTCCTGTCTTTCATCTATTTCTGATTCCCTATATACGTCCAAATCACTTTCCGGCTCCATTTGATCCAGAAGATTGGTAATTTCAGAAAGTTCATCGCCGCTTATAAGGCTTTCATCCTCATACGCGCCATTTATTCTAATTTCGTCAAGAGAAAAACTATCTTCCGGTTCTTTATATACCGCCTCCTCTTCCGTCTTGGTATCTGTCTCTAACTGTTCTTCAAAATCTTCAAGATTGATTTCGTGCAGGTCATCCCGTTCTCTGCTGCCAGCTTCAGTTCTGTCTGAAAGTGAAGTATCAATCATAACACCTGAGACTTTTTTGTCCATGCGCAGGATTTTTTCATTTTCCCTCTCTTCCGCCCTAAGACGCCTTTCCTCTTCCCTGCGGCGTCTTATCTCCTCCTGTTCTTCTCTTCTTTCTCTTGCCCGCTCTCTTCTGTAAGCCGCATCCTCCCTGGAACGTTCATAAACTTTCCGACTGCTGGATTTTACCCCCGACATAAACGATTTTTCTGTTAAAATCACAGCTGAAATTATGGCTGCCACCAAAATCAGCAGTATGGTACCTGTCATTCCCAGAAAATGGTGACAGAGGTAAGCAAAGGTGCCGCCAATCACTCCGCCACCTCCATGTCCACTGCTGCATCTTTCATATATTTCTCCTATCTGATAACTTTCTGCTGCCTCCGGCGCCCCGGTAAAGAGATCGCATATAATTCCAATTATCAAAAAAAGCATAACTCCGGCAGCTATTTTGCGGGCAGCAATGGCATTTCCACTGTTTACCATTCCAAATGCAATCATCAAAAATAAAACCAGCGGCATTACATATGCTGTCAAACCAAAAATCCCAAACATCACATCACTGATAGTATTTCCCATTACTCCCGCTATACCAAAATTACATAAAAACAGAAAAATCGCTATAGCAAACAGAATAATCAACAAAATCTCATTTCTGATCGCCACATCCATGGGCTCACTTTTTTTATTATAATTGCGTGAACCGGATGTATTTGCTTTATTTGTCCTGCTGCCGGAACTTTTTTTTCTGCTTCCAGAACTACTCCTTCCAGTTCCGCTTTTCTTCGTCTGTGCCATACTTAAAAACCCCTTTTGTATCTTCCTGATACGTACATAATCTTATATAGTATAGCATCTTCTCCAAACCTTGTCATCAACAAACGATATTTCGTCTTCAAATAATTTTATCCACTATTTTGACTGTTTACTGGCTTTCTTTCTCTTTGCAATCAGTTGATGGAGTTTCTCCATTGCCTCGTGGATACCACCTGTTTCGTTTATTATACCTTCTGATACTGCCTCTTCTCCTACCAGAATCGTTCCCACATCCTTAGTCAGCACTCCTGTTTCCATCATTAACTCTTCAAACCGTCCCTTATTAATCCGGCAGTGTCCGCATACGAATCCGGTGATTCTGTTTTGGATCTGTCTGAAATAATCAAAGGTCTGAGGCACCCCTATGACCATCCCATTCATTCTGACAGGATGGATTACCATAGTCCCAGTAGGAACAATATAGGAGTAGTCAGTACTTACAGCGATGGGAACACCGATTGAATGACTGCCTCCAAGAACCAGAGACACAGTAGGTTTACTTAAGGAGGCTATCATCTCTGCAATAGCAAGCCCGGCTTCCACGTCCCCTCCCATAGTATTTAGCAGTATTAATACACCGTCAATATCTCTGCTGTCTTCAATGGCGGCAAGCTCCGGAAGAATATGTTCGTATTTGGTAGTTTTGGAATTGTTGCTAAGGTTATCATGCCCTTCCACTTCTCCAATCACTGAAATCAGATGAATTGTATGGGACTTTCCATTTTTATCCAGCGTAACCTGTCCGGTTTCTTCAATCCGTTCACTTCTATGCTTTTCTTCTTCAACTTTTTTACCTGACATATACAAACCTCGCAATATTAAAATAAGAACTGCCCTGCAGTCCTTATTAGTATGGTTTGTTCTATGTAATTTATTCATATCTCTTTTTAGATATCAAAATCGTCATTATCACAGATTTGAAAGTCAAAATCATCATCCTGTGCAAAATTATTCTTAAACTCCGCACTTAAATCTTCCTTTAATTCCTCCATATCACCGCTAACATCTTCAATATCAAAGTGCATTGCTCTGGGTACATGCCTTTTGGGTACCGGAAGGGGATTATCAAGAAGCTTAATTCTTCTGCCATCCTCCGTAATAATATAATTATCCGTTTTTTCCTCTCTATCCGGCAGGCTTTGGGGTGCCGGGCTGCTCTGTTCTTTTGCTTGTTTTCCCGGTCCTTTCCACATGTTTTCCTCCTCTCCTCCCGGCATCTGCCTTTCCCTTTTGCTCCGTATATGGACGGCTGCCATCTCGCATATCACGCCTGCTCCAATACTTCCCAGAAGCCACAGCAGCAGCTCCTTACCTATGTCCCTGCTTATATCCGGGAAATCCTTATAAAACAATGCTAAATATCTAAGCGGCTCTGCTGACATGTCGCCTGTTACTTCCATTTCATTAAACCAGGCGGTTAGACCACCTGCTGCTATTCCCATCAGAACAAACACCGCCATAAGGCCAGTTCCTGATGGCTTTGCCTGTTCTCTCTCTTTTCTTTGTGTTTCCCTAAAACCCTTTAGCAATACATATGCCAATGGTAAAATAAGAAAAAGCCCAACACTGTTCCAAATACAGACCACGCCAAGATAAATCCCTGTAAGCAGCAGATACAAATTGTCACAGATATTCACACACCAGCCCGCCTTCATCATATGGCGGTAAAAGCTGCCCAAAATTACCAATACAACACTAAAATGCAGCATATAATAATTTTGGGGCAAAATCTGAAACATTGTCTCTGCTACCTGCGGAGAAAGAGTCAGGATACCTCCGGTTGCTATACCTGCAAACCTTCCTGCAAACATTCCTATGCCTGCTGAAATACACACCAGCCATACAGCCTGAAAAAACATATTACACAGACCTGCCGCCTCCACACGGTTTCCCAAAAAAAGGAAAACATCTGATAAGGTTTCTGTATAAATGCAGGAAAGACCCGAAGAATATTCCGGTTCATTTCCGCCTGCCTGGATAACTGCCCCTGCAAAATATCCACAAATGTCGCTAAACTCCCATCCGCCCGAAAAGAAATACAATATCCTGCTGACAATTATTGCCACTATTCCAAAAAAATAAAATAACTTTTGTCTTGTACTATTCATCCCAATTGTGATATACGGCCTGTACATCATCATCCTCGTCTAAAAGGTCAAGTATCTTCTGCAGGCTCTTAAGCGCCGCCTCATCTGTAAGCTCCACATAATTCTGCGGAATCATGGTAACTTCCGCTGAAACCGTAGGGACACCACCCTCCTGCAGCGCTTTTAAAACTCCATCAAATTCGTCAGGAGATGTAAGCACCTCAAAACTGTCATCCTCTTCTGAAAAATCCTCTGCCCCGGCGTCCAGCGCAAGCATCATAAGCTCGTCCCCATCGCCCTCGTATTCTTCCTTATCAACAATAATCTGTCCCTTTTTATCAAACATAAAAGATACACAGCCTGGCGTGCCAATATTTCCATTTCCCTTTGAAAAAGCATTTCTGACATTTGCCGCTGTCCTGTTCTGGTTATCTGTAAGCGCATCTACAATAATGGCGATGCCGCCTGGTCCATACCCTTCATAAGTGATATACTTATAGTTCACATTTCCGGAATCACCTGCCGCCTTTTTAATTCCTCTTTCAATGGTATCGTTAGGCATATTGTTGGATTTCGCCTTGGCAATCACCTGGGCCAGCTTGGAATTGTTGGCAGGATCAGCCCCTCCTTCTTTAACCGCTACCGCAATTTCCCTTCCCAGAATAGTAAATATTTTACCTTTGGCAGCATCATTTTTTTCTTTCTTGTGTTTAATATTCGCAAATTTTGAATGTCCTGACATCTTTATCCTCTTTTCTGCACCGCTTCATATGTATTCCCGGTCTGTGATAGCAGTGCACACACAAACCTGCAAAGGAGCTGCCGCTCCCTTTATTTTCATTTTCTTTTTTTAGCCGGAAATTTCCTCTGTTTTCTTTTTTTCCGGGATCCTTGTCACCAGAACACTTTTAATCATTCTGTTTTCCACCTGAAGGATCTTAAATTCATAGGCGCCTACCCTAATGGAAAATTCCTCATTTTCCTCCGGGATCTTGTCCATTTTGGAAATCATAAAACCATTAATTGTTCCAAATTCCTCTTCCTGAAAAGAAATGTTAAACCACTCTTCCAATTCTTCTAATGGCGTAATCCCCTCTATTATATACTCATCCGCATTTCCTGTTTTTTCGATATGGGCTTCTTCTTCATCATATTCATCCATAATATTACCCACAATCTCTTCCAAAATATCTTCCATTGCAACAAGGCCGTCTGTCTGCCCATACTCATCAACTACAATAACCATCTGAGTCTTCGTATGCTGCATGGTTTCAAACAGGGCGTCAATATTTTGGGTTTCAGGTACAAACATTGCCTCTCTAAGAAGTCCTTCTATATCTCCTACTGGCAGCTGCATGTTTTCCTCCATCCGGCGGGCACGTACCGCATCCCTGAAATGCAAAATTCCTATAATATGGTCAATGTCTTCATCAATAACAGGAAAACGGCTTTTGCTTTCGCTTAACATATAGTCAATAGCCTCTTCCAAAACCATATTCCTGTCAATCGCCAGAATATTTGTCCGGTGGGTCATAATATCATGGGCTTCCTTATCGCCAAATTCAAAAATCTTTGTAATCATTTCCGCCTCTGAAGCCATAAGCACACCCTGTTCATGCCCTTCATTGACCATAGAAATGATTTCTTCTTCTGTCACGTCCTCCGAATTAATATCCGTGTGAATACCAAAAATCCTTAAAATTCCTTTTGCTGTAACAGATACCAGTCCGGTAACCGGACTGAATATTTTAGTAATATAGTATATAGGATTGATACAGGCATATGCCCATTTGACAGCATATTTTGCTCCCAGTCTTTTCGGTATCAGTACGCCAAAAGTCAGTAATATGTAAAGCAACACCGCTCCAGCAAGCAACAGGGCGATTAAGGAAATCACCGCCGGAGAAATATCCAGCACCCCCTGTTTCAAAAGCTTTCCTGCCCATCTTACAAATATTCCCAGAAAAAATCCGCCCATTACAAGATTGATTAAAGTGACTACCAGCTGGACAGTATTAATATACTGCTCCGGCCTTACGGTAATCCGATAAAGCCTTTTGGCCTTTTTGTTTCCTGTTTCTTCGAACTGTTCCAGAAGCTCCTTGGAATTCAGCTCTTTTACTGCCGCGCCAAATCCATAAAAAAGCATGTCGGTAAGCAGCAGTATAAAAAAAATCATATAACTGGCCGTAGGTCCGCCATCATCCATTATTCCATCTCCTTTTTTACACAAAATATCAAATTAGACTATATCATTTCCTGTTCTTATCGTCAAGGTCTGCGCTCCTGTTACAGGTCTTATGTATGTATCCAGTTCCAGGCTGACCATAAGTCCGTGATTCACCTGCTTCATAATTTCCTCATCCAGATGGCATACCTTATCTTTCAGACGCTTTTTGTCTATGGTGCGGAGCTGTTCCAATAAAATTACAGAGTCCTTTACCATATCATATCTTCCCGCACTTAATTCAATATGGGTGGGAAGCTTTGCCTTATTCATTTTTGATGTGATTGCTGCACAAATTACCGTGGGACTATGTCTGTTTCCCACATCATTCTGTACAATGAGCACGGGCCTTATGCCTCCTTGCTCTGATCCAACCACCGGCCTTAAATCTGCGTAATAAATATCCCCTCTTCTCACTTTTTCACACACCCTTCATTCCAATAGGATATTTTTATGCTAATAGTTAGTATAACCGTATTGTAAGAAGGTATTCAAATAGAGTTAAAAATCCTGCACACCATCTCCATCAGGCAGAATTTTTCCGTCCTTCACATATACTCTGGGTACCCGCTTTCCAATGGCGCATGCAAATTCATAGTTAAATCTGCCTGACAACGCTCCTGCCTGCTCCATAGTAATCTGTTCTTCCCCATCTCTTCCAATCAATGTCACTAAATCGCCCTCCGATGCTCCCGGAATGTCTGTCACATCTACCATAAACTGGTCCATACACACCCTTCCAAGCACAGGCGCCCTTTTTCCATGCAGCAAAACATAGCCTTTTCCAGAAAGTCCTCTGGGGTACCCATCTCCATAACCGGCGGGGATGGTCGCTATTCTCATTTTCTTTTTTGCGGTAAAAGTCCCTCCATAGCTTATCTGGCTTCCTGCCTCCACTTCCTTTACATATATAATATGACTGTAAAGAGACATCGCAGGAAGCAATGGTACAATCTCCTTATTAACCTGCTCAGACGGCCACAGGCCATAGAGAATAATCCCCGCTCTTACTGCATCCATATCTGTTTCCGGCAGTTCTATTCCTCCTGCGCTGTTGGCACAGTGTTTTATGGGAATTTCCCTGCCACAGCTCTCCTTTATTTCCTTTAAGAAATCTTTAAATACTTCTACCTGTCTTAAGGCAGCTGTTTTATCTGTTTCATCTGCTCTTGCCAGATGGGTAAATATTCCCTCCACTTCCATTTCCTGCATGTGAAAGGCTTTTTTTACAAATGCAATTCCTTCTTTTTTAGGATTTATGCCAATACGTCCCATGCCTGTGTCTACTTTAATATGGACCTTTGCCTTTTTGCAGACTCCCTTTTCATGAAGAGACTTAACTGTTTTTGCAATTTCTAAAAGAGTGTCTTCCCTAAACACTGTCATCCGGATTTCTCTTCGTACCATCTCTTCATAACAATAGGGAAACGTATATCCAAGCACCAGCACAGGTTTAACCACCCCTGCCTGTCTTAAGGCCAGGGCTTCCTCAAAGGTTGCAACGGCAAAGCCGGAAAGATAAGAAACCTGATCCAATTCTCTGGCAATAGGGACCGCTCCATGACCATAACCGTCTGTTTTAACCACGGCAATGATTGTTGTCGTTTTTGAAAGATGTTCCTTTATATGCTCTAAATTGCTTCTAACCGCGTCCAGGTCTATTTCCGCATAAATTCTTTCACACCATGGCATATATTCCATCAGCCAGTTATGTCGTTGCGCTCTCTGCCCCTCCTTCAAATCCTCCTGTATCCTGCCTTTTGTTTTCATTTCAGTTTTTAACCTGCTCCTTTCCTACAGTAATATTTGTAATTTTGGCAAAAGCGTCAATGATATCTGTTGCTGTCATACCATAATGTCCCATCCATTCGGCTGCTTTATTCCCTGCCGCTCCATGCAGGTAAACGCCTGCACATGCGGCTTCAAACGCCTTCATTCCCTGAGCTAAAAGTCCCCCGATAATGCCTGCAAGAACATCTCCGCTTCCAGCGGCCGCCATGCCGTCATTTCCGGACGTGTTAATATATATTTCCTTTCTCCCTGCCTGCGCCACCAGCGTTGCCGCGTCTTTGGCAGCCACAGTACATCCGAACTTCCCTGCCAGTTTTAAAACCAATTGTTCCCTTTCCCTGCGATATTCTTCCTTCCCAGTTTTCAGCAGACGTCCCAGCTCTCCAGGGTGAGGTGTAAGTATTAAATTTTTTCCGGCTCCATTTTCCGCATGCTTTTCAAGCTCCTTATGGGCAGCTAACAAATTCAGGCCGTCTGCGTCAATAACCGTCGGAATTCTATTCTGTTCCAGCACGTATTCCATCAGCATTCGGGCGTTTTCATCTGTCCCCATGCCCGGACCTGCCACAGCCACATCCGCCCAGCTAAAGGCTTCCCACAGCTTTTCCCTGCATGGCGTTTCCTCAAAGGTATAAAGCATTGCTTCTGGCAGAGCTATCTGGACAATTTCCCTGTTACAGGCAGGCGTGATAATTTTAACCATGCCTGCCCCTGCTCTTAAAACAGCTTTTGCACAAAGAAGACAGGCACCACTCATATCACGGCTGCCAGCTATAAGAATCACCTTACCAAAAGTTCCTTTATTCCCATCCAGCGCTCTAACAGGAAGAATCATTGGTATATCTTGGGATTCATAACAAAAGGCCTGAGGCTTTTTCCCGAAAAAAGCTTCTTTCGGAATACCAATATCTTTCACTTTCAGCATTCCTGTATACTTTTTTCCCGGATACAGCAAATGTCCCCTTTTGATAAAACCAAATGTAACGGTAAGATCCGCCTGTACGCCACAGCCTAAAATTTCCCCTGTATCCGCACAAATACCAGACGGAATATCCACACTGCATATAAAAGCTCCCTGCTGCCGGTATCTGTTTATTTTTTGAATGATTTCCGCATAGTCTCCCTGTACTTCCCTGGACAGTCCAATTCCAAACAAAGCATCCACTACCATATCATATTCCGCATCATCCAATTTGCTCTGTATGGATATTCCTAAATTTTTTAAAATAAATACTTGTTTTTTTGTTTCCTCTGACATTTTCTCAGGGCTGCCAGCCATATAGAAAGTAACCTGAACGCCCTGTAATGCCAAAAGTCTGCCTGCTGCCAGCCCGTCACCGCCGTTATTTCCCACTCCTGCCACAACAAGCGCTTTATCCATCTTTTGTTCTGTGGCAGCAATCTCCTCACACACTGCTAACGCCGCCCGTTCCATAAGCACCATGGAGGGGAGCCCTACCCTCTTTATGGTGTTCTGGTCACACATTTTCATTTCATCCGCTTTTAAAACATATTTCATTCAAAATCTGACCTCAAAGACACTTTGGTATTTAACTGTCCTTTTCTATTCCTTTATATCCCATATCAAAAATATTAATCACATCAGCCCCAAAAATATCGTGCATATAAGAATACAGCTGCTGGTTTGCCTCTTCTTTTTCCTGCTTACGAATCAGCCTTTTTTTTAGTTCCACACGGATTTGAGTAACCCACCTGGAAGTTTCTTCAATTTCCTGCTCATTTTCCTTCAGTCTGTCATAACAGATTTCCAGTGTCACAAGCATAAGCTCCTTGTTGACCTTATCAATTTCCTTAGGCAGTTCAAGCAGCTCATCCTTATATCCCCGGATTTTCCGGTTGCAATCGTCAATCAGGCGCTTGTTCTCATCCATCTTCTTCTGGGCCGCTTTATCATTTCCCGAAGAAGCATCCTGTGCATTTTCCATAATTTCCTGCATCAGTTTGCGCTTCAGCTTCTTGATTTCTTTGGTTTCCGTATTGGCTTTCCCCTGCTTTTTCAGCAGGTCGTTGAGCTTTTCCTCCAACCGCTTTATGCGTCTGTCCGGTTCTGCTCCCTGATTAAAAAGCTGATGCCACTTATTATCCAGTGTAAGTACTGGTATCTTTTTGTCTGCCAGTACAGATTTAAAATAATCGTCCGACTTTGACATATTCCCGCCTCCGTAAATTCCCATCTGGCGCCTGACCTGGCCCCATGCTATTTTCTCCCATCATCATCCAAACTATTAATATTATAAATCAGTTTCATCAAGCTGTCTGAAAGATGGACATTCTCTACCTGGATTTCCTCCGGAACACATAAATCCACATGGGCAAAATTCCATATCCCCCTGATTCCGGTTCTTGCCAGTCTTTCCGATACTGATGCTGCACTTGCTTTCGGAATTGTAAGCACTGCGATATCTATCTCGTTTTCCTTTACAAATTCCTCCATCTCTTCCATGGGCTTTACTTCCATCGCCCGGATTTTTCTTCCCCAAAGCTCCGGATTGTTGTCAAAAATCCCTTTAAACAAAAAACCCCTTCGTTCAAAATTCATATAATTGGCCAGTGCCTGCCCCAGGTTGCCTGCCCCAATAATAATCATCTTATGGGTTCTGTCCAGCCCCAGGATTCTGCCAATTTCCTCATACAGGAAATCCACCTTATATCCATACCCCTGCTGTCCGAAACCGCCAAAATTATTAAAGTCCTGTCGTATCTGGGATGCTGTCACTTTCATAATATCGCTTAGCTCCTGAGAAGATATTCTTTCAATTCCCTCATCTTTCAGCTCTCCAAGATACCTGAAATATCTGGGAAGCCTTGCGATAACAGCCTGTGAAATTTCTTTATTTTCCACCCTTATTGCCCCCTATTGCCAGCACATCCTAAAAATATCAGACCAACTTTAAGCTTATGTCCGTCTGCGCTGGTAATTGTTTCTATAAAAATAATATATAACACTGTTAAAATAATGTCAATTCATTGACATTCCCTTTTATCACAGGTACACTGATAATGAAAAAAATTTAAGGATGTGATTTTATGATTTTATCTTGCCAGAATATATCAAAAGCTTTTAATGAACAGCCTGTGCTTAGCCATGTTTCCTTTCATATAGAAGATTATGAAAAAGCCGCTATTGTGGGAATCAATGGCGCCGGCAAAACAACTCTGCTTCGCATTATCGTTGGGGAAAGCTCTGCAGATGAAGGGATTGTTACTCTTTCCCGCGGTAAGACACTGGGCTACCTGGCCCAAAACCAGGATGTGGACAGTGAAAACACCATCTATGACGAACTGCTTCTTGTTAAATCAGATGTAATTGCCATGGAAGAAAAAATACGGGATACAGAACGCTCCATGAAACACGCCTCTGGCAGGGAACTGGATCTTTTGATGGAGTCCTACACCCGTCTTACTCATTCCTTTGAAATGGCAGACGGGTATGCCTACAAAAGTGAAATCACAGGTGTTCTAAAAGGCCTGGGCTTCGAAGAGCAGGAATTTTCCAAAAAAATAGCAACCCTTTCCGGCGGGCAAAAAACCCGTCTGGCTTTAGGACGCCTTCTTTTACAGAAACCAGATCTTATTATATTGGATGAGCCAACGAACCATTTGGATTTAAATTCTATTGCCTGGCTGGAAACTTATCTATTGAATTATAAGGGAGCAGTTCTTATTGTATCCCACGACCGTTATTTTTTAGATAAAATAGCAGGAAAAATTATTGAAATTGATCAGACAAAGGCAACATCGTTTACTGGAAATTACTCCGACTATGCCGTAAAGAAAGAACAGCTCCGCTCTGCCGCCTTAAACGCCTATTTGAAGCAGCAGCAGGAAATCAGACATCAGGAAGAAGTTATTGAAAAATTAAAATCCTTCAACCGGGAAAAATCCATCAAAAGAGCTGAAAGCCGGGAAAAGATGTTAAATAAAATAGAAGTGCTTGAAAAGCCAACAACAGCACGTACTGATATTCATATGAAACTGATTCCCAGAAAGATAAGCGGCAATGACGTGCTGCATGTGGAAGGCCTCTCCAAGTCTTTTGGAGAGCAGACACTCTTTGCCTGTCTTGATATGAACTTAAAACGCGGAGAGCATGTTGCCATAATCGGAGACAATGGCACAGGTAAAACTACTATCCTGAAAATCATTAACGGAATTTTAGACGCGGACAAGGGCACAATCACACTTGGCGCCAATGTCCATATCGGGTACTATGACCAGGAGCATCATGTCCTGCATATGGATAAAACACTCTTTGATGAGATTTCCGATACCTACCCTTATTTAACGAATACGGAAATCCGCAATACCCTGGCTGCTTTCCTTTTTACCGGGGATGATGTATATAAAAAAATTGAAAATATAAGCGGCGGTGAGCGCGGACGCATCTCTCTGGCAAAGCTGATGCTCTCAGAATCTAACTTTTTAATATTGGATGAGCCTACCAACCATCTGGATATCACCTCAAAGGAAATTCTGGAGGATGCGTTAAACGCCTATGAGGGCACTGTGCTATATGTGTCTCATGACCGTTATTTTATTAACCGCACGGCCAGCCGTATTTTGGATTTATCAGGCCAAAAGCTTACAGGATATCTGGGAAATTATGATTATTATCTTGAAAAAAAAGAAAATGCAGCTGCCCCCCTGAAATCCACCCTTTATACAAAGGAAGATACCGCTTCTGAAACCAGACTGGACTGGCAGGCAAAAAAGGAACAGCAGGCAAAAGTCCGTAAAAAGAAAAATGACCTGAAAAAATGCGAAGATTCCATTGCCCTGCTGGAAAAACAGCTTGCAGATATTGAAAGTGAAATGCTTCTGCCGGAGGTGGCTACTAATGTCGCAAAACTACAGGAACTGACAGGGCAGCAGGAAAATTTAAACGAAACCCTTTCCCAGCTGTATGAGCAGTGGGAAACCCTTGCCGAGGATTAATAAAAAAATTTTTTACAGCATGCAAAATAGGAGCTCACAATGTACCGTATAAAAAAAATAGGCGTTTTTATCTCTCATATTTATGGAAATTACCAGAGTCTTTTATGTACCGGAATTGTAAAAAAAGCAAAAGAGTATGGCTATCTGGCAGAAATTTTCACTTCTAACGATGGCGAGGATTTGGGGGAATACAGCACAGGTGAATTTCATATTTTAAATATTCCAAGGCCGGATGATTATGCTGGCATTATTTTGGCTTCCGGCACCTATCGTCTGCCAAAGCTACGGCAGGACATCATCGAATTTCTGCAAAACCATTTTTCCTGTCCGGTAATTGATATTAGCCAGATTTCTTCCCCTTTTCCACAGGTCATATTGGAAAACCACCAGCCAGTCAGGGAATTAGTGCTTCATTTGGGCAATATACACCAATATAAAAATATCTGTTATTTGGGCAGCAGTGTTGACCAATGCTCAGATGCTTTAAGGAAAGCTGCATTTTTAGAAGGAATGAAGAGCCTGTCCCTTTCCGTTAAAGACAGGCTTTATTCCTGTGACTACTCCCAAAAGGGAATCCAGGAAGCGCTTAGACAAATGCTGACCGCTGTCCCCTGTCTTGAAGCAGTTGTCTGTTATAATGATCAGATTGCGCTGACTGTTATATCTTTGTTAAAGGAATGGGGATTTTCGGTTCCTGGACAGGTAGCCGTAACGGGCTGCGACACCCTTGAATTTGGTCAGAAAATTCCGCCCTCCCTTACCTCTGTCACTTTTCCAATTGATGAAGTGGGAGAAACCTCAGCCTGCCTGCTTTTCCAGCTTATACATAAAAAAAGCATTCCCTCTGCCACCACGGTATATGCACGTCCTTTTTATGGATGTTCCTGCGGCTGTATGGAGAATGAACCTGCATCTTCCTATTTTTATACCAAAAAACTGTATGACCGGATTGTTTTATTGGAACAGAATTTAATTCTGGACATGCACATGTCTGCCAATTTACAGGGAGTAAACGATATTGACGATGCCATGGATCTGCTTGCAGGATTTGCATTGTCACTGCCTGAATGCAGGGAATTTTATCTCTGTCTTTATGAAGACTGGGATCAGATTTCCAGCCATATCAGTCGAATCACCTTTACCTCCAAAGAAGAAAACAATTCTGATACTGTTTTATTAAAGCTTGCCATAAAAGACGGGAAAAGACTGCCTGAATGCACTTTTACCAAGCGCTGCATCCTGCCTGATTATCTCTATGACAGTCAGACTTCTTCTTATTTGTATGCGCCTCTGTTTTTTGGCAGTAAATGCTTTGGCTACCTGGCCCTTTCCTTTACAGGTCAAAAGGCCGGATATCCTTTTTCTTTTATTTCCTGGCTTTTAAATGTCAACAATATGTTGAAAAATCTGTGTGACAAAAAGAATCTCGGTCTGCTGGTCGGACGTCTGGAAGATATTTATGCAAGAGATGAGCTTACCGGACTTCTAAACCATCAAAGTTTCGTGATTTCTTCACAGCCGGCATTTGAAAGGGCAATTGCTGAAAAACAGTCTGTCTGTGCATTTATGTTTGACTTATCCGGCTTAAAGTCCATTAATGACAGTTTTGGGCATACAGAAGGTAACTTTGCTATTCAGGTACTGGCCCACGCCATTGAAAATTCTGCCGGAAAAGAAGATATCTGTTCCCGCCTAAGCAGCGATATATTTCAAATTCTGGGGATTGGATATACCCTAAAGCAGGCGGAACAATTTATTGAAAATGTACATAAGTATCTTGACAATTATAATAAACTTCACACCAAGGATTACCGCATCCTTACTAACTGCGGTTTCTGTTTTCGTTTTCCAGAAAAAGCCTCCGAATATGATGAAATGTATGAGGAAGCCGGACTGTCTCTTTGCCAGAATAAGCAAAATAAAAAAACAGTTTAGGGGAGGACTTCTATGCCTTCCCTTTAAACTGTATATTTTTCCGGTACTCAGTAGGAGAAACTCCGCAGGCTGCTTTAAATGTTTTCATGAAATGTTTTTCATTTTCATATCCCACATGCCCGCTGATGTCAATTACCTTCATATCCGTTTCTTCCAGCAGCCGTTTGGCCTCTTCTATTCTGATTTCCTTGAGAAACGTCACAAAATTCTTTCCTGTATACTGTTTAAACACATATGAAAAAAGTGAATAATTCATTGAAATATGGTTGGACACTACTGCCATGTTTAAATCCTTTCCATAGTTTTCTCTTATATAACTAACAGCCTGAGAAACCTTTTGTTTATTTTTATAATCGTCAAACCGGCTGTTAAGTGTGTCGCAGAAATTAGTCAGCCATCCCAGCACCTCCGTTTTAAACTCTTCTAAACTGTTATAGCCGTATATTTCATAATAATCTCTGATTTCTTCCCTGTCTGTCTTTAATATACTGGCATAGGTTACAAGAATATCATCAAACATATACTGCATCCCCCACTCAAATTCCAAAGGATCATAGCTTCCCAAAGACGCATTTTTAAATATACGCTCAAGCTGGCGGACAGCATTTTCGTATTTATCCGTTCCAAGAAGCTGCACTATCTGCCCCAAAGCAGGTTTTTCCAAATGGATATCCGTGTTTTTCCTTTTATTAATTTCTTCATATTCCACTGACGGCTTTCCAAGATAAAATGCCTCTTTTCTGGCAGCCAAAGCCTGAGTATATCCCTTTTTTAAATTTTCGACTCCGCAAAGCAGTGAACTAATCCCCACATTTCTTCCTGCCAGCTCATCCTTAAGTAATACCGGAAGATAATCTGCATCCGTAATATATAATTCATTTTTCTCCACTGCATCTAAATGGATGAAAGGAGGGTTTTCTTCCCATTCATTCTGGCCTTCCCCTCCATCATTGACAAGCACCATCAAGTATTCTCTTCCTAAAATTGTATCATTCCATTGTTTTAGCAGAAATTCCTTTTCATAATCCGGCAGCGTTTCATTCATAATAATATACTTTAGCTGCTGGTATCCAAGGTTTCTGTCAAATATAGCGCTTTCCTTCTTTTTAAGCACTTCTGCATTTAATTTTTCCAGAACCTCTTTTACCTTTTCCCTCTCGACCGGCTTCAATATATATTCCCTGACTCCCATTCGCAACATTTCCACTGCATAAGAAAAATCATCATAACCACTGATCGCCACAGTAAGCGGTTTATGGGGCAGGCTCTGCATGGCTTTGACAAGAGCGATGCCATCCATTCTTGGCATACGGATATCTGTCAGCATTACATCCACTTCCTGCATCCTTAAAATTTCCAGCGCTATCTCACCATTACTGCATTCCAGAATATTATCCACAGGAACGCCGCTGCGTTGTACCATGGTTTTTATCCCCTTGCGAATCATCTTTTCATCTTCAACAATTAAAAGTGTCTTCATACACTTCCTCTTCCTTCCTCCATAGGAATACGCACAATAATTTTTGTATAGCATCCCAGCTTTGATGCAATTTGTATTCCATACTTTTCTCCAAAATTCATTTTAATCCTGTCCTGGACATTTTTAAGCCCTATGCCATTGCCTGACCCGCCAAACTCCTCCACTTCCCCGTTAATTTTCCGGTATAGCTCCCGGACCTCTTCTTCACTCATGCCCCTTCCTGCATCAGTAATCTCTATGGTACAGTCCTTTCCCTCAACAATTCCCTTGATATAGATATTTGTGTCTTCCGCCATCTGTTCAATACCATGATATATAGCGTTTTCTACAATTGGCTGCAAAGACATTTGGGGAATAGCCTGTTTCGATATAATTTCCGGCAGGTTAACAGACAGATAAATTTCATAATCAAACCTAAGATTGATCAGTCTTAAGTAATTTCGTATATATTCCAATTCCTCCTCCACTGTTACATTTTGGGAGGTCCACTTCATACCATAGCGTAAAAGCTTCCCAAGGGTGGTAATGGCATCTGATATATCATATTTTTCTTCTATCTCCGCCATCATTTTAATGGACTCAAGCACATTATAAATAAAGTGCGCATTAATCTGGTTCTGAAGCGCCCTGATTTCCGTATTTTTCATGAGCAGCTCATGATTTAAATTATCATCTGTAAGCTGTTTGATATTTACAAGCATTTTATTTATCTGACTGCCCAGCTCCCCCATCTCGTCTGTTCCGCAGTTTTCAATCACAACATCCAAATCCCCATTCTGCACTTCTCTGATCGAGTGCAGAATATCGTAAAACTGTCCAAGCATTCCCTTGGCAACTTTATTTACCACAACAGCAAGCAAGGCCAGAACACAGATTGCTACAAAAATAAATTCCATATTTTGTTTATGGATTTTTTTCATATCTTTTGTATAGTCATTAACGCTAATCAATGCTCCATTTAACTCTTTGATTTTCTGGTATCCCACAATCAGATTTTTTTCATCTGACATTTTGTGGTAAACATGAATATCCTCCTCCTGACCATTTTCTTCCACAATCTCTTTTACAAGGACTCTGTCTGCCTGAACATCTGACTGATCCGAAAAATAAAAATTACCCTTATCATCCACAAAACATGCCCATTCCTCCTTTGTGGAATCATATATCAGTGGAAACATCGTATCCATATACATGGCAGCTTCCAAAATACCGATCTCCCCCTGTCCGAACACTTTCATTGGTGTTATCAGTGACATAATCTTTCGGTCCCCCGATAACTGCCCATAATCGGAAAACAGCTTGTCCGTATAGCCATACTTCCATCCATAAAGATTATCATCGTGGGCAAAAGGCTGATTTTTCATTCTATCCATCCGGTATATTACAGGCATCATTTCCTGCATATCCATACAGTCCACATAAACCCGCACCTGATAAAGGGAATTATTACTGTTAACCATTCTCTCCAAAGATGCCACATCCCTGTTGTAAAACGTAAGCAGCTGTTCAGTGGAATAGGTTTCACCCTTTTTTTGTGAAACAAGAAATTCCCTAAGCCCCTGATCACTTAAAAAAAACTGGGTAGACATATTGATTGAATCCACACTTGACACCGCCTGATCGTATCCCTTGCCTAATTTATAGTGCATGGCGCTTGATTTTTCCCTGACCAGATTACTTTCCATGCTCTTAAAAAGCCACCCTGATAGCCCAGTCATAGGCAGTAAAACAAAAAACAGGCAGATTACCGTAAACTTCATATTTAGTTTTAATCCTTTCATCCTGCCTTTTCTGTTTTTCATACGGCTGACTCTCCTCATTTTATTTTAAGTTTTTCCTTTGTCTCCTGCATCTGCCTGGTGCTTTCTTCCATCACAAGAGCAAATCCCATTTTTTCCCGCTCCTTTACAAACTCCGCCATTATCTGATCAAATTCTTCTTCTGTGGGCGCTAAAAGCAACTTGGGCAGCGTCCGGCTCCAAAGCTTTTTAATATTTACATCTGCATCTCCGGCTTTTGTATTTCTTTGGAAACTGATTTCATACTGGGGATAATAACTATAAGGATAAGTCCATTCTTCCAGCTGTCCATTAGGCATGGAAAGCGGTTGTCTCCACTTTAGCTGGACAGCATTGTCCTGAAACATCCAATAAGTATCATCCGCACCATAAATGGCATTGTATGTTTTCCGATCACTGTTTAAAAGCTCTCTTATCTCTTCCTTTACTACCGGATGGCCGTCTTTCATATCATATGTAACGCCTTCTATACCAAGATAAGTCAGCTTTTGCCCTTCTTCGCTCATCAGATAGGAAATAAGCTGAATGGCTCTGTCCGGATTTTTACAGTTTTTTGATATTAAAGTAACTGTCCATCCATTAATTCCAACCCCTGGAAGCATTGGGGGATCTCCCAATGAATTTCTTGGTCCATCCACCGCAATATACACCCTCTCCGGATATCTTGCATAAAGCTCCGTGTGATAGTCCGCAATATCCGTCCGCTGATACAACATACAAAAATACTGTCCCCTTGTCAGCTTTTCTGCCATTTGGGTCCGCTGGTCAATAAAAATATCTTCTTTCAAATATCCCTCTGTTCCCAATTTTCTGAAAACCTTCAGCCATGAGATATACTCCGGGTCCGTATATCTGTCATAATATTTTCCATCCTTCTCATAAGGAACCGCAAGAAAATTCTGCAAATCCTGGTCAAAAGATACGCATCCGGCGCTGTTAAACTCATGTGCCCCAATGGGAATTAAGGGATAACCGTCCACCTCCGGGAACTGCTCCGCCGCTCTTTTTACCGCATCCATAAATCCTTCCGGTGTGGTCATATCCGGGCGCCCAAGCGCCTCATAAATATCCCTGCGTACAAGAAAAGTCTGGTTTGACGGAATATTATCATACTTTTCATAATCTGATGGAGAAAATGAAGAATTAGGATAACAATAAATATTTCCGTCTTCTCTTGTATACCATGAAACAACCTCCGGATCAGCCGCCTCCCAAAAATAAGGGTCGTATTTATCTGCAAGCTCATTTAGCGCATAAACCATCCCTCCGTCTATCATTTCATCTACCTGGTTTTCCCACCACCCTATGGTAATCATGTCCGGCAGCATATTAGAGGACATCAGCGCATTAAATTTTTCTTCCTCGTTTCCCATTGGGGAAAGGAAATTAATACTTACCCCTGTTTCTTCTGTAATTTTATCAGACACAACGTTACCGCCCCAGGGCGTATTATACCAAGTATAGTTTACGTACCAGTCCAGTGTGACAGGCGCTTTTTCATTATCCGCCTCCTGTGTCACTTCCCCGTTTCCCTGACTGCAGGAGGAAAAAGTAAACAGCATCCCCGTAAGAATCGCCATTCCTGCTCTCAGGTAAATTTTTCGTGCTTTATGTGACTTACCCTTTTTCTCCATAGCCATTAACCCCGACACTTAATTCTCTAACAAGACATCTTTTATTTTTTATTATATATAAAAACGAACTATAGTGCAAGAATACAGCAAACCGTTTTCCGGAATATGCGCCAGAAAACGGTTGTACTGTCAGCCCAAGGGCCTGGATGCTTTATAACACTACTCTTTTACACTGCCTGCCGAAATACTGCTGATAATATATTTTGAGCAGAAGCAGAATACAATCAGAATTGGAATAACTGAAACTGCAACAGCCAAATAAGTTGCCCCCTGATTGGTTGCAATGTCCTGGGAAGCGTTTAAAGAAGCCATCATCACAGGCAGGGTAAACTTTTTCGGTGAATTAAGTAAAATCATCGGCACAAGGTAAGAGTTCCAGTTCCCGATAAATCCGCCAATTGCCATGGTAGCCACACCTGGAATCATTATGGGGAATACAATCTTATGGAAAATACCAATTTCCTTTGCCCCGTCAATTCTCGCTGCTTCCAGTAAAGCCATTGGCAAAACAGACTCTAAATACTGCTTTAAGAAAAATACGGTACCTGGCGCTGCAATTGCCGGGATAATTAATGGAATATAGGAATCCATCAATTTCATAGCAGATATCAGATTGTAAAAACCAATCAGACTCAGCTGTCCGGGTATCATCATAAAGATTACAATTGTATAAAAGACAACGCTTTTTCCTTTAAATTTATATACTGCAAGTGCATAAGCGGTCAGTGCGGAAAAATAGGAAGTTAAAATTGTTGCAGGGAGTGCAACCTTAAAGCTGTTCCACAAACCCAAAAACAAGTTGAAATATCCCCAAACAGCATCCCAGTTTTCCTTAAGGCTTTTTCCTGGAAGAAGGGTAAAGGATGTCATAATCTCTCTTCCGCTTCTGGTAGCATTGACAATCATGAGCAGAAAGGGGAGCATACAAATCACTGCCAAAAAACTTAACACCAGATATAAAACACTTTTTTTAATCTTCGTTGCCATATTTTATCCCTCCTTCTTATTCATCACTTTAAATTGCACTACGGATACGATCAGTATCAGAATAAACAATACATAAGCGATTGCGGAAGCATAACCAACCTGTTTTGGTCTGGTGGCAAATCCGAATTTGTACAGATACATAATTACTGTTTGAGTGGAACCGGAAGGATTTCCGTCTACCGTACCAATCAGATATGGCAGGTCAAACATCTGCAGTCCTCCAATCAGCGAAGTAATTGTCACATATAGCAAAATAGGACGAAGAAGCGGAAGGGTAATATAATAAAAACTCTTCCAGCGTCCTGCTCCGTCAATTGACGCTGCCTCAAAGTAGTCTTTGTTAATTCCCTGTACCCCTGCCATCAACATGATAAATGAATTTCCAAACCACATCCATGTCTGTATAACAGAAATCACCAACGGTGCTGTGGAAGGCAGACCCAGCCAGTCAATAGGCGAACTTACCCCAAAATTAGAAAGGATCTGATTAAAGGTTCCATATCTCCAGTCCAGCAGTGTTTTAAACAGGAAAGAAACAGAGGTGGCTGCAATAATGTTAGGCAGATAATAAACTGCTCTGAAAAATCCCAGCCCTTTTATCTTAAACTTGATATCACTGAACGCAATCGTCAGCAGAAATGCAATTCCAAGCTGCAATACAATATTTACACCCCAGATTTTCACCGTATTCCAAAGGGAAATCCAGAAATACTTATCCTGCAGCACGCGGATATAGTTTTTTAATCCAATATAATCAATGTCCCCAAAACCTTTATAGCTTGCAAAAGAAAGCTGCAGAGTGCGGAATACAGGATATACACTGAAAATCAGGAATACTGCTACAAAAGGCAGTATAAATAAATAAGCCATATGATTATAATTTCTTTTTTTCTTTGGTTTAGTCATGGATTTACTTTCAGCCATATGCTTACCCCCCTTAGTGGTCTTTATTTTTCCAAAATGCCGTTAAATCAGAGTGAAGGGCAAAAACCCTTCACTCTTTAGATAAAAACATTCTTTTTCCTATCTCTCAATGGTAAGGTCAGGATAAGTGGCAGCCACTGCATCATAAAACTCATCAATAGCCTCTTCCTTTGTCTTCTCACCTTTCTGTACAGCAGTAATTGCATTGCCCCATGCGCCGTCAATTGCAGTATCATACTCAGTAACATTGGACAAGTTAATGCCTTCCGCCTGCTCCAGCCAGAATTTATAAAGCTTCTGTCCGCCATAGGTTTCATTTCCATCATCACTGTGCTTTTCAAGGGCAGAAATCAAAGATACGGTATCTCCCTGGGATGTCTCAATCCACCAGTCGGCGGTTTCTTCATTTAATGTACAGAATTTTACAAACTCCCATGCAAGTTCTTTATTCTGTGACTGTTCGCTGATACCTATGTATGTTCCGCCATCATAACCATAATCGGGGCCGGAGCATACCCCCCATGAACCTGCAGTATCTTCCACATGATCTCTTAATGTGAGCACGCCCCATGCAGGAAGTCCAAATGCAAATACTTCTGCTGTCTCGTCAGAATAATTTTCAACGTTTGCGTTAAAGTTTTCCTCATCCCATACATTCAAAAGAGGATTTCCTTCCTCGTCCGTATCCCAGACACCATCCTGGATATCCGCACTTAAAATCGGAACCGGACCTCCCATTGCCTGATACCAGGGAGCTGCCCACTGGGTTGCATATGCAGTCAAATCATCCTGATATAAACGGACAGCCAAATCCATATAATCGTATCTCTGCTGATCCACATTCAGTTTGCCGTCAATTACCCAGGAGCTTTGGCCTTTAAAGTGCTGTACTTCCGCTGTAGAAGCAAAAATACGGTATCCGGCATCTTTTAAGGTATTTCCGGTTTCAATAATCGTGTCATAATCTGCAAAGAGTTTCCCAACTTCCTCCGGGTCAGAGTAACCAAATACTTTTTCTGCAATGTCTCTTCTGTAGAAAATTCCAATAGGGGTAATCTGATAAGAAATTGCCCTTTGGATTCCTTCTGAGTCCTGACCTACCTGCCAAACATAATCCACAATTTTACCTTCATAATCCTTTGCTCCAAACTCGTCCAGATTAGCGAAAAACTCTGCTTCATACATAGAGCCAAGCATTTTAGGCTCGCCTACGATAATATCAACACTGCTGTCGCCGCCAAGTAAGGCAGTTTCAACCTTTGTAGGATAATCACCGGGAGCATAAATGACTGTCTCCACCTCCACATCCGGATATTTCTCCTGAAAATGGTCTGCAAAGGTTTTTAAATCGTCTGCCAGGGTCCAGATAACCAGTTTTCCACTAAGGTCAGAAGGTGTCTCTGTACTTTCTCCACCTGAGGAAGCTTCCGTCTCATTTCCTGAATCAGACTCGCTTTTTGTGTCTGCTCCGCCATCAGAAGCGCCTTCTCCACCGCCGCCTCCACATGCTGCAAGTGAAAAAGCCATAACGCCTGCTAACAGCAATGCTGTCAACTTTTTAAGTTTCATAACTTTATCCTCCTTTTTTTGAAACATTTCGCTGTTTCCTAATGTAAGTTCATTATACTTTTAGCGGGAAACCAAAAAAATTATCCATTTTTTAAAAAGGTGTTATTTTTTTACAAGCCGGAGTTTTACATCAATTCTTTCTACTTTTCCTTCCCGTACATCCCAGGCTGCCTCTCCTGTTACTACATCCTGTTCTATCTTCCTGACTTGCCCGTCTTTATATAAAAGTCCAAGGCTTACCACCTGATAGCTGCCCGGAAAATAATCTCCCTCTTCTTCCATCTGATAAGCCACCTTTGTCTGTCCAAGCAGCATTGCTTCCACCTGTTTTTCTTTCCCTACAAGATAAGAAGGAAGCGCAGGAGATAACCGGAGCTTTAGTTCGCCCTTTTCATAAGAAAATGGTTCTCCAAACATCATCAGGATCCACATTTGCAGAAATTCCACCGTAGATCCGGAAAGTCTTGCCACAAATCCACGTCCATGATAATCCGGGTTTGGATTTTGGGAGCTTGCAATAAAAGAAGAATTTTCATATATGCTTCTTCCATAAACCTCCGGGTCCATAAAAGGCACTGCCGCCTTATGAAAGTCTTGTGCAAATTCCTCATACATGCCGGATTTTAAAAGCTCCAACAGATATTTGTATTCCATGTGCAGCCAAATCGATTCATTTTCCAGCCACCCAGGAGTAAATGCCTTGGCTCTTCCCAGTTCATAAGAGGCGTCTTTAAGGGAATCGTTAACCTTATACATAGAAAGCTTTTCATCATACAGGCCACTTTCCTTTACCTTTTCATAAAGCCTCGTTTTTACCTCTTTCGAATTGTCAAGCTTTAGGAAGCGCACCGGACCTTCCAGGAACAAAGGTACCTGCTTTACTTCAAAATGCTTTGGGTAAATTCCTTCCGCGTCCTCTGTAAATTCTTTCACCTCATAGGTAAAATAAGCGGGACAGATTCCACCTTCCAGTGCACATGCCTTATCAATTCCTGACGATACAACTTTCTGCATATGTGTCAGGATTTTAAGCAGTTCCTCCCATGTCATTTTTTCCCTTGTACCGCTTACCCCATGAAACACCTTTCCAAAATACGCTTCTTTCACATCATTTCTATCATTCCAGAAATCAATTTGCTCTTCTTTTTGCGTTATTTCAGCCAGATATTTTACTGTAATTTTCTCCAACTGACGCAGCAGCAGCGCTGCTTCCTCAAGAATCTCCACAGAAGGCATAAATTTTTTTAATATGCCTATGGTATAAGAAATCATCCGTGAAAGTTCACATGCCTCTGCCATTGATGAACCAAACAGCCCCGGCATACCATTTAAAGCATCATACCAGCCTGGCTTTCCACCTTCCATTTCAATTCCCATGGCATATGCGTCCAAAGCTGCGTACTTCACTCCACAAAGTACCAACAGTTTTTCTATCAGAAATGAACGAATAACCTCTCCTTTGCCAAAATTATCTCTAAGCAGCTTATCTGTGCCCCTTTCCTTTTTCTCTTCTGAAAGGAAACGATATTGTCTAAGACCTTTATCCGTTTTCACATAACGTTTTCTCCGGGGAAGAATAAATGCCTGTGATTTGTAGTATGTAACTGGCATCCGGAAGAAAAGTTCTTCCTCCTTTTCCGGGAAAACAGACAGGTAATTTTCGATCAGATCAAGATTATAAGTCCAGTGATCACTCCAGTATCCTTCCCCGAAGTCTGCATTAATGGCGTCTTTCGCATTCTCCATTACCTTTGCAAAGTAAACCTTTTCTTCTTCCAAATCCTCAATACCAGCTTCGTCCAGTTTTGCAAAGAACGCCCCAGGCGTAAAAGGCGTTGCTAAAAAGTCTGCCAAAGCATCCCTTTTATCCTTTGACAATTTGGCGAAAATTTCCTCCGCCTGCTCTTTAGGGATCTCATATGTTACTTTTTCCACTGCCAGCGGATTATAGCCGTCTAACTGAATCAGACTGTAGAATTTCACAATGCTCTCTGGTCCCACATAAGGAGTGAAAAAAGGTTCACATCTTCTGTTTTGGTTTACATCCCTGAAATTGCCATTTCCCTGGGAATAAAATTCAGGAAGCATTCGGAAATAGTTATAATCTCTTTCCAAATCCCCATGCTTTCTGGAATATACATGGAAAATTTTATTTCCCGGAAGTATAACCGGATAGCCGCCTCTTAGTACATTATCCATATAAGTATAAATACTGTAAGCATCAAATGCGGGAACTGCTGTCCGGGTTTCCATTACCTTACAAAGTTCTGCAGGCAGCTCCTTCGCTTCCCTGCATTTTTCTTCAAAATAAACGGCATTTATTTTCTTATCCAAAAGTTTTTGCAGCTTTTCTTTTGTTTCGGTCTGTCCTATCATCTCATATAAAACCAGACATTCTCCTTCTTCAAGGACCTTATCTTCCCCAAAAAAGCAGCAGGGATATTGATTGGAAACCACCTGTTTCTTGCATAAGAAATCACAAAACTCCTCTTCCCTAAAGCCAATCGCCTTATCCATAGAGGTGTCATAATCAAACACCAAAGAAGGGTCCGCTATCACCGTTTTTTTATTGCCTTCCTCGTCAATGGCAAAAGCGAAATTTCCCCCCAGAACTGCTGTGACAGCCGCTGTATCTGCAGTACTTGCTCTTACTCTGAAATATGGCGTTTTTGTTTCTACATCCTCTACCTGCATCCATGCCATTGTTGTCTGTCCCATTTCCTTAATGCTTCTCATATCCACACCAAAAGGAATTAATACTGGCATTCCATCCAAAACCTGCAGCCTTACCTGTTCTTTTGCTGTATTTTTAATTGAAAGCTTTCTTACCAAAGCCCCCGCCTTTTCGCCGGGAAGTGTAAAATATTCTACCCTTGTTTCCAATTTGTTAGCACAATCCTGCTCCATAATGGTAAGGCCATTCATGTCCACATACATTTCTTTAACCGTATCTTCACTGCGGAACAACTCCAGATAACTGCCATTTCTTTTTACAAAGGTACGAAATCCGGCAAAGGGTGTATTTTGGTAGGACTGGTGCGCGGGAAAAAATTCCATAATAGCATGATCCTTATCCTCTACGCCAAAACTTGCGATACATTGCCCCCTGTTTACATAATAACACCAGATGGGTGTCCCGAAGATACCGGAAAGTCCCGGCAAAAAGCCCGCAAAAGGCGGCTTTTTCTCATATTCCCTGATTACAAAAGTTGTTTTTTCCATTATACAAATCTCCTTACCCAAACCTATAATAGCTCCACTACAATCTCGTGCAGCAGTGTTTCATCCATTCCCTCAATTTCTTCCGCACTGGCCACCACATCTCCCTGCATGGCTGTCTTTTTTCCATCCAGATATACTTCACCTATCCGGTAGCTGCCATGTTCCTTCCGGTTCTGATTTACATAGACAATCCTAAAGTGGCGCCGGTTAAACCAAAGACTTATCTCTGCCCTGTCTGCCTGGTCAAACTGCTGCGCTAAAAGACCAGGCTTTAAGCACAGGGATCCCATCCTGCCCTTTACACCGAACATTTCATGAATTACCGTCATCATATACCAGCTTGCGGCACCAGTCAGATAGTGATACATCCCCCTGCCTTTTCCGTCAAAATACTCTGGAATCCCAGGATAAATACGGCTCCTTTCAAAGTCAGAAGCCTGTGTATACAAAGTATGCAGCGCTCTGAAACCTTCTTTCGCATATCCCCTGCGGTAAAGGGCATTGGCATACATGGTGGTCATGTGGGAAAACACTGCACCATTTTCTTTTTGTCCATAAGCAAAACCGAACATTCTTCCCAAGTCCATCTTCACTTCCCCAAAATCAGTGTTCAGACGGTATCCGCCTGTTTCTTCTCTGTACAAATATTTGTCCGCACTGTGGACAATTTTTTTAATCTGCTCTTCCTTAGCCGTTTTGGACATAATGGTAAAAACCTGTCCGGTCAGCATCATACGTACCTGTCCATTACCGATTCCCTCTACCTGTCTGCCATGATTATCATAATAGCTGTTAAACCAGCCGTCTTCTCCATCTTCAACCCACTCTGTTTTCCGAATATGTTCCTTCAGCCAGTTTGCCTTGTTCTTCAGCCCTTCAATCACCATATTTACCGGCAGATAAACCTTTTTACCGGTAACGAAATGATGGCAGGACTCACAGTAGGCGCCCAGAAGCGCCTGTTTTCTTTCCACACTTTCATAAAGCGTCTGTTCGTCTGCAAAAAGAGGTTCCATTTCTTCCGCCACTTCCACATACTTCATATTCCGTTCTTTTGCAAGATGTTCTATCAACTCTGACAGTGTATCCAGATTTCCTGCATATGCAGCGGTAAACGCCACGCTTTCTCCTCTGTCAGCCGCCAAATCAAGAGCGTCATTCCAGTCCGCTCCCCGGAGTCTCATGTGATTGTGCTCTCCCACCTCATAAAAAGCTGTTAAATTCTGTATCAAAAGATGCTCTAAAACACTCCCAAAGTAGTCTTTTCCCTGCCCGTCTTTCTGCAGCGGTTCATCCCCTTCCAGAAACTGTCCGTCTGTTCTGGTTCCACGACAGATTTGTTTGTCCTTAAAAAAAGTCCTTTCTTTTAAAAGCAGAGATAAATCTCCTGTCTGGTCAATGTAAAGAGCCGTAGTCATAAGAGGCCATAGCCCATGATCCATCCATACTCTTGTAATATTATTCCGGTCGGCAATAAATTCTCCCTGTCTGGTTCCGATAATCGTGGCGTTACTGCCATCCATCCTCACACCGCCAAAATTGGCAAGGAGCATATCTTTGACTCCTTCCGGGTTCATAATAAGAAGCGCTAAGCAGTCCTGCCACAAGTCCCTCCATCCTCTTCCTCCTTTTCCATAATCATGATGGGGCAGAAAAGAACATCCGTAAATTCTCCGAAGCACAGGCTGGAAGCTGACCCACGCCATAAAGTTGTCAAAGTTACTGTCCCCTGTCCTGTAACTTACATTCACCTTCCTTTCCCAGTACTTTCTTGTTTTTTCATAAGCCTTTCTGACCAACTCTTCATTTCCGTAAACAGAAAGGTATTTGGATAAGATTTCTTCCTCCTCACATATTCCTGACAGAAGAATATACACCGCCTCTTCTCCCGGCTTTAACTTTCTTTGCGGAAATTTCATGGCTCCCATGGCTTCACACCCTTCCGCCCTGCTGCCTTCCTGCACCCCTGGCAGCCTTTGGTAAACAGCTCCGGGGCAGTCAAAGCTTCCCCCTTCTCCCAAAAAAGAATCCACCGTAGGGTAAAAGGCTTCCGGTTCCCCCCCTTCACCAGTAAGACCCATCACAAAATAAATCGTATGGTTCACCTGATGTCCTCTCTCATCAAAGGACAAAGTGGGCTTTACAATAACACTGTTTTTTTCAGTTTTTATACGGTGCAGCAGACTTGTTACATGCCTGTGGTCCCTTAGGTTATCCGCACTGCGTCCATAAATGGGTATTGCCCCATAGCAGGTAATGTCTATATCCTCCTCCGAAATATTTTTAACAGATACCTGCATAATTTCCACATTATCCTGCTGTGGGATAAAGTGAAGTATTACGGAAGAAAGCCCATACCTGTCAGAAACCCTGGTTGTCCTATGCCACATAAATCCGGCTGTAATTTCACTTTCTTCAAAGCGGTTTTCCGCCCGGTCAAGCGCTGCCTGCGCACTTGCACCTGTGGCAGACCACACACCTTTTCCCTCTATATGGCACCAGAAATTGCGGGTGCTTTTGTTGTTATGAAGCTCTTCTGCACTGACCGGCTGCAGTAGAAAATGATTCTGGTCAGTCTTGGCATCCCCTCCAAGAAGCGGGCTCACCGCACTTTTCAGACCTTCTTCCCCAGCGATTGGAAAGTACAGATAACTGGTTCTTTCAGGCTGTTTTAAACTAAAAGTCCCTTTATTATCCTTATACGTATATCCAGTCATAATCCATCTCCTTTTCACGCAAAAAAACCTTTCTGTAACTGACAGATACAATATAGTATCAGCATATCAGTTTACAGAAAGGTTATCAGTAGGTTTAATTTTAAAGAAGTGTCATTTTTTTATAATGTGTCAAATGTCTCCCGGATTGCACAGATAAAATCCCGGCTGTTTAAAATTACAGGATTTTCACAGGTGGAAATCAGAGAAAGGCTTTTGGTCATTTTCCCATCCTCAACGGTTTTAATACAAGCCTTTTCAAGCTTATCGGCAAATGCCATTAATTCCGGTATATTATCCAGTTCCCCTCTTTTCCGAAGCGCGCCCGTCCATGCAAAAATTGTTGCAATAGAATTGGTGGAGGTTTCTTCTCCTTTTAAATGCTTGTAATAATGACGCTGTACCGTCCCATGGGCCGCCTCATATTCATAAACGCCACTGGGGGATACTAGCACGGAAGTCATCATAGAAAGATCCCCATAAGCGGTAGCTACCATGTCAGACATAACATCCCCATCATAATTTTTACATGCCCAAATAAATCCGCCCTCTGACCGGATTACCCGTGCCACTGCATCATCAATCAGGGTATAGAAGTATTCTATGCCAAGCGCTTCAAACTTCTCCTTATATTCCTCATTATAAATTTCCTGGAAGATATCTTTAAAGGTATGGTCATATTTTTTGGAAATGGTGTCTTTGGTTGCAAACCACAAATCCTGCTTTGTGTCAATGGCGTAGCCAAAACATGCCCGTGCAAAACTGGAAATAGATTCTTTGGTATTATGAATACCCTGAATAATCCCCTCACCCTCAAAATTATGTATCAATTCCCTGGTCTGGGTACCGTCCTCTGCTGTAAATACCAGCTCTGCCTTCCCCTTGCCCGGAATCTTAATCTCCGCATTCTTATAAACATCCCCATAAGCATGACGGGCAATAGTGATAGGCTTTGTCCAGTTTTTAACATAGGGTACAATACCCTTAATTAAAATCGGTGAACGGAACACAGTCCCATCCAAAATTGCCCTGATGGTTCCATTAGGGCTTTTCCACATTTCCTTTAAATTGTACTCCGTCATCCTGGCGCCATTAGGAGTGATTGTTGCACACTTTACGGCCACACCGTATTTTTTTGTGGCATTGGCGCTGTCAATTGTTACCTGGTCATTGGTTTCATTCCTGTAGGGAAGCCCTAAATCATAATACTCTGTTTTTAAATCAATGTAGGGAAGCAGCAATTCCTCTTTAATCATCTGCCAGAGTATTCTTGTCATCTCGTCTCCATCCATCTCCACAAGGGGGGTTGTCATTTTAATTTTTTCCATTTTTCCTCCATTTTAATGTGTAAACATTTTTCACTGCAGGCATATGCCTATCTACTATTTTAAATCTTTCTGCTAATTTTTCAACTCTATCCTTTCATCTTCCGATTGGAAAATATCATACAAACCGTTTTTTACCATATTATCATAAGCATTAATCATATGGCTGGTAGCAAGTTTTTCCGCTTCGTCGGGATTGCCCGCCTTAACCGCCTCCATAATTTTCCTGTGCTCCTCGTTGGAGGCAATCCCCCTTTCCTTTGTGGATAAGGTTTTTTTCCGGATTCTGATTACATAATGGTGAAAGTCCTGCAAAAGATTTTCCAGCATTTTGGAATTACATGCTTCATACAAGATCTGATGGAAACGGCTGTCCAGCTCTGTCATCTGTTCCATATGTCCTTTGGAAGCATGGAAACTGGCAATATATACGTTTTCCTCCATTTCCTCAAGCTGTTCTGGTGTAATGTGTTCCGTTGCAAGCCGGGCGCACATTCCTTCCAGGGAAGACCGTATCATATATATATCCTTCACATCTTTTGCCGTAATCCCGGTTACATATGCCCCTTTATTGGGTACAATCTGTATCAGGCCTTCCAGCTCCAGCTGCCGAAAAGCTTCCCTTACCGGTGTACGGCTTACTCCCAGTTCTTCTCCAATGGCAACTTCTTTTAGTTCTTCATGTTCTTTATATTTTCCGTTCAGAATATCTTCCCTCAATTTATGGAATACCCTGCCCCGCAGAGAGTATTTATCTGTCACTTCCTGCTTTACATCATATTTACTCATTGCAAATACGCTTACCTTTCCTAAGCATTTCTTTTATTCTTGCCTGCAACGGACTAAGTGGCTTCCTGCAGACATTTGGCGACTGCCTTAACCAATTGTAATATTAAGCTGCCTGCACACTTCCGCAATCTGCTCACACAATTCCTGATCAGTCATTACGGTCACACGTCCGTCTTCATACTGGGCATCCACCCATTTTTTGATTTCCGCCACCACAGGACTTGATTTGTCAAGCTGCTTGTCCTCTTTCAGTTTAAAATAAGTATTAATCCAGTGGGCAATGCCCGCCAGACCGGAAGTATTGGAAACCGCACACAGTACCGGACGGTTTAAAAATTTATCTGTATCAAAAATATTATAAATTTCCTCATTTTTAAGCAGTCCGTCCGCATGGATACCTGCCCTTGTGACATTGAAATTTTTCCCCGCAAAAGGCGTTCTCTCCGGGATATGATAGCCAATTTCTCTTTCATAATATTCTGCCAGCTCGGTAATTACCGTTGTATCCATACCATTTAAATCACCCTTAAGCTGAGCATATTCAAATACCATTGCCTCCAAAGGCGTATTTCCTGTTCTCTCACCAATTCCAAATAAGGAAGTATTGACGCCAGAACATCCATACAGCCATGCGGTTGTAGAATTAACCACTGCCTTGTAAAAATCATTATGCCCATGCCATTCTATCAACTCATGAGGCACCCCGGCATGCGTATGAAGGGCATAAATAATCCCCTGCACGCTTCTTGGAATAACCGCGCCTGGATAGTTCACGCCATATCCCATGGTATCACAGGCACGCACTTTAATTGGAATCCGGTATTCCTCCATCAGCTTCATAAGCTCCACACAAAAAGGCACCACATAGCCATAGATATCTGCCCTGGTAACATCCTCCAAATGACACCGAACACTTATTCCCTCTTCCAGGCAATCTCTGACAACGCTTAAATAATGTTCCATCGCCTGTTTTCTGGTCATCTTTAATTTCAGGAAAATATGATAATCAGAACAGCTTACCAAAATTCCAGTCTCTTTCATGCCAATTTCCCGCACCAGCTTAAAGTCCTCTTTGCTGGCTCGTATCCAGCTTGTCACCTCCGGAAACTGATAACCTCTTTCCATACATTTATAAACAGCATCCCTGTCCTTCTTACTGTAAAGGAAAAATTCACTGGCACGAATCATTCCGTTGGGGCCTCCAAGACGGTGAAGGTAATCATAGATCGTCACAATCTGGTCCGTGGTATACGGTGCACGGGACTGCTGTCCATCCCGGAATGTGGTATCTGTAATCCAGATATCCTTTGGCATATTATGGGGAACAATTCTGTCATTAAAAGGAACCTTCGGCACTTCCGAATAGGGAAACATATTTCTGAAAACATTGGGCTTTTTTACATCATCCAATATATACATATGTTCTTCTATTTCCAAAAGATTATTTTTGGTGTTCAGCGATACCGGACGGTCCATAAAAAGATCACTTAAATCAGCCAATTTTTTTCCCTCCTGTACATTCATTATCAAATCCATGTATAATTGTATACAATATAATTGTTTCTGTCAATCAAAAAAGGTGCAATATCCGG
Source organism: uncultured bacterium (assembly GCA_947381965.1). Taxonomy (GTDB): domain Bacteria; phylum Bacillota; class Clostridia; order Lachnospirales; family Lachnospiraceae; genus Suilimivivens. The sequence continues at coordinate 78,525 of CANCXX010000006.1, forward strand.
ATTAATTTCCGGATATTGCACCTGATTTATTCTTGTTCCCTATAATTCGGCAAACAAATCCCTATACCATCTAAGAGAATGAATATAAGCGTCATGTACCTCATTTAAGTCCATATTACCAAGTATCATTAATCTGGATATCTCCTGCCAGTCAGCTGTCTCATAATGAAGGACAAACTTTAACACAGGAGCAAGAACCCCCTTCCGTTCAACCAGCGCGTCTCTGATTTCTCTTGATACCTTAATCATCTGGAGCGCTTCCTCCATCGTCTGGTCTAAAATCAAATCAAGCACTGAAAACAATCCCATAAGGAACAGCTCTGAAGATTGCGCACGCAAGTCAAAGAACGGCGCCAGGTTCTCCGCAAATTTCGCACGAAGCAGAGACAGTCTGGTAATTTCATTTGGCTTATCCGCATAAAGTTCATTGGCTACAGCCGTATTAATCCATTTCTTTAACTCCTTTTGTCCTAACATGGCCGCCGCATGTCTGATTGACGAAATTTCAGAATTTACCGTCATACGGTTTACCATTTTAAGTAAGGAAATAACAAGCGCCGTATCACGTCCTATAATATCAGCTGCCTTTGTCAGTTCAAAATCATCTGCGTTTACAACATTGAGAAGTTCAATATAATTTACCTTTAAAGGAGAAACTTCTGTCTGTCCTTTGGTCACAGGAACACGATAAAACTCGCCTTCATATAACTGGTAGCCGCCATCCTTTTTCAGCTGTTCAAAAATCTCCTGATTTTGTATATTGCCGGCGCACAGCTTAATATTCGGATACAAATTGGAAAAATAGATTCTTGCTTTACTGATATCAATTTTCTTATGGTCAAGCAGCATGTAATCCATTAAGGAAAGAACTTCCCTGTATTCCTCAAACTGTGAAACTGCAAGCTTACGCATGGCAAGCTTATAGCCTGACTCCTTTAATTCTTTCAGTCTGTTAATATATATCTCCTTTGGCTGGATGGTATTATCCAAAAGCAGTACCAGACGTTCATGGGCTGCATCACACTGCGCCTCAATATCTGAGAATACAGAAATATTATTTACCGATATAAAGATCTCCTCACCAGCAGAAAAAGTTTCCATTCCCACATTTTGTATAACTTCAAGGCCCACAATCTGTACTGCGCCATCGTTATATCCGGTCCCCTGTAAAATAGGATTCAGTAAAATATTATTTTTCTGCGTAAATATGGAATACGCCCGCACTCTCATTTCTTCATCAAATAATGGTACTAATGTAACAAGCATTTCATTCTCCTTCATATGTAAATTCATTCTATGATATAGATTTTACACCATTTATTTATTATACACAATATTTGAGTGAAATTTCTATATTTTTTTTATATTTTATGGAATTTTTTGTCTGTTTCTTACAGAAACTAAACCTTATACTTCATCCTGTAAAGGCAGGGGACGCGGTAATCCGCGTCCGGATTACGGGTTCTCTATGCCGGCTGCTCAAAAGAATGGGTCTTAATATACTCCAAAATTATGTCGGAAGCCTCATCCAAATTCAATCCAGACTCTTCAAGAAGCTGGCTTAATCCTTCTAAATCCTTTTCTCTTTTTTCTTTATAAAGGACATCCAGTTCGCCCTGCTCTGACTTAAGCCTTGTCCTTAATGCCTGTACCAGCTCTTCTTTTTCCATAATTTTTTCTTCTATTGATTTTCTCTGCCCTCTTGCCATAATCTGCCTCCTAAAAATTATAATTATTATAGTATATGGACAGGCAGTGGAAAATATTCTTTTTATATCAACTTTTTATATTTTTATCTCTGTCCATTTTCCCGCTTTAAACCGGGCGGAAGCAAAAATAAATCTGGAAATCTGATCGCCTAAAACGCCAAGCCATATTCCAATAATCCCCCAGCCAAAAACATATCCGCACAAATAGGAGACTGCCGTACGGACAAACGTAACACTAAATGTGGAAACCGCAGCCGTATAAAGGGTATCGCCTGCCCCCCGCAGACATCCCATATAAATCACCTGGCTAATCTGGAGTACCACAACAAATATGATAACCCGCATAATTGCAACGCCAATTGCTATAATATGTTCTTCCTCAAAGTACAGACTAAACAAAGCCCTTGCCCCAAAAAAGTATATAACAGTAAGGACTATGGCAATGCCCCCGCCAAGCATCCTGCATATACGGCCGTATTCTTTTGCCAGTTCTTTGCTTCCAGCCCCAAGACTCCGCCCTATCAGCGCTACCGCTGCAGCCTGCAGCCCATCTCCAAAAGAAAAGGACAGCCCCATAATATTCATGCCTACCTGATGGGCTGCCATGGCGTCTGTTCCCTGATGTGCCGCCATCACTGCTGTCATCATAAATCCTATACGCATTAGAATTTGTTCAAAAAACACACTATATCCAACCTTTACAAGGTTCGTAAAAGCAGATGCCGCAGGCCGGATTTTGTTTTTTAAAATATAGGGTATACTAATAAATCCCTCCGGGCTGCCTATAGATGTAATGCTCATCATGCAGGCAACTACCGTCCCTAAAACAGTTGCTAACGCTGCCCCCCTTATGCCAAGGGCCGGAAAACCAAAATTCCCATTAATCAGCAGATAATTGGAAATAATATTTATGGTATTAGATGTGATATTGGTCCGCATCGTAATTCTGGTATTTCCAGCCCCCCGTTGGGCAGCGTTAATTCCCATTTGAACACAGTTAAAAATCATTCCTCCCATTATAATCTGAAAGTAAATCACTGCACTGTCATGGGTTTCTGGTGTAGAACCGCAAAGCCGGATAATCGGACTGGCTAAAACTACAAATAAAATGCTTAATATAACTGCCGCTATTACAAGAAAAATAACTGCCGTATATAAAATCTGGTTGGCCTCATCCTGTTTTCCCTCCCCCCGGCGTCTTGCGACCAGAGCAGAAACAGAAACATTAAGCGCAAAAAACAGGGCAAGGCCTATAAATTTTGGCTGAGTGGTAAGGCCTACCGCCGCCACTGCATAAGAGCCAAGGGAACTGACCATCAGGGAGTCCACAAGCCCCGCAAAAGCAACGAAAAACGATTCAATGATTGCCGGCCATGCCATACCAGCGGCGGTATAAATATTTTCTTTTTTGTATTTAGGTTTCCTGACTGATTCTTTTTCGTTTTTCATTCCGTGTACACCTGATTCAAGCAATTATACTGTTATTTGACTGGAATTTTTTTATCAAGCTTCAATATATGGCCTATCAGCCATTCTATCAGGAAATTAATAAGTTCATCCAAATATTTTTTTTGATTATCATCCACATCTTCCAGATTAATTTCATTCAAACGATCCACAAAGGCATTGTGTGCCATGCGCTGGACATAAATTCCTTCATAATTAATACTTTCCATATATTCTTCTTCGTCGCGGAAGTGCATCACCGTATAATCTCTCAACTCGTTAAGGATATGTACAATCTGGTCATATTTATCAGGAATAAATTCCGCTTCAATTACCTCATGAGTCTCCTTAATTATTTCAAACAGCTTCCGGTGTTGTCCATCTACAAAAGCAATACCGGTCTTATATTTGGAAGTAAATGTAAAAACATCTTCTTTTTTAGGTGTATCCATAAATTTCCCAATCATAATATCACTGCCCAGAATATGGCGGTACAGCCATTTTGCCATGTATGAAAGCAATTCCTGGGCAATCTGGCCGCTCATCTCTTCTGTCATGGTAGTCACTGCATAACCGGATATTTTTTCTTTAAACTGGGCATGCTCCACTCTCTGACGGGGAAGCTCTTTGTCCCCTATCTTTTCCATATAGGCTTCCTCATGGGCAAAATGATTTTCAGCGTACACCTTCAATTCCATAAGAAGATTCAAAACAATATTCTGTGAATCCCCTGTCTTTAACATATCCATTGTTTCATTGATCAATTGGAATAACCTTTTGTGTTCCTCGTCAATCTCATTAATTCCAGTAAGGCAATCATCTGTAAACTGATACATAATATCCTCCTATTTCTATAGCTCCGCTTTATCTGTCCCAAATGCCGGACGCCAGCGGCTGGCAGCATTGGGATTGCTACTATTTTATCATTATAATATAACAAATCAAAAAAAACAACCAAAGCGGACGCTTGAATTTTACATGTAAATTGGGGCATGATATATCCTTATCACAAAGTTATGTGAGAGAAAGGAAATATACAATGCCAAAAGATTACTTAACAGAATTTCTTCCGGATCTTAAAGAATTTGAAGAAAAGACAATGAAGTTTCATAAAGGGGAGCTTTCCATTGCAGAATATAAAAAATTTTCCGGCGGGTTCGGCAGCTACGCCCAACGTGGCGGCAAAAAACATATGCTGCGCCTGCGCATGGCAGGCGGACGCCTTACCAGGGAACGTCTGTCCTTTCTTATCCAAAGCTGTAAAAAATATCAAATCACGCGTTTAAAACTTACTACCTGCCAGTCTCTCCAGCTCCATAATCTGGACCCATCCATCCTGTGCCCATTAATGAAAGAATCCTGGATGGCCGGAATGATTTCCAGAGGCGGAGGCGGCGATTTTCCGCGAAATGTTATGGCCACTCCCTTATCTGGCGTCCAGAAAAACGAATACTTTGATGTAATACCCTATGCGGAGGCCGCAGGCGAATATCTTATGAACTTTATCAAGTCCGTAAAATTTCCAAGAAAGTTAAAAGTCTGCTTTTCCAATTCACCGGAAAATGAAACCCATGCCACCTTCCGCGACTTGGGCTTTATTGCGAATCCTGACCATACTTTCAGCGTTTATGCTGCCGGAGGTCTTGGGATAAAGCCCAGCCTTGGCATCTGCATTGCCCAAAATGCTGCCCCGGAAAATATCTTTTATTACATTAAGGCAATGGTATATACTTTTGTCACATATGGAAATTATGAAAACAGGGCAAAGGCCAGAACTCGTTTCTTACTGGAAGCCCTGGGACCAGAAGGCTTTCTTTCCGCTTACAATGAAAAGTTAAAAGAAATCTTTACTTCTGAAAATCTGACCTTTCAGACTCCAATAGCTGCCATCACTAAAAAAGCACATGGACAAGCTCCACGGAACAAACGTATTCTGCCTCAAAAACAAGAAGGATTGTACTCCGTATTTTATCAGCCTGTAGGCGGAAATCTGACTTTTCAAAAAGTGGAAGAACTTTATCAGCTGATAAAGCCAATGGAAAATGTGGAAATCCGGCTTACACCTGAAGAAGGCCTTTATATCATCAACTGTAACGGAGAAGAAGCAAAAACAGCCCTTGACGCAACAAAAGATGGCGCTGACAGCCTGTTTGAAACTTCCGTCGCCTGTATTGGCGCTAAAATCTGTCAGGTGGGCATCGGGGACTCCCAGACCCTTTTAGCCAATTGCCTTGCGGCTGTCCGCCGGGAAAACTTTGCAGATGGCGTTCTGCCCAAAATCCATATTTCCGGCTGCCCCTCTTCCTGTGGAAGCCATCAAATTGGAGCTATTGGCTTTCGAGGCGGCATCAGGCAGACACCGGAAGGTCCCAAACCTGCATTTGCCATTTTCGAGGGTGGCTGTCCCTACCGAGGAAAAGAAGTTCTTGCAGAAATGGGAAAATCCATTATTGCTGATGACATTCCAAAATTTCTGGTTGAACTTGGAAAAATGATTTCTGCCCAAAACATGACTTATGAAACTTGGATTACAGACAATCATAACAGGCTGGAAAAACTAATTGAAAAGTATACGGATTAGAAAGAGGGCTGCCGCATAAGTGATTGAGAAATCAGGAATGCGACAGTCCCTTTTTCTATATTTTACAATACCGGAATGCTTCAAAATCCACAAAAAGAATTTCTCTTCCTCCATAGCCATACACCCCTACCATAGCGCCTGTAAAGCGTTTTCCCATAGAAATTCCCTCGTCGCACAGATAGTATACATTTTCAAGTTCCACCAGATTGTTCCTCTCTCCATCTGCTTCCTTTACATAAAAGGATCTATGCAGGTATTCGGCCTCCACTCCAAGGGTATATGGCTTTCCCACTGGCCATTTATCTCCGGCAAACTTTATTTCAGGATGGCAAATGTCTTCTTTTCCAATGTGTTCCTTTACCTGCAGGAAATAATCCTCCTTTTTTTGGGAAACAAAAAAACAAACCCAGGTGTTTTCATCATAATAACAGGTAATGCCTGCTTCCTGTCCCTCTGTCAGCGCGGGGATTATCAAATCCGCCTCTGCCCGAAAACAAAAGTCACTTTGCCTTCTTAACAGAATATTTCTGGCTTTCACCAGGGAAAGCGGATATCTGCTGCCTTTAAGCCTTAACATTCCATTTTTTATGCAGATCCCGTCCTCTTCCGGCGGCCTTGGAGTTACAAAATCCAACGGTATTTCTTTACCCTCAAACCTGCTAAAAGAATAACTACAATCCCCCACCCTATCCTCTGCTTTCTTCCGGTCTGGCAAATCCGGCTTTCTTTGAAGAACACTGGGGCCTTTCAGATTATTTACCAGCGGCCATCCGTCCTTTGTCCAGGTAATAGGGTCAAGGGCTGTTTCTCTGCCCAAAAGACTGTATTTTCCTTCCACTCTTCTGCCACACAGATAAACCATATACCATTCTCTCTTCTGGGTGCATACCGGCTTTCCATGTCCGCAGCGTTGAATACCTGCTTTTTCATCCATCTGACGCATAATCGGATTATAAGGACAGGGTTCGTAATTTCCCATAAGCTCCCGGCTTCTTGCCACTGTAATCCTGTGTCCCGGTCCCGTTCCTCCTTCTGCAAGAAACAGATAGTAATAACCATCCTTTTTCAAAAGATGAGGTCCTTCCGGCGCCCGTTTCTGATCCCCATAAAATAATAAAACTGCTTCAGATATCTGCTTTCTGCAATCACTGCTAAGTTCAAAAATCCTCGCCCCTCTGTTAAGCAGCATATAGTGTCTTCCATTTTCATGAAAAATAGATGGGTCAATTCCGTCCTCATCAATTACGGCGGGCTCACTGTAAGGGCCTTCCGGCTTATCAGACGTAACTACAACCTGCTTTCTGTAAACGGTTCCCGTGTCGTTCAGCCGGTAAGTAGCCGTTATATAAAACCTTCCATTATCATAAGAAATATCAGGCGCCCAGTACCCTCTTCCGCCCTCAAGCCCGTCCAGCTGCGCCCACTTGGGATTTGTTATCGCATGTCCTATTATTTTCCAATGGACTAAATCTCTGGAATGGGAAACCGGAATACAGGGAAAGTAGATAAACGAAGAATTTACCATGTAATAATCTTCTCCCACCCTTACAATTGACGGGTCGGGAAACATTCCCGTACGGACAGGGTTATGATACATTTCCCCATAATCCGCCCCTATTTTTTCCCTGTAATAGTCCAAAAGTTCCTTGTGTCCAAGCTCCCATGCTATCTGATAAGGTGTAACCAGATTTTCATCTCCGGCAGTAATATCCATTCCGACTTTTTCTACCAGATACCGGTTAAGCGCCGAATTTCCTGACATTGCAGCATAATGGAGAATCGTCCGGTTTTCATCATCAACTGTGTTCATACTGGCCCTTGAATACTCAACAATATATTTGACAACAGGAAAATTTCCCACCTTTGCCGCATAGAGACACAAGGGAATGCCCTCTTCATTTCTTTCATCAATACATGACGGATTTTCAGCCAAAATACGCATTACTTCCCCCAAATTTTCAGCCTCAATAGCCTGCTGTAAATTCATATACCTTCCCTCCATCACCTTATCTGCAGCATGGTATTACTCTTAACAGGTTTCAGGCATTTCCCCTGCTACAGTAAACTATTTATTCCATAAGCTTCATCATATGCCTTCAACATGGATATACTCAAAATCCGCCCATCCGCCTCTTTCTTTTTCCCCAAACACACTGGCAAAAAGTCCGATTTTTGCTCCAACCCATGTATGATCGGAAGGAATAAAATCAGTAGGCACATTTATCAGCTCTTCCCCATTAAGGGAATAATACATTTTAAATGAAGGTCTGTCCTCGTTATTTTCCATTACAAAAGAAATATAAACTTTTTCGGTATCTTCCTGCAGTTCCATTATGGGCACTGCTTTTTCCTTCATCTCCCCCTTACAGTCATAAGCTCTGGCAAATACCAGGCTCCTTTTTCCCTCCGTCATCCTTACACTGATATAGGCATAATGTCCTCCCATCATAACCATGCCTGCCTGTTCGTTTTCTGAAAGGTTGTCAAAATGCAGGCATGTCCGGGCTTTAAAGCTGGGACATACCAGCTTCTGTGTCAGAACATTTGCATTTTCCCATAAAACCGGTTCCTTTTTCCCTGACGGATTCAGACAGTAAAGCCTTAAAAATCCCGGTCTTTCTTTAAGCGAATAAAAAGAGTCCCTGGCATTGCCCAGCCACTGCCACATAAGATTTAACTTTTCCTCCTGAAAATCATCAGAAGCTTCCAGACCACAAGGCGTCCCGCAAACTCCCGTATCAGGTTTTTTATAAATAAGACATGGTTCTCCACATCCGTCCTTTGCATGGATTCCGATCACCGGCCAGTCATTTTCCCAGACTACTGGCTGCATATGCACAACTCTCCCATACAATCCTCTGTCCTGAAAATGTATAAACCATTCTTCACCGTTTATTGTATCTGTAAGGCCACCCTGGTGAGGTCCATTTATTATACTCTCTCCCTGATTCATTATTATCTTTTCTTCATACGGCCCGAAAATATTCTTGGCGCGGAGAGCCGTCTGCCATCCCGTCTTTACACCTCCGGCCGGTGCCAGTATATAATAATATCCATTTCTTTTGTAAACCTTCGGCCCTTCTATGGTAGGCTGTGATTCTACGCCGTTAAACAAGATATGATCCTCTCCAATGGCCCTTTTCCCATCAGGTGACATGGGAAATATGCCCAAATAACTTTTAAAACCAATACGGCTTTTTGCATATCCATGAATTACATAGGCCCTTCCATCCTCATCCCAGAAAGGACAAGGGTCAATCAGCCCTTTTCCTTCCAGCACAAGCTCCGGTTCCTCCCACCTGCCAAGAGCATCTTTGGCCCTGACCATAAAAATTCCCTCATCCGGCATACCATAATAAATATAAAAATACCCTGCATGGTATCGGATTGCCGGCGCCCATACTCCTTTAGAATGCTGGGGAATGTCATATTTCTCATAGTTAATCTTTTCCAGTGCATAATTTACCAGCTTCCAGTTCACCAAATCCTTTGAAATCAATATTGGAAGTCCGGGTACATAATTAAAACTGGATGCTGTTAAATAATATGTATCCCCTGCCCGGATAACATCCGGGTCCGAATAATCCGCAAATAACACCGGATTTTTAAAGGTTCCGTCTTCCAAATCAGACTGCCACAAATATTCCATTTTTCTCTCCTGATTTAAGTTTCTTTTAGATTGTAATAAAATGGCTCAGGACTACACCCAAGCCATTCCTTTTACATTAATTCGTCCAACAATAACTCCCTGTACACGCCGCCTAACTCTTTCAGGCCTCTGGCAATACATCCGCCATATACCACTGCACCTGCATACTGCAAATGGGTATTGTCTGTCAGTCCTTCCGGATGGTACGGGTATTTTCCTTCCGGCAGGTGCATATACCATTTTTTTGTGGCTTCCTCCCCTGCCTTTTCCATTTCCCTGCGGCTCATGCTATATAAATCTATTAGTGCCACATCTAAATTTTCAGCTGTCCGCTTCATTGCCTCCACATAATCACCATGTTCTCCTTTATCAAGATGCCCGTTTTCCATAAAACATCTCCGCTCAAGAGGGGTAATCAAAACTGGCAATGCCTTTTTGTTCCTCGCAACATTCACAAATTTCTCCAGATTCACCATATACTCTGAAAAAGGCTCCGTATATCTGTCGGGGTCCTGCTTTTTTTCATCATTATGACCAAACTGGATAAAGAGAAAATCCCCTTCTGAAATCTGATCATAAATAGCAGGCAGTCTGGATTCATCTATAAAGCTTTTTGTGCTTCTTCCATTCTTTGCATGATTTTCAATCTTAACCCCAGGCTTTACAAACAAATGAAACACTTGCCCAATTCCCGTCTGGGGATATGTCATAATACCATTATACTGCACAGTGGAATCACCGGCCCAGTAAATTGTCGCCATATGCTACCTCCAACATTCCTGCAAATCCAGACCTATTCCTTTACAGCTCCTACATTGACACCTTTTACAAAATACTTCTGCAGCATAGGATACAAGATCATAAAAGGAATAATAACTACAATAATAGCTGCGTTCTTTACTGTATTTTCCGTTGCGCCCCCATTTGCCTGTGGAAGGTCACTTCCCATAATAATTCCACGCAGCTTCATCTGGAAATTGTACAAATCGGAATTGGTAATATACAGTTTATAATGTGTATAATCATTCCAATAAGTAACTGCAAACATAAGACCGATAGAGGCAAGCGCCGCTTTTGACATAGGAAGCACTATCCTGATAAATGTCTGCATTGGAGAACAGCCATCCAAAGTTGCTGACTCAAACAAACTGGCAGGAATGCCCTCAAAGAAATTGCGCATCAGCACCAGGTTATACACGTTAAGCGCCGGGAACAAAATTACCACCCAGATGGTATTCGTTAAATGCAAGCCTCTTAAAACCAAATAGGTAGGAATCATACCGCCGCTGAAAATCATAGTAAATAACAGCATATTGGCAAAAAGGTTACGTCCTGGCATATCCCACTGAATTAAAACATATGCGCCAAGGGTTGACAATGTCAGCGCCAGCAGTGTGCCTGCAATTGTAGTAACAAAAGAAATCATAAGAGGACGTGACAAGGTTGGATTACTGAACACCGATACATATCCGTCAAGACCAAACTGCTCAGGTAAAAATCTCATACCATATGCCGACTGCAAATCAAAGGAGTCCACCAGTACCTTCCACATGGGAACAATAATAATCAGGCTTATCAGTATAAATATAATACCATTAACTATTTGAAAAACAGGTATTTTCTTTCCGCTACTTTTCATATCTATTACTCCTTCCTAGACAATTCCGCGGCCTTCACGCACTTTTTTGCTCCAATGGTTACATACGAGCACAAGCACACAACCAACTAATGATTTAAACAAACCAACGGCGGTTGAATACCCATAATTTGGAATCGCGCCACTATTAAAGGTCTGATAGTAGATATAAGTTTCAAGTACATTTGATACATCCAAAACCGCATCATTCTGCAATACAAATGCTGATTCAAAAAGGTTCATTACTTTGGCAAGATTTAAGATAATTACAGTAAGAATTGTATTTTTAAGAGCTGGGAATGTTATATAACGCATTTTCCCCCAACGTCCTGCACCATCAATAGATGCAGCCTCATACAACTCCGTATTCATTCCGGCAAGTGTCGCCATAAAGATAACCGTCTGCCATCCTGTTTCCTTCCAAATATTAATAAGGTAATAGGTAAATCTCCACCATTTTGAATTTCCCAGAAAGTAAATCATCTCACTCTGGTCCAAAATTCCCATATTTACAAGCAGCGTATTTACCAGCCCATGTCCGGTAGGCGCTAAAATCAGGGAAAAGATAGAAGCCGTAACTACCCAGGACATAAAATGGGGCAGATAAATGATTGTCTGCACCAGCTTTTTAAAATGGATGTTAAATATTTCATTTAAAAAGATTGAAACAACCACCGCTGCAAATGTTGTCAAAATCAATTTAATCACACTAATTTCCAATGTATTTGTAAACGCTGACCAAAAGCCCGGCATACTAAACATTTTTGTGAAATTATCAAACCCGATAAATACCGGATCTTTAATTCCATTGTAATTTGTAAACGCATACCTTACGCCCAGCATCGGCAAATAAAAGAATATAACTGCAAAAACAAACACAGGAAGGAACATCAGATAAAACCCTCTGTATCTGTAAATCCTCGCCCCCAATGACCGGTTAGATTTATTTGCTGCTGTTACTGATTGGTTTTTATTTTTTTTCATACCCGCTCTTCCTTTTCAACAAAACTAATTGCCCCCGCAGCAGGAAATCGTTTATATATTTTCTGCTGTCCATACCTACATGATGAATTATGTGAAGCTATGGATATGTTTGTTCCCATAACCCCACATAATTCTTTCTTTTTCTGAATAAAGGAAAAAGTTTAATTAATTTTTACTTATTTAAAGAATCAACTATCTTCTGTGACCAGTCAGCGCCGCCGTCACTCTCAAATTTTGCATAAGCTTCGTCTACTGTCATATCACCCATAACAACACCTGCAATAAGCTGATTTTTCAATGTTGTAAGGTCGCCATTGTACTGGCTCATTTCATCTGTAGAAGGCGCTAAGTCAGCAGTTACACTGTTCTGTGCAAACAGCTGGGAAGAGGCTTTTGTATCCGGATCGGCAGCTGCGTCCTTCGGATCTCCCTCAAGTTCAACAAGGGCAAGCCATGGATCAATGTGTGCTTTTGTATACTGGGTTCCTTCTTTTTCAAGATTTTCAAGTCCGTGGAACTCACCTTCAGCGTAAACCTTTTCATTATCTGAGCCTGCAAACAAAGTCTCTGCTGCTGTAGACCAGTGAACGCCTTCCACACCATAGGTCCATAAAAACTGGGTATCTCCGCCATCCTGCATTGCTTCAATAAAATATTTAAATACACCTTCAGGATTTTCACACTGGCTTGTTATACACCAGGTAGGAGGAACACGGTCAAGATACTTTCCTACTTCTGCAATAGGAGGAAGGGCTACCAATTCTCCGTCAATGTTTTTCGCTACAAGATTATTCTTAAGGTTCGTCTGCCATGTACCTGCCCAATAAGTAAATACACCAAATTCATCATCATAGAATTTGTTACGGCAGTCACTTGTACCGTTTGTCAAAGTAGTAGGGTCAATCAGACCTTCCTTATAAGCGCCTGCAAGTCTCTCAAGAGCTGCTTTCATGGAATCCTCTGTAAAGCCGTCTGCCCACGTGCCATCTTCTTTTAAGTAAAAGCTTGAATGCGCATCCTGATAAAATTCAGGCAGATAATTTGTGTAAGGAGCCTCTGTTCCTATAAAGCCTGCAGCAGATAACGCATAAGTGTTTCCGTCCACTCCATCGCCATCAGGATCACCGGTAGTAAATGCCTGCAGCATTGCATAATATTCTTCATAATTAGTAGGAACACTTAACCCACAGTTGTCAAGCCATTTCTTCTTTACATAAGTAACACATCCGTTACCACGTGCAGAAGGCATTCCATAGAGACGTCCATCAATTTTTACACCGTCAATAACACCGCTGCTTCCAAAAGCGTCATGTCTTGCTTTCAGTTCTGAACTTTCATAAGCATCTGTCATATCCCACAAAACACCTTCTGAAGCATAGCCTGAATAATATGTACTGGAAAGAATAATAACATCCGGCCATTCTCCACTTGCAATTGTCTGTCCAACTACATCATAATAAGCGTCATGATCAGGCTGGATAATGTTAATCTTAATTCCTGAAAGCTCTTCCAATTTTGCCTTAAACTGATCCTGAGCATTTTCCTGAGTAAACACAGTACCATCAATCATAATGGTAATCTCTTCAGGCTTTTCAACATCAGATGCACTCTCTGCAGGTGCTTCACTCTCTTGTCCAGAGCCTTCATTTTCAGATGATCCTGACGAATTATCCTCCGATTGTGTTGTGTCTGCGGGAGTGCTGCCTGTGTCTGTTTTGCCGCCGCATCCTGCCAAAGATGCTACCATAACGGCTGCTAAAAGCAGGGAAACTAATTTCTTTTTCATAAAGACCTCCTTATGTTTTGTCTATTATTGATGTAAGTGCTTTCACATCATGTTTAAATGATATCTCAATTGTTACTACTTTGTCAAGGGAATTTTATACTTTTTTAACTTTTTTTTGTAAAAAACGCATAAACAATATTACTTTTTTTCTTTTATATCTATGCACTTGTTTTCTACTTGTTCTGTAAGAGCTTACAATTTATTATCTTTTTGCCGAATAGACTGTTAGATTATACTAACCCAAGAATATAATTGACTCTTTTGTTAAACATAGGTTATGATAGATGTACAGGCACATATGATGTGTCAAAAATTTTTAGGAGGATTTTTCATGAATACAAAGACATCCATTAAAAAACTGTCGGCTGCCATTCTTACTGCCGGGCTTTGTACCGCAGTTGGGCTCCTTGCCCCACTTTCATCAGACCTTAACCAGGTTCAGGCAGATGAACAGGTTCATAGTGTTTACACAAATGAATTAATACCTGCCGCACAAGCATCCCTGCGACCAATTGCCGTCATGATGCCCACCGACAAAAAGGCGCAGCCTTCCTATGGAATCGGCAATGCAAAAGTTCTTTACGAAGTTATGGAAGAGGGAGAAATTTCCCGTCAAATGGCTATCATTGATGACTGGCAGGGACTTAGCCGTATCGGAAACATCAGAAGCTGCCGTGATTATTACATTTCCCTTGCCACAGAATGGGACCCTGTGCTGGTACACTTCGGAGGCGTATTTTATATGAAAGACCGCATCACCGCGCCAGACATAAATAACCTGTCCGGCACCAGCGAATATGGCACTGGCGGCGACCATCCCGGTTCCTCCTACTTTTTCCGTACCAATGACAGAAAAGCCCCGCACAATGCCTACATTAACGGCGAGGGCATCACCAATGCCTGTAATAGCCTGGGCTACTCTCTGACTACAAGACCAGAATACTATAACGCTTCCCATTTTAAATTTGCAGATGGGACAAACACTCTGGAACAGTATGCAGGAGCTGTCCCTGGCAATGTAATTGATTTGTCCAATATCTTTACTTATACCAAAAGCTATTTTACCTACAACCCGGAAACTGGTCTTTACGCTAAAAGCATCCATGGCGCCCCGCAGGTAGACGGTCTTACAGGCAGCCAGCTAACATTTGCCAATGTAATCATCCAAAACACCAAATGGTCCAAACGGGACGCAAAAGGATATCTTGCTTTTCAAACTATTGATTCAACTGGCGACGGATATTACTTTACCAAAGGAAAGGGCATTCATATTACCTGGACCAAAACCTCTGATTATGCTCCTACCAGGTACTATGATGATAACGGAAACGAGATCCAGCTTAATACAGGCAAAACCTATATTGGCGTTGCCCAGGCCGGAAGAAATGTATTATATTCATAATAATAAAATGATCTTTTAAATTAATTGATTTTATTAATATTTAAACCCAGAGCAGGAAAAGGTTACATTACCTCTTTTGTTTTCCTGTTCTGGGTTTTATCATCTTCTTAAATCTTAAATACGGAAATTTCAGATTTTAGCTCCTTCATATTTTCTCCAAGCCCATCTGCTGTCACATTCAGATTTTCAACACTGGCAAGAAGTTTATCTGCAATTTCTCTGACAATTTGCGCCCTGCCTGCTGTGTCTTCTATAATACTGGAAATATTCTGAACTGACTGCACCGTATCCCTTCTCTCTTCATCCGCTTTCTCCATACTTGCCATAATTTCCTTAAGTCCATCAACTAACTGCATCATTTGCTGGTGCATGGAATCGAAAACGCTTACCACTTTTTCCACTGCATCGGCCTGCAAAGCAACCATACTCTGAGCTTGGCTGGCGCTGTCCACGCTATTAACCGTCTGGGTCATAATATGGGTTACTTTATTTCTTATTTCGCCTGCCGCTTTCGCTGAGTCATCTGCCAGTTTCCGGATTTCTTCCGCTACCACCGCAAATCCTCTGCCTGCTTCCCCTGCTCTGGCCGCCTCAATAGAAGCATTTAAAGATAGAAGGTTTGTCTGCTGTGAAATAGAATTAATCGTCTCCACAAAGGTATTAATCACTTCAGATTCCTTCTGCAGGGATTCAATGCTTTCACCTACCTTGGACGTAATTTCCGTAGTTTCTTCTGCCCGCTCACCCAAAATCTGAACGATTTCCATTCCTTTACCAATCATGCCCTCCGTTTCGTCAACCAGCTTTTCCACCCTTTCCATAATTCTGGTAACGCCCTGTATCTCGTTAGAAAGAACATCTGTCCGCATCACACACTCCTGCGCGTGCTCTGACTGTCTGCTTATTCCACTGTTTATTTCATCAATTGCTTCCGTAATTTCCTGGGAATACTCATTAATTACGCCTGATACTTCTTCCACTTCTCTGGCGGAACCTTCAAGCTGCCCCGTTGCATTGTTTACTTTGTTTACCAGCTTCTTGGTATTGGCCACCATATTGGTCGCTGAACCAGCCAGACTCCTGAATTCATCATGTCCTTTCGCAGCAATCTCCACAGTAAGATTTCCCTTGGCCACTTCACCAAATTTACCGGATATTCTCTTCATATTACTTTGAATGCCTGCCACCACCATTATGCCGATGATCATGGCAACTACACAGGCTAAAACGATCAGCATCACTGTGAGATTTTTAATCTCTGTTGCCTGATTGGTAACTACTCCCATAGGTACCAGCGCACATATGGTGGCATTAATCAAATCGCTTCTGCTATATATAAACAGATAGCTTTCCCCCTGAAAGCTTACTTCCGTCGTTCCCATTGCATTTTCTGCATTTACCGCCTGGAAAAAGTCTTTCCCCCAGAATACACTTTCTCCTTCTTTCAGAACACTTTCCTGTCCCTTTGTAAGTTGTTCTGAAATCACCTCTCTGCCCCCTTCTGTCACAAATCCGACAATACTGCCTTCTCCCAGATTAAGACCACTGATAAAATCTGAAACTGCAGATATACTGATATCAATTACCACACATCCGCTGTTAGACTGTGTCATTACCTCATAAGATAAAATGTAATAGTCATCTGTAATTCCAAGGGCCTCGTCTAAAAGCGGGTGAGAGTCTATCCAGTTGACAATCCCGTATGTAGGAGAGGCAACTGATTCCATATATTCGTCAAAAATTCCTCTGACGGTGTGCCGGGACCCTGTTGTAAGTATATGTGTTTTTTCTTTAGGTACAATATGTATATTATTAATAAATGGATTAGCTGTTTGCGAGGAAAGCATGCCGGACTTAATATTACTTGACACCTTCAGCTTTTGTCCCGGATCTTTTTCAAGACTTCCTCTCACATAGCTGACCACCTCTGTATCAAACGCATACTTTGTGCCTTCCGCTTTAATAAAGTTACAGCTCATTTCTATGTATTCCTTAGCCATTCCAATCGTTTGGACAGTAGCTTCCTGAAACTTTTCACTTAACCCTTCCGCTGCTTTCCAATAAGCCGATACTCCAATTATCACCATAAAAATGATAGGGACAAGAAAACAAACCACAATCTTATTACGTATCCCCAAAATCATAAAGGCAGACGACTTCCCCATTTTACTCTCTTTCATTCTTGTTCCTCCCCAAGTTTCAAATATTAATTTTATTATACAATACTATTTATCATTTTTAAACATTATTTTATATATAAACAGGAAAATTTTGTTAATTTATTACAATTCACATATATAAAAGAAATGTATTATATTATTAAGGAATGTACAGATTTTCTATACATTCTAAGTCCAAAAATTTAGGAGACAGCTTATGCTTACATTTAAAAAAGCCCTGCCAGAGGAAACCGGTATTCCCAGTGGCAGCATGATTCAGTTTATAAAAAGACTGGAAACACATCAGATTCCTATGCACAGTCTGCTGCTTTTACATCATGACAAGCTGATTTTTGAAGGTTATTATGCCCCCTTAAAGGCGGAAAGTCTTCACCGGATGTTTTCCATCAGTAAAAGCTTTACCGCTGTGGGCATTGGACTGCTGGCTGAAGAAGGGAAACTTTGTCTTGATGATAGGATTGCTTCATATTTTCCTGAAAAGCTGCCTGAAAAAGTGCATCCCTGGGTTGCCTCCATGACCATAAGGGACATGCTTATGATGCGTTCCTGTCATGCTGCCACCACATACAAAGCCAATCCTGGTAAAGACTGGATAGAAAGTTTTTTTTCCACACCTCCCACACACCCTGCCGGCAGGATATTTCACTATGATACCTCTTCCGCACACACCCTTTGCGCCCTTGTTGAAAAGTTATCCGGTATGTCTCTTTTAGATTATATAAAGAAAAAGCTGGATATCCTTGGATTTTCGGAAAGCTCCTATATGCTCAAAGACCCTTTTGGTGTTTCCATGGGAGGCTCCGGCCTGGTTGCCACTTCTCTTGATCTGATGAAGTTTGGCTATTTTATTGCCCATAGAGGATACGTATGCCACAGACAGCTTCTTTCGCCCTCTTTTATTGAAATGGCCATTTCCTGTTTAAGCGCCAACAGTGTTACAGCTCCCATTCCTGAAGAAGCCCATGGCTATGGCATGCAGTTCTGGCGTAATGGGAAAAATGGATTCACATGCTATGGAATGGGCGGCCAGCTTATTATCGTTCTTCCTGAATATGACTTAATCTGTGTTACTACTGCGGACACACAGGGAATTGGTGGCGGAAACCAGCAAATTTATGATGCCTTGTACGAAGAAATCCTTCCTAACATAGGTCAAAAAACCTTTTTGTGTCCAAAAAACGCCCAAAAGCTAAATGAAACAATATCCACCCTGAAAATTAAACCCCTTACCAGTTATCTTGCTCCAGAAGCAGCCTGTCATATAAATGGCCAGACATTTTATGTACAAAATGAAAATACGAAATTTGCAAGTTTAACCTTACACTTAAAAAAAATTCCCGACAGCCAGACATCTATCGGGAACTTAAGCTTTATTTATTCAAAAAAAGAATATAGTTTTTCATTTGGTATAGGATTTATGGAAACAGGTTTCTTTCCCATATACAATTTATACTATGCCGCCAGCGGCGCCTGGCTTACAGATGGCACACTGCATATCAAGGTACACATAATTGACTCCTATGTAGGAAGTATCCATTTCCAATTTTCATTTGGACATAATGACCTTGTTTTATTTATGCGGAAACAGGAAGAAAGCCTTTTTCAGGAATTTACCGGACATCTTTACTGCACAATTTGATTCCGCCCGCTGTTTTTTCCATAATATAACCGTGTATCGGCATTTTTGATGATATGGTTGATTTTTTCTTCATTCCCTTCAACTATGCCGAAAGTCATGGTAATACTGATATCTTTCTCCTCCTGGTAGCTGATTTTAGTACTCCGTATGCTTTCCATCAGTTGCTCCAAATGCTGCACTGCCCGGTTTAAACGGCAACGCTCGTAAACCAAAAGAAATTCTTCGCCGCCCCATCTGGCGACAAATCCCTTTCCTTCCATATGCTCTTTTAATTGCTGTGCCACCTCCCGAAGCACCACATCCCCGCATTCATGACCATATGTATCATTCACACGCTTAAAGTAATCAATATCACCTATCACAACACAATAGGGAACCTGTGACTTTACATAATTATATTGTGTTTTTAATAACAGCTTTTCCCCATTTCGTCTATTATTAAGCCCAGTCAAAATATCCTGCTCCACCAATCCCCGGAGAGACTTCTGCATTCTTATTACATGCTTCCCCATCTCTCCAATCTCATCGCTCCGTTTTAAGACAGATGAATCAAGTTCAGCATGAAGCTCTCCGCCCGAAATTTTGCCAAGGAAAGTTTCTATCTCCCGGATTGCACCAACCATTTTTTTGGATACGCTTATTGTAAACCACCCTGCCACAATTATTGCAAAAAAAGCCAGCCACAAAATAGGCTTTACCACATCCCGAACAAGTCCCTCCACATCAGACGAAGATTTTCCTGCAAAAATCATTCCCACACAGTCGCCATCAGAATTTTTTAAAGGAGCATAATATGCAAAGTAATAATCTGATTCATTAATAGATACCCGTGAATAAAATGCTTCTTCCTTTCCTTCCAGCACTTCCTTCGTCACCTCGTCACTTGCCAGAGTGCCATTCATACGGTGCCCCCGGTTATCCATAATGGTAGTTACTGCCCGGACATTCTGGCAGAAGAAAGTCACATCTACACCTGTTTTCCGCTTTACTTCATCTATAACACCATAATGGCCGTCTATCTGGTATTCGCCTTTAAACAGATATTCCTTTCCGTCTTTTTGTATAATATGATAATCGCCTTCATACAGATTGTCGTATACTAACAGTACAATACTGCATAAGTCTTTCAGCCCCTGCTTTACTTCTTCATTCACGGAATCTGCAAATCTATTTGTACTGAATATGGTTATCAATAATGCAAGCAGCAAAATTGGCAGAATCGCGATTTTAAGCAGTGACCAGTACAAGCTGTTACGCTTAATGTGATCCATCATGTACGCCTCCTGCAAATAGGATTATCTTACACTTTACCTATTTTCATTCACATAAATCTGTACTCTGCTCTGAATAATGCCTGCCACATCCCTGACACTCTTCTGTCCGGCAAAATAGGGAGCTGCTTCTTCATTAATAATATTAAATAAAGCCTCGTCAAATTTATATACCTGTGTAAAACTGTAAAGCTGTTCCTTTAGTTCTTCTGTCTCCTGGGCTGTCATTGGAGGGATAACGATTTCCACACCGCTTATATAATAAGTGTCATCATACTCTACCTTTTCATTGTTCTCATCCATATAATATGGCTTTTCCATTGCCCTTGCTGCCAGTTTATCCAAACATTTAATGCTTATGGGAAGGCCATAAATATTTTCCTGATACTCATCCTGCAAAAACACTCTTAAAAACTCCCACGCGCCTTCTTTGCATTTTGATTTTGATGAAAGGGCAAGTTGCTGTCCCGGCTGGATTACTGAACCCTCCCCGTTAAAGGATGGGAATCCTATCATAGTAACTTTTTCCCCAAAGGTACCCTTTTCCGTGTAACTATATCCTCTGAAATCACCTATACTTGTGGCAAGTGCAAGAACCTTTCCCTCCCGCCACATACTTTCATAATTATTCCAGTATTCATCTTCTATCCATATATCGTTGTTTATCTCTTCCGGGAAAGTGCTGATAAACTCCAGCATCTGAATAAATTCATCGGAATTAAAATTACAGCTTCCTTTTTCCCAGTCAATAAATTGATTTCCCGACATGGTAATACATCGTTCCATCATTTCATTTCGCGTTACATCTGCCAGAAACTGTGTTCCTTCCGGCTTTGATGCCAGCAAGTCCTTCACTTCCTGCACGGTCCACCCGCGCTCATTCCCCACATCAGCCGTTTTAGCCATAATGGTAAGTAATGTATAAGATGGCACAAGAGTATAAAGCTTTCCGTCCACAGAAAAGGCTTCTATAATATTAGGCATAAACCCATTAATGTCCAACGCGCTGTCTTGCTCTATATAGGGTTTTAAATCTTCAAATAGTTTTTTATTAATATAACTGTCAACAGGCATTGCATCGTCCAGAAGAATAATATCTGGTATCTTTCCGGATACAATGTCTGTATTTAATTGCTTAACACCGGCTTTATAGTCATCTTCCGTACTATAAAGAGAAGCATAGTCCAAAATTGAGATCCTGTATGCTTCATTTGATTTATTAAACTTTACCGCTTCCCGGCGCACATTCCAGTCGGTATATGCCATAGCAAGGGTAATCTCCTGTCTTTCTTTCACTTCCTCCGGAGGAACCTTCGTAAACTTTGCAAGTACCCTTTCCCCGTCTTCCGGATCATCATACATTGCCAGTAATTCTTTGTCAGTAATTCCCATTACCTGATAGAGATTATAAAAATCAAAATCCGAATCAATATAGCTCATTAGCTGGGTTTTATCTGCATCCCCCAGATTATAGCCATATAGCCCATACATATTAACCAGATATAAATCATATCCTACCCCCGGATAAAAAGAATACTCATAAGAAACACCAGAAATTGTATATTCTTCCCCAAAGGTACCTTTTTCCAAATCCACTGTGGCAAGAGAAATTCCCGTGTCACCATAAATAACTGCTATTGTTTTGCCATCAATCGTATTAATGTAATCTGCTCTTTCCAGCTCCTCACGTTCTGAAAATACTTCCAATAAATTTCCATCCATGTCAAACTTCAGCAAATTTCCATAAATAATCAAGTAAATTGCTTTTCCCTGGTTGAAAATAAAATTATTAATATAAAGATATCCATTTTCTTCCTGTAGTTTTTTTATTTCTGATATTTCATTCAAGTATACAGAATAAGCTTCCTCCCCCTGCATATTCATCTTTGTGAGATAATAATCCTCAACATATTCTTCTGTGCCTTCTCCATCAATTGATTCCTCTGTCTCTGATCCTGTACCACTTATCTGACGGGACACACTCTTTATACCATAAAGATTTCCCTCGCTGTCCATATTAATCCAGTTAAAACTGGTATCTGATTCGAAAGCAATACTATAATTTTTTTCTGTGGCCCCCTCTTTGCCTATTTTATAAAGAAGAACCGTGTTATTTCCTTCTTCATTCCAGCTGTAACCGTAGCCATATATATCATCTCCAACCCGGAACAGGCGGTTTATCTGTTCATCCACCCCAAGCCCCAGATCAATCTCTGATGCCTTATATACATAATCCTTTGACGCAATATTGCCTGCTTTTTCACTTCCTTCCTCCTTCTTGTCTCCACATCCTGAAAGACACAGGAATGTAAGCAAACATATTGCCAAAACAATTCGAAACTTTTTCATACAACCCCCTCGCTCCAATTAAGACAGCAAATCCATACCTAAAGCGCTGTTTTCCTATTTACACCTTTTTTAAAAATGCTCCCACTTATCTTTCTCCCCTTGTATTTTCCGCACCACTTTATCTTTACTGTCTAATATAAAATTACCCACGTCTTTCCACGTAAAACTTCTGTTTCTCCATTTTGATACCAGAAAAGCGGTGATAATTATTACAGGAACCATTAAAAACAAAAACTGGAATAAGAATACCATTGCTTTCACATCTTCCCACCCCCGCGCTATATTTTCCCAATAGGGAAATTTCACGGCTGCATTCTGCATGGATCTGGTTCCATAATTAAGAATAACAGGAATTAAGGATTCAGGCAAGTAACGGGAAGAATTTTCTACAACAATCATATGATTTTCTTCCACTCCCAGCTTTTCCTTCACACAGTTATAGACAAAACCTTTTACCGGATTAGGTGCAGTCACTTCATAGACACTGATGCCATCACTTTCCCCATATGCAGAGAGACTTTCATGGGACATATAGACAATTGTCTTGTCAAGTCCGGCATTTTCTGCAAACCTGCCCTCCTGTCTTTTTACCACACCAGACACATAATGAGGAACTCCCCCAATCATCAAGCTCATTCCTGCAATATCACTGGAGCCAAACAGCTGCCATGCAGCATCTTCATCCAAAACAACAAAGTCTTTCATCAGGTCATTCCCTGAAAAATATCCGCCTGATACCAGCTGCAGTGGGTGAAACAGAAAAAAATCACCGCCGATGCCAACTGCTGAAGCCTCAAGTTTTCCCTTCTCGCTCACCAATGTAGCTGTGCCAAGAGAACTGTAGGCATCAATAAACAGTCTTTTGCCGTTTTCTCCGCCCTGTTCATCTGCAGGCAAAACCTCCAGCAGGCTTTGTTCCAGCTGTCTTTCAAAGCTTATAATTTTAAATTCGTCCATTTCCACATTTTCCGCCAGAAAGCAGCTTATCTGGGCACTGCCACCCTCCGGGTCCCAGCGGGAAGCCGCCTGCTGATCAATTAATCCTTTTACCATGTGACTGGACCATATCGTTAATATAATAAATATGATAAGGGACAAAATTGTGATAAGAGAAAACACTACCTGCTTTATTGTTAACCCATGTATCCAATCCCTGATCCTCACAGCCATAGATTTCCTCCTTTCTTCCCCTATCCTAAATACTGTTTCCTTTACGACTCATTCAGCCTGACCTGTTTTCCTGCTTCCACGGGTTTTGTGGATGTGGTGATTACATATTCATATCCATAAAGACCTGCTGATATGGCTGTATTGTTATCATCTGAAGCCAGAACCTCCACGTCTACCCTTGTGGCAATATAACGGGTACGGAGAGGACTACTTTTAGACTCCACTATCAGTATAAACTTGCCATTATTATCCTCCCTAACGGCACTGTTAGGAACCACAAACTCATATTCACTGCTCCGCTGTCCAATAGAAATGTTAAGCGCCTGTCCTTCCTGAATGCTGGACCCGCTTACATTAAATTCCAGCAGCTTATTCTTTCCCGGATTGTTGGGATCCGGCTTTATAGCTGACAAGATTGCCTGTACATCATCATAATACCAGGAATTTTGCAATTCCGCCGTATCACCCACCTGTACTTTTTTCGCCTGCTCATTGGTAACAGAGATAGACATGGTATAACCTTTTCCCTCTACCTGCAAAACTGCCGCCTCTTTTTCCGGCTCTGTAGTTTCTCCTGCGGTATAAGCAAGGGAGGTTACTGTTCCAGCCACAGGCGCCGTAATGGTGGAGCCAACAGATTTTTCTTTCAGTTTTGCTATTTCTGCCCTTTTATCAGCTATATCCCTGTTTGCTTTGGATAAATCAAGCTCCGCGTTAATGTCTTCTGATAATTCTGTCTGCTCTGTTTTTAACAGATCATAGACAGCCTTGGCATTGTCAAGGGCTGCCTGGGCGTTGGCAATTCGGTTTTGATAAACCACCGATGCCTGTTTATTGGCATTATTTTTATCTGTAAGGTTCCTGTCTGCCTGTTCCAGTTTTGCCTTGGCATCCTTCACGCTGTCCCCCGGCGTGTAAACCATTGCATTTATTTCCGCTAAACTCGACTGAAGGTCCTGTAATTCCTTTTCTCTTCTTGCAAGCTCCGACTCGTTGCTTGCATGGGTATTTAACTGAGAAGACGCTTCATTTACCAGTCTTACCGCTACCTCGTACTGACTTACAGCAGCGTCATAGTCACGCAAAAGGAAACTAAAATCTTCCTGTTTGTTGTTTTCCTCTATCCATTTTTTTAAATCATTTATATTGTCACCTATATTTGGATTTCCATTTTCTGGTTTATTGACTGCAGATTGAATTGCCTTCAATTTATTTTGTATTTCGTCTTTCGCCGCTTCTCTTTGCTGAATATATACATCAATCCCCCCTGCTACATAATCTATTCCTCCCTGTCCGTCGTCTTTACCTGTTACTGAGCCGGTAATACTCTCCGCCTTATCTATTAACGTTTTCAAATCAGTAATCTGCTTTTGTTTTTCTGTAATTTGGTAATTTATATCTGCCACCATTTCCGTCTTCATTCTGTTAAAGGCGGCCTCTGCATTTGCTTCCTCTGTCTCCGCATTTGAAAGAGCAGATGAAGCCAGTGACTTCTCATTTTCCTCCGGAATGGTATTTACACTGGCATTGTTTTCATTAACCGTGCTCTGCAATGTCAGACTGTTCACTACATCCTGACATTCCTTAACCCGCGCTTCCGCTTCATTCAGACGCGCCTGCATATCTGTCACCATGGCCTGATAGGAACCAAAATTATCTGTTCTGCCGCTTGCCACCTTTTCGATAATTTCCGGAGATACAGTACTCCCAAAGAGACCTTTCATATAATTAAGCTCCAACTCCTCCAGTTCATCCTGCGCTTTTTTTAATTCTTCGCTGTCTGTATCTTCAAGGTAATACAAGACCTGGTCCTTTTCCACTGTGTCACCCTGCTTTACCGCCACCGATGCAATCACCCGTGACTCTTTAACCATAACCTTATAAGGGTCCGTAGCCTCCACATTTCCGGTTCCCCTTACCTTGGCTGTAATAGAGCCGCTCTGCACATATTGTGTTGCCACTTCAGGCAATGAATAATTCATAATTGTATTTGAAAAAAAGGTAAGTAACAGCATAATCGTTAAAAACACAATTGCCGCGTTCTTTACCCACTCTCTCTTCTTTTTCCCTTCTTTTTCATTCATACTCTCCACCCTTGCCTTTCCATTTTATCCTTTAATACCACCCTGATAAGTAATTCCCTCTACCAGATAATCTTCCCCATACAAAAATACCAGTATCGGCGGCACCATATAAATCGTAGCAACCGCAAACGCCAGTCCAATCTCCCCCGCATTGATTTTGGAAAGAAATACGGAAAGGGGATGTTTTTCCTGGTCCGCCAGCAAAATAAGAGGCTGTTCCACCATATTCCAGTAATCAATAAATATTAAAATTGCAATAGAACACATAGCTCCTTTACATAGAGGCATACATATGCGCCTGAATATCTGCCATTCCCCTGCCCCGTCAATCTGCGCTGCCTCCATAACCGCAACCGGAATCCTCCGCATATATTTTGTAAGCAGATAAACTGCAAAAGGTGAAAAAATTCCTGGCAGCCATATTGCCCAATTGGTGTCATATATGTGAAGCCACTGGGATACCAAATAGTTGGGTACCAGCGTTACCTGATAAGGCATCAGCATCAATATAATATATACAAAAAAAATAATTTCCTTGATCCGTCCCCGGAATCTGGTAAACCCAAAGGAGGCTCCTGCCGCCACAAGAAGCTGAAAAGCTACAATTGGAACAACAAGTATCACTGAATTCCAAAACTTAAATAAATACTCCGGGCTTTTAAGCAAAACCGTAAGATACTGGCTAAAAGATACCATATCAGGAATAAACTTTAAGTTCACCTTCTCTGAAATATATACTTTCCCGCCTGTATCTGAAGTGGCAAACACTTGTCCATAATTGGCTGAAATCTCTGATGCAGACATAAAGGAATTCGTTACTGTAAGTATAATAGGTAAAAGAAAAAGAACTGCAAAACAAGCCGCAAACATGGTTGCCAAGGAAATCCTGACAAGTTCCCGTGCATGCTTTATCTTCTTTTTTCTTTTAACGCTTTTACTCCATTTTTCCAAATCTGCGTTATTATCTGTCTGTTTTTTGTCAAGGTGTATTATCATCCTTCCACATCCTTTCCAAAATAGTTCTCTGTCAGGAACAGAATGCCTATGATAATTACCATCACAATCGCCATCATAATTGCTGCCGCTGACATTTTCTGATAATCCAGTCTGCTAAAGGTATTGTTCATGAAATGCTGCAGCATATACATTGTATCATAAGGATAATCCCCTTTTAACAGATAGATTTCCCTGAAAACCTTAAAAGAATTTATTAAGGACATAATTGTCACAAACAGAATTGTCGAGGACATATATCTAATTTTAATATGCAGAAAAATCTGAAAGGGTGTAGCGCTCTCCAATACTGCTACTTCCAGTATATCCTTAGGGATACTGCTTAAAGCGGACATAAATAAAATCATATTATAACCAAGATTTTTCCACAAAAAAAGTATTACAATTACAACCTGCGCATAAGATGAATTCAGCCAGTCTACCTTATCTAGATGAAAAAATCCAAGAACTTCATTCATCATACCATTATAATGAAACAATACCTGCCAGATTAACACCACAGATGCAATGGGTACCATCATTGGACTTAAGAAAAAAGTTCGGAACTGGCTCTTATAGGGAATATTGCTTTCCAGCATCATTGCAAGAAACAGGGATAATACTACAGCAAGAGGAACTGCAACAGCAGAAAATGTCATCGTATTTTTGGCTGCCTGCTGAAATGCCGAATTTTGAAATACCATTACAAAATTTTCAAAAAAAACAAACTGATGGCTGATGGGATTATCAACAACAGAATAATAAATCACAATCATAAAAGGAAGCACGAAAAACAGTAGTACGCCAAGGGCGCTGGGAAACAGATACCCTGTGGATATCAGTTTCCCCTTGCGCGACCTTCGGGTGCCACTGCCTGATTTTTTTTCAATCTTTAATGGTTTAAGCTCCAGGCTGTCTCTTTTTCCCTTTTTCCCAGGAAAATACATTTTTATCTCCTTTTATCTGTTCTCATTCACATAAATCTGAATTCTATTCTGGATAATTGCTGCCGTATCAGCCGCCGTCTTCTGACCCTTAAAGAAAGGTTCTGACTCCTCCGTAATAATATTAGTCAACTGTTCATCGTTGACATTGCTGGAAGTTTTTTCAGCAGATGCAATAAGCGCTTTCACTGCGTCAATCTCTTCCTGGGTAGCTGCCATAATTTCCATCTCAAAATCATCCCATCCCCAGGTCGTCTTTGCCTGTTCTACCTTCTCTCCATTCTCGTCCTCATAATATTCCGGTGTCATATCCTTTTCAAACTGCTTCTCAAGAGTTTCCTTCCTTATAGGAAAGCCCCAGTTACCATGTTCTCTAATCAGGCTGTCCTGATATTCCTCTGAAATCATGGTTTTCATAAACTCCCAAGCGCCATCTTTATTTTCTGATTTTGAAGACAGCCCCATACATCCGCCATTTGGCTGAACCAGGTTTCCTTTTCTTTCACTGTTAGGATAACCTACAAAAGCAACTTTTTCTCCAAATAATCCTGTAAGCATCTGAAATTCCTGAACAGAGGAAATGCTATTTTGCATCAGAAGTATTTTATCTGACTGCAGCATGGAATACATTCCTTCCCTCTCCCCATCATAATCAACTTTCTCCGGGAATTTTGCGGCAAATTCAAGGATTCTTATAAACCCTTCATCATTAAAGAAGCATTCTCCAGTTTCCCAATTAATAAATTCATCTATATTATTATAAATACAATAATAGAATATACTGTTTCTGTTTCCATACTGGAATACGTTTTCCGGGTTCTTATCCTCCACAAAATCAAGCATTTCCGTCAGTGTCCATCCGTTAATATCACCTGTCAGCGATGATTTTGCCAAGGTGGAACTGACAGTAAACTGGGAAATAAGCCCATACAGTTTTCCATCTGTTTCATATGCCTTTAAAATATTTTCAAGATAATCCTCCTTGTTTATACCGCTTTTTTCCATATAAGGATATAAATCCTCCAATATACCCTTACTTGCATATTGATTAATGTCCAAAGCAGATAAATCAATAATATCTGGACAATTTCCTGTTGTTAAATCCGCATTCATCTGGGAAAGTCCCGTCTGATAATCGTCTGTGCCATATTCTTTGACCGTTACCCGGTATTCCCCGTTTGTTTTATTAAAATCAATGATATTTCTTTTGACACCGCTGTCAATCCACAGCGCGCCATAAACTATTTCTTTTTTCTCTGCAACTTCGCTGGCATTTTTCCGGTTTAAGGTTACAAGCTCATAGTTATTGCTTCCCCTTGTCTCTGAAGAATTGCTGTAGCTTCTGGTAAGCGCCCATATCCGTCCGTCTGAAAGTTCTCCCATGTAGTTAATATCTTCACTGTTAATATCAACATCCAGCCATTTGTAAAGATCCTCCAGGGTTCCTGATTCCACGTCAAACAGGGAAACCTGGTCGGAATTACCAACCAAAAGACTTTTACTGTTTCCAGTATAATACTGTCTGTTGCCGTATCCACTTCCTAAACCTTCCACCACGTCTCCAAGTTTTTTGGTCGTAAGGTCTACCTTCTTAAGCTCCAAGCCTGTCTCTCCATAAGAAGAAGCAAATACTTCCCCTTCTTTGGAAGTTACCATACTGTTAATCCAGTTATCCACTTTAATATCAAAAAGCTTATTCAGTTCCTTATCCGTCACATAAATATTGCTGTCCCCATCACTAAAATAAAAATTGCCATCTTTATCCACACAAAAATATTGTACACGGGCATATTCTGAATTTCCCATAAGTTCTGTAATATCCCTTGTACTTATCACAGAACCGTCATTGGCTGAAACCTCCCAAAGCTCTATAGAAGAACTATCTGATATTACATCTCCAGCTTCATTGGTTTCATACAGATATCTGCTGACTGCCATCAAAAGATTGCCGTCCGTTCCCATTGCCATGCCTGAAACGCTGCTGTTTTCGTCAAGCTCCATTGGAAGCTGCTCTGATTTGTTTTCAAGCATATTGTACTTATACAGAATTTCCTGACTGTTTTCATTCTCTTCATCCCAGGCTACCGCATTGATAAATACATTATCCCCTGCCGCTGTAGCCGCATATATGTAATCACAGTTTAGATCCATTTCATGATATTCCGGAACATAAACAAATTCTTTTGTTTCTCCCTCTTCCTGTGGTTCTTTTTTGCCGCAGCCCGAAAGCGCCATCAGCACAGCTCCAAGAAGAGCCACCGCTAGTATCGTTTTCTTATTCTTTTTCATAATATACCTCATAATTTCTAAGTTTGCTTTAACACTACAAACTATAGCATACAATAAAAAGGGAAACAATGTGGATAATCTTAATTTTTTCCTAAAATGTGTTTATTTTTTAGTTTTTAAAACTGTGTATCGGCGCCGGAATCCTGCCTCCCCGGTTTACGAATGCTTCACAGGAAAAAGAATTTACCGGCATAATAGGGGCACGTCCCAAAAGTCCGCCAAACTCTACGCTCTCTCCCACCCCTTTACCTGCTACCGGAATAATACGTACTGCCGTGGTCTTCTGGTTTACCATGCCTATCGCCATTTCGTCCGCTATAATCCCGGAAATTGTGGACGCCTTCGTATCTCCCGGTATGGCAATCATGTCAAGCCCTACGGAACACACACATGTCATTGCCTCCAGTTTTTCCAGTGTAAGCGCTCCAGCTTCCACTGCATCAATCATCCCCTGGTCCTCACTTACCGGAATAAAGGCGCCGCTAAGTCCCCCCACATAGGAAGAAGCCATAACGCCTCCCTTTTTTACCTGGTCGTTTAAAAGGGCAAGCGCTGCCGTTGTCCCTGGCGCACCTGCATATTCCAGGCCAATCTCACACAAAATATCCGCCACACTGTCGCCAATCGCCGGCGTAGGTGCAAGGGATAAATCAACAATGCCAAAGGGAACTCCCAGCCTTGCAGAGGCTTCCTGTGCCACCAGCTGACCTACTCTGGTCACTTTAAACGCCGTTTTCTTTATAGTCTCGCAGAGCACTTCAAAATTTTCACCCCGGACACGGCTTAAGGCATTTTTTACCACTCCCGGACCGCTTACGCCTACATTAATCACTTTATCCGCCTCTGTTACACCATGGAAGGCGCCTGCCATAAAGGGATTGTCATCAGGTGCATTACAAAAAACCACCAGTTTGGCGCAACCCAGTGAATCCTGGTCTTTGCTTTCTTCGGCTGTCTGTTTTACAATTTCTCCCATCAGCTTTACTGCATCCATATTAATTCCCGTTCTGGTGGAACCCAAATTGACAGAACTGCACACACGCTCGGTGGAAGATAAGGCAAGAGGAATTGACCGGATTAAAAGCTCGTCAGCAGCGGTCATCCCTTTGGATACAAGGGCAGAATAACCTCCAATAAAATTCACCCCTACCTGTTTTGCCGCCCGGTCAAGGGTTTGGGCAATTGAAACAAAGTCCTCTTTTGTTTTACAGGCCGCTCCGCCAATTTGTGCAATAGGGGTTACGGAAATTCTTTTGTTAACAATCGGAACGCCAAATTCTCTGGAAATTTCTTCTCCCGTCTTTACAAGATCTTTTGCCGCTTCAAATATTTTGTTGAATATCTTTTCGTTTAATCTTGTAAGGTCTGAATCAATGCAGTCAAGAAGACTGATGCCCAGAGTAATTGTGCGGACGTCCAGATTTTCTTTGGTAATCATATCATTGGTTTCAACTACTTCAAATAAATTAATCAATGTAATCCCCTCCTGCTTATATCCGGTGCATTTTGTCAAAAATTTCTTCCTTCTGACATTTAATATCCACACCAATCTCTCCGCCTAAAGCATGAAGCTCCTGTGCCATTTCTCCAAAATGCTTCTCCATTCCATTGGTATCTACAATCATCATCATATTAAAGTATCCTTGTACAATGGTCTGGGAAATATCCAGAATATTGATTTTATTTTCTGCAAGGTATGTACATACTTTTGCTATAATCCCTACCGTATCTTTTCCTACTACTGTAATTATTGTCTTATTCATAATATCCTCCATTCTTACTTTGCCCACGAGTTTAAGCGCAAGCGCAAATTTGCCTGTGAAAAGTTTAAATCTTTTCTTTCATATTATAGCATTATGCTATATGTATTACACGAGAAGGCTCGCTCCTTGATGCTACATACATGGGAAAATCCGCCGCCTTTATATCTGAGCCCTTTTTCCCCCATTCTTCCTTCCTTGTATGAGCCATAGTCACTTCCACCCGCACTGCTTCATAGGCAAGCTCCGGCAAATTATTTTCTTTCGATAAATGCCCCAGAACCACCGCCTGCAGCTTATCATGTATTAAATCGCACAAAAGCTGTCCCGCTCTCTCATTGGACAAGTGCCCTTTATCCCCTAAAATACGCTGTTTTAAATGGTACGGATAAGGCCCCACCTGAAGCATATTTACATCATGATTGGCTTCCAGTAAAAGCGCATCCATTCCCCGGAGGGATTCCACCGTATAATCATTATAATTTCCAAGGTCTGTAATTATCCCTACTTTCTTCCTTCCGTGAGAAATCCTGTAAGCTACTGGTTCCGCCGCATCATGGGATATTTTCATGGGATTACATACCAAATCCTTAATTATAATCTTTTCATCTGCACAAACCGGACAAAACAATTCCTCCGGGATCTCCCCCACAGAAGACATATTCTTAATTGCCTCAATCGTTCCTTTGGTCGCATAAACCGGTATGCCATATTTTCTTCCAAGAACCCCCAGTCCGGCAACATGATCTGCATGCTCGTGAGTGATAAATATTCCGTCAATATCCCTCATAGATAAATCCAGTTCTTTCAGCCCTGCCTCTGTTCTCTTTCCGCTGATTCCCACATCCACCAAAAGATGTGTTGCATCTGATCCGACATAAATACAATTTCCACTGCTTCCGCTGGCAATACTGCAAATTCTCATCCTGCACCTCAACCTTTATCATTTTTGTTAAATTATTTCCAGAAGATTTCTATCACATCACCATTTCTGATAGGTTCCATATACTGGGCAGGCCTTCCATTTAATGTAGTAACAATATCCATCCCTCTGGGCCTTGACAGGTCAAATTCAATGGCGTCAAACACATCCACAAATATATACTCCGGTTTACCGCCAAGTGTCACTGGCACTTTGTTTACAATCACTTGTATCTCCACTGGTTCCGGTGTAGGTTTTTGCTTTTCTGTATGTTTGTCTCCTCCTTTTTTGCGGTCATTCAAATCTGACCGCTCCCCCTCCATCTCCTGTTCTGCCGCCGGGTACGTTTCTCCCCAATCTTCCTCCGTAATACTGTCTTCAATCGCCTGTATGGGAGATGGGATTGTCTCCAGTGTCCAGAGTACAGAAAAGTTTTCATACACAGGCGTATCTTTATCCGCAAGCCTGTTATTCACATACACGTTAAAACGGGGGTCTGGCATAATATCCATAAATTCTGCAATCTGACTTACGGTGTAATAATTCAGAATTTCTATCCCATCCTTTTCCTGAATTTCATAATAATTGGATTTCAGGACCCCATTTACACTGGCAAACTTGGGAACAATTACTTTTTTATCATTAACAAACACAGTAAGGCTCTCTGAGGATTCCGGCAAGTCTCCAATCGTAAGGTGTGCCGGTTCCCCAGCCGTTGATTCCAACACTTTAATAATATCATTTGCATGAATAGCGGAATAGATATCAGCCGGTTCCCCGTTTATGGTAATCACAGCCGCCTCTCCCATTTGCCCCCTTGCCATACGCTGTTTGCCGTTTACTGTAAAGTTAAGCGCCTTTCCTCTTTTGGGAAACAATCCGTCATTCGGAAACTGTATCTGCATAGCAGCATCTGCCACTGTCAGTCTGCTATTGTCATAGATTTTAACCCTGCTGTCATTAAAACTGACAAAAATAAAGTTGTTACTTTGTTCATAAAAGTTTAAACAGATACCGACAGGCGTAACCAAAAGACTGTCTTTCTTTACTTCTTCTTCAAAAATAATCTGCTGCATAACCTCTTCGCCCCGCAGAGCCACACGTTCTCTTGCGATTCCCAGCTTATCCGCAACCGCCTCCGTATATCCTGGCATCTTTCCACCTCCGCCAACTACAAACACAGCGCTGACAGATTTATCCCCATTTAATTCCTTTATTTTCTCTGCCGCCTGGGATGCCATCCTCTCAATCAGACCGGAAGTCACCTGTCTGACCTCCTGCGCACTGATAGTTTGGGGTAAAAGCAAAATATCTGTATAAGATATATTTTCCATCTCCCCTGTTTCCTGTTTAATTTTTTCAGCGGTGGCGAAATCGACCAGACAATGCCTTGCAATCTCCTCCGTCAAAGCATCTCCTGCAATAGGAATCATGCCATAAGCTAAAATACATCCATCATTAGTAATCGAAATATCTGTGGTACCTGCCCCTACATCAAGCAGGGCAATGTTAAGCATACGGAACCGTTCCGGTATTGCAAGCTGTATGGCTGCAATAGGCTCAAGCGTAAGGCTGCTGACTGTCAGCCCCGCAAGTTCCACTGATTTATACAAGCCATCCACCACATCATCGGGCAGAAAAGTAGCTATTAAGTCCACTCCAATGGTTCTCGCCTTATGCCCTTCCAGATTTCCCATAGGATATCCATTCAGATAATATCTGACTACTGAATGCCCCACACAATAAAATCTTGTTTCCCCATCTGCCATTTCTTCTTTCTTTTCAAGAAATTCCTCATACGCTTTTTCCACGCCTGCAGAAACAAGTCCATAAATGTCTTCCTGGCTGATTTCACCATCCCCTGTATAGGGATACTCAACATGAGTCGTAACCGTCCGAAGCACACGTCCCGCGGCCGCAATACACACTTCACTCAGCCGTCGTCCCACTGCTGCTTCCAACTGCACCTTTACATAAGAAATGGTTTCCCCCACTTTATGGATATCATGTATCTGCCCATCCAGCATTGCTCTGGTTTCATGCTCTTTTACACGCTGGGCAACTACAATAAACTGATTCCCGCTTTTATATCCCACAGTTCCTACAATACTTCTTGTTCCGATATCAAGACCGAACACCAAAGGTCCCGCATACCTTTTTCCTTCCATCACAGATATTCCCCCAATTTTTCATCTATTTGCCGCAAAGCCAAGGACAGGCTTTCGCTGTTGTCAATCACTATACTGCACTTCTTCCTGAATTCTTCTTCTCCAAGCTGGGATTTCATAATGGCATCTATTTTTTCATCTGTATAATTTCTGTTTTCCTTAAGCCTTTTGCGCCTTATATCCTCCCTTGCAAAAATATACCACATTTCATCCACAATTTCCAGATATCCGCCTTCAATAAGAAGCGCTGCCTCAATAAACAGGAAATCTGTTCTTTTTTCCCGTCCGGCCTGGGATATTTGTCGTAAAATTTCATTTTTTACTGCCGGATGAATAATTTCATTTACTTTTTCAAGCACGCTTTCTGATTTAAAAATTTTTGCTGCCATTTTGTCTCTGTGTATGGTGCCATCCTCTTTTAAAATATCTGTGGACAAAAGATCCACCAGCTGTTTATAGGCCTCCTGTCCCGGTTCTTTTACCTTATGGGCAACCTCATCTGCGAGAATCACCCTGCAGTTATATTTTTCTAAAACATGGGCAAGCAGTACCGACTTTCCTGAGCCTACACCACCCGTAATTCCAATTACTTTCATATGTCCTACCTATTTGGCCTCATACCAGTCATTTCCTTCGTGAAGGTCAATTTCCAAAGGAACAGAAAGCTTTGCGGCATGCCCCATTTCCTCTTCCAAAATTCTTTTAACCTGTTCCCTTTCTTCCTTCACAGTTTCTATTAACAGTTCGTCATGTATCTGCAAAATCAGTTTCGATTTTAATTTTTCTTTCCGCAGCCTGCGGTAAACTCTTATCATAGCAATCTTAATTACATCTGCCGCCGTACCCTGTATAGGAGAATTCATGGCAACCCGCTCCCCAAAGGAACGCTGCATAAAGTTACTGGAAGATAATTCTGGTACTGGTCTTTTGCGTCCAAATAATGTTGACACATATCCCTTTTCCTTTGCGTCAGCAACCGATTTATCCAAAAAGTTCTTAACTCCCGGATAGGTTGCAAAATACTTTTCAATATATTCAGCCGCTTCTTTCTTTGTAATGCTTAAATCCTGACTTAATCCAAAGGAACTAATACCATACACAATGCCGAAATTGACAGCCTTTGCATTACGCCGTTGTAAATCCGTCACTTCATCAAAAGGAATATGAAACACCTGGGAGGCGGTAATTCTGTGAATATCCGCATCCATTTTATAAGCATTAATCAGTTGTTCATCTTCTGACATATGGGCAAGTATCCGCAGTTCTATCTGAGAATAATCTGCATCCATGAAAACACAGCCCTCTTTGGGCACAAACACTTTCCTTATCTTTCTTCCCAGTTCCATGCGCATAGGAATGTTCTGTAAATTCGGATCTGTAGAACTGATTCGTCCTGTCGCCGTAATAGTCTGATTAAAGGTAGAATGTATTCTCCTGTCCTCACCAATAAAAACGGAAAGCCCTTCTGCATAGGTGGACTTCAATTTAGCAAGCCCCCGGTATTCAAGTACATCTGCCGCAATTGTATGGTCAACCGCCAACTTTTCCAGCACATCCGCCGCAGTTGAATATCCTGTTTTGGTCTTTTTCCCTCCTGGAATGGCAAGTCTTTCAAACAAAATTTCTCCCAGCTGTTTGGGAGAATTAATATTAAATTCTTCCCCTGCTTCTTTATATATTTTCTGTTCAAGTTCGGCAATCCGCCCTGTAAGGGCAGCTCCATAAGCTTTCAGTTCCTCCGGTTTTACTAAAATACCTTCCCTTTCCATATCATAAAGCACAAAGGTAAGAGGCATTTCTATTTTTTCCATTAATTCCAGCATTCCTGCTTCTTTCAGTTTTTCCCTAAGCACTGGCGCTGAAGCCATACTCACATAGGCAAGAAAACAGGCATACTCCATAAACTCTTTTGGACTGTCCTTCATAGCTTTAAGAAGCGGCGTCTTTCCAAAACGCTGGGAAGGTTCCGGTATCATAAGACCTAAATGTTCATTTGCAATATCAGCCATAGAGTAGTCATTCTTTAAAGGATTCAGCAGGTATGATGCGAGTATCACATCAAAAAACCTTTCTGTCTCGTTACAGTCCAGAAAGTCATAAGCGTTCTTGATATTCCCGCAGGAAAAGCTTCCCTGCTGCGCAAGGGATGCCATTTTACCTTTCAAATATCTTTCTGTAAGGAAACCCTCACAGCAGATAAAAACACACTCTCCAGAAGGAAAACACAGGGAAATCCCCGCCAAAACATTTGAAGATTCATCTTTTAAAATAGCAATTCCGATTTCTCCATTTTCCCCTTTTCCAGCTCTTTCAAAAACAGCCTCTGCCTCTGACAGCTCTTCAACCATCCTAAAGCGTGCTGTAATTTTATCATTAGACACCCCTTTTTCAAACCGGGACAGCAGATTTTTAAATTCCAGTCTTTTGAAAATTACATATGCCTCTTCTGTGAAAAAATCCTTCACCTTTGCCTCGTCCAAAGAAAATGCTATAGGGCTGTCTACATTGATAGTAGCAAGAGTTTTGGACAGTCTTGCAATTTCTTCATTATTAATCAAAGATTCCCGTATGGATTTTTTAGACACAATTTCCACATTTGAATAAATATTATCAAGGGAACCAAACTGGCACATCAGATCTGTGGCTGTCTTTTCCCCTACTTTGGGTACGCCCGGAATATTATCGGCTGTATCTCCCATAAGCGCTTTCAAATCTATAAACTGAATAGGGTTCACATGATATCTTGCCTCTACATCAGCTGCATAGTAATCTTCTATCTCCGTTTTTCCACCTTTGGTTTTGGGAATACGTATCTTTATTGTATCAGTTGCCACCTGAAGCAAGTCCCTGTCTCCAGACACTAAAGAAACTGCCATTCCTTCCTGCTCTGCCCGTTTAGCCAAAGTCCCCAGAATATCATCAGCTTCAAGCCCTGCCTGCTCCATCATCTTAATTCCCATCGCACTCAATACTTCTTTCAGCACCGGAACCTGCTCGCGCAGTTCCTCCGGCATAGGCTTTCTGGTTCCCTTATATTCTTTATAGATTTCATGACGGAAAGTCGGAGCATGTACATCAAAAGCTACCGTAAGGTAATCTGGAACTTCCTCTTCCATAATTTTAAATAAGATATTAAGGAAACCATAAACTGCATTTGTATGAAGGCCCTCACTGTTGCTTAAATCCGGTACCCCATAAAATGCCCGGTTAAGTATACTATGTCCATCTATCAAAACAAGCTTTTCCATCTTTGCACCCTTCTTTCCTTTTAAAACAAAACTTTTAGCAGTGCCGCCAGAGTTATAATGGCAACCACCACAAGCCCTTCCATTGCATACAAAAACCACTGCATGCCTTCTCTTCTTTTTAAAGAATGTTCAGCCTCCAGCATACGATGCCGCAGCTCATTTTTAAGGTCAAAAACATTACCTGTTTCCAGCCTTGTCATCCCCTCTGTCACAAGGAACTGAATAGTCAGTTCCTCCTTGCACTCTTCACAATTATCAATATGTTCCAAAACTTCTCTCAAATCATCTGTATCAAGATCGTCCTCAAGAAATAAAGGAATCATTTTTTCTGCTTCTTTACATGTCATGGCAGTTCCCCACTGTAATGATTTCTTCTGCTCACCTTAATAAATATACACTAATTTTCCTCCAAAGTAAATCATAAAAGAAGAGGAACAGGGCAAATCTGCCTTATTCCTCTTGCGTATTGTTTGTTATTATGCACTAAAAACTTTTATAATAAATTTCCCTCTAAAATCACCTGCTGCAAAGCAAGGTCCTCCTTTTTAAGCAAAACAACATTTGCCTTCTTGCCAGGGGTGATGCTTCCATACTTATCATAAATTCCTACGCTTTTCGCCGGATTAACTGCCGCACATTTTACAGCTGATTCCAGAGGAATTCCCATTTTTAAAACCGCTGTCCGCATACAATCCATCAGATTCGTAGCTGAGCCGGCAATTGTTCCATCAGCAAGCGTTGCCAGATTTCCTACCACCTTGACAGCTTGTCCTCCCAGACTATAGTCACCGTCTTCCAGCCCTGTCGCCATCATACTGTCGCTGATTAAAATAATACGGTCATCCCCAAACATTTTGAAGGTTGTTCTGACCGCCGCCGGATGAATATGAACGCCATCACATATCAGCTCAACCTCTGTTTCAGGCATGTCAACAGCCGCTCCTACAAGCCCTGGCGCCCTATGGGTATATGGATTCATCGCATTATATAAATGTGTTACATGGCTGGCGCCCTTTTTAAAAGCACATACTGCCGTATTATAATCTGTTGCTGTGTGCGCTAATGAAATCACCACTTCTCCATGCTTCTTTTCAATAAACTCCATTGCCCCATCCACTTCAGGCGCAATGGCGATCAATTTAACCATATTGCCTGAGGCATCATTTAGTTTATCATACATGGCAATATCAGGGGTTCTTATATATGCTCCGTTCTGCGCGCCTTTTTTACTTGGTGCGACAAAGGGACCCTCCATATTAATACCGCAAAGCCTTGCTCTTTTTTCCTTTTGTTCTCCCTCTCTGTATTCCTTTGCTGTCTTACAGATGGTATAAAGCGTATCTTCATCCAGTGTCATCGTTGCCGGAACAATGGTGGTCACACCAACGGATGCTTCATAAGCTGCCATGGTATCAATTGCATCCAATGTGCCATCGCAAAAATCATGTCCCATACATCCATGAAAATGAATGTCCGTAAGACCGGGAATAGCCATGCACCCGGAAGCATCTATTTCTGTTTTATCACTTACCTTGTCTGCACAGTCCACAAAACAATCTCCTTCTACGAAAATATCCTGTGGCAGAAACCTTCCCTCTTCCGTATATACACTTGCATTTTTGATAATCATGATAATCATCTCCTTTTCTTTTAAAAAATAATACCTCAATTCATTCTCTCCGGTCAAGTCCCTTCCCTGTATCATTTTAAGGTATTATGACAATAAACTATTCCTATTACAATTGCATATTGTTTATCCTGAAGGATTAAAAAATTTATCATAACCATAGAAATATTACTACCGGAGGCCCTAAGGTCCTCCGGTATGCTAGGATTTTCATTTTCTCTTTATGGTTTTAAAAGCTTATAACATCTTTTTCATTTCATCTGCCACAAATTGTACTTTGGTGCCTACAATTACCTGAACAGATGTCTTGCTGGGCCTCATTACACCTGCAACTCCTGCTGATTTAATTTTCTTTTCATCAACCTTCGTGTAATCCTTGATTTCCAGACGAAGTCTTGTGATACAGTTGTCCAGAGACTTAATATTTCCTTTGCCGCCAAGACCATCCAGGATAATTTTAGCAACTTCTGTAAAATTATCATTTGAAAGCACTACTTTCTTTTCTGCTTCCACATCATCATCTTCCCTGCCAGGTGTCTTTAAACTAAACTTGGTAATTACAAAACGGAATACTGCATAGTAAAGCACACCAACCACAACACCAATTGGAATCAGGAACCACGGATTCTGTGCCAAAGGTGTAAAGGAACTAAGCACCATATCCACCGCGCCGCCTGAGAAGGAGAAACCTGCCCTAATAGGGAATGCAACTGTAATTGCTGCAGTAACACCTGCTAACAAAGCGTGAACAACATATAACCCAGGAGCCAGGAACATAAATGCAAACTCTATAGGCTCTGTAACGCCTGTAAAGAAAGAACAGAATGCTGCGGATGCAAGCAGTCCATAAACCTCTTTCTTTTTGCCCTTCTTTGCTGTATGATACATAGCCAAGCAGGCTGCCGGAAGTCCGAACATCATAAACGGGAAGAATCCTGTCATGTAAATACCGGTTTCGCCATATACACCTGTATTGCCCCAGAAGTTTCCAAGGTCATTAATTCCTGCAACGTCAAACCAGAATACAGAATTTAATGCGTGGTGCAGACCAAAAGGAATCAACAGACGGTTGAAGAACGCATAAACACCTGCTCCAATAGGTCCCCATCCTAAGAAAGTCTTGCCAACAGCTACTAATACGCCATATACGATAGGCCATATTACAAACAAAATAGCAGATGCAACGATGGACATCATAGCTGTCACAATAGCTACCGCACGCTTGCCACTGAAAAATGCCAGTGCATCGGGAAGTTTGGTTCCTTTAAATTTATTATAGCATGTAGCGCCGATTAAGCCTGCAACAATACCGATAAACTGGTTCTGAATCTTACCAAATGCCGGGTCTGCTTCCTTTCCTGTAAGACCTGCTACAGTACCGCTGCTAAGCAAAGTGGTAATCATAAGGAAAGATACCAGACCTGCAAGACCTGCAGTTCCTTCGCCATCATCAGCCATTCCTACAGCAACGCCAATGGCAAAAAGCCATGCCATATTATCAATTAATGCACCACCTGCTTTGATCAGGAAAAGTCCAATTGTATACATTGCACCACCTGCCGTAAATCCGGCAACTTCACCAGCCATCGCTGCAGGCGCTAAAATGTAGCCGATTCCCATAAGAATACCGCACACTGGCAGACACGCCACTGGCAGCATCAAGGATTTACCTAACCGCTGAAAATATTTCATCATAAATAACTTACCCCCTTGTCTTTTCAGTTCCGCCCTAGCCACGAAACATTAATATTTTTCTCTATAGACAGCCACCAGAAGCATTTTCCTTTTACAGTTTTGCTCTTTGGGCTCTTCTATCTTATTTGACATAAGTAATAACTTCATCCCCTATATCTGCTGTTCCTTCTGTTTTACATTTAATATCAGTAAGTTCATCACTGTTACAGATAATCATTGGAGTTACCGTGTCATACCCCGCCTTGCGTATTTCTTCCAAGTCTGCCTCCAGCAGAAGATCGCCTTTTTTTACTTCCTGGTCCGCTTCCACTGTAACCTTAAAATGTTCTCCCTTTAGCTGAACCGTATCCAAACCTACATGGACCAGAATTTCCACTCCATCCAGTGTGGTCAGCCCAACTGCATGCCCTGTGGGGAAAAGTGTGCTTATGGTGCCGTCTGCAGGTGCAAAAACTTTGCCATCAGCAGGTTTTATGGCTATCCCTTTTCCTAAAATTTCCTCCGCAAAGGTTGGATCCGCCACTTCACTGATAGGAATACACTCCCCCTTTATTGGTGCCCCCAGAGACGTCCCCTTTTTCCCTTTCATAAAATCAAATAAACCCATGTTTTTTCCTCCATTCCGCTCAGAATTTCATTGCTTTAATTTATATAAGAATCTCTTGTTCTCCTGATATTGATGGCCAGATATGCTTTTTCTTCCTTAGTCATGGAACATTCATATTTACTCTGTAAATATTCATTCATACTATCCACAAGGACACATTCCTCTTTAAAATGAACTCTGACAATATTATGAAACTCCTCGTCCCCTGTCTCTCTAAAAGGAGAATGTTTCATAAGACGGTGAGCCATATACTTTAAATTGCTGGCCAGCCAGTCCCTGTGCATAGACTTTTCATGAAACTGGGGCATTCTTTCTTCAATATATTTCATCATCTCCCGAATCATTTCTGTCATTTTGAAGGTATCACTGATCCTGGAGTCATACTCTGCATTCACCAAATGAAGCGCAATAGATGCCGCCTCGTCATCAGGCATCCGCAGCCCTGTCTTTTCTTCTATCAGGCATAGTGCATATTTACCAACCAGATATTCTTTGGGATAGAAAAGCTTGACTTCTTCAAACAGTGCATTTGCAAAAGTTTCCCCTTCTTTAAATTTCTCAATTGCAAAGCTGATATGGTCTGTCAGCGTAAGGTATACGCTTTGGTTCATGCGAATTTCAATTGACGAATTTGCATAAGAAATGATATCATTTGACAATTGAATATACTCTAATGGAAGCCTTTTAAGCAATTCTTTAAACTGTTCCAAATTATCTTTATTGTCCATGCTGAAAATCTTTTCCACGGACCTTTCGTCAATTAAGTCTCCTGACTTCTTTCCAAACCCAATTCCTTTTCCCATTAGCACCAGTTCTCTGCCAAACTGGTCAACACTTGATACAATGTTATTGTTGATGATCTTCCTAATTTCCATACCAAACCTGCGTATCTCTACATTCATTGCATTATATATAAAAGAAACCTGCAAATAAAAAACCAAACTTTATAAATCAATCATGCTTTTCATCAGTGATTAATTTACAAAATCTGGTTTTGCCTGCCACACAGTAACAATCCAAATGTTTCTTTCTACTCAATATATTAGCAATTTATACAAAATATGTCAAGAGATTTTTAATGCCATTTCA
This sequence comes from uncultured bacterium, assembly GCA_947381965.1. GTDB lineage: Bacteria > Bacillota > Clostridia > Lachnospirales > Lachnospiraceae > Suilimivivens. The sequence continues at coordinate 121,753 of CANCXX010000006.1, forward strand.
TTATTTCATCAATAAATGCACATCCCTCATTGATGTTTTTGTAAAATATGTACATATATTTTATATATTAGTAGTTTTCCATTTTTGCAATTTATTTTATGAACAAAATAAATTTTCTTTCCAAGCAGTCTTTGCCCCTCCGTCCTTATCCAGCATGACTTCCCCGGTCACAGGGTCTAACTTATCCCACTCCTCCTTGATATTATACGGGGCAGGGGCAAGGATACAGATTCCTGTCCCCCTTGTTTACATGGCGGTTAAAATTCCTCTCCCATGCCTGGTAGCCTTCTGCGACTAAGGTTGCGCCAGGACGCTGTAAAGCTATCAGCAGAGTGTTATTGAAACTGTAATTATGGAATTTTGACATGGTGGAAAGGTAGTTTTTGTATTTCTCGCTCTCAAAAAGTTCTTTTAACCCCTCCTCCAGCTTGTCAGTGATTTCTTTTACTTTCTGCTTTTCTGTTTTTGCATCTGCCATATTTGATATTCCTTTCTTTGCGCGAAAAAAGGCAATCTGTTATGACTGTCTTGCTTCCCGAAAACAGAAAAAGCAGCAAATTGTTTTCTCTAATAAAAGCAATTCACTGCTTTACTGCTTGTGTTATTAAGTTGCTGTGATTATGCCAGTACAGGCTCACGCTTTTTGATGATAGCTTCTGCCTCTCCAATAGTCCTCTCCACTATTTTTGCTATCTGTTCTGATGTATAGCTTTCCCTGTGCATATTCAAGATAATTTTTTCTTCTCTCTCTGCTCCGCCTTTTTCTCTAATTCCCTGTGACAAATTACACATGGCGCTTACATCCTCTCTTATTCTATCATCTACTACAATATTATTGTTTATTACAATTACTTCCGGGTAGTTATTGAACTTCAGTTTGTACAGCAACCTTATCCTTAACTATAGCCTGATGTGGTTTCTGTTCGTCAGACCGGAAATTTGCCTTCTTTAGCCGCTTCCTCAACGAGAACTGTCAGCCTTGATTTTATAGGGATTTAAGGGCTATTTGTGCGCTACTTGTGTGTAACGCATCTAAATTTTTATCTATTTTTGAACACTTACAGACACTTTCTTTTTCTCTGTTCAAGCATAATTTCCACCTGTCTTTTATGCTTTTCATACTCTGCTCGCAATTCTGCCCGGCGTAAAGCAATATACTCCACTGTAGAAGTAAAACCATGCTCATTAAATTTATTCATACTATTTCTGTATGCCCCGGCTTCCACAATATCAAATTTTTCTAATAACTCACACTTTGCCTTGCCTATCTGTAGCCGCCGCAGTCCTTTTTCCTTTGTCTGTCTTACTCGCTCTATGGTTATGCCCTGCTCTCTGGCTACTGCTGACATTGTCCGATTATTTATGAATATCTCCCTTATTATATGGTTCTCTCTATCACTTGTAAAACGCTCCACAATGCCCCATAATTCACTTTTAGAGTGTTCGGCATACCATTTTATCTATTGTTTCATCTTCAAGGCTAAAATCGGCTTGTATGGTATCGGCAAGTGTCAAGCTGTTATCATCCGCTAAAGGGGTGTCTAAACTAACTACCCCCTGCATCCATATTTTTAATTCCGGCAGCAGTCCTACAGATATACGCATTTTATCAGCTATTTCATTGTCTGTTGGCACTCTGCCTAACTCCTGTACGGTTTTTTGTAACGTCTTATTCTCTGCCTTGTATGGCTTGGTATTCGCACCGTAGAGCCGCATTTTTCAAGATAGCGTTGTACGGATTGTTTTACCCAGTATTCCGCATAGGTCATAAACCGCACATTTTCAGACGTTTCATAATGCTGTACTGCTTCCCATAATCCGAAATAGGCTTCCTGCAATAAATCCTCCATAGGTTCATAGGCGGCAAATGGCTTTATGAATTTCTTTATCAACGGCAGATTGCTTTCATACAGTAATTGCATATAATCCGTTACAGAATAACCGTTCCTAATTTCACAGACAATTTGCTCATTCGTCATTGCAATGCACCTACCTCTTTGCTATAATTTGAGTAGATGCAGAATAGAAAGAGAAGTCAGCCCACGAAAGCAACGGCTTCTCTTTTATTTTATCACAAAACCGCCTTTTTGCATATTTCAAAAATATTTCAGAATGGCAGCAGGATTAAGCCTTTTTGAAAATGCCCGGCAACTTGGCACACTTACTACTCCTATGCGGCATTTTCCTATAAGACCCCCACGGCATAGCATTTAAGGAAAGTAAAAAGGCAACAGTCCATTATGAACCCTGCCTAAACAATCCTTATTCCGCTTTTAATTCTCTTTT
>CANCXX010000007.1 GCA_947381965.1 uncultured bacterium
TTTTTTAGGATAAAATATTTTTCATTTTTCTATTGACATTTATTAGCTGGACTATCAATTCTTCTATCACATTTCTGTTGGCTCCAACGCTTACCTCCAAGACCGAATCTGCATATTCTCTCTCCCTCTTTCCTGACAGCTTCCCTACCTGCTCCAGCAGCCTTACCATGCTCTGTTTTTTCATCCTCCCGGACAATGCTCCCAGCCAGATATGCTCCGCCTCTTCCAGCTCCCCTGTAACTACTATCTGGGTCGGAAACAGCACCCTTCCGCTAATATAATATATTCCATGATATGGATTTGATATGGCGTATTGATTTTCCTTAAAGTGCCTGAACAGTCCTTCCGGTCTGGTTTCACGCACCAGCGACACCGTCACATCATCCTCCTTTATCCCATCCACTGTTTCCCCATAGGCTTTATAAAGGCTGGCATACGCTCCCGCCTTATAAAAGGCGTCTATATCCAGGGCGTCTCCTGGTGATTTATACTCCATAATATTATGCCCCCTGAACAGGCTTCCTATTTCATTTTCTATTTTCACCGACACCTCTTTCTTGATCACCAGCAGATCTATTTCCAGCGGCTTTGTATTCAGGTTATACTCTTTTTCAAATATCAGGCTTTCCCTTTCCTTTGAAAACTCCAGATTCATGGCCGCCACAAAGCCCGGATGCCATTGTATTTTCTTTTCTTTCATGCACGCTCCTTTGTATATTTTTAATTATAACACATATCTCCTTTGTATAAAATCCAAATTTTCAAGGCCGGGAAGCTCAAACAGATATAAGTGTAAAAACAGGTTTTACCAGACGAATGATATAATATGCGCGTTACAGAAAAATTTTTTTAGGAATTGTGTATTCCTTGAAAACAACAGACAGCTATTTTATAATCAATTGTATCAACAGGAAATTAGGAGGGAGTTATGGAAAGCGCTACAAGAAAAAGGCTGGCTGAAGTTGCAAGAGAAAAAGCACAAATTCCTTTTCATGGATATCTTAAGGATAAAGATTCAAACATTGAACCAATTATTAAATATTTTCCCAAATGGAACATTAGGGATGCGGATAAATTGTGGTGTGCAGCGTTTGTTTACTATTGCTGCGTGGAAGCAGGCTTTCAAATTCCGTATAGTCCTGATGAGTGCAGAACATGCTCTTTGGCAGGTTGTGGTGGTTGGGAAGAATACGCAGTTGGAGATAGCAGGATAGAGTATCATAAGAAAGATGACGGTTTTGTTCCGGAAGCAGGAGATATTGTAATTTATGATAAGGTTTTTATAAATCAGGAGCATGACCACATTGGCATTATCTTGGAGGCTGACGCTGATACAATCACTGTGGCAGAAGGAAATGCGTTTGATGATAATACATCAAGAATTATAAAGCGTCAGATAGATGAACATATAAGAGCGTATATCAGAATTCCTGACAGCTATCAATATAAAGAATAGCCCTACATGGAAAAAAAGGATGCGGAACTAAACTAAAAACAGCGGACACCTGGGATGGTGGAAGCGGAACTAAAATAGGAGAAACAGATGTGATTCGGCTGGATTCTTACCCTGTGCGGGAGGTAATGGATATATTGCTGGAAGATAAGAGCACAGGAAAAAATATTATATGGGCCACAGACATGTACCATACTTTGGGAAATAGATTTTTGGCGGCAAGTCAGATAGATGTCAGTCTGCTGAATGAAACCGGAGGGATTAAAATCCAGCCCCGGATATGTAAGGCGCTGGAACAGCAGGCGGAGCGCACCAGGAAAAGCGCTGAAGTGTTTACGCCTGCCTGGGTCTGTAATGAGATGAATAATCTGTGTGATGAAGCGTGGTTTGGATATCAGGATGTTTTTAACTATCAGAAGGGAAAGACATGGATTCCGGTGGAAGGTGCCATAAAATTTCCGGCAAAAAAGAAATGGCAGGATTATGTGGATACCCGCAGGCTGGAAATTACATGCGGGGAAGCTCCCTATCTGGTTTCAAGATATGATGCCGCTACCGGGGAGCCGATTTTAGTGACACAGAGAATTGGACTTCTTGACAGAAAACTTCGTATAGTAAGTGAAAATACCACAGATATGCGGCAGTGGGTAAAATGGGCCCTGCGTGGATTACAGAGTGTGTATGGATATGAGTATTATGGGGACAGCCTTTTGATTGCCAGGGTAAACTTGCTGATGACTTTTGTGGAGCACGCAAGGGAACGCTGGCAGAGAAAACCGGACATACGTACGCTTCGGAAAGCTGCAAATATTATTAGCTGGAATATATGGCAGATGGATGGATTAACAGGGACCACTCCTATAGAAAATGTTTCCAGCAGTATTTTTGACTGGAAAGAGGGCAGGCCCGTATTGTATGCCCAAATGGAACAATGAAGAAATAAAACTGTTTTGGGCGTCAGGTTACAGGAAATCAGCCTCTTGACATTTACTGTAAAATTTTTCAAAATAGTTTTATAAAAGCAATTCTGCAAAAAACTGCAGATTGCAAAAATTTAATATAAGGGAGAGCGTATTATGCACTACAAAGTATTTGGAAATCCCATGCCTGCGGTAACCATTACCATGGAGCAGGGAGAAAGTATTTACACACAGTCGGGCGGCATGACTTGGATGTCGGAGGGCATTTCTATGGAAACAAATATGAAGGGCGGTTTCCTTAAAGGCATGGGAAGAATGTTCGCAGGAGAGAGTCTTTTTATGGCAACCTACACGGCCCAGAGGCCGGAAGCGGAAATCACAATAGCATCAAGTTTCCCAGGAGAAATCAGGATGCTTACATTAGGAAACGGGAAAGAATATATTGCCCAGAAAAATTCTTTCCTGTGCGCTACTCCCAATGTGAACTTAAGCGCATATGTGACAGGCGTAAAGTCAGGTCTGTTTGGCGGAGAGGGATTCGTACTACAGAAATATACCGGGCAGGGACTTGCTTTTCTGGAGCTGGATGGAACCATTGTGGAAAAGGAACTGGCAGCCGGAGAAAAAATTAAAGTGGATACAGGAAATATTGCTTTCTTTGAAGCCAGTGTGAATTATTCCTCTGAGATGGTAAAGGGATTTGCCAATATTTTGTTTGGAGGGGAAGGCCTGTTTCTGTCCACGCTGACGGGGCCGGGAAAAGTATGGCTGCAGACCATGAGCGCGTCGGAGCTTGCCAGGAAAATCATCCCGTTTATGCCCCGTTCCTCCAACTAATATGACAGTGAACTGTTAAGATTAGATTCTGGCAGACGCAAAGTGCTTGTGAAAAACAGGGGGAAGATATGGAACAATTATCACTTTTTTCAGAAGAAATCAATATGAGTGCTCCTCTTGCCAGCAGGTTGAGGCCGGAGTCACTTGATGACTATATTGGTCAGAAACATCTGGTAGGGCCAGGAGGGGCGCTGCGGCAGATGTTAGAGAAAGATATGATTTCTTCCATGATATTCTGGGGACCTCCGGGCGTAGGGAAAACTACGCTGGCTAGGATTATCGCCCACAGGACCCGTTCATCGTTTATTGATTTCAGTGCGGTGACAAGCGGAATCAAAGAGATAAAGGATGTGATGAAAAGGGCGGAAGACCACCGTATGATGGGAATAAAGACAATCGTGTTTGTGGATGAAATTCATCGTTTCAATAAAGCCCAGCAGGATGCGTTTCTGCCCTATGTGGAAAAGGGAAGCATTATTTTAATAGGAGCAACAACGGAAAATCCTTCTTTTGAGATTAACTCAGCTTTGTTATCCCGTTGTAAGGTGTTTGTCCTGCAGTCATTGACCGAACAGGACATGATACAACTCCTGCACAATGCGCTTTCAAGCAGCCGTGGGCTTGGGAAAAGCGCCATTAATATAGAAGAAAGACTGCTTAGAGCAATTGCAGTGTTTGCAGACGGAGACGGCCGGATGGCTTTAAACACGCTGGACATGGCAGTGTTAAATGGACGGATAGAGCCGGACGGTTCTATAACGGTTCCGGCGGAAATTTTAGAACAGTGTACTGGCAAAAAAATGCTTTTGTATGACAAAAATGGGGAAGAACATTACAATCTCATATCCGCACTGCATAAGTCAATGAGAAACAGCGATCCGGACGCCGCTATTTACTGGCTGGCAAGAATGCTGGAGGCTGGGGAGGACCCTTTGTATATTGCAAGACGGCTGGTGCGTTTTGCCAGTGAAGATGTGGGAATAGCGGATTCACAGGCTCTGCAGTTGGCTGTGGCGGCATATCAGGCCTGCCACTTTAACGGAATGCCTGAATGTGATGTAAATCTTGCACAAGCGGTGGTTTATCTTTCCATGGCGCCCAAATCGAACGCTTTGTATGCAGGTTATAACATGGCAAAGGCGGATGCAAAAAATATGTTGACTGAACCGGTACCGCTTCAAATCAGAAATGGTGTGACCAGTCTGATGCAGGAGCTGCATTATGGAGAAGGATATCAATACGCCCATGATACAGAGGAAAAGCTTACAGCTATGGAATGCCTTCCTGATTCTTTAAGAGGAAAAGAGTACTATCAGCCTGCAGGACGGGGGGCAGAGGCAGAAGTGAAAGAGCGTCTTGCACAGGTGAAGGCGTTTAAGAAATCTTTGCAGGAAAAAGAAACATGAAAAAAGATTAGTAACAGTTCAGCCTTACACTATTAGGTGTGACAGTGAAGTCGAAGGCTGAACTGTTACAAAGATTAAAACAAATGTTCGGAAATCTATTGCTTTTCTGGTTATGTTGTGATATGATATTGCAAACGAATGTTCGCAACAAATGTTTGTAATATGAGGCGTGACTATGGAAAGCAATCTTATTGTCAAATCAAATGAAAAAATGAGCGTGAAAGAGAAGCTTAGTATATTGGCGGCTGGCGCCCGGTATGATGTTTCCTGTTCTTCCAGCGGTGTGGGCCGCAAGGGGGATGGAACTGGAATTGGAAATACCCTGGCAGCGGGAATTTGTCATAGTTTCGGAGCGGATGGCAGGTGTATTTCTCTTTTAAAGATTCTTTTTACCAATGAATGTATTTATGACTGTAAGTATTGTATTAACCGGAAATCAAATGACGTAAAACGGGCCTCCTTTACTCCGGATGAAGTCTGTGACCTGACCATACAGTTTTACCGCCGCAATTACATTGAAGGGTTGTTTTTAAGTTCAGGAATTCTTTACAGTCCATCCTATACCATGGAGCTGATGTATGAGGCTGTATATAAGCTTCGTACCGTCTACCGTTTTCAGGGTTATATCCATGTAAAAGCGATTCCAGGGGCGGATCCGGCGCTGATACACAGGATGGGGCTTTTGGCGGATCGGATGAGCGTAAACCTTGAACTGCCTACAGCTGAGGGGCTTAAGAAGCTTGCGCCTAATAAGCACCGTAAAAACATTCTAACGCCCATGCGTCTGATACAACAGGGGATTACCCAGAACAAAAATGAAATTGTGGTTTACAGAAATGCGCCGTCTTTTGTTCCGGCAGGGCAGTCAACCCAGATGATTGTGGGAGCTACACCGGAAAGTGACTACCATATTATGACGGTGGCAGAAAATTTGTATAAAAAGTTTGAACTTAAAAGAGTTTACTATTCTGCTTTTGTCAATGTCAATGAAGATAAGGATTTGCCGGCTCTTCCAGGCGGTCCCCCGCTTTTGAGGGAACACAGGCTTTATCAGGCAGACTGGCTGCTGCGGTTTTACGGCTTTGAGGCACAGGAGCTTTTAAGTGAAAGCAAGCCCAATTTTAATGTGCTTTTAGACCCCAAAGCGGATTGGGCGCTGCGTCATCTGGAACAATTCCCTGTGGAAATCAACCGGGCAGAATACCGGATGATATTAAGAGTGCCGGGAATTGGAGTTAAAAGCGCCCAGAGAATTGTAAGAGCCAGAAAATGCGGCAGTTTGAATTTTGATGATTTGAAAAAGATTGGCGTAACCTTAAAGCGGGCATTGTACTTTATCACTTGCAGTGGGAAAATGATGTATCCCACTAAAGTAGAGGAGGACTACATTGTGCGGAATTTAATAGACAACAAAGAAAGGCTGCCCTTTGACAGGGACGGTATGACATACAGGCAGCTGTCATTATTTGACGATGGACAGGCTCTTTGTGAAAGCAGCTAAGGCTGTTAAATGTTTTTATGTTAGGTAATTGCGGAACTTGAAGTTGTGGAAGTATTCTGACAATATATTCCACTCAAATCCTGTTGCACCGTGCATTCCATCAAGCCCAGCAGGACAGAAGACAGTCGGGTAGCGTCCCTCCTGCCTTCTATGGTCTTGATTCCATGGTGCATAAGGCTTTTCGCAGAATAGATTGTCAGAATATTCAGCAAGTTTACGAGTTTCGCAATTACCTAATGTTTTTATGTAAAAGTGATGTGAGATTTCTTTAAGCGAACTGTTCTGAGTTTATATGTGCTTTGAGAAAGTCACAGACAGGAGGCGGATGATAGATGGAAGAGTACTATCTGGTCTGCGAAGATTCCCTTGAGGGAATTTTTACAGGCATATATGACGCATATCTGAAAAAGCTTCCCCGCGAACAGGTGCATCTTATTTTAGGGGAAGAAGATAATTACAGGCTTTTTGCCGTTTACGAAGAATGTACGCCAGATAAGGAAAAGACAGCAAAGGTTGGGAGAACGCTGATGCGGGAGTTTGGAAGGGAGGGGTATATGGCGCTTTGCCGTGCAATAGCTTCCAGGGAGGCAGATAAGGCGGAAGCGGTCTACAGGACTGTGGCGGCAGGGCTTTCCATGAAAAATAAAAAAGAGGTTATGGGGAACCTTAAAAATCCATATATCCACCGGGTATTTGAACTGGCAAGATTTACGGCTAATGAAGCCCATTATCATGTAGAGTTCCTTCGCTTTAAAGAATTGGAAAGCGGAATTCTTTTTGCCCAAATGGGGCCCAAAAACAATGTGATTACATTTATTGTTCCCCACTTTGCAGACAGACTTCCACAGGAAAACTTTGTGATACATGATGAAATAAGGGATATTTATGCTGTGCATCCCGCTGGAAGAGACTGGTATCTTGTTTATGGTGATGATAAAATCCGGCAGACAGAACATATTTTTTCAGAGGGAGAAAAAAAGTATAGTGAACTGTTTAGCTGTTTTTTTCATACTATAGCAGTAAAGGAACGGAAAAACAGAAAACTCCAGCGGAATATGCTGCCTTTAAGGTATCGGGAATACATGACAGAGTTTCAGGACCGTCCTTTTAAATGAAAACGTATATTTCTTTATATTCTGCCAATAATATAGGCAGGAAAGAAGCAGGTAAAAACCATAATATTTCAGAATTTGGAAAATTGTATTAAAAAAAGAACTTTACAAATTAGAAATTGGGTGGTAATCTTGCATCAAGGTAACGGAAAACGTTTTTGCAGCCCGTATATAAGGAGAAGGAAAGGTGATTGTTATGATGCGGCGTAAAATTAAATTAAATTTAGATGAAGTAAAAGAGTTTGTTACAACGGCTTCAAGGTGTGATTTTGACATTGACGTTTCTTATAACAGATTTATTGTGGATGCCAAATCCATCCTTGGTGTGCTGGGACTGGATCTTACCCGTCCGCTTACGGTATCTTATAATGGATACGACCCTGAATTTGAAAAAATGATGAATAATCTTGCAATGGCAGTTTAAGACAATTCTCCAATATTTACTTAAAAAGTATCTGATTGACTCCCTGAGAAAGATAGCGTACTATCTTTTTGGGAGTCTTCTTTTTTCCCTCTTTTGGGGAAGCAGGAAAGCGGCATTCGTCAAATGGAAGGCTTCGCATCCGCTTGACGCATTGCTCGCGGGAATAAATGGCAGGCAGTGTACGCAGTGCCAGAGTACGCAGAGGAAAACATAGTGAAAGAGATAAAGATATCCGTAAGGAGCCTGGTGGAATTTGTTCTCCGCTCCGGGAATATTGACAACAGAAGAGGCGCGTTTGCTGAAAATGCTATGCAGGAAGGCGGAAGGATTCACCGTATGATACAGCGCAGAATGGGCGCTGATTATCATGCGGAAGTCTTTCTGCGCTATATTTACAAAACGCCGGATTACGAAATCCATATTGAAGGACGGGCGGATGGTATTATGTTGCCATCGGCTTACAGCCCAAAAGAGGCGGCGGTGGTAACAATAGATGAGATTAAAGGAACCTACAGAGATATCCATAAGATGAAAGGGGCAGTTCCGGTTCATGTGGCCCAGGCCCAGTGCTATGCCTATATTTATGGAAGCAGAAATGGATTAAAAAATATCAGGGTGCGGCTTACTTATTGCAACATGGACACAGAAGAAATCCGCTATTTTCACTTTGACTATGAAATGGCAGAGTTGGAGGAATGGTTTGAAGAGGTAATGGAGCAATACAGGAAGTGGGCGGACTTTCAATTTGAGTGGCAGGAACTTCGCACCCAGTCTGTCAAGGCGCTTTCCTTCCCTTTTACCTACCGGAAGGGGCAGAAGGAGCTGGCTTCTTATGTTTATCAGACAATCTATCACAGAAGAAAATTATTTATTGAAGCGCCCACAGGCGTAGGAAAGACGATTTCTACTTTGTTTCCGGCTGTAAAGGCAATTGGGGAAGGGCTAGGGGAGAAAATATTTTATCTTACAGCCAAAACCATTACCCGGACGGTAGCGGAGGAGTCTATCCGGCTTTTAAGGGAGCAGGGACTCCGGCTTAAGTCTGTGACATTAACTGCAAAGGATAAAATCTGTTTTATGGGGGAAACAGAGTGCAACCCGGACTACTGTCCTTATGCCAAAGGGCATTTCGACCGTATAAATGACGCTGTTTATGACTTATTGACTCAAACGGACAGTTTTACCCGTGAAGCAATTGAAGCCTGTGCAGGGGAACATAAGGTTTGTCCTTTTGAAATGGGACTGGATATGAGTCTTTTTGCAGATGTGATTATTGGTGATTATAACTATCTTTTTGATCCCCATGTATATTTGAAACGCTTTTTTTCAGAAGGAGGAAAAGCAGATTATTTATTTTTGATTGATGAAGCCCATAATCTGGTGGAGCGGGGACGGGAAATGTACAGTGCACTTCTTAGAAAAGAGGATTTCCTTGCCCTTAAAAAGACAATGAAAGATTACGATATGAGAATTTATCGGCAGTTGGAGAGGTGTAACAGGGAATTGCTGGAGTTGAAGCGGGAATGTGAGGATTATGTATGTCTGGAGGATGAGGCGGCAGCTCCTTTCATAAAAGCCCTTATCCGTCTTTCCGCCCTGATAGAAACCTATCTGGAAGACCACGAAGACAGTGCTGTGAAAAAGGAAATATTGGACTTTTACTATGAAGTGTCTCATTTTCTGCTTATTAATGATAAAATGGACAGAAACTATGTGATTTATACACAGATGGAAGCAGATGGAAGCTTTATTATAAAGCTGCTTTGCGTTAATCCTTCAAAGAATCTGCGGGAGTGTATGATGCGGGGGCGGAGCAGCATTTTGTTTTCTGCCACATTTCTCCCCATACAGTATTATAAGCGTCTGCTTGGGGCAAACCAGGAGGATTATGAAGTATATGCCCATTCGGTTTTTGATCCCCGGAAGAAGGGACTGTTTATTGCCAGTGATGTGACCAGCAGATACACCAGACGGTCGGAAGAAGAATATTACAACATTGCAGCATATCTTCACAATATTATCTGCCAGCGGGAAGGCAATTACATGGCTTTTTTTCCTTCCCATGCGTTTTTGCAGAATGTGTATGAGGCATTTAAGAACCGGTTTCCGGAGGGGGCAAAGGTTGAATGTCTGCTGCAGGAGGATTATATGGATGAAGAAGGCAGAGAGGCATTTCTTGCCCGGTTTGACGAAAAGGCGGAAAAGTCACTATTGGGATTTTGTGTGCTGGGAGGAATTTTTGGGGAGGGAATTGACTTAAAGAATGACAAATTAATTGGCGCTGTAATTGTGGGAACCGGACTTCCGCAGGTATGCGGCGAGAGGGAAATTCTAAGGAAATATTTTGATGAAAAAGGGGATAATGGTTTCGATTTTGCCTATAAATATCCAGGAATGAACAAAGTATTACAGGCCGCCGGGAGAGTGATCAGGACGGCGGAGGATATCGGAATCGTGGTACTTCTGGATGAAAGGTTCCTTCATTCCTCCTATAAAAGTATGTTCCCAAGGGAATGGGAGGATTTTGAGATAGTTTCTTCTTCTCGGATAGGTAAGAGAGTGGAGAGATTTTGGGATGAATGGCTTTAAATTGGAGATATCCCCATTTTACAGATAAATTTTTATTGTGGACAAATAAGTATGTGGATAACTTTTACATGCTTATTTTTTTTATGAATTGTTAATAAATGGAATTATTGACTGAAAACTAAGGAAAATGTTGTAAAATGAAGGATTTCCGGGAAACTGACGCCGGATTTTGTTTGGAAAAATAATTGAAGAATTTAAAATGACATGTATGTCATTGTGGATAACTCTGTGGAAATTGGGGATTTCTCCGCTTTTTCCCCAATTTTTGCAAAATTGAAGGTGGTTGGTTTAAAGTTAAAATTTGCAGGAGGAATGTTTCAAAAATGAAAAAATACTAATATGGTCAATGAATACGCCCTTAATATTGACTGATTGGGTACTACGAAAAACAGATTTTTATGTATTTTGCAGGAAGCATATACAGGGGAATAGAAATATGGTAAACTGTTAAAGGCTGCCTGTGGATAATTGCCGGAACCGGAAGGCATTCAGGGGATTGGATGGCTGTTTTGCCGGGGCATGAGGTTTAACAGAGCGGCTATGAGAAAGTTAGGAGGCGAAAGAGATATGTGGGCTTATGAAAGTGTTTTTTATCAGATTTATCCCCTGGGATTTTGTGGGGCACCCTTTGAAAATGATGGGGTGCCGGTAAACAGAATCAGAAAAGTTGAGGAGTGGATTCCCCATATGAAGAAACTGAATGTAAATGCGGTCTATTTCTCACCGGTATTTGAATCTGATACCCATGGATATAATACAAGGGATTATAAGAAGATTGATACGCGGCTGGGTACCAATGAAGATTTTAAGGAGGTTTGCAGGAAACTTCATGAAAACGGAATCCGTGTGGTGCTGGATGGTGTGTTTAATCATGTTGGAAGAGGATTTTACCAATTCCAGGATGTGATTAAGAACAGGGAACGTTCCCCGTTCCTTCATTGGTTCCGGATTAGTTTGGATGGAAATTCCAATTATAACGATGGCCTTTGGTATGAGGGATGGGAAGGACATTATGATTTGGTGAAACTGAACCTGCAAAATGGGGAAGTGGTTGACCATTTGCTGGACGCGGTGAAATATTGGGTGGATGAGTTTGATATTGACGGGCTGCGCCTTGATGTGGCTTATTGTCTGGATGAAAATTTCCTGCGCAGGCTTCGCAGCTTTACGGAAGGCCTGAAACCGGACTTTTATCTGCTTGGGGAAATGCTTCATGGAGATTATAACCGTCTGGTTAACGATAGTATGCTTCACTCAGCAACCAACTACGAATGCTATAAAGGGCTTTTTTCAAGTTTCAACAGCATGAATATGTTTGAAATTATCCATTCCCTGCTGCGGCAGTTTGGACCGGAGAACTGGACTCTATATAAAGGAAAGCATATGTTGTCTTTTGTGGATAATCATGATGTTACCAGAGTGGCAAGTATTCTCAGTAATGAAAAACATCTGCCCCTTATCTATGCGTTGTGCTTTGGAATGCCGGGGATTCCATGCGTTTATTATGGCAGTGAGTGGGGCACAAAGGGAGATAAGAAGGAAGGCGACGGGGCCCTTAGAGCCTGCTTTGAGGAGCCTGTGTTTAATGAACTTTCCGAATGGATCAGCAGGCTGGCAAAAGCAAAGAGGGAATCGGCAGCGTTAAATTACGGCGCATTCCGCTCAGTGGTACTTACCAACAAACAATGTATATTTGAAAGAAGGACAGAAGGTGAACGTGTGATGGTGGCAATCAACGCAGACAGTGAGCCTTATGTTGCCCATTTTGACGCAGGATGCGGTTTGGCAGAGGATTTAATCAGCGGAGAGACTCATGATTTTGGAGGAGGAAGCACGCTGCCTCCTTACAGTGCTTATTTCTGGAAGATGGAACGGTAACTTTATGGTCTTAAATCCGAACAAAAGACAGGGAACAATAGTGCGTAATTGAAAAGTATATAAAGGAATAATCGGCACAGGCCGCCACTCGTTTCATTAAATGAATGGCGGCCTAAATTTTTGTAAAGTATACTTGACAAATAATGTAAAGTATACTATACTAAAAATGTAAAGCATGCTATACAATTAAATTATAATATTTTTAATTCCGCAAGCAACAGGGCAGGTAGCTGCTTGCAGCAGGGATTTTGGTTTAGAGGAAAGGAATGGAAGTGATGCAGACGAAAATCGCACAGTACAGGAAAGAAAAAAAAGTCACGCAGGAAGAACTGGCTGATGCGGTAAATGTTACCAGACAGACAATTATTTCTCTGGAAAACGGGAAATATAAAGCGTCTCTGGTGCTGGCGCATAAGATTGCACAGTTTTTTAACGTAACCATTGAAGAAATGTTTATTTTTGACAGGGAGGAAGAGAATTTATGAAATTTATAGGACTATTATGTGGAACAAGGGCGGCAAATAATGAAGAATACAGAAAAGTGCTGAAGAGAAGAAACATATGGATGGCAGCCGTTGCGCTGCTGGGAGTAATGATTGCAGTAGCAGCTTTTATAGCAGCTAAAAATGAAAGCGTACAATTGCCGGAATATATCCTGGGTGTTTACTGTGGCTTTGGCACTGGACTTTGCCTGGGTTGTATCATTTTGATTGTGAAAAATCTGTTGATGATGGGCAATGAAGAAAAATTAAAACAGGGGCGTCTGGAAAACTCTGACGAAAGGGTTGCAGAGATAAGAAACAGAGCCTGTGGAGTAGCAATCGGCGTTACACTGCTTTTATGTATGGCCGCAGGACTTATTTTGGGGATATACGAACAGGTGCTTATAAAGGCTGTACTTTTTTTGCTGGATGTTTTTATTTTTTCATATCTTATAGCATGCGCTTATTACAAGAATAAAATTTAATTAGGAAACCAGTAAATTTTATGTTACCATGATAACTATCCAAATCTGATGATACAAAAGAGGAGAGTGGTTACTGTGAATAATAAATTTTTCACAGGCAACTTTGTGCTTACACCCAAATTCACGGGCTAAGCAAGAATGGAGGTTATCATGGTATTTTCATTTTATGAGATTTGCTGGTTCTTTTTTATTTACTCTTTTATAGGATGGTGCGCAGAAGTGTGTGCAGCAGCCATTTATAAAAGAAAGTTTATTAACCGAGGGTTTGTCAGCAGCCCTTTTTGTCCAATTTATGGAACCGGAGCGGCTGCTTTTACCGTTTTTTTACCGGAACTAAGAGGAAATCTTTTTTTTCTGTTTCTGGGAGGCGTAATATTAGCTTCGTTTATAGAATTTGCAACAGGGGCGCTTCTGGAGAAAGTATTTCACAGAAAATGGTGGGATTATTCCGGTATCCGTTTTAATTTTGAGGGATATATCTGTCTGAAATATTCGGCGCTTTGGGGTGTATTTGCCATTTTACTGATTTATTTTGTTAATCCCTTTTTAGCTTCTGTGGTATCGCTTCTTCCACGGCTAATAGGAATTCCTCTGCTTTGGGTCCTTTCGGCGCTGCTTATTCTGGATGCTTTTGGAACAGCCCTTGCAATTAGAGGAATGCAGAAAAAATTGCAGCAGCTTTCCCAGCTGACAGAAGGAATGGAGCAATTATCCGGCATTCTTGAAAATGCCATTACCAGAAGAATTACAAGACGTATGGAGAGCGCTTTTCCGGCGCTGGATGCCCGAACTTTGGCAGAACATGTGGCGGTAAAGGAAAAATCAGGGGTTTTTGCCAGGGGATGCAGTTTTTATAAGCTTGTATGCTTGTTTTTGATTGGAGCTTTTTTGGGAGATATTACAGAAACAATTTTCTGCCTTGCCACTACAGGGCGGCTGATGAGCCGCAGCAGTGTGGTCTATGGGCCTTTCAGCATTGTCTGGGGGTTGGGATGCGCTCTTTTAACAGCTGTTTTGTACCGCATAAAGAATAAAAGCGATGCCTATATCTTTGCAGCGGGTACGCTGTTAGGAGGCGCCTATGAATACGTGTGCAGTGTTTTTACAGAGCTGGTTTTTGGCACGGTTTTCTGGGATTACAGCGGTTTCCAGTTTAATCTGGGAGGAAGGATTAACCTGCTTTACTGCTTTTTTTGGGGAATTGCCGCTGTGGTGTGGATGAAGCTTTTGTACCCCAAATTGTCAGGGTGGATTGAAAAGCTTCCGGTAAAGCTGGGAACAGTTTTATGCAATGGAATGATTGTATTTATGATTTTTAACTGTCTGATTTCAGCCTTTGCACTGGCAAGGTATGAGCAGCGGCAGACCGGGATGGAACAGGAGGCGGAGCCGAAAGCAGGCTGGGTGGAATTTTTGGATACTCATTTTGACGATGAGAGAATGGAACGGATTTATCCCAATGCAAAGATTGTTGGGTAAGCAGTTAAAGAAAATCTTAAGAAAAAACATATTGACAAAATAATATTATATGGCATATAGTATGTTTAAAGAAAACAATACTATATGCCATATAATATTATAAACAGTCATAGTAAAGCCGTGAGGCAAATAGAATAATATGCAAAGGAGAGGCAGATATGGTTTTTAATACAGGAGCGGCGCTTCTGGATGCCATTGTGCTGGCGGTAGTATCAAGGGAGCAGGAAGGTGCTTATGGATACAAAATTACCCAGGATGTCAGACAGGTGATAGAGCTTTCGGAGTCAACGCTGTATCCGGTGCTGCGAAGGCTTTTGAAGGATGAATGTCTTGAAGTTTATGACAGAGAATGCGCAGGCAGAAACAGGAGGTATTACAAGGCCACAGAAAAGGGCAGGCTGCAGCTAAATCTTTATGAAAGCGAGTGGAGGAAATACTCTGCGAAAATTAACAGTATTTTTGAGGGAGGAATGACAAATGAGTAGATGGGAGTTTATGAGGCAGCTGGAGGATTTGCTCTCGGATATACCGCCGGGCGAACGGGAGGAAGCGCTTCAATATTATAATGATTATTTTAACGATGCGGGCAGAGCGAATGAACAGGAGGTTATAAAGGCTCTTGGCACTCCGGAGCAGGTGGCGCAGATTGTAAAAGACGGTATCAGCGGTAACGGCGAGTCAGGCGAGTTTACTGAAAACGGTTTTACAAGCACAGCTCCTTCCGGGCAGAATGAGCTTATGAAAAGAACCGGAGCGGACAGCAGGACAAAAGAAAAAGACAATGAGGTACAAAAGGATGGAAATATCAGCCTGGAGGATAATGCTTTTAAAAATGCAGGAAGCGGCAAGGATGCCGGCAAGTTAGACAGTAACGGCAATGCGGGGAATAATAACGGAAGCGGAAGGGGCGGCAGTTTTACAGGAAACAGTGGTAATTTTACAGACACCGGCTGGGAAAAGGATAATGGCAGGTATGCCGGAAGCAGCAGTGGAAACTGGAATAGTGACAACAGCGGAGGCGGAACAAAAGCAAAGCAGAAAGATGAGATGCCGGTCTGGGCAATTGTGCTTATTGTGATTGGCTGTATTCTGTTTTCTCCGGCCATAATCGGTCTGCTGTGCGGAGGCTTAGGCCTTGTGGTGGGAATATTTGCCATAGTATTTGGCCTGGTATTTGGGCTTGGAATTACGACATTGGTGCTGTTTGTAGTTGCGGTTGCGCTTGTTGTGGCAGGCTTTGGCTGTATATGGGCACATCCGGTGGCTGGAATTGGTTTACTGGGCGGCGGACTTATCTGCATAGCGTTGGGCATTTTGTTTATGATATTAACCACTCTTTTGACGGTTAAATGTATTCCCGGTATTTGTAAGGGAATTGCTTTTATATTTAAGAAACTTTTTGGCAGTAAGGGAGGTGCAAGGCAGTGAATAAATTTTTAAAAATAAGCCTGGCAGCAGCAGGCATTTTGATGGGAATAGGAATTATTTTATGTTTTATATGCGCTCTTTTTGGAGGCAGAAGTTTTTGGTATTATGCAAAAAATGACGCTTATATGTTAAGCAGGTTTGAAGTGGCAGGAGAGAAATTTGAGGATGTGGTGGAAAGACTGGATAATGCTTTTTCTTCCAAGCATGGGAATGATTTTTATTCATGGGGAGAAGAAGGCAGCACAAAAAATCTGATTGTAAACAGTGAGATATATCTGGATATTCCCCACGAAGGACAGATACAGGCAGAAAATATTGAAAAGCTGCATTTGTCTCTGGGCGCGGGCAGAATTATCATTACCCAAAAGGAGTCAGGGGAAGAGACAATTGATGTACGTATACAGGGAACAGGCACCTGTGATTATTATGTGAAGGGCGACACCCTTTATATGGAAGGATTCAAGGAAAAACATCTTTTAAAGGGGGATGGCGAACGGAATGTAATCACAGTGGGAATTCCCCAAAACATGGATTTTGATGAAGTGGAGGCGGAAGTTGGCGCCGGAATTATGGAAGTGAATTCCTTACAAACAGGAGAACTGTCTGTTCAGGTTGGCGCCGGAATAGCAGTATTGACAGATATGAAAGCCGGGGAATTTTTGGCAGAGATAGGCGTGGGACGGATTGAGGCAGAAAATGCAGAGACTGGAAATGCAGAAATTCTGGTAAGCATGGGTGAATGTGTGTACCAGGGCAATATTTCAGGGAATCTAAAGGCCGAATGCGATATGGGAAATCTTGAAATGCGGCTTGGCGGGAGAGAGGAAGACCATAATTATGAAATAGAGTGCTCCGCAGGAAATATCACTTTGGAAGGAAGAAGCACGTCTGCCTTTGCCTCGGAAAGAAATATAGACAACGGGTCGGACAGCACCTTTGAGCTGTCCTGTAATATGGGAAATATTACAGTCAGTTTTGAAAAATAGCCGGAAGGGAGGAAAAATATGATTACATTATTTCTGGTTTTAATAATGTTGATAGTGTTTCTAACGGTTGGAATTTGTTTCCACCTGGTAGGAGGTGTGCTGAAGCTGGTGCTGAAACTGGTATTTTGCCTGCCCTGCGCATTGCTCTGCGGGGTGTTTGGAGTGATGCTGTGCTGTACACTGATACTGATTCCCCTGGGAATCGGATGCTTTAAGATGGCAGGATGGTT
Source organism: uncultured bacterium (assembly GCA_947381965.1). GTDB lineage: Bacteria > Bacillota > Clostridia > Lachnospirales > Lachnospiraceae > Suilimivivens. Next base: position 17,211 of record CANCXX010000007.1, read on the forward strand.
TTTAAATCCTTTTAAATTTTGTATTTCCTAATACATCAAAAGGTGCCATTTCAATTAATAAGGAAGAAACAGGAAAAAGCAGGTGCAAAAATGGCGCCTGCTTTTTTAGCAGTGCGTCTGACAGCGCACGTTTCGTGTTGAACTGAAAAAGAATAAATGTAATGGGTTAAAACGTTAATGTAATGAATTATTTATAGAAAAGAAGTAATGATAGATAAACTATTTGCCATTTGTTATTTTTTGTAGTAAAATATCAAGTAAAAATTAAGAAAGGTTATTTGATTTGTAAAAAAGCTTTGTCTTGTCGTCCCAATTTTGTGCAAAATAACGTTAGAATAAGAAACTGTCTCCGAAACAGTTGGATAAATTTACTAATTACAAGGGAATATCAGGCGTAAAGTCAAAAACAGGTGCCATAAAATGAGTTCTTACATAGATATCCATTCCCACATTTTGCCCCAAATTGACGATGGAGCAGAAAACTTTGAAATGTGCATGAAGATGCTTTGCATTGCACATGAAAATGAAATAAACAAAATTATTTTAACTCCCCACAATAAACCCACACATCACAGTGCAGCGCCAGGGCGGATTATGCGACAGATAGATGAACTGCAGGAAGAAATAGAAAAGCAGGGGCTTGCCATTACTTTGTATGCAGGCAATGAAATTTATTATCGCAGTGATATACTGGCTTTACTTGACGGAAAAGAAGCATGTACTATGGCAGGATCAGATTATGTGCTGGTGGAGTTTAACCCTATGGATGATTTTTCCTGTATCAGAAAAGGAATTTATCAATTGCTTTCCGGCGGCTATTTTCCGATACTTGCCCATGCAGAGAGGTATTCGGCATTGTATGCTTCCATTGACAAAGTAAAAGAGCTGATAGATTTGGGCGCTTACATACAGGTAAATGCCGGCAGCATTATGGGACAGTACGGATTTGGAATAAAAAAATGCAGCAGGAGGCTGCTTAAGCAGGAGTTGGTTCATTTTGTGGCGACGGATGCCCATGACGATGTCAGCAGAACCCCCTGCCTTTTAGGGTGTACAAAATATATAAGAAAAAAATTTGGGGATGAATGGGTAGAGAGAATTTTTGTGGATAACCCTTCCCATATAATTGCAAATGAATATATCAGGAGAAGATAGATGGAAAATCAAAAGAACCATGACGAGATTGAAATAGACCTGATGGAGGTGTTTGGACTTTTACTAAGCAAGATATGGCTGATCCTTGGCATGGGAGCCACCTTCGCCGCTGCTGGTTTAATAATCAGCCAGTTTCTGATTACGCCGGTTTTTGAATCGACTACCAAAATATACATATTAAATAAAACCGAAAATGCGTCCATAACATACAGTGATGTCCAGATGGGCACACAGCTTACCAAGGACTATGCGGAGCTGATTGGGGGCAGATATGTGCTGGAAGAAGTGATTGCCGCTCTTTCCCTTGATATGGAATATGAGGACTTATATAAAACAGTGAGCGTTGCCACGCCCAGCGATACCCGTATTGTTTCTATAACGGTGGAATCCACTGTTCCGGAAGAAGCCAGGGATATTGCAAACTGCATCAGGGAGGTGGCAAGCGCACATATTCAGAATGTAATGGATATTGACGCGGTTAATGTGGTGGAAGAAGCAAACCTGCCTGTTGAAAAAGCACGTCCAAGCTGCCTGAAATGGACTTTGGCGGGAGGTGTGCTGGGATGTTTTCTAATTTGCGTTATTATTCTGGTGCAGTATTTGATGGACGACACCATTAAGTCCTCTGAGGACGTGGAAAAGTATCTGGGATTAAGCACATTGGCGCTGATACCGGTGGAGGAGGAAGAAGGGGCGTCTTCCAAAAAGAAAAATAAGGGAAAAAACAGTAAATCAAAGACAGATAAATAGAAAGCAGGGAAAATGCTATGCAGAATGTAGAGTTACATTTTGATAAAAATGACGACTATCGGACAAGAGAGGCATTTAAAACCTTAAGAAGCAATATTGAATTCTGCGGGGAAGAAATTAAGGTGGTTGCGGTTACAAGCTGTACGCCCAATGAGGGAAAGTCAAGCGTTGCCATGGAACTGGCAAAGTCTTTTGCGGAGGCAGGAAACAGAACCATATTGATTGACGCTGACATGCGTAAATCAGTAATGATGGGACGGTACCGAACTGGAAGCGTCAGGCTGGGACTTACCCACAGTCTGATTGGAAGGGCGGATTATAAGGATGTTATTTGTGGAACCAATCTGCCCAAGCTATATGTGATTTTTTCAGGGCCTATTCCGCCAAATCCCAGCGAACTGCTGGGAGGGGATCGATTTGAAACTCTTTTAAAAACACTGAAAGAAGTGTTTGATTACGTTATTGTTGATACGCCGCCCCTTGGCAGTGTAATTGATGCGGCGGTGACTGCAAGAAACTGTGATGGAACGGTGCTGGTGGTGGAGAGCAATGCTGTCAGTTATAAATTTGCCCAGAGAGTAAAAGAACAGCTTGACAAGACAGGCTGCCGGATTCTTGGAGCTGTGCTGAATAAAGTGGATATGAGCAGTAAGGGCTATTATGGGCATTATGGAAGATATTATGGCAAGTACTATGGAAAATATTATGGCAGATACGGAAAAGATAAAGAGAAATAAAATAAGGGAAGGACTAATATAAGTTGGAAAAGTGGCAGAAAAATAAGCGGAAAATAATAAAAATCCTGCTGAGGGTGTGCCTGGGGCTCCTGGTTACAGCAGGGGCGCTTTATGCCTCTTTTGAAGGAATCCGTGTGATTGGCAGGGAAAATTTAAAGAAAAAAGCGTCATCTGCCGCGCCCCTTCTGGTCAGGGAAATAGAGCAGGAGGTTAAAGACCAGGCATCTGCCAGAGAAGAGGAAAAATGGCAAGAGGGCTGGGTACGTTATGAAGGGAAGATTTACGCATATAATGAAGATATCAGAACATTCCTTTTTATGGGAATTGATAAAAATTCTGATGTAAAGGAAGTAAAAGAGGGAACAAACGGAGGCCAGGCAGACGCTTTGTTTTTGGCAGTGATGAATCCCCACAAAAAATCAATACAGGTGATTGGTATTAACAGAAACACCATGACAGATATTGACGTTTATGACAATAAGGGGGAATATGTGAACACAGCCAAAGCACAGATTGCCGTGCAGCACGGTTTTGGAAACGGTATGGAGGAAAGCTGTGAATACCAGATGAAGGCAGTTTCCAATCTTTTTTACAATCTGCCCATTCACGGCTATGCCGCCATTAATATGAGCGCAATTGCCACAATAAACGATGCAGTGGGTGGTGTAAGCGTTAACGTGCTGGAAGACCTTACACGGGCGGACGCGAAACTTGTTAAAGGCGCCGATGTTCATCTTATGGGGAAAACGGCCTTTTGGTATGTGAAATACCGGAACACCAAAGAGTTTGGCTCAGCAGACATGCGTCTTGCAAGGCAGAAACAGTATTTAAATGGTTTTATTGCAGAGGCAAAAAAAGCAGCAAAAAAAGATATTACTGTTGCCCTGGATTTATATCAGGCAGTAATTCCGCAAATGGTCACAAATATCACCTTAGATGAAGTGGCTTATCTTGCGCCGATTCTGGCAGACTATGATTTTAGCAGTGAGAACTTTTTCATGATGGAGGGAGAAACTGTCATGGGAGAGCGGTTTGAAGAGTTTTATGCAGACGAAGACGCCCTGTATAAAATGATACTGGAGGTTTTTTATGAGGAAGTGGTGGATAAATAAAGGCACTGGTTGCTTTGCCAGACGGGGAACAGGTTTGCCAATGCTTTTGATGGCATGCGTACTGTTTTCCGGCTGCGGAGGGAAAGCCAGGGAACAGATAGACACTGTTGGAACAGAACGTGCCGGAATCCCCAATACCGGAACAGAGGAAAAGACGGCTTCAGAGTCAGAAGGCGGAACAGAACAAGCAGCCAAAGATTTGAATAAGGCGGGCGAAACCAGCAAAAATGCGGAAAAAAAACTGAAAGAGGAAGGCGCAGGAATTGCTCATGAGACGGCAATAGACGGAGAGGTTGATTTTACAGAATTAAAAAAGGAAAATCCAGATATCTTTGCCTGGATTTATATACCAGATACGGACATTGATTTCCCTGTGCTTCAAAGTACAGAGGCGGATGACTTTTATGAAAGCCATAATGCCTACGGCGAGAGCAGTAGTCAGGGCGCACTTTATACGGAACTGGCCAACATGAGAGATATGTGTGATTTTAATACCGTAATACACGGTAAGACATCAGATGGAGCTACAGGAGGCCTATTTGATGACCTACACCGTTTTGCGGATCGGGATTTTTTTGAAAAGCATGAAAGCATTTATCTTTATACAGAAGACAATGTGCTGACTTATACAGTATTTGCTGCTTATGAGAGGGAAAATACCAGCCTGATACGAACTTATGATTTTACCTATGGAACCGGATGTGAGCAGTTTTTAAAAGATATGTACGGAATAAGAGAGATGGGAAAAAACTTAAGGGAAGGGTGGGAGGAAGTGACGCCATATCATTTCCTGATTACGCTTACCACCCAGAGCCAGTCAAATCCGGAGAAACAATTTGTTGTGATTGCCGCCCTTACATCAGATGCGGCAGGAAAAATCAACCGTCAGGTGGAGTGGTAAAGTCTCATGATATAATCAGATATTTCTGTCCATAGGCCGGAAGTGCAGAGGAAAAATATTTCTGTAGCAACAGGGATTGATTGCCTGGGTATGTTCCCGGACCGGAGGATAAAAATATAAACCAAATGCAGGATACCCGCCACATGGGTAGAAAGGAGGAAATGTCCAATGAAAAAATTAATTGCACTTGCTACCGCAGGCATTATGCTTTGCGCAATGCCCGTAATGGCAGCGCCCAGCCCTTCGGCAGCAGTTATTGCCACCGTTACGGAGGCAGCCGCTTCAGAAGGGAAGTCTGTGGGGGAATACACCAACAATGCGGTGGTGGAGCTTCCAGGTCTTAGCCAGGTAACACCTATCGGGCAGGGAGGACATGTAATCATCAACGGAGCGCCCAGTAATGTTATTTTCTTTTTGACAAAGCCTACAACACAGGTTGTAAGCGCAGCAAAAAGTCAGGCAGATGCACTTGGCGGAAAGGTGATGAATGTAGTCGGAACCAAGTCACAGGCAGTTGGCAAATTTAACACGGCACAGGTTAACTTCTATACCAAGGGAGTAAAGGCCGGTCAGGTTATCAAAGTGTTCCAGCTGATTAACGGCGAATGGGTGGAATTGGAAGTCGCTGAAATCAGGGAAGACCATGTAATCGTAAATATGACAGCACATGGTGTGCTGGCATTTATTGAGATGCCGGAAGGATATGTGGAAGCTGAAAAGGATGAGCAGACAGAGGATGCGGAAGCACAGCCCGTTGCAACAGCGGCAACAGAAGAACAGCCGACAGCAGAGTAGCTTAATGGCTGGAGCTTTTGAGGTTATGATGGGTGTGGTATTGCGGGGAACCGTGATACTGCACCAGCATAAATATGAAAAGTTATATTTTCCAGATGTGTGGAGGGAGGCATCGCTGTAGATTAGGCGGTGCGTTTTGGAAAAGGAGATATTAGATAATGGGGGATGTAACAGCCAATAAAGCTGATATTCAAATAATGCGTAAAAGAGAAAAATCGGACAGAAATAATATGCAGGCAGTATATTCCCGGAAAAGTGGATTATATAAATTTGTAAAAAGGCTGTCTGATATTGTTTTGTCTGGTATTGCTTTGATATGTCTGTCGCCTGTTTTCTTAATTACGGCAACAGCAATTAAACTGGAAGACGGCGGGCCTGTACTTTATGTGCAGACCAGGGCAGGGAAAAACTTAAAGTTATTTAATATTTATAAATTCCGTAGCATGTATGTGAATGCTGATGAAAAATTTGAGGAAATGTTAAAAGATAACGAGCAGACAGGTCATGCGTTTAAAATTAAGAATGATCCAAGAATTACGAAGGTGGGGAAGTTTATCCGCAAAGTTTCTATTGATGAACTGCCACAGCTTATTAATATTATTAAAGGTGACATGAGTATTGTGGGTCCAAGGCCTATACTGCCGTTTCAAATGGAAGAATGTAATAACTATGAAAAACAAAGGCTTGTGGTAAGACCGGGACTGACCTGCTATTGGCAAATTAGCGGAAGAGCTAACATCAAGTGGGAAGAATGGGTGGAACTTGACTTGGATTATATAGAGAATATGGGATTGTGGACAGATTTTAAGATAATTTTGAGGACAATTCCGGCGGTGTTTGATAGTGAAGGGGCGTATTAAAATAGTATTATGGAGATTAAACTGTGAAGAAAATATTGCATATAGTTGAGTCTTTTGGAAGTGGTGTATTTAATTATGTAAAGAACCTTTCTACTTGGCAATGTAAGGATTATGAGGTTTATGTGGCATATGGAATAAGACCAGAAACGCCTGTTGATTTTAAAGATCAATTTGATAAGAGAGTGAAGTTTGAGAGGATAGATGGATTTACAAGAGAGATTAAAATACCAAAAGATCTGAAGGCTTTTTTTTGTATAAAAAAAATTGTTAGTAGAACTAGTCCAGATTTAATTCATCTGCATTCAACAAAGGCAGGAATTTTGGGAAGGTGGGCAATCAATTGTAATAAATATAAAGTGATTTATTCACCACATGCTTATAGTTTTTTAATGTTAAATTGTAGTAATTGTAAAAGGAGAATATATAGGGAGATCGAAAGGATTTCAGGAAGGAAAAATTGCATCACTATAACAGACATTGAAAGTGAGTATGAAGTAAGTAAACAAGTGACAGATAATGCAATATGTATTCCTAACGGAATTGATTTGGATGAAATGGATAAGATTATAGAGCAGGCAAGAAAACAAATAAAAAAATATGATAAAATAGTAGTATGTACGTTAGGAAAGGTAGTACATCAAAAAAATCCGGACTTATTTAATGAAATAGCGAGAAACTTTCCTGATATAGATTTTGTATGGATAGGGGCAGGACCGTTGGAATATAAATTGACAAGCCCTAACATAATTGTAACTGGATGGTTGAATAGGGTAGAAGCTGTGGCTCAAATAATGTCATCAAATATTTTTTTATTTACCTCTCTATGGGAATCATTATCTATAGCTTTATTAGAAGTTATGTATATTGGAAAACCTTGTATAGTAAGTAATGTTGATGGAAATAAAGATGTTATTTGTTCACAAATGAATGGGTATATATGCGATAATAAACAAGACTATATAAAAACAATAAAGATGCTTATTGATAATAAAGATATAACAGAGGTAATTGTAAAAAGAGCTCGACAAAATATTATAGAAAAGTTTAATATATGTGTTATGAAAAAAAGCTATCAAGAATTATATGAAAGAATAAAACTATAAAAATGCTTAATAAATCTGAAGAAGGATTATAATGTGAAAATATATAAACTTATCAAAAAAGTAATAAATAAAAATATTGGAAATCTTTTTTATAAGGATGAAAAATATATAGATAGCCTTATTTTTAATTCATGTGTAGTTTCTTTTGATATTTTTGATACACTGGTGAAAAGAAATATTCCAAGTCCAGAGAAGTTATTTTGGCTAGTGCAGGAGGAATATAAAAATAGAACCGGAGCTCAAATAACGAATTACTTAGAGATAAGAATTAGAGCTGAAGAAAAAGCGAGAAAACTTAATATAAAAGAAGAGGTTACCATTGAAGAAATTTATGATAATATAGACAAATCTGTACATTGTGATATTAGATTATTGAAAGAAATTGAGCAGGAATTGGAAATTGGAATTTGCTGCCCTAATTTACGTATAAAGCCTTTTTTTGAAAAAGCGATTCAAGAAGGTAAGCACGTTATTATTACATCTGACATGTATCTCCCAGAGAAAACTATAAACTGTATACTAAAAAAATGTGGTTATGAAGGATATGAACGGCTATATCTTTCATCAACTTATGGTAAGACAAAGTCAACAGGAAATTTATTTACTCATGTATTACAGGATTATGAAAAGAATATAGGGGCAATTTGCCATATTGGTGATAACATTAAAGGGGATTTTTTCGTTCCTAAAAAAATGGGCATTAATGCATTTTTGATATGTGGGGACGATTCTTCCTTAAAGTTTTGGAAAAAAAGAAGTAAAGTATATAAAAAGTCTGTTGAATGCCAAATTTTATATGAATTTATCAAAAATCATAAAGAGGTAACAGACGATGAGTTAGCGGAAGCAATTGGATACGAAGTACTAGGCCCTATGCTGTTAGGATATATTCAATGGTTACACAAAAAAATACGTGAAGATAATATTGATAAGTTATTTTTTTTAAGTAGAGAAGGCGCTTTGATGAAAAAGGCATATAATGTTGTTTTTCCAGAGAGTGATATTTATCAATGTTATTTATATGTGTCCAGGCAAGCATTATTGGTTCCTTTACTATATGAAAGTAATAATTATGATGACATGCTTCAGGTAGTTAAATTCATGATACATACCCCTTCATTAGAGAATATTGGGAAAGTGTGCTTACTCGAAACACAATTATACTATGAAGAACTGGATAAAATAGGACTTGATAAAAATTTGAATATTTTTGATATTCCTGATAGTAAGAAAGAAGCGTTTTATTACATAGTATCAAAGTTGGGGCTTAGACAATACAAAGAGCAAAAAGGGCTATTACAACAATATTTAAAAGAAAAGAGCTTTTATGGAAATCTTGCCATATCAGATATTGGGTGGCAGGGAACAATGCAGATGGCTCTTCTTCACTATATTAATAAACAGCAAACAACTATGAGGGGATATTACCTGGGGGTTAGGAATGTTATAAATGAAGATATTTATGCACAAATTAAAAGAGAGGGATATTTATTTACACCAGAAGAACATTATGAAAATGGATTGAAATTGAGATTTACTAATGAAGTGATAGAAATATTATTTTTAAATTCTGCTGGAAGTGTAAGAAGATATGAGAAGAAGAGAGATGAGATAGAACCGGAATTAGGGAAGAGTGAATATTTTGGAAAAAATGAGCAAATTATAAATCAAATACAAGAGAGTTCTATAAGATTCTTAAATGATATAAAGAAAAACGATATTTTATGTGAAAAATTTCAAATCTCATCAGATATAGTTATGTTACCCTATGAAAATTTTGCTATTTATCCTTCTTTACGTACAGTAAACTATTTTAAGGATTTTTATTTTCTTGATGGAGGTGGAATGTTGAAAAAATTATTGCCAGCTCATCATCTAGGATTTTATATTTTACATCCTAAGGTACTTGCTTACGATCTTAATGATAGTATATGTAAAATATATTTTTTAAGAAATTTATTTAAAATTAGACTTCCGTATTATAAACTTATAAAGTTTTTAGTATGTGGTCTTCATATAAGAAGCAAGTACTTAAAAAATATGGAAAAAAAGTGATTGTATTAAAATATTTAATGATATGCTGTTTATAATATTGAGAGTGCATGTTTGGAGGATGTTAGAAAAAGATGCATGTTTTAATTATTGCGGATGGTGATTCTAGGTATGGGGCTTCTAAATCTATGTTGCAGATGACGACTGAATTGTTGAGTATGTATAGAGATTTAAAAGTAAGTATTGTTTTAAAGAAGGATTCGAATCAGAAAGATGATTTTGAATCATTGGGATGTCAGGTATATTGTATCCCATATGAGCCATATTATCAAAGTATTCCTTATCATAGATGGAAAATAATTCCTAAATACTTATTGAGAGGTATTGGATACATTTGGAGTAAATTCTTTGCAGATAGAGCTTTATGTAAAGATTTGGATATTAGTCTAATTGACATTATACATTCAAATTCTTCTAGAGAAGATTTTGGAGCTTTGCTAGCAAAAAAATATAATAAGCCGTTTGTATGGCATATTAGAGAATATGGAGACATGGATTTCAAATGCTTTTCTTTTCGAAAGGACTATATATCATTAATGAATCAGATAGCTGACCAAATAATAGCTGTATCTGATTCAGTAGCAAAGCATTGGATTTTAAAGGGGATTAACCGTAATAAAATCATTAGAATTTATAATGGCGTAGAAATTATTAATACAAATAAAAAAGCATTTTTGAGGCAAAACTTTACAAGAATAAGGTTTATTATGTTGGGAAGCTTAACAGAAGAAAAGGGGCAATATCAGATTATAGAAGCAATTGCACTTCTATCAAAAGAAGAGAAGAGTATGATTACGTTAGATATAGTGGGTGATGGTGTAAAATCTTATGAGCAGAAATTACTTAATATGGTAAGATGTAAAGGATTAGATGCGGTTATCTCTTTTAAAGGGTACTGTAAGAATTTCCATATGAATTTGGGGCAATATGATTGTGGGATTATGTGTTCTAAAGCTGAAGCGTTTGGGCGAGTTACAGTAGAATATATGATGGCTGGTTTACCTGTAATTGCATCAGATACAGGAGCAAATCCAGAAATTATTATAAATAAAAAAAATGGCCTGCTTTATGAGTATAATAATCCGAGTTCACTTGTGGAAAAAATAAAGTTTATGTTAATTAATAAAGAAAAAATGGAAGAAATGGGGCAATTTGCAAGGGAATATGTGGTAGGTAAATTTACAAGCAGGATAAATGCTGAGAATGTATACAACATATATAAAAATCTATTTGCTGAAAAGAGTACGTATTTGTATTGAGGTAATTATGAAAAAATTTAATGATTTAAGAGTAAATAAAAAGAAAGAGGTTCCAATTTGTTTTTTGATTCTTCACTATACAGAAATCAATTTTACTAAAAATGCAGTGGAGTCAATTTTAGCTTTGAAGGATTTTAATGATTCACAAATTGTGATAGTAGATAATGCTTCCCCAGATGGCAGTGGAAAGATACTTAAAAAATTTTATAGTTATAAGGATAACATTCATGTATTATTATCTTCTGAAAATAAAGGATTTTCAGAAGGAAATAATTATGGATTTAGTTATATCAAAAAAAATTTTGATGTACATTTTATTATTTCTATGAATAATGATGTTATGATTTTACAACAAGAATTTATTACAAATTTATTCTTGTTGTATAAGGAACAATCATTTTGGGTTGCTGGTCCTGATATATATATTCCAGATAGAGACTATCACTCTAGTCCTTTGAGAGTATTAAATAATCATTTTTTGACAGGTGAAGATACTTTAAAAGATATTGAGGAATTCAAACGGTGTAAATGTAAATTTGAAAAGACTTTTTCGATCTATGGGTATAAGTATTTTATAAAGGACTACCTGAGAGAAAACAAAATATTACATAATCTGTTTCGGTTAAAGAGAAAAATTTTTGGATATTCCAAAAAATATCAAATAAGAAGTGATAATGTGCTTATACAGGGGGCCTGTATAATTTTTGATAAACGCTACTGTGACAATAATACACAACTTTTTACTCCGTTAACATTTATGTATTCTGAAGAAGAAATTTTGACCTTAAAATGTTTAAAAAAAGGATGGAATATTATTTATTTTCCAGAGCTTCAGGTATTGCATTATTCTGAGGCATGTTTACAGTTGGGGAAGGGAAAATACAAAGAATATCGTAAACGTAAAATAATTAAATATAATAAAATGCTGGAAGCTAAGTGGATATACTACCACTTGTTAGAAGATAGTAAATGAATTGAAAGGTTTTCAATGTACTTTTGGTAGAAGGGTATTTTGGCTATGCTAATTACAATTAGTAAAAAAAGAATATTATTTATTTTTTTTATTGTGGTGTTGTATATTTGTCAATTTCGAGTAGCCTTACATCAGGGATATATTATTTTTCCTTTGGAGGTAATATTAATTTTTTTTATGTGGATGTGGTCAAGTAAACAAAAAAAAATATTATATAAGCTAACTTGGATATATATTCTTTTTATTTTATACAGATTAATGTCTGTTTTTTTTTCAGAAGGTCCACTTGGATCAGTCAAGCTATTGATATATAGTGAGTTTGGGATGCTGTTATTATGTCATTTTTTTGTAAAAGACATTATGGGCGGAGAAATAATAAAATTTATAAGGAATGTAGGGGTTGTATTATCAATATTAGGTGTTTATGAATTTGTAACACACTCATCCATATTTGTTAATTTAATATCAGTTGAATCTAAGGTGTTTATTGTATCTAGTTTAGGGAGTTCATCTGCCAGAATTAGAACTATTTTTATGCATCCCGTTATATGTGGTGTATATACAGTAATTTTTTGGCTTGCTGTCTTGTATTTTCCCTATAAAAATAAGTGGATAAATTACACAGCGAAGGTAGCTATTATTATTAGTCTTTTAGGAACACAATCAAGAAGTAGCTGGCTTTCATTTGTTATTGTAAATATTATGTTTTTACTATTGAAAAAGAAACTATTAATAATGAAAGTAAGTAAAAATTTTATATATCAGTTTTTGTTTATTATATTAGTTTCTTTTATTGGGATAATATTTTTTAAAAATGCTTTTGCTCAGGAAATAGAAGTTTTAAGTTCCAGACTGTTTAATATGTTCAATACCGAGCACATTGGAGTTTATAATAGACTTGGCATGATAACATTGGGTATTAGGACTTGGATTAGCTCTGGTTTATTAAACAAATTATTTGGAAATGGAAGAGATTTTGCAATTAATCTTTTAAAAAGGAATCCTATTCGAGGATGGAGTGTAGCAGTTGATAATCAATATGTGACTATACTGTTAGATTACGGTCTTGTAGGAATTTTGTTCTTTATTTTATTATTGGTCAGAGTAACTTTATATACTATAAAGAACGATAATCCAGTAAATCGTTGTTGTGGATTGGCGATTTTATCTATGTTTATTTCAGCATTTTTTTATGATATGTTTACATGGATAACGATAACCTTTATATTTTGTTTGTTGATTTGTGTCATGCAAGATGATAATGTAAAAGATAATACTGTTACATAATTAGAGGGTATATTGTTATGAAGCTGCGTAAAGGAATTATTAGTGTAATATGTGCGAATATAGTTAACTTGTTTATTTCAATGGGAAATGGGTTTTTACTGCCCAAATATTTATCAATTGATACATATGCTGGGTTAAAAATTTTTTTACTATATATATCATATATTGGTGTTTTGCATTTGGGATATATTGATGGTGTATACATTAAATACGGAGGAAAAACAAGAAATAAGATTGATTCTAATGAGATTAAAAGAGATAAAAAGACATTTGTTATTTTCCAATTAATAGTTGCAATTTTTGTATTATTAATAAGTATTATATTAAGAAATGTTTATTTGTTTTTATTCAGTATCAACATTTTGCCGGCCAATATGGTTACTTTTTATAAATTTATATACCAGGCAATAGGTGAATTTAATTCATATAGTCATATTACAAATATTATTCCGATAAGTTGTTTTATATTAAATTTTATTTTGTTACTAGTAGTAAAAAGTGATAAACTTCTATACTATGAAATAATTCCGATAGTTGTAAATTTATTTGTATGGATTTATTATGAATATAAAAATAATTGGGAGCTTTTTGACAGAGACATTGACATAAATTTATTTTTAAGAATAAAGAAAAATATAAGCATAGGGGTTATTATTATGCTCGGCAATTTCATGGGAATTTGGATTGCAAACATTGACAGATGGTTTGTAAATTTTTTTTGTGATATTGAAGATTTTGCCTTTTATTCTTTTGCTGTTACAATGTTGAAATTACTAAATGTGATAGTCACAGCCTTTTCAATTACTTTATATAATTATTTTTGTTCAACTTATAACTTGGATAATGTAATTAAAATGCGTAAGTATGTTTTAATAATTGCTGCAGCACTCTTAGTAATATTTTTCCCTTTAAATTTTGTGATTTTAATATATTTACCTAAATATAGAGAAGCAATCTTAATTATTAAATGGCTTTTTGCTTCACAATTTATAATGGTTGAGATTAACGCAGTATATATGAATTTATATAAAGCATTGAATCAACAAAGAAAATATTTAATTCAGATGATGATTGTTTTATTAATTGCTGTGCTAACAAATATTTTTTTCGGAACAATTTCAGACTATGAAATTATTTCATTTGCTGGAGCAACTTTTTTTACATCTTTAATATGGTTAATTCTTTGTCAGATAGGGCTACAAAAATATAATTTAAGTATAAATGAATGGATTTACCTAATTCTTGTTGTTGTTATATACTTTTTTCTTGGACAATTTAATTTTTTAGTAGGAATGTTTTTGTATGTGATTTTATTTATACTAATTACATTTGTTTTTTTTAGAAAGGAGATAAGAAACAGTAGAAAATTTTTCTCCCATACAAGCTGATTTGAGGTTGGCTGAGGAATTGAAGATGATGGAAATTTGCATAAATATATATCTTTTGCAAACTATAGGTGTTCTTTTGGTTTCGGTGGGCATTTTTTGGGACTTGTGAGCTCATTATATACCTTACAGAAAACAATATACTGCCCGATAATGCTGTTCTCGTCCTCTTGATATAGCACTTTGGCCTCTGCGTCTACCAGAAAGGTATTCCCAACCGCCGCAGGTGCATTTAATAGCACAGGAAGTGAAAATCAAGCATCACATAAGCTTAACGCCTAGAATTTCAAAGACTTCCCTAAAGGGTGAGTGCTTTGGGTTTATTGTTCTCCGTAGTATGCTTATTTCCATGCGCCTTTTGCCAGACAGGGATGGTAAGGAACAAAATCAGTGTGATCCCAGGCTGGATGCCAAAAACAATCCGGTATCCGCCACGCCATACATATTTCCTACTGATAACAAGAGAAAGAATATAAGGGCTTACTGATACGCCAATTCCATAAAAACAATGAAGAAAACTCATATAAGTGGGGGAATGATGCCGGTAAAATGATCCCCTGAAAATACTTTTTATCTTCCACTGGAATATACGGTGAGAAGATGGTAAAATAATTCCAATAGAACTTGAAAGGAAATTTTTCCGGCAAAGAAATGCCGTAGGAATTTTTCTTGCAAGAAAAAACGGTAAAGGAGACTTTAAAATGGCAGAAAACAGGATGATTGGCGAATACCCGGTGATTGGGATACGTCCTACCATTGATGGAAGAAGGGGCCACATGAAGGTACGGGAATCCCTGGAAGAACAGACAATGGGGATGGCAAAGGCGGCGGCAGCCCTTTTTACGGAGAATCTTCGTTATTCCAATGGAGAACCGGTAAAGGTGGTAATAGCAGATACTACAATTGGACGTGTAGGTGAAACTGCTGCCTGTGCAGACAAATTCCGCAGGGAAGGCGTGGACATTACTCTGACTGTGACGCCTTGCTGGTGTTATGGAGCGGAAACGATGGATATGGATCCTATGACGATTAAAGGCGTGTGGGGATTTAACGGAACGGAACGGCCGGGAGCTGTATACCTTGCTTCTGTGCTGGCTACCCATGCCCAGAAGGGGCTTCCGGCTTTTGGCATTTATGGACATGATGTGCAGGATGCGGACAACCGGGAAATTCCGGAGGATGTGAAGGAAAAACTGCTGCGGTTCGGAAGAGCGGCGGTTGCAGTTGCTACTATGCGTGGAAAATCCTGGCTTCAGATTGGTTCAATTTGTATGGGAATCGGCGGTTCTATCATTGACCCTGCTTTTATAGAAGAGTATCTTGGCATGCGCGTGGAATCTGTGGATGAAGTGGAGATTATCCGCCGTATGTCAGAAGAAATTTATGACAAAGCCGAATATGACAAAGCCCTTGCCTGGGTAAAGGAAAATTGTATTGAAGGCTTTGACAAAAACCCTGAAGAAGTGCAAAAGACCAGAGAAGAAAAGGATAAAGACTGGGAGTTTGTTGTAAAGATGATGTGTATCATCAAGGATTTGATGAACGGAAACTCTAATCTGCCAAAGGGCTGCGAAGAGGAAATGGTGGGACATAATGCTATAGCAGCAGGTTTCCAGGGACAGCGTCAGTGGACAGACTTTTATCCCAATGGAGATTTTGCAGAGGCAATGCTTAATACCTCCTTCGACTGGAATGGGGCAAGAGAGCCTTATATTCTTGCAACGGAAAATGATGTGTTAAACGGTCTTGGCATGCTTTTCATGAAGCTGCTAACCAACCGTGCGCAGATTTTCGCGGATGTACGTACTTACTGGAGCCCGGAAGCGGTAAAAAAGGCAACAGGTTATGAACTGGAAGGCGTTGCAAAGCAGGCAGGGGGCTTTATCCATCTGATCAATTCCGGTGCAGCCTGCTTAGATGCCAGTGGTCAGGCAAAGGATAAAGATGGAAATGGCGTGATGAAGCCCTGGTATGAAGTAACGGAAGAAGATCAGAAGGCAATCATGCAGGCAACTACATGGAACGAGGCGGACTTTGGCTATTTCCGGGGCGGCGGCTATTCCTCCCGTTTCCTTACAGAGGCAGAGATGCCGGTTACTATGATCCGCTTAAATCTTGTAAAGGGACTTGGCCCGGTTCTGCAGATTGCAGAAGGATGGACTGTAAAGCTCCCGGATGAGGTATCAGACAAGCTTTGGAAGAGAACGGATTATACATGGCCCTGCACATGGTTCGCTCCGCGCATTACAGGCAAAGGGGCCTTTCAGACAGCCTATGAAGTTATGAATAACTGGGGGGCAAATCACGGAGCCATCAGCTATGGACATATTGGAGCAGATTTGATTACTATGTGCTCTATGCTGCGCATTCCGGTTTGCATGCATAATGTGGAGGAAGAGAAAATTTTCCGTCCGGCGGCATGGAATGCCTTTGGTATGGATAAAGAAGGGCAGGACTACCGCGCATGTGCGGCCTTTGGTCCCATGTATAAATAGAAGGACCGGAAACAGGTAAAATGACATAACCCGTACATGGATGGCATTTACTCCATGTGCGGGAGTGAGGATAACTGCATGGAAAAAGAAAAAAGAATGCTGGCAGCAGATTTTGGCGCATCAGGCGGCAGAGTGATGGCTGGCTGTTATGATGGAAAGCAGATTCAAATCAGTCAGATCCACCGTTTTTCCAATGACCCTGTATGGCTTTTCGGAACCATGCACTGGGATTTCCTGCGCCTTTTGTTTGAACTAAAAAGCGGCATTAAAAAGGCATGTCTTTCAGAAAAAGCGGATAGTATTGGAGTGGATACCTGGGGGGTGGATTTCGGGCTTTTGGATGGAGATGGCAGTCTGATGGAAAATCCGGTGCATTACCGGGACGAAAGAACGGCGGGAATCGTTGAAAAAGCATTGGAGAAGATAACTGCCAGGGAACTATACGACATTACAGGCAACCAGATAATGGAGATTAACACAGCGTTTCAGCTTATGGCCCTGAAAGAAAAACGGCCGGAGCTGCTGGGAAGAGCAGCTAAGCTTCTTCTGATGCCGGATTTATTTAATTATTATCTTTCAGGTGCAGCATGCAGCGAGTACACCATGGCCTCCACCACCCAGCTCCTTAACGCTAAGACAAGGGAATGGTCGGCAGAGGTAATAGAAAAGTTGGAGCTGCCCGACGGGATTTTCCAGCCTATTGTGATGCCGGGAACAAAGCTGGGAAGTTTATGCAGTCATGTGTGCCGGGAGCTTTCTGTTCCTGCCTTTGAAGTAGTGGCTGTGGCAGGACACGATACCCAGTGTGCGTTAGCCGCTATTCCTGCCCGGCAGGAAGATTTTATTTTTGTAAGCTGCGGTACCTGGTCCCTGTTTGGCACAGAGCTGGATGGCCCCAATATGGGAGAAATGCCGGCAAAGTATAATCTGACCAATGAAGGGGGATTTGGTGGGAAAATTTCATTCCTTAAAAATATTGTGGGATTGTGGCTTTTACAGGAAAGCAGAAGGCAGTGGAGCAGAGAAGGAATGGAGTACGATTTCGGACAGCTGGAAGAGATGGCCTGGAAGGAAGAAGGAAAAAGGAGCTTTGTGGATCCGGATGATGCGTTATTTATGCCTGCTGGGGACATTCCGGGGCGAATTAGGGAATACTGCGAGAAAAGCGGGCAGCCTGTTCCTCAGACCATTGCCCAGACGGTGCGCTGCATTAATGAAAGTCTTGCGCTTAAGTACCGGAAAACGCTGGAGGAGATTAAAGCCTGTACCGGAAAAGAATATGGTATGATATATATGGCAGGAGGTGGAACCCAGAGCCGGCTTTTATGTCAGCTTGTGGCCAATGTCTGTGGGATTCCTGTTTATGCAGGCCCTGTGGAAGCCACTGTGTATGGGAATCTGCTGATACAGCTTTCGGCAGCAGGAGAAGTAAATGGCCTGTCCCAGATGCGGGATTTGGTTGCGGCATCTGAAAAAATTACCTTGTATGAGCCGGAAGAGGCGGAGGTCTGGAACGAAATTTATGGACGTTACCAGACAGAAATTCTGGCATAAATTACGGAACTGAAAATACAGTAACCGCCCTGAAATGCGTTCATGTTATTTGCAGGCGCTGGAAGGAGGTTACGGAACTGGATTGGAGAGAATAATGGAATTAAGTTATATGCCTCTGCGGGAGCAGATTTGTGATATTTGCCATAAAATGTGGCAGCTGGGCTGGGTGGCAGCCAATGACGGGAATGTATCCGCATTACTGGATGACGGTACATTTCTTACCACACCTACAGGAATCAGTAAAAGCTTTATTACACCGGAAAAGCTGGTACATATTGATAAGGATGCCAACATTCTGGAAGCAGGGGAAGGGTACCGTCCTTCTTCGGAGATTAAAATGCACCTCCGCTGTTACGCAGAAAGGGAAGATGTGGGGGCAGTACTGCATGCACATCCGCCGGTGGCAACAGGTTATGCTGTGGCGAACAAGCCCCTGGATGATTACTCTATGATAGAGACAGTTTTGACGCTGGGATCTATCCCGGTAACGCCTTATGGCACACCTTCCACTTATGAGGTGCCGGATGCCATAGCGCCTTATTTAGGGGAACACGACGCTGTTTTGCTGCAAAACCATGGGGCGCTTACAGTAGGAAGCGATGTGCTCACCGCTTATTACAGGATGGAGACATTGGAGCTGTTTGCCAAAATATCCCTGAATGCCCATCTGCTTGGCGGGGCCCAGGATATTTCACGGGAAAACATTGACCGTCTGATATCCATGAGAAAGAATTATGGCGTTACCGGGCGGCATCCCGGCTACAAAAAGTATGATAAAAAATAGTAGAAAAGTCTGCTAACCACACCGCAAAAAATGAATACCAGAAACGCCGCAAAGCCGCATAAACACTATGTTTATGCGACTTTGCCCGTTCCTGTGGCAGCAGTATAAAAATCTGTTTTGCTGCTCATTTGCCGCCCTAGAGCGTGTTTGAAAAATGCTCTAGCAACTTTTGAAAATGCACTCAACGCAATCTTGTGCTCGCATTTCAAATGCGACCTGTTTTTCCATTTCAAATCGGGAAACTGCTGCACCATAACAATATAATATGCTTGACCGGGAAGCTGGTAGGGCGTGCGACCATTCCGTTCCGAGTTCTGCGGAAAGGAGTGGTGCTTATGACTACATACGAGGAATTAATGGTTATACTGACAATCGGTCTTTTGATTGTTGCGATTCTGAATCTGAAAAATAAGTAAGCCGCCCTGCTCTCTGGTAAAGAATAGGCGGCTCACATAGGGTTATAATTCGCCAGGACGGATAGGCCCAATCTATCTTCCGGCTGTCCTGTTAAGTATATTATATGCCATATGCACGGATTTTTCAATTATAATTTGAAAACCGCCTCCTTCGTTGATATGGGGGCATTTATACCGGCGCATGTCCGTCTGTGGGAGATTAAAATATCCCATACCTTATTTAATTTGGAGAAAAAAGGGGGATTTTAGTTCAGATAAACTAACGAATAACAAATCAGAAAATGGCGTAAAATAAGGCTTTTTCTAATATGGACGGTTTAGTGAATCCAGGTAATATTAAATAGACTTTATACCTTGGCTATGATATATTTTTCATGTAGGAAGGTATGCAAGCATGGATAATTAAAATGATGGCTTTTTTTATTTTTTGTATACAAATCAAGACATTAACAATAAGATAGGCTTTTGTAAGCTCTGCCTATACCCGGTCTACGGTATAAGACTGGGGATTTATGGAAATAATGCAAATCTCAGTGAAATAAGGCTGGAACAGTTTGTGATACATGACAGGCTGTTCCAGCTTTAGTGTTTACAGGCGCTAGGTGAGGCATTTTCCACAAAGTGCTGTAAACCGTTTGCAAAGAAAGGAGGCCCATAAAGAGTTATCTGGAATAAAATTAACTTTACTTGTAAAATGTGGCATAGTATAATTTTTAACAGTACAGGATAAAAGCTAAAAGCTAAAGGCAGGTTGGGATAATGTTTTTTAAGAAGAGTCAGGAAGAGTTTTTTCATAAGCTGGAAGAAAAGATGCAGTCAGCCCTTCGGAGTTTTTCGGCGGAAAATAAGCAAATGAAAGAGCAGTTGGAGGAAATGGGTGAGAGAATAGATCGGCTTCAGTCTGCCCTTCATAAGCAGGATATGGCAGTTGGGGATTTGCTGGATGAGTGGAGCGAGAGCAAAGACAGGGAAGAAGATGTTAAAAAGCTTATCAGGGAAAAAGAGACAGAAGAGAAACGGTTTTTGGATCTGTTTGAGTCGTATCAGGAACAGTTTTGGAACCTGAAAAGATTTGCAGATCAAAAAGACGATGTCTGGGCTTCACAGATAACGCTGATGGAAAAGAACCTGAAGCAATATCAGAATCAATGCGGAATCAGTATGATTGAAGAATGTGGGATAAAGGTGGATTACGATCTGCATGAGGTAATTGAAGTGACAGAGACTTCCCAGGCGGAGATGGATAAGGTGATTGCCGATATCTTCCGGTGTGGATATTTTTATAAAGGCAGAGTAAAAAAGAAAGCGCAGGTAATGGCATACCACTTTACAGGTGTTTAAAAACAAATAGGTAATTGCGAAACTCGAAGTTGTGGGAACATTCTGACAATATATTCCACTCAAATCCTGTTGCACCAGGTATTCCATTAAGCCCAGCAGGACAGAAGACAGTCGGGTAGCGTCCCTCCTGTCTTCTATGGTCTTGATTTCATGGTGCATAAGGCTTTTCGCAGAATATATTGTCAGAATATTCAGCAAGTTTACAAGTTTCGCAATTACCTATTAAAAACAAAAGACAAAAGGAGAAAAGCTTTTTGCGGGGAAAAAATGAGTACAATTATTGGAATTGATTTGGGAACATCTACAACAGAAGCGGCGGTTATCAGGGAAGGAAAGCCTGTGATGATTGTGAATCTAGACAATGAGGTTATTATACCATCTGCTGTAGGGATTGATGACAGAGGAAACTGGGTGGTGGGAGAAAGAGCCCGCGCACAGTTTTTGCTATCCCCTGAGAATACGGCCATAGAGGTGAAACGGAAGATTGGCACCGGTGAAAAAATTATGCTGGGAAAGCAAAGCTATACGCCAGTGGCTTTATCTGCAAAGCTTTTGGAATATGTGAAGACTTATGTGTCGGAAAGCCTGGACGAGGAGATTACCCGTGCAGTTATTTCTGTACCTGCTTATTTTGATGACATTCAAAGACAGGAAACCGTAAAGGCGGGGATGACGGCAGGACTGCAGGTAGAGAGAATTATAAATGAACCCACAGCGGCGGCCTTAAGCTATGGTTTGGAGCATATGGAAGAAGAAAGCCATATACTGGTCTATGATCTTGGAGGCGGCACTTTTGATGTAACACTTCTGGAAATGTTTGACGGAGTGCTGGAGGTAAAAGCCAGCGGCGGCGATAACAAGCTTGGCGGCAGGGATTTTGATGAAAAACTGATGGAATGGCTTGCCGGACGTTTTATGGAAAAGCATGGAGTGGAACTGCGGAAAAATCCCTATGCCATGGTTAAACTGAAGGAGGAAGCAGAGCGGTGCAAAAAGGCTTTAAGCACCCAGGACTCGTATCACGTGCTTGTGCCCATGATTGTGGAAAAAGGCGGGCAGCCCCTGGCGCTGGATGAACTGGTGACGCGAAAACAATTTGAAGAGATGACGCAGGAGTTAATAGAAAGAACCCATCAGCCGATTGATATTGTACTGGCGGACAGTGGAATTCTCCCGGCGGAAATTGACAGAATTATTTTGGTAGGAGGCTCCACCCGGATGCCGCTTGTAGCTGAGGATATCAAAAATTATCTGAATATGGATCCCTCAAAGGCGGTTAATCCGGATTATGCCGTTGCTCAGGGGGCGGCAATACAGGCAGGAATCATTCAGGGCAGTATTCGGCAGGAAGAAAGTCTGGTTATGACAGATGTAAATCCCTATACTTTGGGTATTCGCGCAAGAGATGCGATGACAGATGACAGAATGAGCGTTGTTATTCCAAGAAATGTAACGATTCCAACCACACGCAGCCACATTTATTATACCAGCGGAGATTACCAGACCATGGCAAATATTGAAGTTTATCAGGGGGAAAGCGCAATCGCCAGCAGCAATCATTTTCTTGGCGATTTTGTGGTGCATGGGATTCCTGCCAAAAAAGCGGGAAAAGAAAAAATCAATGTACAGTTTTCCTATAATGTGAACGGGATGCTTGAGGTACGGGCTTCTATATTAAGCACTGGCGCGGAAGCTTCTATTGAAATTAATATGATGGATGAAAAGAAAGACGAAAGAATAGATGTAAGCGGATGGAAAGACTCTTCATTGGCAAAACAGTTTCGTACAGCTATCCGCCGGGCGGAGCGTGTTTTGAAGAATACTGAAGTGCAGGCGGATCACTTTTTGGAAACAGCGCTGGAGGAGAGATTGTATTTTTTGAAGAAGGCGCTGGTAACAGAGGATTTGGATGCGGCGGAGGAAGCGGAAGAAGAGCTGATAGATATGTTGGACATGCTGAATGATTAGTATACGCAAGTTAAAGGATAAAGGGAGGCATTATGAATGGGTATTATGAGATATTGGGGTTACAGCCTGGCGCATCCCAGCTGGAAATAAAAAAAGCATATTTTAAGCTGGTCAGACAGTATTCCCCGGAATCAGACCCGGAACAGTTCCAGAAAATCCGTGAAGCATATGAACAGCTGAAAAATATTCAAAATGCACCGGAAGGGCCCACTTTTTCTGCGCTGGAAGAACCTTTTGCAGAGAAAATGTTAAAACAGGTTGAAAAGCTTTTCAGAGAGGGAAATTTTGAACTGTGCAGGGATACCTGTCAGGAAGCCTGTCGCTTGTTCCCGGAAAGCCTGCAGTTTATATACTATTTGGTTCTGACTCAAAGAAAATGCGGAAATACCGGAAAAGCGGTCAAAAATGCGGAGCTGCTTGTAAAGAAAGAGCCGGGAAATAAATGGTTTCAAAAAGAGCTTGCTGTTTCTTACATGGAACGTGGTTTTACACAAAAGGCTTATCTAGCCTGTGAGAGGGCGTTTGAGCTAGGCTGTCAGGATGTGGATTTTATATTGATGTATGCGACGGAATGCAGTAGTTACGGTCGGTATGATAAAGGGGCGGAACTTTTGCTTACCATTATCCGGCAGGAGAAAAGATGGTCCAGAGAGGATATACCGGAGCTTGTACAGGCATATTTGGGTCTGGTAAAAATGAATTATTTCGGAACGGTTAATTATTTTCCGGAAATTCTGGAAAGGCTGCACAGTCTTCTGGAACAATATGGTACTTTTATGGCCGAATATCTTTTAGAGCTTTCCACAATGCTTTCCCGTGTGGGATCGAATCTGGCGGAAAAAAGAGAAGAATGGCTGAAAGCAGAGCAAATTTTTGACCTTATGGAAAAATTATGCCGTACAGATTCGGAAAAGGATCATCTGAAAGATGCCAGAAAGGAATTTAACTGCCAGCGGTTTATAAATGATAAACGGATAGGAAAAATCTTAAAAAGAGGTTATGAAGCCTGGAATGATTTAGCGGATATGGATCCGATGATACAGAAGTTTGCAATGACGGATACCCAGCTTTGCATGATAGAGGAGCGGCTGGAAATTTTGGAACAGGCAGAGATTATCCGACAGGATTATCCGGAATTTTATGAGGCAATGCAGGACTTTTTTGAGAAGCTGAAGGTTGAAAAAAATCTGGTTTTCCTAAAAGAAAGTCTGCAGAAAATCTACCGTCGGATAGAGCCGGGCTTTAATGGCGGGTATTATTACAAGGAGTATCCGGAGGAAAAAAAGAAAGCAGAAGGAATTCGTATCAATGACGGTCATAGGGATGAACCGTATGTGCGGGAAACAAAGAAGATAGGACGCAATGATCCATGTCCCTGTGGTTCAGGAAAAAAATATAAACATTGTTGTCTGAATAAGATAAAATAGAAGGCGGGGCCTGCAGGTTTATCACTGGGGATGAAGGATGGACAAAAAAGAAGATGAGAAAGGGCAGGAAGGATATGGGAGAAATCAACCGTGAAGACATGCTGGAGCTGACCAGAAGGATGACCCTAAAGAGAAACTGCTTTGACAGGATTGCCGGGGCGTATCTGGATAAAGATGGGTTTGTGGACGGAACTTTCAACAAACATTTCCAGAAATTATTGCCAAAAGACCAGAAAGCAAATCTTGAAATTGCAAAGACAGTCCCATTTTCAGAGACAAATGTGCAGCTCAAAGAGTATGAATTTGGAGAGAATGACAGAAAACAGGGAAGCATATGGCAGCTGCTTATGGCACTGAAGGAATGTGGATTGAAAAATGATGCCATGCTGGATGTATTTTATGAGGCGTTTGGACAAAAATACAGGGCAAAGGGAGAGTATGCAGTCTATTTTTTTCACGGGAGCTATGACGTGCCGCTGAAAGCAGGCGATAAAGAAAGCCTCTGGGAGTCGGAGGAGGTTTACCAGTTTCTGGTTTGCACAGTCTGTCCGGTAAGCGGGGATTATGAACCCGGAAAGCCGGAATGCGGTTTTTTATTCCCGGCTTTTAAGGACAGAAGCAGTGATATACACCGGATAGATGTTTTTTCGGCGGATGGTAATTTCCAGCAGGCAGGAGGGTTGTTGGAAGTCTTATTTTCCAATTCCTAAAGGAATAAATACAACTTATAAGCTTAAATTATTTCTGTCAGCTTATGGAAAGTGACAAATATAAAATGAACAAATAAGGTGCAAATCCTATTGAACTAATAGGGCTTGCACCTTTTTTTCTTAGATTATTTCAATCTGCGAATCGTAACACAGGCAGAAATCTGCACCTTTTATGG
Organism: uncultured bacterium; assembly: GCA_947381965.1. Taxonomy (GTDB): domain Bacteria; phylum Bacillota; class Clostridia; order Lachnospirales; family Lachnospiraceae; genus Suilimivivens. The sequence continues at coordinate 42,451 of CANCXX010000007.1, forward strand.
CAATAAAAACAGTAGCCAACGGCTAATCTGTTTATCATTATACTTTCGGTAATGTTATTTGTCAACTAATTATAATTTATTAGGCAAATAAAGTAATTTTGCGACAATTTTTATTTAATATTGTCTGAAAGATAATTAAATTTCATGAAATTAAATCATTGCGGGTCAAAAAAGTGGTCAGGAGGAAATGGAGAATGCCAAGACGTGGAGAAAATATCAGAAAGAGAAAAGACGGACGCTGGGAAGGCAGGTATTATGCGCCTTCCCCCTGCTCCGGCAGGAATGTAAGCCATTCCATTTATGCCAAAACGTACAGGGAAGTAAAAGAAAAACTATTGGAAGCAAAGAAAGAGGCATATAAGACTGCTGAAGAAAGGGAGACACCTTCGGCAGTTAATTTTGGCATGGCGGCAACGGAATGGATAGCCGGAATAGAAAATGTAAAAAAATATTCTACCTATATTAAATATCGTTCTATCTATGAAAAGTATATTCAGAAAAAACTATCCGAATTTTCTGTTTCAGAATTGGACGAGAATATTCTTGCAAATGTTTTTTGGGACGATGCAGAGAAAGAATTTTCAGACAGTATCCAAAAAAGCATCCTTTGTGTGCTCAATCAGATACTTTCCTATGCTTCCACTCATTACCATACGGATTTTTCCAGGTGTTCCCGAAAAAAGCTGAAAAACAGGAACCGGAAGGTAGAAACGCTTAATCAAATGGAACAGGCAAAATTGCTTAAGTATTTATACAGTGAGATGGATATTTACAAGCTGGGGATTGTAATATGTATTTCCACAGGTCTTCGTCTGGGAGAAATTTGTTCTCTTAAATGGGAAGACATTGATTTTGAAAGAAAAGTTTTATATGTCAATCGAACTGTCCAGCGGATAGCGGTAGAAGGGCACAGTACAAAAACCGTTCTTATGGAAGGGGACCCTAAGAGCATTTTTTCCAGACGGGAAATTCCTTTATCTAATGAGATGATCAAGCTGATTTTTCCTTATTACGGAGGTGCTGATAATTATGTGATTAATGATAACAAGCCTATGGAGCCAAGGACCTATCAGATAAAATTCCAGAAGTATTTACAGATGGCCGGAGTGGAACGGAAAAACTTTCATATACTCCGTCACACCTTTGCTACAAATTGTATAAACAATGGAACAGATATTAAAAGTTTAAGCGAAATCCTGGGACATTCCGATGTGAAAATTACATTAAACCGATATGTTCATCCCACACTGGAAACCAAACGGCAGCATATGAATTCACTGTCTGCCATTTATGGTCAGTTTGTGGGTCAATAGTTCCTGATTTCACACTATTTTAGGAACTAAAGGGCATGTTTCGCAGATTGAAATAATCTGCGAACAGCCAGTCTATGGTATTAGTGTGTACGCTTAATGTGAAAGTTATACCTCAAAAAAGTTTTAAAGAAAAGGGCTGATAATATGAAGAAAAATGAAAAAGACGAAAAATCAAAAATATGGTTGTTTTTATTTGCAGCTTTTGCGGTGATGTTTGTGGTGGGAGGAATTTCCACAGTTACCGGCGCTCTAAACAGAAAAAAGGCAAATGATGCTTATGGACAGATGCAGACTGCTGTAAATGATGTCCAAAGCCAGGAGGATGACATATTAGTGGGCGGAACGGAAGTGGAATGGGAAGACAAGGCAAAAGGCGTTCTTCCAAATGGCTCCGGAGAAAAGCCAGAGTCATCTGAAAAAGGAGGACTGGAAACCGAAATGGAAGAAGACGGCGCGTTGATTGAGGTTAAGATTAAAAAAGAAAAGGCAAAACCGTCACCGAAACCAGGTGAGACTGTTTCCGGGAAAAAGCTTGACTGGGATGCACTGCGGAAAGAATGTGCAGATATTTATGCCTGGATCAGTGTTCCGGGAACCACAGTGGATTACCCGATTGTACAGCACCCTACAAGCAATGCGTATTATCTTAACCACAATATGGACGGGTCAAAAGGGTATCCGGGTTGTATTTATACAGAGAACTATAATAAGAAGGATTTTTCTGATTTACATACGGTGATATACGGACACAACCTGAAAGATAAAACCATGTTTTCCACCCTTCACAATTTTGAGAAGAAAAAGCTGGTAACAGAGCCGCATTATATTTACGTGTATACGGAAGAGGATGTGTTTACTTATGAAATCTTTGCGGTATATGAATACCCGGCCATTCATCTTCTGGCCAATTATGATTTGACCAATGAGTATGTCTATGAACAGTACATTAAAGATATTTTCAATATGGATAATACGGATGCAAGAATAGCCAACATACGGCATGATATTGAAGTTACGAATGAGGATAAAATTATTACCTTGTCAACATGCACCTCTGACCATGATGCGAGCCTGCGTTTTCTGGTAGTGGGCGTTTTGCAGAATTCATAGAAATGAGGGACTTCCATGCTGGATAAAGAGGAAACCATTGAGAAGAAAAAAATTGGAATCGGCGCAACAACAGTGCTGACAATCTTTGCAATTGTTCTGGTGGTTCTGGGGATTGTTCTTGTGATGAGGATGATTGGAAAAGGCAATCTGGCTATGGCGGTGGCGGGAACGGAGGAGACGGAAACAGATATCGGAGAAGAAGATGAAGGCCTTAAGGAAAACCAGATTCTTTATCGCAATCAGGTTTATACACTGAATTCCGACCTTATCACAATTCTTATAATGGGGATTGACAAAGAAACGGTTAAAACCGTGGGAGGACAAAGCTGGAGCGCAGAAGATGCGGATGAATTTGGGGGAGGACAGGCGGACGCCCTGTTTTTGGCCCTGATTAATCCCCATGATAAAAATGTTTATGTAATTGCAATCAACCGGAATGCCATGGTTGATGTGGACGTTTTTGATAAAGATGGAAATTATCAGGGAGTGTTTACCAAGCAGGTGGCCTTACAGCACGGATATGGAGACGGCGGAGAGGAAAGCTGTCTGCGGCAGGTAAAAACAGTTTCCCGCATGTTCCACAACATTCCAATTCATGCTTACGCGTCAATCAGCATGGACGCAATACCGGAGCTAAACGACGCGCTGGGAGGAATTACTGTGGAGGTGCTGGACGACATTATTTACCCAGAATATGATATGGACCTGCATCAGGGAGAGGTAGTTACTTTGATGGGGGAAAAGGCTTACTGGTATGTGCGTCTGCGCAACGAAAATGTGTTTAATTCAAATGAGCTTCGCCTGCAAAGACAGAAACAATATCTGACAACCTTTGCGGCGGAGGCAAAAAACCAGGCGGCGGCAGACATCAGAACAGCGGTTAAATTATACCAGACGGTACAGAAATATATGGTAACAGATATTGATTTAAACAGCTTTACTTATCTTGCTACCGAAGCGCTGGATTATGAGTTTGATGTGGAAAATTTATATTCCCTGCAGGGGGAAGTGGTTCAGGGCAATTTATTTGAAGAGTTTTATATAGACGATGATGCCCTGCAGGAACTTATCGTAAAGCTGTTTTATGAACCGGAAGAAGACATTCCAAATTAAGTATTAAGTCCGGAAACCACAATCCGGATTTGATATAGACCACATGAGATGTAGGAAAGGAGGAAGTATTGATATGAAGAAAAAAGTATTAGCTTTATTGTCTGCACTTACAATTATGGCAACAGGTTCCATGACTGCATTTGCAGCCAGCCCTACCGTACCGGGAACAGAAGCTCCGGCACAGGGACAGGTGGTTGCTACCACTGTTACTCAAATGAAGACAGCTACGGAATATACTTCTGTTACACAGGTTTCAGATGGCTTTTCTGTAACGACAGTAACGCAGACAGTTGTTCAGCAGGTTGCGGTAACAGTACAGAATACGCTGCTTAATAACCTGTCACATATTGGCACAACGTTTGCTTCAGCGGCAACAAGCGGAAGCGCACAGATTGCAGCCAGCAGCTACAGCAATATTGCGGCAGCAGCAGAAGATTCTACCAAGAGAGTTACAGCTTCTGTTCTTTCAGTAGTGGATGTAAACGCTGAAACAGCTACAAAGGCATCAAACGGCAACTATGTAGTAACCATGAACATTTCTAGTATTTTAAGCACAGATGCAATTGCTGTTCTTCATTATAACGGCAGTGCATGGGAAACCATTATCCCTACAAACGTGTCAAATGGTTCCGTAACATTTGAAACTGCAAGCCTTTCACCTATTAGTATTGTTAAACTTGAAGTTGAGAGCCTTACAATGGCTCCCAAAACAGGCGAAGCAATGGCAATGATGGCAGTAGTGATGCTGGCTGGTCTTGCAGGTGTAATTTTCTGCGGAAAGAAATATTTTGGATAATATTTGAATGAGTAATTAAAAAATAAGATCTTATTTTATTCCGAACATCATGTGGTTGATATAGGAACACAGAAACCCGGCAGGGCTTCCGGCTTTTGCCGGGTGGCTGTAAAAAACATTGGAACGGACGCTAATGAAAAAGGTTCTTTTTGTAACGACAATTAGTGGCTTTTTGCCACAGTTTGAAAAAAATGACGTTAAGCTGCTTAAGGAGATGGGGTGTGAAATACATTACGCATCTAATTTTAAAAATCCTGTATATGCCTTTGACAGAAAGGAATTAAAAAAACAGGGTGTGATTCTGCACCATATTGATATTGCAAAAAGTCCTGCCAGAATCAGGGAAAATATTGCAGCCATCAGACAGCTGAAAATTATTATAGATAACAATAAAATTGATATGATTCACTGCCATAATCCTATGGGAGGTGTGGCCGGGCGGGTAGCGGCGCAAGTCAGCAGACGAAAACCTTATGTGATTTATACAGCCCATGGATTTCATTTTTATAAAGGGGCGCCGGTTATAAACTGGCTGTTGTTTTATCCGGCGGAACGTTTTTTGGCTGGATTTACCGATCAGATTATTACGGTTAACAGAGAGGATTATTTGCGGGCAAAAAAATTCCGTTTAAGGAAAGGCGGAAGTGTGGTCCAGATACATAGTGTAGGCGTAAGCCAGGACAGATTTAAACCGGATAAGAAGCTGGGAGAAAAAAAGCGTATCAGTCTGGACGTTCCCTCTGATGCTTTCCATATTGTGACGGCGGCCGAACTGAATGCAAACAAAAATCAAAGGGTTATTATAGAAGCAATTGCCCAGCTTTCAAACGAAAACATTTATTACAGTATTTGTGGAAAAGGCATCAATGAAAAAGAGTTAAAAATGTTAATTGAAAAGAGACATCTGGAAAAACAGGTGCGGCTCTTGGGGTATCGCACAGATATGGAAGAAATCCTCCAGTGTGCAGATTGTTTTGCCTTTCCATCCCACAGGGAGGGACTTGGCATTGCCGCTATAGAAGCGCTGCTTTGCGGGGTGCCGCTGATAGCGGCTGACAACCGGGGAACCAGAGAGTACGCCATAAACGGCGGCAACAGTATTGTCTGTAAATCAAACTGTGTGGAAGATTTTAAAAATGCAATTTATCTTTTTTGTTCCGATAAGACCATGCACAGTCATATGGCATCCTTATGCAGGGCATCGGCAGAGAAGTTTACCATAAATGAAGTGGAAAAAACAATGAAAGAAATATATAAGAAAGCGTTAATTTCTTTGTAGGGGATACTGTGAAAAATAAATTTTTCACAGGCAAATTTGCGCTGACGCCCCAATTTGCAGGCACTGGCAGCATGGAGGATTATTATGAGGCAGCCATTAGTTTCCGTCATTATGGGAGTATATAACCAGTGGGATGAAAAAGTATTAAAGGATGCGGTTAATTCCATATTAAAACAGACTCTTCGGGATTTTGAATTTATCATCTGGGATGATGGTTCCTGTCCGGAGGCAGCAAAGATTGTACATAATTTAACCAAGCTGGATGAGAGAATTATAGTAGCCGGAAAAGAGGAGAACAGGGGCCTTGCATTTTCTTTAAATGAATGTATCCGTCTCGCAAAGGGAAAGTATATTGCCCGGATGGATGCAGACGATATTTCTCTTCCCTTCCGTCTGGAAAAGCAGGTGGATTTTCTGGAAAGCCATCTGGAATATGGATGGTGCGGCACGAATACGGATTTGTTTGATGAAAACGGCGTCTGGGGATTCCGCCCGATGCCGGAGATACCGCAAATGATAGATTACTTTCATTATTCCCCTTATATTCATCCTTCTGTCATGTTCCGCTCCCTGCTTTTTGACGAGGACAATGGGTATCTTGCCACCCAGGAAACGCTTCGCTGTGAGGACTATGAGATATTTATGAACCTTGTGGAGCGGGGACAGAAGGGATACAACCTGCAGGAAACACTGTTCAGGTACAGGGAAACAAGAGATTCCTACCGGAAAAGAAAGGTGCGTTTCCGTATCAATGAGGCCAAAACCAGATATCGCAATTACCGGAAACTGAACATCCTTTTTCCGGTAGGGTGGATTTATGTGCTCCGTCCGATTTTTGCGTGTCTGATACCGCCGGCAGTTTTGGAGTGGATGAAAAGGACAGAAGGTATCAGTTTTATGAAACAGGGAGAAAGGATAAAGGAGAGAGGGATTGGACAGCAGAAGGGAACTTACTCTGCGTTTGGAACAATACAAAACCATACTGAAGCATAATCCAAGCCATCTGGAAGCATTGGAAAGATGCCTGGAGGGACAGGAAGGATTAACGGATTATGACAAAATCTTTTTACATATATATGCACCAGTTGTGACATCCTATGCGGAATGGGTGCTGGACGAAGCAAAAGCTTTGGGAAAAAGGCGCCTGTATTTTCTGGCAAGGGATGGTTGGCTCCTTCGAAGTGTGGCGGAGGTACTTGCGGAAGAAGCGGGATATTGTTTTGATATGAGATATCTGAAGGTATCCCGCTTTTCCCTCCGTATGGCAGAATATGGACTGCTGGGAGATAAGTGTCTTGACATGATTTGTGTGGGAGGGATTGATATATCCTTTCAGAAAATTATGAAACGCGCAGCTCTTACGGAAGAAGAGGCCCGCCATGTGGCAGAACTTGCCGGATGGAAGGAAAAATACCGGATTCCGCTTAACTATACACAAATACAGAATTTAAAAAATATATTAAGAGAAACAAAAGTATTTCTGGAATATGTAAACAGACATTCCAAGGAGTGTTATGACGATACCATCGGATATTTACGGCAGGAGGGTATGATGGAAACGGTTCCCTATGGTCTGGTAGACAGCGGCTGGGTGGGAACCATCCAAAGAAGCCTTCAGCATTTGGTTTCTCATGCGCTTGGAAGAGAAAAGGAAATGGAAGGATTCTATTTTGGCCTGTATGAACTGCCCAAAGAGGCGAAGAGGGATAGGTATCATGGATATTATATAAATCCTGAAAAAAAGATAAAGAGGAAGGCAAGGTTTTCCATCTGTCTTTTTGAAACTTTGTTTTCGTCTCCTGATGGAATGACATTGGGATATGAGAAGAAAAAGGACAGGTATTTTTCTATAGAAAGTAAAAGCAAAAATCCCAACGGGGATGTAATCAGACAAAATAAAAAGTTGTCAGATTTGTATGCAGGAATTTACAGAGAAGTTTCCCATACAAAGTCCTGTACAGGCAGAAAGAAAGACTGCTTTGTGGAAAAGCTTTTAACGCGCAGCATGGGGATACCTACCAAACTGGAAGCCCAGTTACTTGGGAATCTGCTGTTTTGTGATGATGTTCTTGAACTGCAGATGCAGAAAGTTGCTGCGGATTGGGACAGGGAAGAAATACGGAAACAGAGATTTGTGAGCAAACTGCTGATTAAGCTTAACAGAAAAACAGGGACATTACACGAAAGTGGATGGCCCGAAGGAAGCATTACGAAAGCCGGAGGAGACATTGCGGGAAACCTAAGGCAGGAGCGGATGTATAAATATTTTATGTATATCAGAAAGGCCTTATAAAAGTGAAACGCAGGCACAGGCGTAAAAACGGAATGAAAAGATTCTTAAGAAAAAAAGAAGAAATAAAACAATATTTATTTGTTATCAGTGAGCTGACAGCCAGAGAAATCAAGCGCAAGTATGCCCGCAGTTCTCTTGGAATTATATGGAGCGTACTAAATCCATTGCTTACCATGGTAGTAATGTCACTGATTTTTTCCACAATGTTTAAAAGATCAATAGAAAATTTCCCCATTTATTATCTGACAGGGCAGATCTTCTGGACTTTGTTCAGTACAGGAACCAATGCCTCTATGACGGCGCTGGTGGACAATAAAAATCTTCTGATTAAAGCAAAGCTGCCCAAACAGACTTTTATTCTGTCAAGAATTTACACATCACTGGTAAATTTTGGTTATACCTGTATTGCCTATGTGATGATGCTGGTGGTGTTCCGCATTAAACCAGGCTGGACTATGCTGCTTTTTTTAGCGGATGTTGCCTATGGACTGGTTTTTTCTATGGGAATTGGATATATGCTGGCAGTTGCTTATGTTTTTTTTGCGGATATTAAATATTTGTATTCAGTGCTTTTGACACTTTGGATGTACTTATCCGCTATCTTTTATCCGGTCAGCGGACTGGCGGATTCTATGCGGACAGTGATAGAGTGTAATCCGGTGTATGTGATGATAGATTTTGCAAGAAAATGCGTAATGTATGGACAAGTTCCTGATTCCATGATGTGGATAAAGTTAAGCTGCTGGAGCTTTGGAAGCCTTGCAGTGGGAATCCTGGTTTTTAAATTAAAGGAAAATCAGGTAATGCAGAAGTTATAACAGATAAAAAATTTCCAAACGACTTATTGATGCAGTATGCAGGGGAATAAAGAAATGAAAAAGTGCAGAAAACTGCCGATTCTGGTGGCGGCGTTTTTTATGGGCATTGTAGTGGGAAAGCCCCTGCAGGTGTTTGCTGCAGATGCGTCTGTCACTTTTGGCTCTAATTGGTATGAATGGGAGGAAGGAGAAATCTTTCCTGTAGGCGTGTATATTAATGGGGAGACTGGAATTGGCGAATATGAGGTGACAATTCAATATGATACCCGGCATATGGAATATGTGGATGGTGCCGAGGAAGCAGATATAGAAAACGGATTCCTGACTCTTGCAGGGACGGGAACGGATGACAATATCAAATACTGGCTCCGGTTCCGTGCCATTGATACAGGGGAAGTCTCCCTGACGGTTGCCGGGGCTTTTATTTATCCGGCGGATATCCCGGAGGGAGAAGAGGGAAGAGAGGCCTTTCATATTACACAGATGGGCAGCGCCCCTATACGTATCAGTGGAAGTGATACAGGGGAAGAAGAAGGAACGACAGGAGAAGAGGCACAGGCAACCCCTTCTGCGCAGCCGGAAGAGTCTGGCAGGAACAGTGAAGGGGAGGAAAGAGATGTGGAGATCTCTGACCAGGAAGGAGAAGAAGGGGCGGAGGCAACGCCTCTTTCCGGTCAGGGACATGGAGCGGAAGATACAGGAGAAATCACAACAGGGACAGCTAACGGTCAGACGCCGGAAGCTGTGGAAGGACAGGTATTGGCGGCGGAACAGGGAAGCTCTGGAGAAAATTCTTCAGACAGACTGAAGGAAGTGATTATACCGGTCAAAGAGAGAAAAACTTCTGTTTTTTATAATGTATATGTGGTTTTAATACTTACGGTATTTTGTATAGTGATATCTGTGGAGCTGGTGGTTTTTGGGATCAGAAAGCTCTTAAAGAAGGAAAAGAAAATAAAGACACCTGTAGAAAGACGCAGAAAGAGGGATGATATCCCGCTTATGGATTTTGACATAGAACTGGAAGACGATGATTGGGATTATCCGGTCTGTGAAGGGGAAAACAGTGAATGGAATTTTATTACCTATGACCCGGAAAAAGAGGAAGAGGAACAGGAAAAGGTCATTTTGACGGAAACGTCGGAGGATGAGAAGGGGGAAGCAGTTATCCGGGTAGAGGATGTAACCATGGAATTTCATCTTTCCTCCAGTAATCCTTCGGGACTTAAGGATTATCTGATACAGATGGTAAAACGGCAGGTTTCTTACAGGAAGCTTTATGCCCTGTACCATGTAAGTTTTAATATCTATAAAGGGGAAGTGGTGGGGATTATCGGCACCAACGGATCCGGAAAGAGCACGCTCCTTAAAATCGTATCCGGCGCGCTAAAGCCTACAGATGGAAAGGTGGAGGTGAACCGGAAAAAGGTCCAGCTTCTTACCCTTGGAACCGGGTTTGATATGGAACTTACAGCAAGGGAAAATGTTTATTTAAACGGCTCGATTATCGGCTACAGTAAGAAGTTTCTGGACGAGCATTATCAGGACATTGTGGAATTCGCTGAGCTTTCGGATTTCATGGAAGAAAAGGTGAAGAACTTTTCCAGTGGGATGGTTTCCCGGCTGGGATTTGCCATTGCCACAGCAGGGGATGCGGCGGAAATTCTGATCCTGGATGAGGTTTTGTCTGTTGGAGATGAATTTTTTAAGCAGAAAAGTCTTCAGAGAATTAAAGAAATGATACACGGAGGAAGCACGGTGCTTATGGTTTCCCATGGAATGGCTACGATTCTTGAACACTGTACGAAGTGCGTGTGGATTGAGAAAGGGAGTCTTCGGATGGTTGGAGAACCGGAAGTGGTGTGCGGGGCGTATAAGAAGATGCGGCCAGAGAATAACAAAATTTAATTTTGGGCAATGATAAAGGAAAAAAGTAAAGAAGCATTAATTACAATGCGCCAAAAAGTTTATAACGTTCTGGTTAACAGACACTTGGGAATATCTTTCCGTTATCATAAGATACACGATGGGGCGGGAACGTTGGTAAAATACGTTTCATGGATATACCTTTTGTGGCTTAACTTTGCATATTATTTTCTTTTTTGTCATTTTTTGGGGGATAGGCCTGATGTAGCAGCGTATGAAGAAAAAATGCTGCCAGTTAAAAGGAGTGAAAGTCAGGAAAATATAGAAATTACTTCTGCTCTAAGAGAGGATAATTTCCAAAGAAAGATTTATCAATATGATATTATTTCTTTTGATATTTTTGATACTTTGATTTTCAGGCCTGTTTCAGATCCGACGGATTTGTTTTTTTTCCTTGGAAGTGAACTTGGCATTCTTGATTTTAAACATATTCGAACAGAACAGGAAAGGAAAGCAAGGAAAGAGCAATACAAGAAAAATGGCAGTTATGAAGTTACATTATCTGATATATGGAAACAGATAGAACAGGAAATTGGGCTCGATGCTGTAAGTGGAATGAAACTGGAACAGGATTTGGAAATGCAGCTTTGTTATGCAAATCCATATATGAAGGAAAAATTTGAAAATGTGTTACGAAGCGGTAAAAAAATAATTGTTACTTCTGACATGTATTTATCAAAAGAATTTTTGGAGAAAATGCTGGTTAAAAATGGATACTGCGGCATATCAGAAATTTTTATTTCCTGTGAGTATGGATGTAATAAGGGCAGTGGCGCTTTGTTTGACCTTATAAAAGAAAAGTACCATAGCAGCTCAATTCTGCATATAGGGGATAATGAACAAAGCGATATAAGAATGGCAGACAAGAGAGGCATAGCATCATTCTATTATCCCAATATTAACCGTATGGCATTATCTTACAGGGCATATGATTTGAGTCCAATCATTGGAGGCGCTTATCGCGGAATTGTTGATAATCATATATATTGTGGTATTTACAGGGATAGTATGGAATATGAATATGGTTTTATATACGGAGGATTATTTGTTACAGGATATTGTCAGTTTATAAATCAGTACTGCAGGGAACATCAGATTGATAAAATTTTATTTTTATCAAGAGATGGCGATATTTTAAAACAGGCTTATGACTGGATGTATCCGGGAGAAAATACAGAATATGTTTATTGGTCAAGGGCGGCAGCTGTCAAACTGATGGCAGGCCATAATAAATATGATTATTTTTTAAGATACATATATCACAAAACGAATAAAGGGTTTACTATCCGGGAAGTTATTACTTCCATGGAACTTAAACCGATGCTTCCTAAGGTGATAAAAGAAGGATTTGATCCGGATAATCTGCTTACAGATAAAAATGCAGACAAATTAAAAAAGTTTTTGCTTGGTAATTTTAAAGAAATAATTTCTTTATATCAAATCCAGATGAAGGGTGCAGTTTCGTATTTTAAAGAAAAGCTTGCTGACTGTAAAAAAGCAGCTGCCATAGACATTGGATGGGCTGGAAGTGGCGCCGTTTCATTAAGTTATCTGACTGAGAAGGTATGGAAATTTCCGTGTACTGTCACAGGGATTATTGCCGGAACAAATACTGTGTACAATGCAGAACCTGATGCGTCAGAATCCTTTTTACAGAACGGGAAACTTGTGGCCTACTTATATTCCCAAAGCCATAATAGGGATTTACTGAAAAGACATGATTTAAACAAAAATTATAATGTGTTTTGGGAACTTTTACTTTCATCGCCTACACCTCAATTCCGTGGCTTTTATAAGGGAGATGTCTTTCCGGAAGATAAAAGCAGCAGATATGTGAAAGCAATAGACGTAACTCTTAAGTTTGGCAAGTACGATGAAAATCAGGAAGGTATTATGGAAATCCAGCGTGGAATTATGGAATTTGTCAGGGAATATTATGGACATTTTAAAGACTTGCCATATATGCTGCGTATCAGTGGGAGGGATGCGTATGCACCAATGCTTGTGGCATCTGGGCATAAGGAAAAGTATTTGAGAGAAATCGAAAAAAGATTTTCTTTGGAAATTCATATTTGAGAAATACAGACAGATGATAACCTTAGAAGCTATTGGGGTAGTAGCTTAAGCGTGTGCGATATACGGAGGGACAAAGATGATAATTACAAGAACACCATTTAGAATCAGCTTTGCCGGTGGTGGGAGCGACATTGCTTCCTTTTATAAAAAACATGGCGGCTGTGTGCTAAGTACAAGCATTAATAAATATATGTACATATCTGTTCATCCAAGCTTTGAACTTAAGGATACAGTATTAAAATATTCTGAAACTGAAATTGTGAGAGATGTAAGTGAAATCCAGCACAAATATTTTAAGTCTGTTCTGAATATGCTCCGTATTTCCGGTGTGGAGATCGTAAGTACGGCAGATATACCGGCAGGAACAGGTCTTGGCTCTTCAAGCTCCTTTACTGTGGGAATCCTGCATGCACTGTACAGCTATAAGGGGAAGTTTGTATCCAAAGAAAAACTTGCCAGTAAAGCCTGTGAAATAGAAATAGATATTTTGAAAAATCCAATAGGAAAACAGGATCAGTATGCGGCAGCATATGGAGGACTTAATTTTTATTCTTTTAATAAAGATGGAAGTGTATTTGTGGACCCGGTTATTATGAGGCCGGACAGGTATCAGGAGCTGACAGAAAACCTGATGATGTTTTATACCGGGGAAGTACACTCTGCCAGTTCCATCCTGACAGAGCAGAGTAAAAATATTGTAGAAGGCGACAGGGAAAAAAATCAGCTGAAAATGTGTGAGCTGGCGGCAGAGCTGCGGGAAGAGCTTCAGCATAACAATGTGGATGCAATGGGAGAAATCCTGCATGAAGGGTGGAAACTTAAAAGAACTCTTGCATCCGGCATATCCAGTCCGATGATAGATGAGATATACGATACTGCTATGCGCAAGGGCGCAATTGGCGGAAAACTGCTTGGAGCTGGCGGCGGCGGATTCTTGTTATTTTATGTACCCAAAAGAAGACAGCAGGAAGTCAGGACGGCTTTAAATCTGGTTCAAATGCCCATAGAGTTGGACAGGCAGGGCTCTTCCGTGATTTATGTAGGCTCCAAACCGGATATTTTATGATAAATAAAGTTAGGCTGCCCCTATAGCGGCGGAATGGGAGAACAGAATGGAAAATATTTTAATTACAGGCGGGGCAGGGTTTATAGGGTCCCATCTGGCGGGTAGATTGCTTAAGATGGGGCAAAGGGTGGTTTGTGTGGATAATTTTGAACTTGGCAGACCCGAAAACGTAGAGAAATATCAGAAAAATCCTGATTTTACATTATGTGAGTGTGATGTGGCGGATGAAAATGCTTTTAATAAAATTGTTGAAAAACATGATGTTAAACGGATTTATCACCTGGCGGCTAATTCAGACATACAAAAAAGCGCCCGTTTTCCGGGAATTGACTTTAGAAACACCTGTACCACCACTTATTCTGTGTTAGGGGCAATGAGAAAGAATAAAATACAAAAATTGTTTTTTGCATCCACGTCGGCGGTGTATGGAAATAAGATGGGAGTCAATCTGTCAGAAGATATAGGTGCGTTAAATCCTATTTCCTATTATGGTGCATCGAAATTATCATCGGAAGCATTTATATCAGCGTATGCTTATATGAATGATTTTGAAGTGCTTATCTTTCGGTTTCCCAATGTGATTGGACCAGGACTGACTCACGGGGTAATTTTTGATTTTATCCGAAAGCTAAAACAGAACCCGGAGGAGTTGGAAATTCTGGGGGACGGAACACAGTGCAAGCCGTACCTGTATGTGGAGGACCTTGTGGATGCAATTATTGAGTTTTCCATGAAAGAAAGAATAGGAGTGGAGACATACAATATTGGTGTTGATACGGCAACTACAGTGAAGGAAATTGCAGATATGGTATGTGAGAAGTTAGGGCTTACAAAAGTCAAATACAAATATACAGGTGGAAAAGTGGGATGGAAAGGGGATGTCCCTGCTTTTCAATACGATTTAAGCAAAATATATGAAACGGGATGGAGACCACGGCATAATTCCAATGAATCAATAAGGGCCACATTAGAAAGTCTGGAACTACAGGGATTATAAGTATTATTGGTATAGTATTGCAGGGGCATAAACATGAAAGAGCAGATAAAAGAATATTTTATACAGCTTCAGAAAACAATTGGAAATCTTAATCTGGATGAAATTACGGATGCTGTTAATGCTGTGCGGGCAGCTTATGAAAGAGGAGCCGTAATCTATATATTTGGAAATGGAGGAAGCGCAGCTACGGCCTCCCATTTTGTAGGCGATTTTAACAAAGGTATTTCGGAAGAAAAACATAAAAAGTTTAATCTTGTGTGTCTGAATGACAATCTTCCTATGCTGACAGCGATTGCAAACGATATTGGGTACGGGGAAATTTACCGTTTTCCACTTAAAGGAAGATTAAAAAAAGAGGATTTGGTAATTGCAATTTCCGGGAGCGGAAATTCTGAAAACGTAATCAATGCAGTTTTGTATGCAAAGGAAACAGGCTGTAAGGTGATTGGAATTACTGGATATGATGGCGGAGCCTTGCGGCGGATAGCTGATTATCATATGGATGTAAATGTAGACGACATGCAGCTGGCAGAAGATGTGCATATGTCTTTTGATCATATGATGTACCGGGTGTTAGGAGATGCACTGGAAAAGTAATGGAGGACATGTACAAATGGGAAAGCTTAGAAGTTTTATCCGTAAACGTTTAATTTGGGCTGTGCAATATGCGGTACGGGAGGAAATGAAAAATTATACATTCCGACAAAACAGCATATCATCATATACGGCACAGGAAAATAAACTGGAGGAAATAGAAGAGAAGATTGTCCAGAGATTAGATAAGCAGATAGAAAAGTGGACTTGGGAGCGTTTTTTGAGGACCCAGAAGGCAATTGAGGGATGGACTTGGAAAAGCAGTCATGAGATTGGATGTCAAATAGACACCATGCAGACAGATGTGGAAATGTTGTTGGATAAAAGGCTCAGAGATGGGATAGATGATTTTGTAAAAAAAAGTAATTCGTATGATGAAACAAAAAAATTTGACAAATTGATAGAAAGATGGACATGGGATCGTTATAAAAGGTCGGAGGATAAGCTTCTACATACATATATGTTATGGGATTATCTTGCAGATATCCAGTTCCATCAAAAAAAAGTGCCGTTTAGAAAAGGGGAAAAGATAAGAATTGTGTTTCTATATCAGATCGCATCATTCTGGCCATCCTGGGAGCTGTTATTTGAAGCAATGAAAGAGGATAATCGATTCAACGTTGAATTAGTATTATTAGATGAAACAGCAAGAGAAGCCTTTCAGATGGTGACTGCGGAAGAGTTTTTAAAGAAAAAAAATATCAATTACACATTATTCGAGGATTTTGAACTGGAAGAATTTAATCCCCATATTGTGGTTATTCAGACTCCATATGACGAATGGCATAGGAAGAGAGAGCACTGGTCTGCAAGTTTCAAGTCTAAAGGATACAGGATTATATATATACCATATGGAATTGAAATTTCTGATACAGAAGATTCGCATTATATGCACTTTTGTCAGCATGTGATAGTTAATTCATGGAGAGTCTATACATTTTCTGATTTAATGAAAAGAGATTATAGAAAATATTCGTATAATAGAGAGGCAGTAAGGGCGTTAGGTTTACCACGTTTTGATGCTCTGTTTTATAAAGAAAGATTTGAGCTTGATGATGAACTGAAGCAAAGAATAGCAGGAAGAAAAGTTATTCTTTGGAAAGTTCATTTTCCCAAAATTATAACTGAAAATACAAAGGAAGTATTTGTAACGCCAGATGTAAATGAGTATCTTCGGTTTGCAAATAAAATACCGGAATATAAAGACTTCTTTTTTATTTTTATGCCCCATCCAAGGTTTAAGGCACCTGTAAAAGATGAAGAATTGCAATATTTAATAGGTGAACTTGCAGATATGGTCGAAAAAATGGAAAACGTGTATGTTGACACTAAAGACGACTATAGGAATTCGCTGATGAATGCGGATTATATTATTACAGATCGCAGTGCTGTAATGGTGGAAGCGGCAGCTGTTCACGTGCCGGTTTTATTTATGTATAATTCTGAATATTATGAACCTGTGACCAAAGCGGTTGAAGAATTAGTAAACAGCTATTATCAAGGAAGTAAATATGAGGACATGGTTCAATTTATGGATATGGCAGGAAGAGGCAGAGATTATAAAAAAGAAGAAAGAGAAACAGCATTTAGAAATTGTATTCCATTTTTTGATGGTAAATGTTCTGCGAGACTAATGGATGATATTGAAAAAGGGATGAGTGAAGAATTTTAATCTTTATCTTCTTTTCATAAATAGCAAACTTTCTATTACTAAAAGGGCGATACCGGACTGATTGTTAATACAATATGTCTAGGAGAATTATTATGGATACTGAGGAAAAAATGCCTAAAATTTCAGCAGTCATGCCCCTGTACAATGGATTCCGTTATATAGAAGAATCTGTTTTATCCATACAGGCGCAGACTTTTTCAGACTGGGAATTTCTTATTATAAATGAATATGGCAGTGATGACGGATGTGCAGAAGTGGTTAAGAAGTATGCGCGAAAAGATTCCCGCATCCGTCTTGTGCAAAATGATGAAAAGCTGGGGCTGGCAGAGTCATTAAATAAGGGAATTGCACTTGCGGAAGGTGAGTATATTGCCAGAGTAGATGTGGATGATCCATCTCATCCCCAGCGGTTTGAAAAGCAGGTAAAGTATCTGGATGCGAATAAAGATACAGTGCTTTGCGGCACATGGCAGCGGAGCGTACTGCCAGGGAGAAGCTACATCCAGGAGGCACCCTCTGACCCGGAGGAGTTAAAGGCTGCTCTGCTTTTTGGATGTGAAATCAGTCATTGCTCCGTCATGTTCAGAAGAAAGGTTTTTATATATAACCAGTTAAAATATGATCCTCACAGGCTGGGAGAAGACTATGATTTGTGGACAAGGATTATGTTTGACTATAAGCTTGTGAATCTGCCGGAGGCACTGGCCGACCATAGGTGGGGATTTGGCAATATATCCATAGAAAAGGGAAATGCGCTGAAACAGGAAGTTTGTGAAACAAGTGCACAGTGCCTAAAAAAATTCCATATAAATGTGTCGCCAAAAGATTATATTCTGCTTTCCGGGTGGAGAAATAAGCCGGAAAAATTTGCACGGGATCACAGAAGTTATTTTTTGCAAAAACAAAAAAAACTTTTGGTAAAGCTATATGAGAATAACGGAGAGGAGAAGTTAATCCAGAGGGAAGCATTAAAAAAAGTCATATTCAGGCGTTGGAACTGGGTGTGTGAATGTGCAGGTATCTTTTTTCAAAAGGTACCGTATTCAGCTTATAAACAGGAGATGATAAATGCAAAAGTTTCCATTGTGCTTCCGGTATACCATGGGGTAAATACTCTGCGTGAAACCATAGACAGTATTCTTGTCCAGGAAATGGAAGAGTGGGAGCTTATTATTGTACTGGAATCAGGCAATGATGATGGCAGTGATGAACTGGCAGAGATGTATTCTTTTTTTGACAGCAGAATCTATGCGGTAAAAAATGAAAAGAAACTTGGGCTGGCGGCCTCGTTAAACAAAGGGATTCAGATGGCATCTACAGATTATATTGCCCGGATAGATGCTGACGATTTGGCCAATGCAAAACGGTTAAGGGCGCAGTATCAATACCTTAAGAAACATCCCAAAACGGGAATCTGCCAGACCTACCAGCATTATTTTGGGGAAAGAGCAGGAGACTTTATACACAGGCCGCCATTAAAGGCGGAAGATATGAAAGCAAAGCTGTTATTTTTCTGTGACGCCTGTCATTCCACAGTAATGTTCCGGAAAAGCATATTTGAAAAATATAATCTGGCATATTCTACCAGGTCAGTTCTGGAGGATTATGAACTTTGGACCAGGGCAGTTGGTGTAACAGATTTTGTCACGCTTCCGGAGGTTTATGGGGAATATCGTGTCAGTGGACAAAACATTTCTGTTAAGAACGCAGATGCAATTGGAACTGATATGTGTAAAATCGTTGCCAGATGTTTAAAGGAAAATCTGGGAATTGAGGTGGAAGAACAGTATTTATCTGTGTTAAACGGATGGAACAATATTTTTTTAGAAGCATCACCGGACAGACATGAAGAATTGCTGGCATATTTACAACAGCTTTTATATCAGGTGTGGACACAGAATTTATCATTAAAGTATTATCAAAAAAAAGCATTGCTCGGAGCCATTGCCTGTAAATGGTGTTGGGCTAAATATAATGAATCATGGCAGGGGGAAAAGGAGGCGGTAAGTATTGAAGAGGTGTTGGAACTGCCTCTGCCGGCTTACCGGAATATCCGGCAAAAAACAGATAAGCTGATAAAGCGTGTCTGTATGTTCCCTCAAAAGGTTTTTTGGCATGTAATACAAAGAGCAGTACAAAACCAGGTGACGAAAGCGCTTTTAATGCAGAAAAAAGAAATGCAGGAATTGAAAGAGCAGTTAGCCTTTCAGATACGTGAAGAGCACAAGAGACTGGAAGAGGGGATTAAAGATATCAAGAGCCAGAACGAGGAAATACGCAATTGGATAGGGGAATTATGTTACCAGCAGAAATTGATTCCTTACTATCCGGATGAAAAAATCCGAATGATTTTTTTATTTCAGATAGCATCCTTCTGGCCTTCCTGGGATTCATTTTTTAGGGCTTGTAAGAGAGATAAAAGAATTGATGCAAGACTGGTATTTCTTGATGAGACGGCGACAGAGGATGTGCAGATGCAGTCGGCGCGTAATTTCCTGGAACAGAGTGGACTGGAATATACAGAGTATAACAGCTTTGATATACATAAGTTTTGTCCTCATATTATGGTGATGCAGACTCCTTATGATGAATGGCACCGTCAGCCCTCCCACTGGTCGGGAAATTTTAAAGCAGAAGGGATTCGGATTGTTTATATTCCATATGGCATAGAAATTTCAGATACGGAGGACTCACACAATCTGCATTTTCATACTTCGGTGATTAATAACAGCTGGAGAGTATATACCTTTTCGGAAAGAATGAGAAACGATTACTTAAAATATGCCTGGAACCGGTCGGCAGTCAGGGCGGTGGGGCTTCCCAAATTTGACTATTTTTTTGACAAAGAGAGCTTTCCTTTAAACTCCAATATAAAAAAGAAGTGTAAAGGAAGAAAAATCGTGCTGTGGAAGCTGCATTTCCCTAAACAGATTAATGTTCATGGCGTTAATACTCCGGTAACGCCAGATATAAATGAATATATAGCTTTTGCAGAACATATCTGCGAGTATAGAGATTTGTTTTTTATTATTATGCCGCATCCAAAGTTTAAAACAGAGAAAAATAGTTTTTCTATGAAGGAAAAAATCAGAAATTTATTTGGAATTGCAGGAATGCAGGAAAATGTTTTTATAGATGAAAGAGACGATTACAGAGAGTCTCTTCTATGGGCGGATTTTATAATCACTGACAGAAGTTCCATAATGGTGGAGGCCGGAGGCGTGGGAGCGCCTGTTTTATATTTAAGCAGCGCACAGTACAATGAGCCGGTTACAGAAGCAATTAAACCGTTAATTGACTCCTATTATCAGGGACATGGATGTGCTGACATGCTGAATTTTATCCGCATGTGCCGGGAAGGGGATGACTTTAAGAAAAAAGCAAGAATAGAGGCTTTTAAGACATGTATTCCATATTTTGATGGCAAATGTGGGGAAAGAGTGAAAGAGGATATTGTTCATGATCTGGAAGGAAATATTTTATAGGGGGGGGGTAATGCTACTTAAGCCTAAGGTGTCGGTTATTGTTCCATTTTTCAATGCGGAAGGAACCATAGCAAAGTGCCTTTACAGCATACTGGCTAATAAAAAAGTGTCTATGGAAATTATCTGTGTAAATGATGGTTCCCTGGACAACGGACAGAAAGTTGTAGAACAAATAAGGAAAAGACACCTGAATATAAAATTATTTTCACACAAAAGCAATAAAGGTTTGTTTCAGGCAAGGCTCACAGGAATAACCATGGCCAGGGGAAAGTATATAGGGTTTGTGGACAGTGACGACTATGTAAGCAGCAGCTTTTTTACACAGTTGTATCAAAAGGCAGTGGAATCGGACGCGGACATTGTGGCTGGAAGAATTATGAATGTAAGCAGCGAGGACGTATTTTATATACAAAACAGATGTCTGGATTTCCCTTATACCAGATGGGATGAGCATAAAAATCTTTATGACCTGTACTGGCAGCAGGAAGGACGGTGTTATCCGTGGCATGTGATATGGAATAAGCTGTATAGAAGGGAATTATGGGAATATGTGTATTCAGAACTTAAGGATAAAAGTATATATCTGACAATGATGGAGGATTTTATTTTTTCTTCTGTAATTTTATCCAACGTACAGACATTTGCCAGTGGACGGACTTGTGTCAATTTGCAGAAAGAATTTTATTACTATGTGCAGAGTGAAAATAATATGACCTCTGTAAAAGGAAACTATGAAAGATGGAAACAGAATATTGCGGATATGGGAAGGGCATTTGGGGAAGTAAAGAATTTCCTGGAAGGGAAAGGTATACTTCCTTTGTATGGACAGCATTTGGAACAATGGAAGCAAAGATATTCGCGCTACTGGAACAGAAATATAAAACGAACGGAATTTACTGACATCCAGAAGGACAGGTTATTAGAATTATTAAAGAAATCTCTTGACATTTCCCAATTGGAAATGCCTGATGAAGAAGATGAATATTATTATTCGGAAGCAGAATTTATGAGTGGAGGAGCAGAAAAATGAAGCAGCCAAAAGTATCGGTAATTGTACCAGTTTATAAGACGCAAAGATTTCTTAAAAAGTGTCTGGAAAGTATTCTTTGTCAGACACTTAAGGATATTGAAGTTATTGTGGTAGATGAAGGGGATATGGATGAATGCAGGTCAATTATTGACTATTTTGAATCCGTGGACAAAAGAGTGATTGCTCCACATACAAAAAACGGCGGATATGGCGCTTCCTGTAATAAAGGAATTGAGATGGCTAAAGGAGAGTACATTGCAATTGTGGAAAGTGATGATTTTATTGAGCCGTCAATGTATGAAGAATTATATGAATACGCAAAGAAGGTGAACGCAGATGTTGTGAAGTCTCCTTATTATGAATATTTTGATGAACTGGACGGGGAAAGGGATGTAAAAAGAGTCTGTGCATATGGTGATTATATTACATCTTCGGTGCCCGATGGCAGAACATTTTCCATGAAGAATTTTCCGCAGCTGTTGACGGTGCACGCCTCTCTCTGGACCGGATTATATAGAACCGGTTACATGCGGGAAAAGAATATACGGTTTGTTACTGCAAAGGGAGGGGCATATGTTGATGTGGGATTTCGTATAGATACTCTGGTAAATACGGAAAAGGTGGCATGGTATCCGGTGCCGTTTTATGATTACCGGATAACAAATGAGGATTCCACGACCAACAATTTTAATTTGTCCAGTATGATATCCCGCTGGGAAGAGGTATATAAAAAGTATGGCAGAGAAGAGGAATTTGCGTCAGTGTGCCCTCATCTATTAAAGGATGAGTACCTTAACACCTTAGGCTGGATTGCTGATACTTTTATTTTATATTCGGATGAAGATTATGGACGGCTGGTGAATTTATACCAAAATGTAAGCGAACATGATATCAGTGAAGCCAGTTCCTTAACAAAAGTACAGAAACAGAAAATAATGGAGTTTAAGAAGGATCCGGCGGAATTTAAAAAAATGGTTCAGAAAAAACGTGAAATAATGCAGGGCCTTTCCAGATGGCAAAGAGTGGTTTCATGGGGAGAAAACGGCATGAGATTGTCATGGCTGAAAAAGAATGTGCTTTTATGGGGTGTAATGTGCCTGATAACTTCCATGGGAGCTTTTGATATGTTTCCCATAATGTCTGCGGCGGTATTTTTATTAGTCTTTCTGTTAGAGATAGTATCATTAACCGGAGTTGTAGTATTTTATGTGCTGAAAGTCCTGGCTAAGTTTTTCCGGAGGGACAGATATTTGACGGAAGTCCGGTTAAGGGAGATGGGACTTATGGGTTAAAAGGAGAAATGATGGATTGCGAAAAATATCTAAATGATATATTACGAAAATACAATATAAATTATATGTATCCGGAGATTGACTGGTATTTTCAAATCAGGGAAATATGGCAGGAATTGTTAAGCGAAAGTAATAATGTCCTTGTAATTAGCGATAAAGAAGATGAATTAAAGCAAATAAAAAGGATAGTGCAGGAACAGACAGAAATTTGGGAAAATATAAAATTTTTCTTGCCGGATGCACCATTCATTGAGTCAATCAGAAATGTTGAAGGTTGTACGGTTGTTATCTCATCTTTGGATATTGGATTTGAAATAGAAATGGAATTGTTCAGGGTTCAAGAGTTCAAAAATGATTTAAAAATTATTAATATATATTCCTTGTTTAGAGAAAAAGGAATATATATTACAGTACCATTCTATAAAATGGAAGTTCCGTTTATTGACTATTGCGATATTTATTGTACTCGTATGAAATTAAAGTGTAATGAAAATAAGAAATTCTATCTTGAAAAATTGATATGTCAGTGTTTGGAAATCAGAGACTTTATTTCAGCCGAAAGCTTTATTGATGAATATATTTTAGAAGGATATGATGAAGGAAATTATGAAAAATTTAAAGTTGAGCTGAAAGAATTTCTTACAAATTTAAAAGAAAAAATACATAAGAGAAAACAAAGAGATATCATTGTTAACTGGATAGACAATCTGGGAAGTGATATAGAAAAGATGCCCTTTTTGGAAAATAAGAAAGAAGAGAGTATCTATTTTGAAAACGCATATACAAATGTTCCATGGACAAGGTCGACAATGCTTTCCATTATAACAGGGCTAAAGGCAATTGAAGGGAAAACTTACTTGCCCCTCACTTATAATGAAAATAACAGTCAGCTTTTAAGGATGATAAAAAAGAGCGGCTATCAGTTTAAATATTATGCAGGTCCACAATTTGAATATCGTTTTCGATATTTTCCAAAAGGGAATCATATAAACTATGATGACAAAAACTATAATTATAATAATATTAATTTAAAATCTAATATGTTAAGGGGTACGTCTGCAAAGTTACAATGGGGAGTTTTATGTACGTTAGCAGTTGATGACAGACCGCATGTGATTATTGTACATAATATTGTAGAGACCCATCCGCCTTTTCTTAATTCTCAGTCAAAATATTTTGACAAAAAAAATATAATACAAGGGTGTCCGGCAGATAAAAATACTCAGCAGGAGTGTGTTAATAACAGTAAAGTTTTTTTTGACCATTTATTAGAGTTTTATGATCAATTTTATAGTAATAATCTTGTAAGAATTGTGTTAAGCGATCATGGAGACAGTTTTGTAAACAGGGTTCCCTTTTTTTCTAATGCAAAATCAAAAATATTAATGATGATATATGGAGATGTGCAAAGAGCGATTATTAGGGATTTTTATTGTCATACAAGTTTTCACAAAATAATAGAAGGACTTATTTCAGGAAAGAATATTCAGATTCCATCAAAAAAATATGTTCTTCTGGAAAATATAGATTTTTATAGTGGACAAAGAGAAGATAAATTTTTTGATAATTTGAAACAGATAGAAGGTAATTACTACCTGCTTAGCAAATTTATGCAGTATAGGGCAATAAAAACAGAAATAGATACATATGTATGCTTTTCAAATGGTCATGAAATTTACTATTTAAATAAAGATGAAGAAGTGCCTAAAGATTTAATTGCATCAAATATCAAAAATCGAATCAATTATGTGGAAAACATAGGGAGAATAGAGTATTTAAGAGAATTGTGTGGTAATAATTTTATAGATGTTTTAAAATCAGGCTTTTTTAGTGAAAGTTTAAAAATATATAAATTTGCAAATTGTCCCTCTCCTTATATAAGGAAACGGGAAGAAATATTGAGGAAAATAATATATGATGAAAATATTTATACATTTCTTACACGCTTGATTAACTTTAGGGATAAATTGTTGATTTTTTGTGTAGTTGACGATAATGCCCGCTCTGGTGTTTCCGGCAAAATTTTAAGGTATTTAGATGAGATTGGCTGTCATATTGGAGAGTATGAAAAAGAATTTTCCTACCTGTCAATAGTAGATCAGGGAGTAACATTAATTGAGGAATCATCCAATTCTGCATTACACATAAGGGCAGATATCAATGGATTTAAGGTACAAATGAGCAGCTTTGGAATATATACAGGCCATTGTTGTTCCAGTTGTATTGTGAATGGATTTGAATATATAACGGACAGATCAAGGGGACTTAGTATGATTATTTTTGACCGTGAGAAAAAGGAAGAAATACTTACGGTAAAGATGGATATTTTTGACGGAATAAACAAACTTATAGTTTGCGATTAAAAATGTTTATGCATTGTGCGTTGTAAACGCAGCATAATTGCAGAGTGAGAGAACATGGGGGCATTTATGAAAAATCAAATACTGGAATTTTTAAATGAATTGCATAAAAATCAGGAAAAGTATTTAATTTTAGCGGCTGTGGATGACAATGCAACTTCCGGCACAGATATGGAAATTTTGCAAGCGCTAAATGATGTTGGATTTTCGTTGAAACGTGCACCAGGCAAATCTTATATTGCAGTTTTAAATGGCAGGCAAATCATATATGAAAAGTTTGAAGATATGGTATTAATTTATACCGGGACAGTTGATGGGGTCAGGATCAAAATCACTTCTGCGGGATATGAGTCAGGAAAATTCTTTTCAAATATATGGGTAGGAGGAGAGAAACTTGGAATAAGCAGAAAACGGGGATTGACTATTGCGCTTATTAACCGGAAAACAGGAAAATTATCAGACTGGATAAAGATGGATATATTTTTGGGAAAAAATGAAATTATCCAGAGAAAGGAAAGTGTGAAATGAACATTGTAATCTTAGGCGGGGGATTATCTGGTATCACACTTGCATATTTTTTGCAGGAAAATGAGAATGTGGATAAAATTACAATTCTTGAAAAAGAGACGGAGACAGGTGGATTATGTCGTAGTATCCACAAAGATGGATATACATACGATATTGGACCGCATATTTTATTTTCCAGGGATAAGGAAATGCTGGATTTAATGCTTTCGGTTCTGGATGGAGGGAAAAATGATCTGCGGCGTTCTAATCAGATTATATATAAGGGGAAATGGGTGCAGTATCCTTTTGAAAACGATTTGTCAAAACTGCCGGAAGATGATTTGCGGTACTGCATCTCAGCATTTGAGCATAATCCCTATGAAGAGTATGAAGCGCAAAATATGTTGCAGTTTTTCCTGAAAACATTTGGGGAGGGAATTACCAATACTTATCTCAGGCCATATAACGAAAAAATATGGAAGTATGATCCGGCATATATGAATACTTCTATGGTGGAAAGAATACCCAAACCCACAAAAGAAGAAATAGAAAGAAGTGCTGCCGGGGAGACAGTGGATGGATATACCCATCAGTTATATTTCAGTTATCCAAAGACTGGAGGAATCATGTCTGTGGTTAAGGGATTTGAATGCAGGCTTGGGGAAAAATGTGAAGTGATGACAGACTGTGAGGTGACTGGGGTAAGAAAAGACGACACTGGATTTAAAGTTGTTGTGGGCAGTAGCGTGGAATATTCAGCAGATCTGGTGGTATCAACAATTCCAGTGCAGGAACTGACAAAAGCTTATGCGCTCAAAGACAATGAAGTCTGGCGGTCAGTAGAAAGACTTCGGTACAATTCTATACTTATAGCGTTTGTAAAGACAAAGAAGGATTTATGTGGCGATAATTTTGCGTTTATGACTGCGGATAAAAACATTATATTTCATAGAATATCCAAAATGGATTTTCTGGGAGAAAATTATAAAAGTGATGGTGCGACTTATATGGTTGAAATAACCTACCGCAAAGATGATATTGTGGACCGTATGACGGACAGAGAACTGTGTGAGGCTGTAAAAAAGGGGTTAAAAGAAATTAAATTTACAGAGGATCAGGATGATGCCATTATTCTCAATATGACCAGACACCCTTATGCCTATGTTATTTATGATATTAATCACGGACAAAACATGGAAAAGATACGTAAATTTTATAAAAGTCAGGGCATTATTCTCCATGGCAGATTTGGGAATTTTGAATACTGGAATATGGATAAAGTATTAAGAGAAAGTAAAGAACTGGCAGGCTGGATAATATAGGAAGATAAGTTTGCCGCAGGCACAGATCGCGGAATGCGGGGGATAAAAATGAATAATTTTATGATTTACCTGATAGGAACCAGTGGAAGTGGGAAAACAACGCTGGGAAATGCACTGGAACAGGAATTGCGACGCATGGAATATAAACATTTGCAGTTTATTGACGGAGATGTGATACGCAGACAATTCGGCGGCATTTTTGGCTATACCTATGAAGAGAGAATGCGTTGCAGCCAGGCAGTGAATGTTGTTATTAAATATCTGTTGGATAATCAGATATCTGTTATCCTTGCACAAGTGGGAGCCTATGAAAATATGAGACAAAAGGTCAGAGATATGGCTGGAAACCATTATATTGAGGTTTACGTAAAATGTTCCTATGAAGAGTGTGCAAGAAGGGATGTAAAGGGGTACTACCAAAGACTGCAAAAAGGAGAAATGGAAAACTTAAACGGTGCAAATGATATTTTTGAAGTCCCCGAAAGCAGTGATATTGTGGTTGAGACCGAAATTGAGACGGTGGAGGAATCTGTAGGGAAGGTAATGGGATATCTGAAGGAAAAAGGATATCTGGAAATTTGTATGGAAAGTGAAATTAGATTATGAATGCAATAATTTTAGCGGCAGGAAAGTCCTCCCGTCTTGCTCCGCTTACCTATGAAAGGCCTAAAGGATTATTCCGTGTAAAAGGTGAAATCCTGATAGAACGTCAAATAGAGCAGCTGCAGGAAGCCGGGATAACTGAAATTTATATAGTAGTTGGATATATGAAAGAAAAATTTTTTTATCTGGAGCAGAAATATGGAGTGAGGCTGCTGGTAAATAACAAATTTGCGGCACAGGGAAACTTGTATTCCTTATATGTTGCAAGAAAGTATCTTTCGGATACCTATATCTGTTGTGCGGACCATTATTTTGTGAAAAATCCATTTGGAGAAGTAAATGATGCCAACATATCATACAGAGCCTGCTCCTGCCAAAAAGGAAAATTTAGGGAGTTTGCTGTAGAATATTCCGATGCGTCTGTAATTACCGGGTTTGCCGTGGGCGGGACAGATGGCATGGCAATGGTGGGACACGCATATTTTAACTCCGCTTTTTCTGGAAGATTTCGCAATTTTATGGAAAAAGAAATTGATGACTTTGGCGTGAGCAATATGTTTTGGGAAGAATTTTATGCAAGACATCAAAAAGAATTAACCCTCTATATGAAAGAATATCAGAGGCAGGATATTCTGGAGTTTGAAAGCATAGAAGATTTACGGCAGTTTGATTCGGAATTTTTAATTAATGTGGATTCAGAAATTATAACGAATATTTGTACAATCATTCATTGCGAACCGGAACGGATTATGGATATTCAGGTGATTCAGGCAGGGCTTACAAATGTGTCTTTTATGTTTTCAGTGGATGGCGTTAAGTATGTATACAGACATCCGGGAGGGACAGCCGGGAACCTTATAGACCGGCAGGCGGAATTTTTTGCACAGACTAAAGCAAAGGAGCTGCAGATAGATAAATCCGTGATTTATCTGGACTTGTCAGGATGGAAGATTTCTTATTTTGTTCCTAATCTTACAGAATGCAGTTTTGAAGAAAATCCCGGACAGCTGGAAAAGGGAATGGAATATCTAAGAAAAATGCACAGTGTTAAGGTAGACGTTCCCATTAAGCGGTTTGATACGGTTGCAGAAGGGAAGAAGCTGATGGGAATTGCATCCTCTTCTAAAGGAAATCTATTTGCCGAGTTTGCTGTTGTAATTGAAAAAATTGAAGAATTAAATGAATATGTGGAATCGGATGCAAAGAGACTTGGAATAGAAAAAGCACTTTGCCATAATGATGCGTATGAGCCAAATTATCTGGCAACTTTGGACGGAGATTTATATCTGATTGACTGGGAGTATGCCGGGATGAATGACCCAGCTAATGATGTGGCATGTATTCTGTGCCGTAAGGATTACACAAAAGAGCAGACAGAAAAGTACCTGGAAGCATATTTTGGACGTAAGTTGACGGAAGACGAACACAGACATTATATTGCATACATAGCTCTTTGCGGTTTTTATTGGTTTTGCTGGGGCCTGTATAAAGGCAGCGTGGGCGATGACGATGGCTTTTTTTTCCTGCCCGCATACAGAAACTGCATCCGATATCTGGATGCGGCATTGGAGAGTTATAAGAGATAAAAAGGGGATATTGCCATGAATGTAGCCATTATTCTTGCTGGTGGGAGCGGTACACGGATGAACATGGAAAAACCGAAACAGTTTATAGAAGTAATGGGGAAGCCCATTGTGGTCTATACAGTTGAAGTATTTCAAAGTCACCCGGAAATTGATGAAATTGAAATTGTATGTGTTGAAGAATATATGGATTATATGGAAGAGCTGGTAGAAAAGTATGGACTGACCAAAGTGCGACGGATTGTAAAAGGGGGAGCAAATTTCCAGTACTCTGTCATAAATGGGATTGCAGGTATCAGGGAAAAAATGTGTTCGGAAGATATTGTACTGGTGCACTATGCTGCGTCTCCTTTTGTCAGTGGTGAAATTATTTCGGATGGCATACGTGTGGCAGGGAAAAAAGGAAATGCAGCCTCTGCAACTCCCTGCTTTTTGCTGATGGGGACTAATGATGATGGAAGAAAGTCCACAAAATGGGTGGATAGGGATAAATTGATGCAACTGAACAGTCCCCAGTGTTTTCAGTTTGGCTATATAGAGCAACTGTATGAAAAGGCTGGAAAAAGGCACCTGCTGGATAAGGTTGAACCTCACACAACCAGTTTGATGTATGCAATGGGAGAAACCATCTATTTCTCAAAGGGCAATCAGACAAATATCAAAATAACTACCAAAGAAGATTTGGAATTGTTTGAAGGATATGTGCTGATGAAACAGGAAAAGTGCAGGTTAACACATGTAACCGTACCATTTTTTTAGGAGGAATGAGAAATATGAATATTGATTATTATAACAACAAATTTTCAGAGGGAGTTAATAGTATACTGGATGATATACTGAATCCTCAAATAAAAGTGGTGAGTTTTGATGTGTTTGATACTCTGCTGTTTAGACCAGTATCAACACCTGCAGATACATTTCGTTTGTTGGAAAATAAACTGAAAATTCCTAATTTTCATAATATGAGAGTAGCAGCCGAACAGGAGGCAAGAAAGAAACAGGATCCCGGACTTGAAGATATTACATATGAAGATATTTATTCTGCTTTTCAGAAAATGTTTGGATATGGAGAAGATGAAATAAAGATAATAAAAGAAGAAGAGAAGAAGTTAGAATATCAATTTTTATATGAGAGAAAAACTGCAAAGTTTTTGTATAATTGTGCTTGTATGTCAGGAAAGCGTATAATAATTATTTCTGATATGTATTTTAACAGTGAATTTATTGATTCATGTCTAAAAAAAAATGGATACAATAGGCATAGTAAAGTTTATGTTTCTTCTGAGACAGGCATGACAAAAACATCAAAAAAAATGTTTAATTATGTACTATATATACTGGCGAAGGATGGTATAAAACCTGATGAGGTAGTTCATATTGGAGATAATAAAAAGTCAGATGTAGATTGTGCACTTGGGTGTGGCATGAGGGCAAGGCATCTTCCAAAGCCTGCTGATATTAGAAACAGCTGTATACATTTAAAAAAATTGTATGGATATGTTTTGAGTGATGTTATGAATTCAAACAATGCAATGCTGTATGGGTTTCTAGCAAATCTGTATTTTGATGATCCTTTTGTTGACTATGATAAGAAATCTTTTTTTAATGGAGATCCATCTTTAATGGGATATTGGTTTGCTCCTCTTATGATGGGTTTTACATTATGGCTAAATAAAAAGATAGAGGAAAATAAAGTAGAGCAATTTATTTATGTATGGAGAGATGGTTATCTTCCATCAAAATTAATTGAAATTGTAAGACCTTATTTAGCAGACAGGAAAGTTGAATTCAAAAAGTTGTATATGGGGCGAACTTTGAGAATGCCATATATGGCGAATGAAAAAAATGGTTTATTTAATTCCTTTTTTGATTATCCGCTTCGTGAAGAATATACTGTGGATTATTTTATAAAAAATCGCTTATTATGTA
Organism: uncultured bacterium; assembly: GCA_947381965.1. Lineage (GTDB taxonomy): Bacteria > Bacillota > Clostridia > Lachnospirales > Lachnospiraceae > Suilimivivens. Next base: position 73,615 of record CANCXX010000007.1, read on the forward strand.
ATGATGAAAAACAGAAAAATGATATATTAAAGATTTTTTACAGACATGGATATATTGATGAGAGGGAGGCTATTGGGAATGTACAGAAATATCGGGGGTTTCTGCATGAATTGGAACCATACTTTATAGAGAATGCTAAAAAAAAGACAGAGCTTACATCTGAATATATTAGTCAAGTGGTTAAAAAGGGAAAAAAAACAGCAGTATTTGACCGTTCACCAAGAGGAAAAAGTTCAAGATTTCTTAAACAGTACTTTGGAATTAATAGCGTCTGCTATACAACAGAAGTTTATGATGTTCCAACTGCAAAATTAAAAGATATTAATTTAGAGATAGAGTCTTATTTAGAGTATGGTATGTATTATATAAATAAGATGGGAAGAATATGGGCAATGCTTTTTGAAAGAATTATTTCTGATACAGCTCCCGGATATGCGTATGTGGAAAAAAGTAAAGAAGGACAAATTACTGTAGTTTTAGATGATGAACCAACGGAGCAGGAAGTAATTCTTGCCAATGCGCTTATAGCTGATGTTCAAAATTCAATTATTAGATACATTGAAGAATTGTCAAATATTTTGGGGGATTATTTAAGAGATTTTGTGATTGACAGACAGGGGGTTTTTGATTATACAATTGAATTCCTTTCAACACCAGGAGAGTGTGATGCGCTTTTAGTAACCCAGATAAGCCCGGATAAATCGTCGTTAGCTCCAATTGATGAAAACACATTTTCCAACTGGTATGAAAAAAAGTTTGATAATAGTTATAAAAACAAAAAGTCTGAAAGCAGGGCGCTATTGCCTGCAAATGTTAAGCAGACCAGATGGGACAGAATAAGAAATACAGGGTATATGATTACTGAAAAATGGGGAATACGAATACCAGTCCAATCCTTATATCATTTTATAACAAGAAAATCTATACCGGAGGATTATAGGGTACGACAAGTAGAGTCTGATGTGGATAATTACATAATGAGATTAACCCAAGGTTTCAATGATATAGATGTATTAATTATAGGAAGCGTTCCACGTGAGATGGCAAGATTTATTAACAGTCTTTCAAGGGAAGATGAGAATAAAAAATATTTGTTTGTGGCTGCAGGATTTATGAAAATGCCTGATTTTTTCTCTTTCCCTTGTTTGGAAGCCCCAAAAGTATTTTCCTTTTGGGGAATTGACTGGCAAAAAGAGATTATACGTGTGCCGGAACGGATGAAAAAATTGGTGGAGCATAAATCATATTTAAGGGATTTAGTTGAGAAGAGAGTATTGAGTGGATATAGCAAAAGTGTTGCAATACTTATTGCATATGAGGCAGAGCGATATTATGAGGCTCTAATCAGAGAGTTATCTCCTAAATGTTTGCTGGTATGGAATAACTGGGGGAAAAATTCAGTTGTCCCATCTGTTCTGGCGAGAGAAAAAGGAATAAATGTTGTATCAATGGAGAGAGGATTTCTGGAAGGAACGGTTATGCTGTCCCGTTATGGTTATGGTGACGATTTGATAAATAGGGAGGTAGAGACATTTTGCCATTTAGAAGTGACAGATGAAGAATGTTGTTTTGCACAAAAAATAATTGATTATCAAAGAAAATCGGGGTTAAACCGTTACACTCAGCCGACAAGTAATGGCATAGATAAATTAAAGGAAAAATTGATTCCAGAAAACCCTATAGTATTACTTTTAGGAGCATTTGATTTGGAAAATCCGGGATTTCCAATGAATGATGAAACAAAGAAGAAATATAGTCCTATATTCAGAACTTCAAAGGATGCTATGTTATATATTGCTAAAATAGCTTGTAAGAATAAATGGAATTTTATCTATAAAGAACATCCTTTGATGAATGCAATAGATAGGACCAGGAATAAAAAAGACTTACCGAAGAATGTACATATTATATCAGATATTAATATTAATGAGTTAATAGATGTAGCGGATGTTGTTTTATGCATGGTGTCAGGTTTGACTTATGTATCAATAGTAAGAGGTAAACCGCTTGTAGAACTTGCTTATACCCCACTGCGGGGAAAGGGATGTTCCTATCAGGCACATTGTTTAAAAGATGTTGAGGCTAAAATAAAGGAGGCACTTGATATGGGGCTATCACAAGGGCAGAAGAAAGCCTTTATTAAGCATGTAGCTCAGGTTAATAAATATTATTATTATGATGATTTATGTGCAAGGCCAGTCAGATATGGGAAGTCAATTATTGATGCCATGAAGATAATAGAAGGAGTAGATAGATATGAAGATTGTAGCCTGGGTACCTATAAAATTAAATAATCAGAGACTTCCTGGCAAAAATATAAAATTACTTGCCGGAAAACCGCTCTGTAATTATATGCTGGAAACTTTAGGACAGATTATGAATGTGGATGAGATATATGTTTATTGTTCAGATGAGAAAATTGTTTCTTATCTGCCAGAAGGAGTTAGATTTTTAAAAAGACCGCAAAGGCTGGATGGAGCACTGATAGAACACTATGAGATAGTTGAAAATTTTATAAATGAAGTAAATGCAGATATATATATTAATGCACATGTCACTAATCCATTTGTTAAAAAAGAAAGCATTGAACTTGGACTGGAAAAGGTGCTTGGAGAAGAATATGATTCTGCACATACAGTACAACGTCTAAATAAACCTTTATGGTATCATGGTGAACCATTTAATTTTACCAGAACAAAAATGTTTAGAAATCAGGATATTGATCCAATGTTTATTGATATGAATCTTTGTATTTACAGAAAAGAGGTATTTACAAAGTACCACTCACGATATGGGAAAAATCCTTTTTTTATAGAAATTAGCCCTATAGAGGCAATTGATATAGATTATCCGGAAGATTTTATTTTTGCTGAAACCATGTATCAATCGTTTTTAAAAAAGGGGGAATTTATTTGAAAAATGTAAAAGTACTTGATTGTACGTTAAGAGATGGAGGACGAATTATAAATTGCAATTTTCAAAATCCCCAAATTCATAGAATGATATATAATATGCAAAAATCTGGTTTGGATATTATAGAAGTGGGATTTTTAAGAAATAAATGGGATACAGATTTTAATGGAAATAGTACATTTTTTACGGATGTTAAGCAAATTACTCCGTATATTCCCTCTGACAGAGTTTCACAATTTGTTGCATTCATTGATTTAGGGATGTTTGATTTTAGTACATTAAGTGAATATGATGGAACATCGGTTGATGGAATTAGGTTGGGATTTACGAAGAAAGATCTGACAGATTCCATAGATGCGCTTTTGGATAGTTCAAAATTGATTAAAGAAAAAGGGTATCGTTTGTTTCTTCAGGGAGTAAATTCTTTAAATTATAGTGATATGGAATTGTTAGAGCTGATTCAAATAGTAAATAAAATTGAACCATATAGTTTTGGCATTGTAGATACATACGGCGCAATGTATGTAGATGATGTCCAGCGACTTTTTACACTTATTGACCATAATTTAAATATGGATATAGCTGTCGACTTTCATTCACATAATAATATGCAATTGTCATTTTGCCTTGCACAGGAAATTATTATGTTATCAAATGGGGTCAGAAGCGTGATAATCGATGGGACATTGAGAGGGATGGGGAAAGGAGCAGGAAATGCCAATACAGAGCTGATTATCAATTATTTGAATCGAAAGAAGGGGTATAAATATGACCTTGAGGGAATATTGGAAATAATTGATTTAGAATTATTTGACCTTTTTGAAGAGTATCATTGGGGATATTCACCAGCAAGTTTTATGGCGGGAGTTTATAAATCGCATCCTAATAATATAACATATCTGCTTGAAAAGTATAAATATGATACAAATGATATAAGGCACATATTATCACAACTATCTGATTCAGAACGGGAACGGTATAATTATGAAAAAATAGATTTACTTTGTGAAGATTATAAATATAAAGACTACAATGATATATCAGCAATCAATCAGCTGATAGATATTATTGGAAATAAAGATGTGTTAGTTCTTGCTCCAGGTAAATCTATTTCTTTACATTCGGAACGTATTTTTTCATATGTTTCCCAAAATGCGCCTGTTATATTTTCTGTAAATTTTATTATAGATAGTATGGTTATTCCATTTTTTGGAAATAAAAAAAGGTATTCTGCTTTTATTTATGATAAGAAAATTCAGTCTTTGGTAACATCAGATATTGCAAATAATTTTGATTTTGAGATAGTTATTTCGTCAAAGCGTATGAAGTATTTATGCCAATATAAGAAAGGTGTATTTCAAAGCAGTTTATTTAAGTTGTTGAATTTACTTGCAGCGTTGAATGTAAAACATATAGCAGTTGCTGGAATGGACGGATATACCGATAGAGAGAAAGATAATTATTATGTTGACAGTTTTTATGTAAAAAGAACAGCACAGGAAACAAAAAGTACAAATGATCGATTACAAAATGAATTAAAGATGTTTATAAGTAGGTGGAGCAATACATGCAAACTTCAGATAATTACACCATCTATTTATTGTATTGAAAGTGCTTATCAAGTTGGAGAATAATGAGAGGTACTTTAAAGAGACTGGATATTTCTTAAATTAATGAAACTGTTAAGGTTATTGATAAGCAAATAGAAATAATAAAAATAGATAACAATTCCGAACAAATCTGGGTTGAAATGTAAAAATATTCATAGGAGTTCAAAAAGTGATACTGCAAAAAATAGTAACACCTGGCAATAGAAAAGGCTGCGATGAGATATACATTCGCTCATCGAATTTAATCTGTAAGCAAAATAATCTGCTGTTTATTCCCAAAGGCGGAAATGTCAGTACGGATACATATATGAATGCCTTTGATATTGGGGCATGGAAAAAGTATACGGATATTTCAGGCTTGCTGCTTGTGTGGAAATTTAAAGGACAGGGAACCATGAAAGTCATTTGGGAAAGGGAGAAAGAAGGCGCGGTCTGCCTTGGGGAAAAGCTGATTGACAGCAGAGAAAATGGCTTTGACGGACTAAAATACGATTTTGATAACTGGAATGAAATGTCAGAAGGTTTGCTGTATTTTATTTTTTCCGCTTTAGAGGATACATCTCTGGAAGCCTGGTTTGAAGAGCGGGGGGGGGTAAAATGACGAGGGAAATAAAAATTTCTCTGGTTATATGTACTTATAAACGCAGGAAGCAATTGCAGCAGATTCTTAATATGCTTCAAAAGGAAAACGAGAGAGAAAAGTGGAATGACTGGCTTCAGGTTATAGTAATTGACAACGCTTCTGAGCTGGAGGCGGGTTATGGTGATGGAATTTCTATTTATCATAACCGGAACACAGGGGGAAGCGGAGGATTTGGCCGTGGAATAGACATAACTATAAAAAGAATGGATGTTTTTCCAACTACCCATGTGGTATTTATGGATGACGATGTGGTCCTCCAGATGGAAAGTTTGCGCCGGCTATACGCTTTTTTGTCTTTTATGAAGGAAGAATATGCACAGGAAGTTATTGCCGGAAGAATGTTTGGCATGGACAGGCCCTGTATGCAATATACGGCGGCTGAGGTCTGGAATAAGGGAGATATCCGTCATATCGGGGGAAATCAGGATATGACAAAGCGGCAATTCATCTGGCATATGAATGAGAATGAGGGCGGTGAGTATGGGGGATGGTGGTTTGCCTGTTTTCCTGTAGAATTTGTAAAGGAAAACAGACCTTTGCCTTTTTTTCTCCATTGCGATGATGTGGAGTATGGGCTGCGGCATGGGGGAACCCCTGTTATTTTAAATGGAATTCAGGTGTGGCATGAAATATATGAATACTGGAAAGCGCCGGTGCTGGCATACTATGACAGCAGAAACCGGGCGTTAGTGAACCATCTTTACGGACTGTGTGACAAGGAGGAAATTTTAAACCACTGGATAAAAAACATATCATTTTACCATGTGCGCAGGGAATATACCATGGAATATTATGCAATTATAGGTTTTCTTGACTTCTTAAAAGGAATGGAATGGGCCGGCAGGATAGATGCGGGAAAGTATCATGAAAAGCTAAGGCGTAAAAAAGGAAACAGGGTTAAGAATGCTTTGATGTGGCGGCTGGCAAAGGCATTTTTTCGGATAAATTATTCCCGGACCTTTTGGGGGAGCGGAAGCAAAAATGGATAAAACATATTTGGGAGAATGGTGGTGTTTAAATGAAATTTAAAGTCAATGCAGTTATCGTAACCTGTAACCGCTGCGATTTGTTAAAGCAGTCCTTAAAAAGTTTGCAGGAACAGGTCTATGCGCTTAATAAAATCATAGTTGTAAACAATGCAAGCACAGACGGCACAAAGTCTTTTCTGGACAGTATCAGGGATAATCAGATTATTATACTGCAAAGAGAAGTGAATGAAGGCGGTGCAGGCGGATTTTATCATGGCATAAAAAAAGCTTATGAGATCGGATGCGATTTTGTGTGGATGATGGATGATGATACGATTGCATCGCCGGAAGCGCTTAAGAATTTAATGGAAGGTTACGCCATATTGGATGGAAGAAATATTGGATTTCTGGCAAGCAATGTATTTTACAAAGATGGCGCGCCCTGTTTTATGAATATCTGCCAGACCGATTATGTCTGGAATGAGTTTGCCGCAGAGGGGATTGTAAGAATTTCCCATTGCTCTTTTGTTGCAATGCTGGTTCCCTCATGGGTAATAAAAGAGATCGGATTCCCAATAAAAGAGTATTTTATCTGGGGAGATGACGGGGAGTATTCCACAAGAATTTTAGGAAAATATGAGGGATATCTGTGCGGAAAAAGTGTTGTTTACCATCACATGAATGAAAATATTGGCGTTGATATTTGGAATATTGAAGCAAAGAGAATAGACCGCTTTTTTTACTTTTATCGCAACTGGATGTGCACGTACAGGATGCGGGATGAAACGGCAGCAAGGAAGTTTAAGAAGGATGCAAAGCTCCTGATTAAGGAGATAAGAAAAAGCAACACAAGCAATAAGTATAAAAAGATAAAGGTAATAAAGAAAGGAATACGTGCAGGAGAGCAATTTAATGTGGAAATAGAATACCCTGCAGGAAATCAGAAGACGGAAACAGAAGAGGGGAAAGGCAGGGGAGTCCGATATCGTGCTTTTCGGATTTTCCGTTACTTTGCAATAAAGTATGATATAAAAACCAAAGGGTATGTGACTTATTGTAAGGAACTTTATCAGAGATTTATAAAACTTAACCCAGGGAAAACAGAAAAGGCCAGGTTTTTGCTTTGGGGAGGAATAAAGACGAAGCTATATGATTCCGGTGATAAAATTAAAGATATTGAAATGCTTTTACATGAAGCAAAATACAGATTCTGCCTGTCGGATTACTTCGCTTATGGCATTGATGTATATAAGACATGGAAAATAAAAGGCAGGCAAATGGCTAACTGTGCAATAGATTATGATATTTTGGTGAATCATTCTCTGAAAGATTTGCGGATGGAAGAGAAGGGAAGCGCGTTTGAGAGGCAAAACAATGAGCTTGCGGATATTCTGGACAATTATTGTAAACGTCTGGCGGAAAAAGTAAGAAAAAGCGGTCTTAAAAATCGAAAAAATATTACAAAATGGCTGGAAAACATTTCTTCTGGTCCGGCTTTATCTCTGGAAGAAGCTTTGCAGAGGATACTGCTTATGAATCAGCTTATGTGGCAGACAAGGCATATACAGATGGGGCTGGGAAGGCTGGATTTGCTGTTGGAGCCATTTGTAAGCGAGGGTATGACAGAGGAATATCTGGAAGATGTTCTGGGTGACTTTCTCAAAATACTTCATAATTATTACTGGTTAAAAAGTGAAGAGATGCCGGGAGATACGGGACAGATAATTATTCTTGGCGGATGGGGGCCGGATGGAAAATATGTATGCAACAGGATTACTTATGCGGTTATCCGGGCAATCAAAAAGCTTCAGCTGCCAGATCCGAAGGTGCTTCTGCGTGTTGCGTCAGATACACCTGTTAAATTATGGGGACTTGCTGTGGACTGTATAGCCACAGGATTAGGATGTCCTTTGATTTCAAATGATGAGAGAGTGGTGCCTGCCCTGACAGAATTTGGGTATGATCAGAAGGATGCATATAATTATGTAACTTCAGCCTGCTGGGAAATTATACCGGGAAACTGCTGCGAGCAGAATAACATTGGCGTTTTTGATTTTGCCGCCGCCTTTGATTTGATGGCAAAAAAAGATGATTTGGATGCGCTGGACACCTGGGAGAAATTTATCAGCCAGTACAGTGTTCATCTGTGTGGGCATGTGAAATATATGATACATTTACCTGATTATATTTTCTGGGAAAAGGATCCGCTGATGAGCTTTTTTTGTTATTCTTGTCGCAGAAAGCAAAAAGATATTGCTGATGGCGGTGGTAAGTATAATAATTATGGCATTTTATCAGTGGGACTTTCCAACACAGTAAATTCGCTTATAAACATAAGACGTTATGTCTATCAGGAAAAACGATTTACTTTAAGGGAATTGTATACCATGCGCAATCAGAATTTTTGCGGCAGTGAAGAGATATACCAGTTACTGAAGAACAGCAAAAAATATTTTGGTGAAGATACGGAAAAGGAAGATGCCATAGGATTAACAAACTGGCTGCTGATGAAGGTAAATGAGACTGTGGCAGGCTACCGGAATATTTTTGGCGGCAGGGTGAAATTTGGTTTAAGTTCACCGGGATATATTATTATGGGGAGAAATAATACGGCAACATTTGACGGACGTCTGGACTATGAGCCATACAGCATACATATTTCTGCGGACGATAATCAGAATATTACCGCGCTTTTAAATTTTGCCTCAGCTTTAAAATATGGAGAGTCAGGATTTAATGGAAATGTTGTTGACTTTACCATGAATCCACAGTTTATTGCACAGAATCGGGAAAAGTTTATCAGCTTACTGCGTGCAGCCGTAAAAAGCGGGGTTTTTCAGATACAGATGAATGTGATAAGCAGTGAAATGCTGTTAAAGGCGAAGGAGCATCCTGATAAATATCCGAATCTGATAGTCAGAGTATGGGGATTTTCCGCCTATTTTAAAGATTTGCCGGAAGAGTACAAAGACTATGTGATAGCAAGGGCAATAAAATCAGAATGCACTGCGGGGGTATAAGCTTGGACCCGTTAATTACAAATATTCAGAGGTTTTGCGTTCATGATGGGCCGGGAATCCGTACAACAGTGTTCTTTAAAGGGTGTTCTCTTCACTGCCCCTGGTGTGCAAATCCTGAAAACATAAAGAAGGAAAAACAGTTTTATTTTATAGCGGAGCGCTGCATGGAGGCCTGCAGCCGGAGAGAGGCGTGTAATGCCTGGCAGGGCGGAAAAGAGCTGGAGGAGACTCTGGAAAAGTGTCCCTATGGAGCGGTAGGGATTTTTGGACAGTATTATACACCGGAACAGCTTTTAAATGAAATTCTTAAAGATGCTGCATATTTTCAGGATGGGGGAGGAGTTACTTTTTCAGGCGGGGAATGTCTGCTCTTTTTAAAAGAATATGACAGTTTAATTGAAAAACTACATCAGGCAGGTGTGTCCATATGTATTGAAACTGCGCTTTTTGTCTCTGAAGATATGCTGAAGTGGGCAGTCTGTCACGCAGACTATTTCTATGTTGATATTAAATCCCTGGAACCGGAGGTCTGCGGGAAGGTGCTTGGAGGAAATCTGGAAAGGTTTTTGAAAAATCTGGAATACCTGTATGCAAGGGTTCCCAGTGAGAAGATTGTATACCGGGTTCCTCTGGCAGAGGGTGTAACGCTGAGCGCTTCAAATATTATGGAAATCGGCAGACTGATTTGCCGTTTCCCGCCGAAACATGTTGAAATATTCAGTGTACATAATCTTGGGGAGAAGAAGTACGAACGGCTGGGGGAAAATTATAAAAGGTATCCTACAATTGATACTGAGCAGTTAAATAAGGTCAGGGATTATTTTTCACAGGCAGGAATAAAGTGTACAGTTAATCTGCTATAGAAACATAATTTACTATTGGTGCAGTATCGCAGGCATTGCCTGTCATATGCGGGGATAAGGATGATTAAAATGGGTAAAAAAATTGAGGATATTATTGTTGATACAATTTCCCATAAGGCGAAAGGACGGAAGCTGGTTTTGTGGGGAGGATGGGAGAAGGATAATCAATTATGTGAACATATTCTAAAGAATTTCGAGGATAAATTTGCCTTCTTTGTGACGGTGACGGCTTCTCTTATCAGAAAAGATACGCCTGAAATAAGGCATATCTTTGAAATAAATAACAGAAGCAACGATTTCTATATTGTTGTATTTCCACAAGAGACGGATAAGTCCAATGAGATGTTCCGGTCCTACGGTTATGGAATGAATGATGTGTTTTATATCCACCACAAGCCAATTGTGGTAACGAAACAGTATCAGGATGAGTGGGGCAATTGTGTTTCCCAGCTTCCGGGTAAGTGTCAGGTGATTCTTGAGGGATATGGAAACCAGGTGGAGATGGGCCAGGTAGAGATAAAAAAGTCTCTGCGTATTATTTGTGGAAATAACTGTAAGGTAAGCGTGGAAAATCAGGTGGTGTTTGAAGATGATTTCAGAATCATTGCCAGGGAACTGAAGGCAGGAGAGTCCTGCGAGCCGGTTTTGGATATTGGGGATAACTGTAAGCTTTTTGACGGTAGAATAGGACTGTATGGCGGGGAGTTACATATAGACAATAACTGTACATTTGGAAATAATGCCTGTTTTTCAGCGGGCCATGGTATGAAAATAACAATAGGAAGAGACTGCATGTTTTCCCATGATGTATGGGTGCTTTGCGGTGACGGACATTTAATTTTTGATTGTATCACCCGGCAGCCGATTAATTCACAAAGTAGGCTTCCGGCAAATAAAAAAGAAATTAAAATTGGAGAGCACGTGTGGGTTGGACTGCGGACGGTTATTTTAAATGGAACAGAAGTTGGGAACGGATCAGTGATTGGCGCTGGAAGCTTTGTGAAAAAGAGTTATACCAATAACTGTATGGTTGTGGGGAATCCTGCAAGGGTGATAAGAAGAAATATTGCATGGAGCCGCCAGCCGGTGGATGAAAACATCGCGCTGTGTGGGGAAGAGTATATCAATCTCAGTATGGAAGGGATTAGCGGGAATGAATGTATGTGAAAGGGTAAAAAGGTGTTATGGGTGCGGCGCCTGTGAAAACATATGTCCCTTTGGCGCGGTAAGCGTGAAGGCGGATGCGTCTGGCTTTCTGAAGGCGGTTATTGACAAGGAAAAATGCACAGACTGCGGGAAATGTCTGACAGCATGTCCACAAATAATAAATTCTTTTGAAAATACTGCCCAGCCGGAATGCTATGGGGCATGGGCGGAAGATGATATCAGATGTAAATGCGCATCAGGAGGAATTTATACTGCCATTGCCCGTGAAATGATTCAAAGGGGCGGATGGATTGCCGGTGTAGTTTGGAAAAAAGATTTCAGAACAGGATTCATCCTGACGAAAACAGAGGAAGAGTTAGGACAGATAGGGGGCAGTAAATACGTTCAGAGCGCCATGGGAAAAACATATTTACAGATAAGGGAAAAGCTTGAAAAGGGAGAGCAGGTCTTATTTTCAGGATGTCCCTGTCAGGTGGCAGGGCTTTTTTCTTTTTTGGGAAAGAAATACGATGGACTATATACAATCGATCTAATCTGCCATGGCGTGTCTTCGTCAAAAGTACTGGTTAAATATCTGCAGGATGAATATGATTACCCCAAAATAGAAAGGATTGATTTTAGAGATAAAACCGTATTTGGCTGGTCAACAGAAATGAACGTGTATTTTACGGATGATGTGCCGATACGGAAAAGAGCTTCGGAGGATTCTTTTTATAAGGCTTTTTTAAATAATATGTGTCTTAACAGCGTTTGTGAAGAGTGCCAGTTTTCAAAGCTTCCAAGACAAGGGGATATCAGTCTGGGGGATTTTTGGAATATAGAAAAATATGATCCCGGATTAAATGATAGAAAAGGGACTTCTCTTGTACTGATAAATAATGAGAAAGGGGAACAATTATTTCACGACTGCAAACTGATTGTTAAAAAGGAAAAGATTCCCTTGACATTTGTCCGTCAGACCTGTAACCGTACGGTATTTGAGCCTTTCAGACACCATTATGCAAGGGACAGATTTTTCCGGGAGTTTTCCAATAAAAAGTTTGATACGGCCGTAAACATGTGTCTCACATTTCATTATGATATTGGTCTGGTTACTACCTGGTTTGCCAGAAACTTTGGAGCTATATTTACTGCCTGGGCCTTATATAAAAAGCTGGAAGAAATGGGCTACAGTGTATTAATGATAAACAAACCAAAAGAATTATGGGAAACGGATTATTTTTCGCCAGACAGAAACCGGATAGCCCTTGACTTTGGCAGAAGAAATTATAATTTAAGCAAAGAATATGGGGTAAATCAAACGCCGGAGCTGAATCTTTTAAACAACAGCTGTGATATTTTTATGCTGGGTTCAGACCAGCTATGGAACCCTAAAATATATGCCCATATGTATTATTTCTTTTTAGATTTTGTTACGGGGAGACATAAAAAAATATCTTATGCCACATCAATAGGAGCGGACCATTTTGAGGGAACGGAAGATGATAAATATGTAATTTCTTATTTGTTAAGCCGTTTTGATCAAATATCGGTAAGGGAAATTGAGGCGGTCAGAGTGTGTGAAGACACATTTGATTTTCATCCGGCACAGGTATTGGATCCGGTGTTTTTGCCGGACGATAAAATGTTTAATAATATGGCGGACAGTGTGGAAAAGAATATAGCGGGAGAATTTATTTTTGCTTATATTCTTGACGGCAACATTGAAAAGAGAAACTTGATTAATCAGGTGGCAGAAAAATATCGTCTGCCAGTCTGGTGCGCTTATGATATTGAACATCCTGAAATGTCCAGGCATTATTTACAGCTGAAAGAAGCTGATATAAAGAAACCGGAGGACTGGCTGTGGTATATAAAAAACAGCAGATATGTAATCACCGATTCCTATCATGGAGGATGCTTTTCAATTATTTTCCACAAGAAATTTATATGTATTGCAAATGCGTTGCGGGGAAAGGGCAGATTTCAGGAGCTTTTGGGGAAGCTGGGACTGGACAGGCATTTGATAACTGATTTGGAGAGTAACAGCATTAAACGTGTAATCTCATTGATAGATGATTTTAACTACAGCAAAGCAGATAAAATTTTAAAAAGAGAAAAGGAACGTTCACTTCACTGGTTAAAAACCAGTCTTGCAATGCCCAAAGAGCAAAAAATGTCATCCGGGGAATATGCGGCGGAAATGCTATTACCCCAGGTAGACAAAATGAATAAGGAAATAAATGACATTAAGGAAAAAGTAAGTTGCCTGAATGTGTATGGAGATATCTGGCAGCTTGGCTTATCAAAAGGCTGTAAGGTGCAGGATATTATTGACAAATTGCCGGATAATTCTTACTTCCAGCAGGTTCAGGGGAGCCTGGGAAGTCCGGTGGCAGATACCCCGGTGCCCTATGGTGTGCTGACCATTAAAAGAACCACCGATTATTTTGTTGAAGTCCAGTTTGTACAGATGACATACAGCTCAAAAAAGCCACAGATATATATTGCAAATGTAGTAAATAAAAAAATAGCAGCATGGGAGCAGTTTGTAAGTTTGAAGGAATACGATGAAAGGATAGAAAAAATAGAAAAAGAATTTGAAATAACAGCAAATAAATTAAGCGAACTGGAGAAGAAAATAAATATTTTAAACCAGTAAAAAATCTATAAAGGAGCAGTACTTATAAAAAGTAGGAAATCAAAAATTCCCTCTCAGGATGGGATTTATATAGAGCAGGTAAAATTGCCAGAGGATATGAAGGAGAAGCATAATATAAATTATCCTTTTTGGCTCATATTGTTAATAAAGAGATATAATTATGTCTATCATGAAAAAGCGCTCAGGCCAGCCCGGTCAGGAGCCCTGCAGCGCCGCAAAGCCCCATCACCAGTATGGGATTCCATTTAAATTTCCTGAGAATAACAAAAGCGCCTGAAAAAATAATAATTCCTGTAAAGTTTAATCGTTGGGGCATGGAGGCTTCGTGATGGAATGCGACAGTTTCCAAAAGAGATAATCCTGCTGCCGCAATCAGGGCAACCACTGCAGGGCGCAGGGCTGTAAGGATACTTTGCAGGGAAGATAATTTTTTGTATTTGTTGTAAATAAATGAAAGCAGGGATACAATGATGCAGGAAGGCAGAAGGCATCCAAAGGTTGCGGCAATTGCGCCAGGGATGCCTCCAATGCGGATGCCTACAAAGGTTGCGGCATTTACAGCTATGGGGCCGGGGGTCATTTCTGCAATAGTGATTAAATCTGCAAATTCGCTCATAGTCAGCCATTGGTGTCCTGCAACTACTTCATTTTTTATAAGGGGCATGGCGGCATAACCGCCGCCGATACTGAAAAGCCCAACCTGTAAAAAACTTAAGAAAAGCTGAAAATAAATCATGGTTTTTCCTTCCTCTTTAAAGACGCTCTCTTTATGAGCTCTGCCATAATGCCGCAAAGGGCGGCGGTTAAGATTATGTAAATGACATTAATGTGAAATACAAATGTTGCGAGAAATGCAGCTGTCATTATGACCCACAAAAAAGGCTGTTGCAATTTAATTACATCCTTGCCCAGCTTAAAAACCACATCCAAAATGACGGCGGCAACTCCTGCCTGCATTCCCTTTAAAACCATTGCCACATAGATATTTGCAGCAAATGCCTGATAAAAATAGGAAATAATAGTAAGGATTATCATGGGAGGCAGGATGGTGCCCAAAACCCCGATTATCATTCCAGGAAGTCCTGCAATGCGCCAGCCCGTCAGTATGGCGGCGTTTACGGCAATGGCGCCAGGACAGGACTGGGCAAGGGCTGTAAAATCCAACATTTCATTTTCATCCAGCCAGCGCAGTTCATCCACAAACTTTTTTTTCATAAAAGTAATGATTACAAATCCGCCGCCAAATGTAAATGTGCTGATATATAAAGTACTTAAAAAAAATTTCCGAAGCAGTGTTGTTTTTGATTCGTGTTCCAAGGCTTATTGAACTCCTTAAGATTAAGTGGTGCCTTAAGAATATCACTTGCACTAAAATATGTAAAATGATATAGTTTTATTAAAGCTATATCATTTTTGGTATTATATGGATAGCGTTACAGCATTATGAACATGTTGTAATATGCAGGGGGCAATGATGACAGTAAAGCATATGCGTATTTTTTTAGCGGTATATCAGGAAATGAATATTACCCGTGCGGCGGAGCTTTTACATATGACTCAGCCGGCGGTTTCCCGTGCGGTGCAGGAGCTTGAAGGTTATTATGGCATTCGCCTGTTTGAACGGATGAATCATAAGCTTTGCCGGACGAAAATTGGAGAAGAATTTTACGCAAGGGCCCTGCATATTACAGAGTCTTTTGATGATTTGGAAAAGAGTATCAAGGATTGGGATGAATTTGGCATTTTGCGGGTAGGGGCAAGCATAACCCTGGGAAACTTTTTTTTGCCTGCGGTGGTAAAGGAATTTCAGGAAAGGCATCCGGATTTGCATATTAAGGCAGTGATTAATAACACAGATCACATCCGGCAGGGAATTTTGGATAATACCATAGATATAGCGATGATTGAGGGAAACGCGTCTTCGGAATATATTCACTCCGAACTGCTTTCTAAGGACTGCCTTAAGCTAATCCTTCCACCAGAACATGAACTTCTAAGACAAAAGAAAATTTATCTTAAAGATCTTCCATCCTACCCTTTATTGTTGCGGGAAAAGGGGAGCGCCGGACGGATATTTATCGACCACATTTTTTCCGCCTGTGGGATGGAAGCAGTCCCTATATGGGAAAGTGTAAGCACAAAGGCGCTGCTCCATGGAGTTTCGGCAGGCATTGGAATTTCCATTTTGCCAGGGCAGCTGGTAGGTGATGATATTGCTTCCGGGAAAGTGGTTTCAAGGACATTAGAGGATGAAGCTTTTATTAGAAATAATTATATTATATGGCACAAACAGAAGTTTTTAACCCGATTTGCCAAAGAGTTTATTCAACTGTGTCTTAGGAGAAAAAAGGATTTTTAATAAGGGAGACAATTATGCAGTCAGTCAGTGTGCTAATAAAACCCGCTTCCAGTATGTGCAATATGTCGTGTGATTATTGCTTTTATTGTGATGAGGCGGAAAAGAGAACCCGGCGTTCCTTTGGGATGATGTCGGAACAGACCTTGAAAAATGTAATACGGAAAACCATGCTGCGTGCGGAAAGGATGGCGTCCTATGCTTATCAGGGAGGTGAACCTACCTTGCGTGGACTTGGTTTTTTTGAAAAAGCGGTTGCCTTTCAAAGCCAGTACAATAAAAATCATATTCAGGTACAGAACGCCCTGCAGACCAATGGATATCTGATAGATGAAGCCTGGTGTGAATTTTTCAGGGATAATCATTTTCTGGCAGGACTTTCCGTGGATGGAACGCCCCAAATCCACAATGGGCTGCGGCATGACAGGAAGGATGGGGGAGAAACTTTTAAAAGGGTTTTTAATGCAGCAGGACTTATGGACCGGTATGGGGTGGATTATAATATCCTTACGGTGGTGACGCCGGAAATTGCGGAAAATATTCAAAAGGTTTATGGATTTTATAAGGAAAATGGATGGAATTACCAACAGTATATTGCCTGTCTTGACCCCCTGGGGGAAAAACATGGAAAGACTTCTTATTCTCTTAAGCCGGAGGTGTACGGCCAGTTTCTGGTTGAACTGTTTGAGCTTTGGTTTACGGACTTAAAGCAGGGCAGGCAGCCTTTTATCCGGCAGTTTGAAAACTGGGCAGGGATACTTTCAGGGTATAAGGCAGAAGCCTGCGATCAAAGGGGGATATGCAGTATATATTATGTAGTTGAGGCTGATGGAAGTGTTTATCCCTGTGATTTTTATATGCTGGATGAATACTGCCTGGGTAATTTTAATGCGGACAGGCTGGATGGAATTGACAAAAAAAGGGAAGAAATTCATTTTGTGGAACGCTCCCAAAAGCTGGTATCTTCCTGTCGTCAGTGCAGATATCATAGCATTTGCCGGGGCGGATGCCAGAGAAACCGGGATTTGGACCCTGTCAGTGGATTGTATGAGAATTATTTTTGCAAAGCTTACCAAATGTTTTTTGACAGGTGCTATGAAAGATTTGCGTCCATCTGTAAAAAAAGCAGATAGAAAGATATTTGTAATAGGAAATACCTATAACCAGCAAAATTATTTAGATATTGTACAAATAAGAAAAGGGATGCTATACTCTCACTATCGGCTTTGATTGGTAACTGTGAAGCGTTTTTACAGGTTTTGCGGGAGAACATCAGGCATTAATAAAGCATAAATCAGGAGGAGAAGAGTTATGAAAAAATTTACAGCAGTATTGCTTGCAGGAGTTTTGGCGGTGGGGATGCTTAGCGGCTGCGCAGGCAAAAGCGGCGGAGATGACAAGGTAATAAAGGTAGCGGCGTCTGCCACACCACATGCGGAAATTCTTGAGAAGGCAAAGCCGATTCTCGCAGAGAAAGGTTATGATTTGCAGGTAACAGTTTTTGATGATTATGTACAGCCCAATGAAGTGGTGGAAAGTGGTGACTTTGATGCCAACTATTTTCAGCATATTCCTTATCTGGACAGTTTTAATGCGGAGAAAGGCACCCATCTGGTAAATGCCGGAGGTATTCATTATGAGCCTTTTGGTATTTATCCCGGAACAAGAAAAAGCTTAAGCGATGTGGCGGAAGGCGACAGTGTTGCAGTGCCCAACGACACCACAAACGAGGCAAGGGCGCTTTTGCTTTTGCAGGACAACGGGCTTATCACCTTAAAGGAGGGCGCAGGACTTACGGCAACAGTGAATGACATCCAGGAAAATCCTTACAATCTTGAGATTGTCGAGCTGGAGGCGGCCCAGGTACCCAGAGTTGTCGGCGAAGTGGCATTTGTTGTCTTAAATGGAAACTATGCACTGGAAGCAGGCTATTCTGTGGGGAAAGATGCGCTGGCATATGAAAGTTCTGATTCAGAGGCAGCAAAAACATATGTGAATGTCATTGCGGTAAAGGAAGGCAGTGAGGGCAAAGAAAAGATTAAAGCTCTGGTGGAAACGCTGAAGTCTGATGACATCAAAAATTACATAGCAGAAACCTATGATGGTGCGGTAATTTCCTTTGAATAATAACAGAAAATCTTATATAATAATAAAGTGCAGCCTTGGAATTGCGGTTCCGGGGCTGTTTTTTAGAAGGAAAGATTACAGTATTTGAGACAGATCCGGGAGGGAGCGGAACTGGAAAACAGCGAGAACCCGGATCCGGTATAGGAGAGAAAAAGTGACGCTTACACAATTAAAGTATGTAATTGCGGTTGCCGACACCCATTCAATGAATGAAGCGGCCCGGACATTATTTATTGCTCAGCCCAGTTTATCCCAGGCGGTCAGGGAACTGGAGGAGGAAATTGGAATCCCTCTTTTTAACAGAAGCAACCGCGGAGTAAAGATTACCCCGGAGGGGGAAGAATTTCTGGGGTATGCCAGGCAGGTAGTGGAGCAGTACCGTCTTCTGGAAGACCGTTATATTGAAAAGAAAAACAGCAAGAAGCGTTTTAGTGTTTCCATGCAGCACTATACCTTTGCAGTAAAGGCATTTGTGGAGCTGGTTAAGCAGTTTGGAATGGATGAATATGAATTTGCAGTGCACGAAACCAAGACCTATGAAGTGATTGAGGATGTCAAAAATTTCAGAAGTGAAATTGGGATTCTATATATCAATGATTTTAACCGTGCGGTACTGACAAAGCTTTTCCGGGAATCAGAGCTGGAATTTCATGAAATTTTAAATTGCGGCATTTATGCTTATATGTGGAAAGGCCATCCTTTGGCGGAGAGAGAAGAAGTTTCCCTTGAAGAGCTGGACGAATATCCATGCCTTTCCTTTGACCAGGGGGAAAATAATTCCTTTTATCTGGCGGAAGAGGTATTAAGCACTTATGCGTACAAGCGTCTGATAAAAGCAAATGACAGGGCTACGCTGCTTAATCTTATGGTGGGGCTTAATGCCTATACTTTGTGCTCCGGCATTATCTGTGAAAGTCTCAATGGCACAGATTATTGCGCCATAAAGTTAAAATCGGAGGAAATCATGACCATTGGTTATTTAAAGCGCAAGGGGGCGGTGGTCAGTCCAATGGGACAGAAATATCTGGAAGAAATCAGAAAATTCCGTGAAAGTGTTTTATAGAATCTGGATCCCGGCTTATGCCGGATTGCAGGGGAGTATACAAATGTTACAAAATTTAATGAAAAATTTATGTGTTTAGTCAGAAAGGCTGTGCTTGGAAAATTCCGCTGACAGTAGTAAAATAGAAGAGTATTTATGATTATGCACAGGAGGGTGAAAGATGAAGTTACGGTTAAGACTGCTGGTAATGGCATTATTACCGGTTATTGCGCTGGGAGTGCTTACTTATCTGGGAGCATCTTCTCAAATCAGAATAAATATTGAGGAACAAACATACACAGGAATGCTGGCCACAACACTGGCTGTACGGGATGTACTGGATTCCAGCGTGGAAGGAGAGTATCATCTGGATGAAAAGGGACAGATGTGGAAGGGAGATGGACTTAATATTTCTGAAACGCCCAGCCTGGTAGACAGTATTAAAAAGGAAACAGGGTTTGATGTTACGATATTTTATGGAAATGAGCGTGTGCTTACATCAATCAAGGACGAGAACGGCAACCGGGTGGGAGGCACCCAGCCTTTAGCAGAAATAAATGACCTGGTTTTGGGCAAAGGCCAGAATTTTTCGGATAACGATATAGAGATTTCAGGAAAACGGTTTATGTGTTTCTACATTCCGCTGTTTCAGGAAAATACCAGTACACCGATTGGTATGATATTTATGGGAAAGGATTATAAAGAACTGATTGAGGGAGTGGGGAAAACCCAGAGCTTTATGCTTGTAATGATGCTGATTATTCTGACGATTGTGAGCATAACCTCTGCCATAAGCGCTAACAGGATTGCAGCAGCCATTAAGGGCGGCATTCATTATCTGGAACAAATGTGTGATGGAAAGCTGGGAAATCAGGCTTCGGAAAAGCTGTTAAAGCGCGGAGACGAAATAGGAGACATGTGCAGAGGAATTAAGAAGCTGGATGAAAACCTGACGGCGATTGTGTCTGAAATCCAGCATCAGACCCGTATATTGGGAAAAACCTCTGAATCCTGCAGCAGCAATGCCCATGAAGCATTAGAGTCAACAGAGCAGGTGGACGCGGCAGCCCAGGAAGTGGCCTCTGCCACCACAACCCAGGCACAGGGAGCCCAGGAAGCGGAAAACAGTGTGGAACATATTGGAAGAATTATAGAGGATACCAATGAAAGAATGCGGGAATTTTCCAACACCTCCGCAAAGATGGCGGAAGCCTCCGGCAGCGTGAAAAAAACATTGGCGGAATTGAACCAGAGCATGAATCAGGTAAAATCAGCAGTGGAGCATGTACACCAAAAGACCAATGAAACCCATGTCTCGGTAGAGAAGATCGGTGAGATGACAAATGTGATTACAGCCATAGCAACCCAGACGAATCTGTTGTCCTTAAACGCCAGTATAGAGGCAGCCCGTGCAGGAGAAATGGGAAAAGGGTTTGCAGTGGTAGCAGAGGAAATACGGAAACTGGCGGAAGAGTGTAATACTTCTGCAGTAGAAATCCAGGAAGTGCTGGCCCAGCTGAAAAGCAATTCGGATGTGTCAGTCAGTACAATGGAAGAGGTACAGAAAAATATTCTGGTACAGGCTGATAAGCTGAATCAGACCAATCAGGCATTTTTGACGGTGGAGAACGGAATAGACCAATCGGTAAAGGGAATTGGTGAAATTATAAATGAAATAGATATCTTAAATAATGAAAAGAGTAATGCTGTCACAGAAGTGAAAAATGTTGCTGCCCTTGCCCAGGAAAATGCGGCAAGCATTGAGGAGACAGCAGCGGCAATTGACAATGTTTCACATCTGATTTCATCCATGGCAGAAGGGATTGACGGTTTATCCCAGGTAAGCGAAGCGTTGGATGAAAAAGCGGCTGTGTTTAGAATCACCCAGAATGGACAGTAAATACCAATTACATAATTTGCCTTTTAAGAGGGCGGGGAACACGGAATGGTTCCCTGCCCTCTTAACTTTGCTCTGATTTTTTTATCATTTATACCATACTTTGAAAATATATATAATAAGGAACTGTTCCTAAACAACCAATTAATTTGCCCTTTACGATAATCTTCCGGGAGAATGCGTATGACTCTGGCAGATGATTGTAAAAGCAAATTTCACAGCTGCTTAAATAAGTGACGGAATAAGGTGAGGAGTAAAAATGATATCTGGCTGCAGCAGTTTTACATGGGAGACAATGGATGGAAAACATTTGCTGGGAAGAACTTATGACCAGTTTGGCAGCATGGAGGGAAACCGGATTGCTGTGGTACCACGGAGATATAAGATGAAAACAGAGGTAGGTGAAGAAAGCGACTCTTTTGTCACTGTAAAGTACGCGCATTTGGGAATGGCGGTTATGGGACTGCACACACCTGTTATTGTGGACGGCATTAATGAACGGGGACTTATGGGGGCGCTTCTTAATTTCCCAGAGTATGCCGTTTATGATACACAGCTAAGCAAGAATAATATCAATGTACATCCGGGTTTTCTGACAGGTTATCTTTTGGGGCAGTGTGGGAATGTGGATGAAGTGATAAAATACTTGTCTTTTGTGAATCTGACAGATGAAAAGATTTTTGGCGAAGCAATGAGCGTCCATTACATTTTTTGCGATTGTGCAGGCGAGTCTGTTGTGATTGAGCCGGAGGCAGGGGGAATTCAAATTCACCGCGACTGTCTGGGAGTAATGACGAATAGCCCTGATTATTTGTGGCATAAAACAAACCTTCGGAATTATATTGCCGTAACCAACCTTCATACGCCGCCGCAAAAAATTATTGATATGGAATTTTCCTGCTTTGGCAAGGGAACAGGCGGAGGCTTTGGACTGCCTGGAGATTACTCTTCCCCTTCCCGTTTTGTGAGAGTGGCTATGATGAAAAACTTTGCTGTAAAAGGAAAAGATGAGATAGACGGAATTTCAAAAATGTTTCACAATTTTTCAGCGGTGGATATACCGGACGGAATATTAAAGGCAGATCCGGAAAAGGATAATTATGAACAGACCTTGTGTATCAGCGGTATGTGTGCGGAAAGCCTGACTTACTATTTTTCCACGGTTATAAACCGCAGAATATCGGCTTTATGTCTTTGCCGGGAAGTGGGAAACCGGAGGCTTAAATTTTATGATCTGCCCGGAAAACAGGACATTTGTTATCTAAACTAAAAAAGCTTTCATACACTTTGGGAGGGAGAAACCCCTTCCTTTTTTATATGCGCAGGCGTCCAAAGGAGGTAGAGCTTTCTTTGCTTGGTTATTGCAGCCTTATACAGAGGAAAAGTTTACAATTTGTTGCTTTTTTTGTTAGATAATTGTGGTACGCTTAATAAGAACGTCTAAAATGGGCGTTTCCCGTACCTGTTTGAGAGGCAGCTAGGGGATTATGGAGGTTACTGTGAAAACAAAAATTTTAGTAATAGAAGATGACAATGCAATATCGGAGCTGATTTGTATGAATCTGGAGGCTGCCGGATACGGCGCCATGCCAATAAGGGACGGATGTGAGGCGGAAAAGTTCTTAAAAAGTGAAAATGCAGGGGAAATTGCCCTGGCCCTGGTGGATGTAATGCTGCCTGGGAAGGATGGTTTTGCACTGCTGGAAGACTTGCGGAGAGCGGAAATTCCGGCAATTTACCTGACCGCTAAAAATGATGTGGAATCAAAAGTGTATGGGTTAAAGTCAGGGGCGGAGGACTATATTGTAAAACCTTTTGAGGTGTTGGAGCTTTTGGTGCGGATGGAAAAAGTGCTCAAAAGAACCGGACGGGGAAGAGAAAGGATTGTGATACGCGATGTGGTTATTGATACAAAGGAACACAGTGTAACCAAAGGGGGTGTCAGAGTTTCTTTAAAGCCTATGGAGTATGAACTTCTGGTGGCTTTAGCTGAGAGCAAAAATGTGGCGTTTTCCAGAGAGGAACTGCTAAACCGGATATGGGGAACTGACTATATGGGGGAAACAAGAACAGTGGATGTGCATATTGGACAGCTCCGCAAGAAATTGGATTTTTATGATGTGATACGTACAATTTCAAAAACCGGATACCGTCTGGAGGATTTGGAGACAATGGAAACCGGATAGTATACAAGGGGATAAACTTGGCAGTATCGCAGACGCTGCCTGGGATATGCGGGGAATAAAGATGAAGGTATGGAAAAAATTATCTTTAATGACGGTGTTGGTGCTGCTTTTGGCAAGTGGGATATGGGGAGCTGTGGTGATTTACCGGTCAGCAGAGTATCTTCAGGAAAAAACCATGGAAAGCAGCAGGCTTCAGCTTCGTTCAACTGCCTTTGCTCTGGGCAGGGAACTGGAAAACAGTCCCATACAGTCTTATAGTGAGGTGGCCAGAAACTCATATATAGACTTTTTAATCAAAAAATATGGCGCAGATTCTTATATGCTCATTGAAAACGGGCAGGTGATCTGCAATCTGACGCCTTTTGAACTGACAGACCCAGGGGATGAGAGATGGAACCGGAGGGAAGAGTACAGTATTATACAAAACAGAGGAGAACAGTACATTCTTGTTGCAGGGAAAAGGGTGCCTGCCATGGAGGGAATGGACTATCACCTGGTATTTGTGCAGGATATTTCCGAATTATATAAAGACATAAAAAGGCAGGTACTTTTCAGCTTTGGCGTCTGGGGAGGGGCATCGCTTTTTTCGGTACTGGCTATTTTCCTCCTGACAAGGAAAATTCTTTCTCCCTTAAAGGAACTGCAGCAGGCTGCAAAAGATATCAGCAATGGAGAATTGACCCGGCGGGTGGAAACTTATACAAAAGATGAGATAGGCTTGATGGCTGCGGCATTTAACAGTATGGCGGAGAGAATTGAAAATCAGATGATGGCGCTCTCCCAGGTGTCAGAACAGCGCAGGCAGATGCTGGGAAGTCTGACTCATGAGATGAAAACGCCAATGACTTCCATTATTGGTTATTCAGAGACACTTTTAAATGTAAATCTGAAAAAGGAACAGCAGGAGAGGGCGCTGTGGCATATCAACAAAGAATGCAGCCGTCTGGAACGCCTTAGCAGTAAACTTATGAGTCTTATGGGGCTGTATGATAATGAGAGTATTTGTATGGAACAAACATCTATGAGAGATTTGTTTGAACAGGCAGCCCGGCTGGAGGAGCATCATTTAAAGCAGAAAAATATAAAACTGGAATATGAGTGTTGCATGCCGGATCGGTGGATAGACAGAGATCTGTTTGAAAGTCTTCTGATTAATCTGATTGATAATGCGGCAAAGGCCAGCAAGGAGGGAACGGTCATTTCTCTAATAGGAAAAGAAAACCGGATTATGGTGCAGGACCAGGGATGTGGTATTCCGGAAGATGAAATTGCAAGAGTAACGGAAGCTTTTTATATGGTAGATAAAGCCCGCAGCCGGAAGGCCGGAGGCTGCGGACTGGGTTTGGCGCTTTGCTGCAGGATTGCAGCTCTTCATGGGGCGGAGCTGTTAATAGAAAGCCAGGTGGGAAAAGGAACCCAGGTATCAGTTATATTTACAAAATAGACAGTTTAGGAGGGCAGGATGAGAGGAATCAAACGGACAGTTTTATGCGTGATATTCTGTATGATTATTATCATGATACAAGGGTGCGCCAGTAGTGCCATGACAAAAGAGAAAATCGTGTCCCTGAGAAAAGAGGAAGGGGGAACAGCGGAAGAGAAAAAAGATGGAAGAAAGGAGGGACAGGTTTTGGGGAAAGGCGGTATATCTGAGCAGGTACAGGCGCCGGAACGCTATATCTGGGAAGGGGGCGGCGGAATTGTAAATGTGAAGGCAGACGCACCGGTGATTGTACCGGAGACGGAGGGATTTAAGGTTTATAAGGTTACGGGAAGAGATTTTACACAGGAAGATTATGACAGGGTGAATCAGGTGCTTTTAAAAGGAGTTTCTGTGAATGAGTGGGACTATGGGAAGGAAGTGGAAATAAAGGAAAAGCAATGGCAGGACATAGAAGTTGGCGCTCAGGCTGAAGTAGATATACAGGAACAGGATAACAGTTACTGGCTGGGAAAGGCTACTGTGGATGGGACGGATTACCGGGTGGAAATTAACAATAATTTAGAAGAAGACAGTAATTGGAGGTGGATAAATTTTTGCATCCGGCGTCTGGATTATAATAGCGCTTTTCTGTGGGCGGAAGGCAGCGTCTGGGAGGAGACTGAGGGTATTTCCAAAGAAGCATTCAGACAAGATGCAGTGGATGCGGCGGATAAAATGGGGTTTACGGAATTTGTGCCGGCCTGTGAAGAATATGCCTGGCAGTTTTCGGGCGGAAAGGAAAGTAAGAGGGGCGATACAGAAAATTCCCAAAGCTGTTATGGCATTCATTTTACGAGACAAATAGATGGAATACCAGTTACCTATACATACAACACCGGAGTATCGTTGGATGATTCCGGTTCTGTGTCATGGCCTTATGAAACGCTGGATATGATTTATAATAAAGAGGGCCTTGTATATTTTAACTGGTCAAATCCATACCAGCTGGAAAAATTGTCGGATGCTCAGGTGTTTCTGCTCCCTTTTTCCGATATACAAAACGTTTTTGAGGAAATGATGCTGAAAAAATACAATGACGTTTTTACGGATATGGATGCACAGGCAGAATATCAGATTGAGGAAGTAAGGCTGGGGTATATGAGAGTTATGGAAAAGGGAAATGCTACAGAAGGAAAAATGATTCCGGTATGGGATTTCTTTGGGAGCGAAAGGATTTACTATGCAGATTTGAAGGAGCCTTATGTGGAAGAGGGGCCTTATAACAGCTATCTTACGATTAACGCAATGGACGGTACAATCATAGACAGAGGGTATGGGTATTAAGAATCACATTATATGGCAAATACAGAGCTTTGCCATCGGATAGTAAGGATATTGAAGGAGTGGACAAAAGTGGAAGAGAGAAGGGCAATATGTATTTCGGCAGCAGGCAGGATGGCGAGTGATGAGCTGGAGATTTCCCGGTGGATATGCGAGGTGGTTTCTGATGCGCTGGCAGAAGAAGAGATATCCTGTAATATACTGGAACTAAAAAAATTTGAGCTTTTGCCATGTATGGGATGCGGCAGATGCAGTGATATCAGACGATGCAGCAGGGATAAGGATTTTAACCGGATTTATGAGGAAATTCTGGGGGCGGAATATCTTTTTTGGGTTTCCCCACGCTATGCGCCTATTCCGGCAAAATTGTGTATGCTATTGGAAAAAATGCAGCAGACGACTATTTTACATTTCCAGAGAGATAAGACATACCAGTCAGAGCTGCATGGAAAACTGGCAGGAATTATTTCTTATGGGGAAGGGGGAAGCGCCGGGGAGAGGAATCATAAACTTATGGTAAACGACACCATCGCCAGAACACTTTTGGATCTCCAGTTAAAAGTGGTTCCCTATAATTCCAAATGGGACACCGGGATATTTTTTCAAAAGTATGACTGGAAAAAAGGGGAAGAGGAGATCCGAAAGTATGTGGAAGTGACTGTTCAGACCTCCAAATCCCTTTATGCAATTTTATAAAGCCATAAAAACCTATTTTAAAAGATTGCTTCGGACAACCCTTGATTGCATTTTAAGAAAATCGGGTATACAATAAACTAGAAAAACCCAAAAGCCATGAGTTTTAATTTTATTATGGAGGAAAAAAGAATGTTGGAATTTAAGTATGATACCCAATTGCTGATTGAGGGAGAGGATTTGGATGAGGATGTGATTTCTGATTATTTTACTGAGAATTTTAAGGGAGATTGTCTTCTGGCAGTGGGGGATGAAGAATTGATTAAAATCCATTTTCATACAAATGAACCATGGAAAGTGCTGGAGTACTGTGCCACGCTGGGAGAGATTTACGATATTGTAATTGAGGATATGGACAGGCAGTCAAGGGGACTGAAAGGCTGATGTATAGGACTATATTTATATGAATGAAAAGATTCTGATTGTGGATGATGAAACGGCGATAGCCGATTTGGTGGAAGTATATTTGAAAAATGACGGCTTTCAGGTATATAAGTCGGAAAACGGTTCTGATGCGCTTGCACTGGTGGGAAAAGAGGATTTCAGCCTTGCCGTTCTGGACGTGATGCTGCCAGATATGGATGGATTTGTTCTTTGCCAGAAAATCCGGGAAAAGCATCTGTTTCCAATTATCATGCTTACAGCAAGAGTGGAGGATATGGATAAAATTACCGGCCTTATGCTGGGGGCAGATGACTATATCACCAAGCCTTTTTTGCCTCTTGAGTTTATGGCGCGTGTAAAGACCCAGCTGCGCAGGTATACCCGTTATAACAATCACAGTACGGTTATGAGAGAAGTGGACGAAATTGACATACGGGGGCTGAACATTATTAAAAACAGCCATCAGTGCAGGCTGAATGGAAAAGAGCTGACGCTTACGCCCATAGAGTTTGATATTCTCTGGTACCTTTGTGAGAGAAAGGGCTGCGTGGTTTCATCTAAGGAACTTTTTGAAGCTGTCTGGGGAGAAAAATATACAGACAATAACAACGCGGTAATGGCCCATATTGCCAGAATCCGGGAAAAGATGCAGGAGCCGGCGCGGAAGCCAAAGTTTATTAAAACAGTCTGGGGTGTGGGGTATAAATGCGATTAAAAAATTCCCGAAATGGAAGCGCTTTGACAAAACAGTTAATGTATCAATACATTGCTTCGCTGGTTATATTTTTTGTTTTGCTGATTGTTTTTACTCTGACAGCGTGGCAGGTCTGTAATGGGATTGTGTGGCAGCCTGAAAACCTGGTGTACCGTATTTTACACACAGTCAAAGAGTATATTATTCTTTTTATCAGTCTGGCCAGCCTGATGGGGTGGATTGGAATTTCTTATTATTTTCTTGAAAAACCCATGCGGTATCTGGGGGAAGTGGTAGCGGCGGCAGAAAAGCTTGCAAGACCGGAGGATGTGCCTATTAAACTGCCAGAGGAAATGAAGAATACGCAGGATGAACTAAACCTGATCCGGGAGCAGGCTCTTCGCAATATGATGATAGCAAAGGAGGCGGAGCAGAGAAAAAACGATCTGATTCTTTATCTTGCCCATGATTTAAAGACGCCTCTTACCAGTGTGATAGGCTATTTGACACTTCTTAAGGATGAACCTCAGATTTCCGGAAATATGCGAGAGCGGTATACGGGGATTGCGCTGGATAAGGCGCAGCGTCTGGAAGATCTGATTAATGAGTTTTTTGAAATCACCCGCTTTAATCTTACGACATTAACCCTGGAGAAGGAAAGAATAAACTTAAGCTTTATGCTTGAACAGATTATTTTTGAGTTTGGGCCTTTGCTTGAAGAAAAAAACCTTTGCTGGAAGACAGAAATTGCCCCGAATGTGGAAATACTCTGTGACCCGGATAAGCTGCAGAGGGTTTTTGACAATTTAATCCGTAATGCAGTAAATTACAGCTATGCTCAGACAGATATTTTTTTATCCATGAAACCGGATGGGGATGAGGCAGAGATTTTAATCAAAAACAAAGGTAAAACGATTCCCCTTGAAAAACTGGATCGTATTTTTGAGCAGTTTTTCAGACTGGATTCTTCCCGTTCTTCCTCTAACGGAGGTTCCGGCCTGGGACTTGCCATTTCGAAAGAAATCATAGAACTTCATGGGGGCAGCATCAGCGCCCAAAGCGTTGATGACAGCATTGCCTTTACGGTAAGGATTCCTTTTGGGACTTCATAGAAAAGACTATGTTTACAGAAAATGGGATTGAGGATTTATACCAAAGACAAAGTAAATGATATAAGGGAAAATGGCAGACCGCCGCTATGGAATCAACCATATGCGGCGATCTGTCATTTCCCGACAGCCCCTTCTATTGGTGCATTACCTGCAGGCACAGCCTGCAGTATGCAGGGGTATAAGTTTGAAAGTAAACTTCCAAACTGCTTATTGGTGGCAGTACCGCAAGCAAAGCTTGCGGTATGCGGGGGTATAAATATGGAAATGGCAGTGAAAAAAGAAAGGTGAAAAAGAAATGAAAATATATGACAGGAAAAAAGAAAAAGCCATATTGGGCATTGCGGCGGCGCTTATGTTGCTTGTGGGATGTGAAGTTTGTCATATTTACGGAAACAAATGGGGATGGAAAAGAGGACGTAGTCATAGGAACAGAGTATATGACGGGTATCGGACCGCAGGGGACGATACCACATGTAGTAGTGCGGATCTATGAAGACCATGGCGACTGTTTTATTTATAACGAGGGACTCAGCGACAAGATCAACGGCTATCTTCCCTGGGAAAGCAATGTGCTGGCGAAAGATATCAAACGACTGCTTCAACTGACAAATGGAGACGAACCGCTTACAAACTATGAAAGCTATACGGGAAAATGGACCGTAGGCCCCGGATATGTTGCCGCATATGAGAATCCTATGCCGGAAAGTGAAAATAGACTGACATGCAGTATCAGCAATGGGAATGAATTTAACGGAACTTTTTTTACAGAACAGGAAACAATAGGGCAGATTGCGTCGGTGGAGGATATTGTAGGTACAATTCAAAATGGAGAACTGTTTTACGAGTTTAGAGACGATGACTGGGGTGGTGAGGGAACGCTTCATATTATTTTTCTGCCAAACCAGATCAATGTGGAAGTCCTGAACCTTCAGAAAACAGAAGAAAATGCAAGTGGATATGGAATATCAGGACTCTATGAGATGACCATAAGAGAGTGAAAGACTATACTTTGAGCAGTATGTATTTAGCAAAACTTGAAGTTTATGGCATTGGATACAGGACATTAAAAGTACCATTGACTTTCCCCTTAGGGGAAAGTTTATACTGGAACTGGAAGGAGGGTTCATATTTGCTTACAATTGGAGAATTTTCAACTATATGCAAAGTATCTACAAAAACGCTTAGATATTATGCTGAAATAGGATTGATACTACCGGATGAAATCAATCCGGAAAATGGATACCGGTATTATTCTATCAATCAATTGGAGAAAATGCTGCTGATCAATCGTTTGAAGGAGTATTGCTTTTCTTTGGAAGAAATCAAATCAATTTTTGAATCGGAAGAACGAATGGAGGAGGCGCTTTTTACTGCACTTAATAAAAAGAAAAAGGAGATTGCGGTAAAGATACGGAAGTTTGAAGATACACTGCATCAGATAGACAGCGATATATTAAATTTGAGAAAAGGGAAATCCATTATGTCCTATATGGAAAGCATTGATGTACAGCTGGTTGAGATACCGCGGATGTATCTTCTGTCGATACGGAAAAATGTTTTAGAAAATGAGTTTTCAGAAGAATATGGGACTTGCTTTGGAAAATTATTTCGGAAAATGGAAGAGAAGAAACTGACAGCGGCTGCTCCGCCAATGGTACTGTTTCATGGCGATGCGTATACCCCATTTGGATTAGATACGGAATTTGCAATCCCAATAAAAGAGTATGCAACCGGAACAAGAGATTTCTGCCCCGGATTATGTTTGAAAACAGTTGTGCAGGGTTCCTATTTACAGCTTTCCTCTGTTTATGCAAAACAAATAGAATGGGCAGAAAGGGAAGGTTATGAAAACAGCAATGCGTTGTATGAGGTATATGTAACAGATCCGACAAAGGTTTCAAAGGAAAGCGAACTTGTTACGGAGGTTTGTTATCCGGTTAAAAAGAGGGTGTCAAAAGACCGGAGTGACAAACAGATATTGTGAAGTGCATGAGAGGAAGAAAGCATGGACAAGTTAAAAAATAAAGAGTTGGAACAGAAAATAAACAGTGATTATGGAAATACCACAGGTATAGTCATATTAAAAGATGGAGTTGTATCCTATGAAAAATATTTTAAAGGCTGTACAGCGAATAGCCGTGTTCACGTTTATTCTGTGACAAAAAGTGTTATTTCAATATTAATTGGGATTGCGCTGGATAAAGGATATATTAAAAATATTGATGAAAAAGTGCTAGATTACTTCCCGGAATACAAGGTGAAAAGGGGAGAGAGAAAAATACAGAGCATTACCCTA
This sequence comes from uncultured bacterium, assembly GCA_947381965.1. Lineage (GTDB taxonomy): Bacteria > Bacillota > Clostridia > Lachnospirales > Lachnospiraceae > Suilimivivens. The sequence goes on from CANCXX010000007.1 coordinate 104,991, forward strand.
AGGAATATGCTGACAATGACGGCGCCATATAAATATCGATTTTTTCCACCTTATATAAAATACTTTACAAGCAGCGACTGGGTAAAATTTTCTCTTGATTTATTAGGCGGCCATGGAAAAACAGAAGTATTCCGATATGCTCCCCTCATTGGGCCGGATATTTTATCAGGAATTTTAGTGAAAGCAACAGGAAAGTCCGTATTGGATTTTGGGGCAGCGAATTTATTTGAACCGCTTGGGATTAAGGTAGAAAACAATTGGCTATTCCAAAGCAAGGAGGAGCAATTGGCTTTTAACCGGTCTACGGATATTAGCGGATGGGTAACAGACCCCATGGGAATTCATGCGGCAGGTTGGGGACTTACGCTTACGCCCATGGATATGGCAAAGATAGGACAGTTATATCTGGATGGGGGTATGTGGGAGGGGAAGCGGATCATTTCTTCAAAATGGATAGAGGACAGTACAATAGAACACAGCCGATGGAAAAAAGAAAATCTGTCCTATGGATATCTTTGGTGGGTAAATGAGGATGGCTATGCAGCGATGGGGGATGGAGGCAATATCATTTATGTAAACACAAAGAAAAAGCTGGTGATTTCTATTGCAGCTCTCTTTGTACCCAAAGCAGGGGATAGAATTGAGCTGATTAAGAAATTTATTGAGCCTGTTCTATGAGATAAAGAAAATCAAAATCAGGGATTGACAAGACGGGAGGAAGGCTTATTGTTGACAAGTGCGAACTACGCTAAAAATCTTGTTATTTACTTTGCTCCCGTTACATAATCGGCAAGTGATAATGCGATTTCAAAATGACTTGCATCATGCTGTGTTCCTTTATACTGACCATTTCCATTTCTAAATAAATGCCTTGGCGCATCCAATAAATCACCGCAAGTAAGAAACATATATAAATTTAAATTTCTGAAATCGCACATGGCCTGTATTGCAGAACATTCCATTTCTACGGAGATACAGCCATCCGCTTTTCTCTTCTCAAAATTATTGTTTGTTTCCCGGTAAAATGAATCTGTTGTCCATGTTTTCCCTTTCACAAATGGTATTTTATTTTCTTCCATAAACTTTGCAATTACATCCGCATTTTTTATAATAATATAATCAGAAGCTGGGGCATAATGGTATGAAGTACCTTCATCTCTATAGCCTTCTGTGGGAATCATTACTTTACCATGTGCTATTTCTTTGTTCAGGCATCCGCTTCCGCCAAAAACAATGTATTTATCTGTTTTGAGTTCTGACAAAGTATCTTCTATCGTCGCCACACAAGCCGGTGCTCCCGCGTAGGTCTTTAAAAAAGCAAATTTCTTTTCGTTATGATTAAATTGATATATTGGCAGATTACCAGTAACAGCGATAGATTGCCCTATTTGCTCCAAATCATAATTATCCTGTACATACTTTTCAATGATATGTGAAAAAGTAATGATACAAGCATCTACTATTGGAGCATCTTCTTTGAGATGCGGGTTTATTTTTGATTCTGATTCCATATCAAAACTATCAATTATCATTTTTCTCCTTTTGTCAAATTTCAGTTCGTCAGATTGTATAGTGACCTATTCTACCACAAAAGTATACATAATTCAATTACATTTTCCTTATTCTTTCTTTAACTTTTGAATCTAACACCCTATAGTTCCGGCCGGGCTACAGGGTTTAAAGCAGTGAAAAATGACCTGTGAAGGGAAATGGGCGCAGCCGGAAAGAGCAGAAAAGACGGACGGAGGAACAGAGAAAAAGGAGCAGGAAAAGAAACAAATACAAAGACAGTGAGCCGCAAGAAAATCTTAATATTTCTGCAAGAAAATCATAAGCTATTTTATAGGAAAAATAAAAAAAAGGATTGCTTCGTTTTGCTATTATCTACTGGCAGAACGGAGCAATCGTTTTTTATCAAGTGAAATATTAAATAATGCCCATCCATATGCCCAAAGGAAATACAGGCTGGAAAGCAGAGGAATTTGCTATGCAGGCGAAGGTAAATAGAAGGGCGGTAGCGAAACTAAAAAAGGAAAAGTTATGAGTAAACAAAATATTGCTGTTTTTTTTGGAGGAAAATCTCCTGAGTATCATGTATCCCTGGAGTCAGCTTATTCTGTAATCTGTAATTTAAACAGGGAGAAATATCACCCGGTTATGGTGGGAATTACAAAAGAAGGAAACTGGTTTTACTATACAGGGAATGTGGAAAAAATTAAAAACGACACCTGGCAGGATGGCAAGGATTGCGTTCCGGCGGTGCTTTCACCAGCAAGCAGTGAGGGAAAGCTTTTGTTGTTAAAAGATGGGCAGATTGAATTTGTGCAGATTGATGCAGCCTTTCCTGTGCTTCATGGAAGCAATGGTGAAGATGGAACAATACAGGGACTGATAGCCCTTGCAGGCATTCCGCTGGTAGGATGCGGGGTTTTATCCTCCGCTCTTTGCATGGATAAAGACCGCGCCCACAAACTGGCAGGACTGGAAGGGGTGAGGGTGCCTAAGTCTCTTGTGATTCAAAAGGCGGATGAGGAAGCAGTCGCAGATTTTGCCCAAAATACAGGTTATCCTTTATTTGTAAAGCCAGTAAAAGCGGGGTCATCCTTTGGAGTGACAAAGGTGGAGCGGCCGGAGGATATGAAAAAGGCGGTGGAGCTTGCTTTTCTGTATGATGATCAGGTAATTGTGGAGGAAAATATAGAAGGGTTTGAGGTTGGCTGTGCGGTTCTTGGATGGGAGGAGCTGATTACGGGAGAGGTGGATGAAATTGAACTTTCCGGCGGTTTCTTTGATTTTACGGAAAAATATACGTTAAAGACTTCCGCAATTCATGTGCCTGCAAGAATCAGCAGGGAAAAGGCAATGGAAATTAAGGAGACGGCGAAGACAATTTACCGGGCCCTTGGATGTGCTGGTTTTGCCAGAGTGGATATGTTTTTGACGCCGCAGGGAGAGATTGTATTTAATGAAGTTAATACAATTCCAGGTTTTACAGAACACAGCCGTTATCCTGGAATGATGAAGGCAGCCGGATATTCTTTTGGGGAGCTCCTTGAAAAGCTGATAGCATCTGTACTGCCTGTATCCAAAGTGTGAAGAAAAGTTAACGCTGCGATGTCTGTGCCGCTGGAAGCGGCATGCGGTTAAGTCTGAAAAAATCCGTACGCTTTTATCTGTGCAAAAAGAGGGGAGTAATTATGAAGACAGTTACATTGCAAAATAAGAAAATAAATTCCGGCAGTCTGATTTTGGTTAACAAAAGTTATCCTTTTGTTGGAGAGGAGGAGAATCTTTCGCCTGCCTGTGGGCAGGCGCCTTCTGTCCTTATTCAGTACCGGGCAGGGATATTTCTTTCTAATCTAATGAACCGGATTGACGGGTGGCGCCAGATTGTGCCTGTCAGTGGGTGGCGTTCCAAGCAAGAGCAGGAGGAAATCTGGAATGACTCTCTTTTAAAAAATGGACAGGAATTTACGGAAAAATATGTTGCTGTTCCCGGATGCAGTGAACATCAGACAGGTCTTGCCATTGATTTGGGACTAAAACAGGAGGTAATTGATTTTATATGTCCGGATTTCCCATACAGCGGTATCTGTCAGATTTTCCGGGAAATGGCGGCAGGCTATGGGTTTGTGCAGCGGTACCCTAAAGGGAAGGAAAGCGTTACAGGCATTGGCCATGAGCCATGGCATTTCCGCTATGTTGGGGTTCCTCATGCTATGATTATGAAACAGGAAAATCTTGTATTGGAGGAATATATTGCTTTTATCAGGCAATATTTATATGGAAAGAAGTCATATGATTTTTACAGGGGCGGACATAAATTTTCTGTGGCCTATCTGAAAGCTGATAAGGGTGAAAAAACAGAGTTTTTGATGGAGGATGCTTTTTCCTGTTCCGTTTCGGGAAATAATGTGGATGGCTTTGTGATAACGAAGCGGTGTAAATGTGGCAGAAGGAGGGAGCGGTATGCAGGATAAGGGCAGATACGGAGGGCTTGACCGTTTTCGCCTGTTTGCTGCCTTTCTGGTAGTGGCAATTCATACTTCGCCGCTTTTATCTTACAGTGGGGATGCTGACTTTTTTCTGACCAGAGTTCTTGGGCGAATTGCAGTTCCCTTCTTTTTTATGGTGACAGGACAGTTTGTGCTTTCAGAATGTTTGCTGGATAAAGCCTGTCCATGGGGCAGAATTTGGCAATATGTAAAAAAGACGGCGTTATTGTATGGAATTTCCATTGCGCTATACATGCCTCTGGGGATTTATGCAGGCCACTATAAAAATAGTAGTGTAAGCGGACTTCTCCGGATGCTGGTTTTTGATGGAACCTTTTACCATTTATGGTATTTTCCGGCATGTATTACAGGTGTTTTGCTGGTATATCTGATGAGCAGGTTTATGGGGAAAAATGCCGTAACAGTAATGGCGGCAGGTCTTTATATTGTTGGACTGTTTGGGGACAGTTATTTTGGCTTTATAAAAAATGTGCCTGTAATTGCCTCTTTTTATAATACGGGATTTAAGGTATTTTCTTATACACGGAACGGATTTTTCCTGGCACCGGTTTTTCTCATTCTGGGTATGAGAGCAGAAGAAAAACAAAGCTCCATGAAAGGGACAATATGCCTTTTGGGGCTTTTCCTGTCCTTTGGCGCCATGACGACAGAGGCTTTTTGGCTGAAAAATCTTGGCGTTATGCGTCATGACAGCATGTATTTGGCCTTGCCATTTGTAATGTTTTTCTTATATCAGATCCTTTTGTCATGGAGGTGGATGCCTTTCAGGATGGTAAGAACCGCTTCCGCATGGGTTTATATTCTGCATCCTGCCATGATTGTGGCAGTAAGGGCAGCGGCAAAGGCGCTGGGGCTGGAAGCGCTGCTGGTAGATAACAGTCTGGTTCATTATCTGGCAGTGGTGGTTTCAAGCGTTGCTGCTGCCTTTGTTATTTCGCTGTTGTTCTGTGGAAAAGGGAAGGAACATGGAGGAAGAGGAGAAAAAGGGGACAGCGGCAGAGCATGGATTGAGCTTGACAGGCAGGCCCTGCGTCAAAATGTAGACGCCTTGAGAAAAATGCTGCCAGAAAGCTGTCAGTTGATGCCGGCTGTAAAAGCGGATGCTTATGGACATGGGGCTATGCTGATTGCAAAGGAGTTATCCGGTATGGGGGTTCGGGCTTTTTGCGTTGCCTGTGCAAAAGAGGGGGCAGAGCTTAGGCAACAAGGGATTAAAGGGGAAATCCTGATTTTAGGCTATACACATCCGGATCAGTTTCCCCTGCTTAGCCGTTATCAGCTGACTCAGACGGTGGTGGACTTTTCCTATGCAGAGCTTTTAAACAATTATGGAAAAAGAAAACACAGAAAAATTCCTGTACATGTTGGAATTGACACCGGAATGCACCGGCTTGGGGAGAGGGGGGAAAATATTGACAGAATCTGTGAAATCTGTTTTATGAAACATTTGGCAGTGAAAGGTCTTTATACCCATCTTTGTGTCAGTGACACTTTGGAACGGGCGGGAAAAGAATATACGAAATTCCAGAAGAATATTTTTTACCAGGTAATAGGGGAAATGGAAAAGCGGGGGCTGGAAGCTCCCAAAATCCATCTCCTTGCCAGCTATGGCGTATTAAATTATCCGGAGCTTTCCGGGGATTATGCGCGGGTAGGGATTGCGCTTTATGGGGTGTTAAGTACCAGAGAGGATATGGAGGACTGGAAGGGACTGTTCCATCCGGTATTGTCTTTAAAGGCAAGGGTTGCGGCGGTAAAGGATTTGTACGCGGGGGAATATGCCGGGTATGGGATGGCTTTTCAGGCGGAGCGGAATATGAAGATTGCAGCCCTTGCGATTGGTTATGCGGACGGGCTTCCCCGGAGTCTGTCAGGGGGCGTGGGGGCAGTCCTGATAGACGGAAAGAGGGCGCCTGTTATTGGCAGAATCTGTATGGATCAGACGCTTGTGGACGTAAGCGGCATTTCCGGCGTTAAGACAGGGGATGTGGCGGTTCTGATTGGTAAATCTGGGGAAGAGGAAATTTCCGCCTGTGACCTGGCAGAGTGGACAGGCACGATTTCCAATGAAATTTTAAGCAGAATGGGAGGAAGGCTTAGGAGAGTGATTTCTTAGCAGTTTCAAACACGCTCTAGCAGCATGTGCATATGAAAAATGATTTCCGCGTATAGGGTGTTTACAAATTCCGATAAAAAATATATACTTGTAATGTAACAAATTATGTAGGACCATATGGAAATACAGAAATAATGGAGAAGTAGGAAATGAGCGGAATTGTAAAAGTACTTACTGGCATTTTTGGGGTAATTGCGGTGATTGCCTGTCTGGGAACCATAGGAATTATTGGTTATTCTACCTTAAAATCAGATGACGGGGAGGATGTGGAAACTGTGCAGGAAACCTGGTATCCTACACCAGTGCCGGCGGTACCTACCGCTGTACCCACACAAAGTCCATCACCGGAATCGGAAGGCGGAATGGGGATCATACCAATGCCGGTTATTAACAAGGCATCAGACCCGGACCATACCCATGACTATGAGGAAAGTATTGAAAAGAATGCCACCTGTTACAGTGCGGGAAAGATTAAATATACTTGTAAGGAATGTGGGGACATCTATTATGTGGATGTTATGTCAACAGGTCACGTGGCGGATGAATGGGAGCTTTCCAGAAAACCTACAGACGAAATGGATGGACTGCGTGTAAAAAAGTGTATTTACTGCGACGAAATTGTAGCCCAGGAAAAAGTGCCTTTTGAGGATGAAAGTAAGTCGGAGGAAGATGAGGGAGAACAGGCGCCTCATGTCCACCAGTATACGGCATCTGTTGACAGGGAACCTACCTGTATTCTTGCAGGACTTAGGAAATATACCTGCAGCTGTGGGGATTTTTATACGGAAAAAATATCTGCTCCCGGTCATATTGCTACGGACTGGACAGTGGCGGCAGCTCCGACTACAACAACGATGGGGACAGAGCAGATTACCTGTACTGTCTGCGGAACACTTTTGGATTCCCGTCCCATGCCTGTAGCATCCGCAAGCCCTGGAGCAAGTGCATCCAACAATTCAGCATCGGCAGCTCCTACGGCGACGCCCCGAAGCTCCGCAACACCAGCCGGTTCATCATCCCCTTCTGCGGCGCCTTCAGCATCGGCAGTGCCTACCGCATCGCCCCATGTCCATGAATTTAAATCTTATGTACTAAAGGAGGCAAATTGTCAGGAGGCGGGGATACGCTCTTTTGTGTGCAGCAGTTGTGGCAGCAGTTATGCGGAGCCAATACCGGCGGATACCAACAGACATACTTACCGTTCCATGGTGATACCGCCAACAAAGACAACACAGGGATATACGATTTATACCTGTATCAGATGTAATCACAGTTATAATGACAATTATACACCGGCGCTGGGCGGTTGATATAGGCAGCATTTTCAGACTTAAATCCAACGAAGGAAAGAGGGCATATATAAATGCCTTCTTTTTTTATGCAGGCTGGCGTTTTTGATAGAAAAGAAACTGGCGTTGACGGTGGTCATAATCCTGCTCATTTTTGCATATAAAATCATAAGAGCAGGAGGGATTGAGTATGTATGCAGACCAAAACACAGCAGCAGTGATAAAGCAGCTTGAAAGCAGCAGCGAGACGGGACTTTCCGCTATGACGGCTGATGCCCGGCTGGGCCAGTATGGTCCCAACCGGCTGGAGGAACAGAAGAAAAAGGGGATGTTTATATTGTTTATGGAGCAGTTAAATGACCCTCTTATTTATATTTTGATGGCAGCCATTGCCATTTCCCTTTTCCTTAAAGAAGCAGGGGATGCTGCGATTATTGCTGCAGTAATTATTTTAAATTCTGTGGTGGGCGTCATTCAGGAGGACAAGGCAAGGAAAGCAATTGAAGCGCTGCAAAAGCTTTCCAGCCCCAAAGCATTGGTTCTGCGGGAGGGAAAACAGTATGAAATACCCAGTGAACAGCTTGTAATAGGGGATATTGTTTTCTTGGAAGCGGGAAGAGCGGTACCTGCCGATTTGCGGCTCCTTAAGGCGGTAAATCTTAAAATTGAAGAATCTGCCCTTACAGGAGAATCCGTGCCGGTGGATAAGACAGACAAAGAGATCCCGGCCGGGGGAAAAAGTCTTGGCGATTTAACCAATATGGCATTTATGTCCACCACAGTAACTTATGGCAGGGGAGAAGGAATTGTCACTGCTACCGGAATGAATACGGAAATCGGTAAGATTGCCGGACTTATTGGAAGTGGCGGAAATGAAATGACACCTTTGCAGAGAAGACTGGCGGATCTTGGCAGACTATTAAGTATCTTAGCAGTTGGTGTGTGCGTCTTTTTGTTTCTGGTGGCCGTTTTGCAAAAGCGGGATGTAGGGGACATGCTTCTTACTGCCATTTCCCTTGCAGTAGCGGCAGTGCCCGAAGGACTTGCGGCAATTGTTACTATAGTCCTGGCCCTTAGTGTGTCAAGAATGGTAAAGGTTGGAACCATAGTCCGGCGTCTTCCTTCGGTGGAAACCCTTGGGGCGGTAAATACGGTTTGCTCTGATAAAACGGGCACCCTGACCAAAAACCGGATGACGGTAAAGGAATGTTATGTGGATGGCCATATAATGAAGGAGGAAGAACTTGACAGGGAAAACAACAGCCTTTTACTGGAAGCGTGTGCTCTTTGTAATGACGCTTCAATTAAGGATAACAGGCTGGGAGACCCTACGGAGCTTGCACTTCTTGATCTGGCCAAAGTACATGGATTTGAAAAGGAAAGACTTTTGCATAAGTTTCCCCGGATAGACGAGAGGGCCTTTGATTCAGAGAGAAAACGGATGACAACGGTCCACCGGAAGGGAACGGAAAAGATTGCCTATGTTAAGGGCGCAGCAGATGAAATGATAGATTTATGCCAAAGTACATGGATTCATGGCAGAGAAATGGCTTTTTCCCAAAAAGCCAAAAAGGAAGCAAAGGAAGCAGTGGAGCAAATGGCGGACCGGGCACTGCGGGTACTGGCAATTGCGGTAAAGCGCAAAGGGGATCTTACAGAGGAGAAAAACATGGTGTTTGTGGGACTGGTGGGAATGATAGATCCTCCCAGAGAAGAAGCAAAGGGGGCTGTTTGCAGTTTTAAAGGCGCTCATGTGGATACTGTGATGATTACAGGGGATCATGTGGACACAGCTTTTGCCATTGCCAGGGATTTGGGAATTGCCCAAAAAAAGGAAGAGTGTATGACAGGCGCCGGCATTGACGCCCTAAGTGCCGAGGAATTTAAGGACAAGGTGGAGCATATCCATGTATTTGCCAGAGTTTCCCCGGAACATAAGGTGCGTATTGTGGAGGCCTTAAAGTCCAATGGAAAAGTAGTTGCAATGACTGGCGACGGGGTCAACGACGCCCCTTCCCTAAAGGCGGCGGATGTGGGAATCGCCATGGGAAAAGAAGGAACAGACGTTGCCAGGGGCGCGGCGGATTTGGTACTCACGGATGATAATTTTGCCACCATTGAAAAGGCAATGAAAGAGGGAAGGGGAATTTACGAAAATATCCGAAAGACCATACTGTTTTTGCTTTCTTCCAATTTTGGGGAAATTATTACTATGTTGGCCGCTGTCCTTGCAGGCTTTCCCACACCGCTTAAGGCAAGCCATATTCTCTGGATTAACCTGATTACAGATTCTCTGCCTGCCTTAGCTCTTGGGATGGATAAGAATGACGGAGATGCCCTCATGAAGGAGCCACCCAGAAAAAACTCAGACAGCCTGTTTTCCCATGGAGGACTGGCCTGTACCCTGTGCTATGGTGTAGTGATTGGCAGTATCAGTCTGCTGGCTTTTCTTGCCGTACCCTATCAGGAATTGGTAAAGGAAAATCTTCCGGTTACTGTCCGAAATCTGGAAAAAATACTGCGTCTTACCCCTATCCTTAATAAGGCACAGACTCATGCGTTTACGGTTCTTGGAGTGAGTCAGTTAATTCATGCGGTAGGAATGCGGGATGTAAACAAATCTGTTTTCAGAATGAAACATCTGGAAAATATTTATATGATAGGGGCGTTTGCGACAGGGATCGCTTTACAGACGCTGGTAACGGAAATTCCTTATTTTGTATCTTTATTCGGCACCAGCCGCTTAAGTCTTTCTGAATGGGGCACGCTGGGAATTCTCTCCTGTATGCCCGTTCTGGTTCATGAGCTGTTGGTTCTTTCTGAGGCGCTGCTTCGAAAAAAGGGGGATAAGCCTTTTGACGATACTCTTTTAAAGGATACGCAGAAAGGACATCACAAGGAGAATAGCGGCGCTCAGCCAGGCGAGGTTGTGTGAGTTTTTGCGGGAAATCATCTGTCCGGCCAAAAGTCCAAGTTTGATTGACATAAAATGGATTGCTATTGTGAGCAGCAGCAGTATAATAGGAGATAAGGATACGGTTCCGGTACACAGGCCTGCGGAGATGTTATCAATGGAAAGGGCGGCAGAGAGGGCCGCCGCTTCCTTGCCTGACAACACTGCCTTATCATCTTTATTTACTTTTCGTGAAATATTTCCTGTAGTCAGTCCGTTTTCTCTTTTGTGAAGCTGGGGAATGGCATCATAAAATTTGTAAATGGAAAGAAGGAAAAGCACGGAAAAAGAAATGATTTTTGTCACCTTTCCGGGAACAATCCCAAGGAAAATATTGCCTGCCAATAAGGAAGCAGTCAGCATGCTGCCAGAAAGCAGCGCAATAATGGATAAAGATAAAAAAGGGACCTGTACGTTTTCTATCCCATAGGACAGTCCGGCGGTAAACGCATCCATGGAAAGCACAATAATCAGTATGATTAAAAAATAAATGGAAAATGTCATGTCATATTGCCTTAAGTGTTTGCTATATCATATTCCAACATGTTATAATTTGCTTATAATAATTTGATAGAATTTGTCGGTACGAGCAGAGAAAGGTACATAAATGTCATGACAGATACAAAAGTATGCGCAGTTGCCGGAATGATTGGAGCGAAGGAATATTCTATCATGGAAAAATATGCAAGCCTGGGATGCCGGATAGCTTTTATGGATACCAATAAAGAACTGGGACGGATGATTAAGGCAGAACTGGAGAATATTTATCAGGTTACGGTATTTTTTTTTCATGGAGATGTAGACAACGAAGAAGACAGAGATATTTTTTTTACGGCAGTTGAAGAAATGTACGGCAAGCCGGATTTTATTTTCTGTCAGAATGGCTGAAGGAGGGCAAAAGTATGAAAATGATTTTTATTGGAGCTGCTCACGAAGTGACAGGAAGCTGTCATTATTTAAATGCCTGCGGAAAACATATTCTTGTGGACTATGGAATGGAGCAGGGGGTTAACGTATTTGAGAATTGTGAATTGCCGGTGCAGGAGGCATATATAGACTATGTGCTGCTTACCCACGCCCATGTAGACCATTCAGGAATGATTCCAAGGCTTGCGGCAAGGGGGTTTAGAGGAAAGATTTATGCAACGGAAGCAACGGCTGATTTGTGCAGTATAATGCTTCGTGACTGTGCCCACATCCAGATGCAGGAAGCGGAGTGGAAGAACCGCAAAGCAAAAAGAAGCGCCGAAATTGCGCCCCACGAACCTGTTTACACTATGGAAGATGCGGACGCAGCTATTAAGATGCTTGTGCCCTGTCCTTATGGGGAAGAAATTACTTTGTGTGAAGGGCTTAAAATACGTTTTACAGATGTAGGTCATTTGCTGGGCTCATCCAGCATTGAAGTATGGGCCGAAGAGGAAGGAACCAGCCGGAAAATCGTCTTTTCCGGAGATATAGGAAATAAAAACCAGCCGTTAATTAAGGACCCAGGCATTACGGAAAATGCGGATTATGTGGTGATGGAGTCAACTTACGGAGATCGGCTGCATCCGGGGGACCACCCGGATTATGTGAAAGAACTGACAGGAATTTTACAGGAAACCTTTGACAGGGGCGGAAATGTGGTTATTCCCTCATTTGCTGTGGGAAGAACCCAGGAACTGCTGTATTTTCTCCGCAAAGTAAAAGTGGAAAGACTAGTGAAGGGACATGAGGACTTTCCGGTTTATGTGGACAGCCCTCTTGCAGTGGAGGCTACCGGTATTTTCCATAAAAATGAGTGGAGCTGTTTTGACGATGAAGCAATGGAAATGGTAAAAGCGGGAATCAATCCCATTTCTTTTCCGGGGCTCCGCCTTTCCATTACCAGTGAAGAGTCAAAAGCGATCAACTTTGATACGACTCCGAAGGTAATTATATCTGCCTCCGGCATGTGCGAGGCAGGACGGATCCGCCATCACTTAAAGCACAATCTCTGGCGGCCGGAATGCACCATCTTGTTTGTGGGATATCAGGCAGTGGGAACGTTGGGAAGAGTTTTGGTGGAAGGCGTTGATGAAGTAAAGCTTTTTGGCGAGTCTATTGATGTGAGGGCCTGTATCAGGAAGCTGGTGGGGCTTTCCGGTCATGCGGATAAAAACGGACTGATTGAATGGGTGGAAGGCTTTAAGGAAAAACCAAGGAAGGTTTTTGTGGTTCATGGAGAAGACAGTGTCTGCAAATCCTTTGTAGAATGCCTGAATGCGGAATATGGGATTAAGGCATACGCGCCATATAGCGGAACGGAATTTAACCTGCTGACCAACAGGCTGGAATATGAGGCTGAACCGATTCCGGTTAAGAAGAAAGCAAAAACCATATCCGATGTATTTACACGCCTGCTTGCGGCCGGCCAAAGACTCCTTGTTATTATTCATAAAAATGAAGGCGGCGCCAATAAAGATCTGGCCAAGTTTGCTGACCAGGTGAAAGCTCTTTGCGACAAGTGGGATGTGTAGGGAAGCGGAACTATAAAAGACAGGGACCGTCCAGGAAGCGCGCAGAGGAATTACAGACCATGAAAAATGGGCTGGAATTGCTCTGATGGAAAGGGCGCTGGATGGAAGGGAGCGGAACTATAAAGACAGGGACCGTCCAGGAAGCGCGCAGAGGAATTACAGACCATGAAAAATGG
>CANCXX010000008.1 GCA_947381965.1 uncultured bacterium
CCTGCCTATCCTGCTGCCAAATTGTGCTATTTTTTGCTCCATTTCTTCTTTCAATGGATTGGGTTCTCCGGTTTCCTCCGAAAAAAGCAGAACTTCTTTATGCTCCTCCCAGTCCCCTATGGCAAGATAAACCTTCCAGCTGTCATTTTCCAAATCCTGCACAGTAATGTCCATACCAGAATTATAGACAAAATGGCCGATCCCTATTCTCCACTTTTCCTGCATTTCGCCATCTTCATATTCGTAAATATCTGTACTGCCCCAACGCCAGTTGCTTCCGCCATATACCTGAATCACCAACATTCCATCTGTAATGATTGTTCCCTGATAAGGGTCCCCGTAAACGCCGCCCATTCCTGGCCCAAGTGTTTCCAGCGGCGTAAGAGGGATAAAAGCACCCTCCGGCCGGCTGATAAACGGATATATATACCGCTCTCCTGACCACTGGGAGTCCTCTGACCAGTCCACAAGTCCGATAATTGCCATATCCAGCCTGCCATCGCCGTCAATATCTCCTTTTACCAGCCCTCCCGCCTTAATATTTTCTCCGGGATAATACTGGTCCAGATATGCCTGTGCCACATCTCCTGTCTGTTCGCCGCCTCCAAAAGTAACCCATGGCCGAAATACCAGTTTTCCAATATCCTGTCCCGGATTGCCTGCCACATTAAGGGAATACAGCTTATCCATTTCTTTAACAGGCGTGTAGTCTTCTATTTGGTTTCCGCTAAGTCCCAGATATTCCAGTTCCGTCATGTTTTTTAAAGGTCCGATGTCCCGGATTTGATTTGCATCCAGCGCAAGGTTAAACAGATGCGTCATTCCTTCAAGGGCTGTAATATCCTGTATTTCATTATCTGCAAGGCCAAGAGCCTTAAGAGCATCCAGTTTTCCAAGAGGCGTAATGTCCCTCAGCTGATTGGAAGTTAAATTCAGCTTTTCCAGACCTCCAATCTCTCCCAGCGCTTCTATGTCCGTAATCCTGTTTCCCTGAAGTCCCACTTCCTTTAACCTGGGCAGATAAGTAAGGGGGGTAATGTCTGTCAGGTTATTATTTGCCAGCGACAATATTTCCAGTTCCCTGCAGTTAACAATGGGAGAAACATCTGTAAGCTCATTTCCAAAAAGAGAAAGCTCCGTAAGCTGGGGCAGTTCCTCTAAAAAAGAAATATCTGTAAGGCCGCAGTGAATCATTCCCAAAGTGGACAGCTTTGGAAGCTGCCTTAGGAAATCCCCGGATTCCACCAAAACCCCTTCCACAAAAAGGGACTGAAGCTCCGGAACCATGTCGCCTGTAATATCCAGAGAAATATCCCCACCCCCTGACTGCTCCACTGTCAATTCGGAAAGATGGGGCAGCTTACTTAAATCCTTAAACGTTCCAACCCCTTCCGAATTACGGATCAGAAGCTGCTGAATCCCTAGAATTTCTTCTACGGCCGGAACCTTCCCGTCATAGCAGTCGCAGGCAGAATATACACTTTTCTGCACAGCTTCATCCTGCCAAATCATTTCATCTTCTGGCAGTCCTTCGTCCCACAGCTCATAAAAGGTTCCTTCCAGCAATTTGTTTTGCAGCACTTCCTCAATTATTTCTTTATTTTTTTGTTCTTTTTTATAAGCTCTGGAGCTTCCCTTCTGATCTCTCCATTTTGCAGTTTCACTAATTATGTTTTTCATATCAGTAATATCATTTGGGGAGGCCGCATCGTTTTTGTCTTTTTGTACAGAGCAAAAGCCCTGTACCTGAACCATTTCATCATCCGTAACAAAAAAGAATCCTGATTCTCCCTTGTTTGTCTGGTATAGAACCGCACACCCGTCCTCTTGTCCTGCCTCCCGATCATAGTACACCTGCCAGGTATAATGTGTAAAATCTTCATCTCCAAGAATGGTTTCACAAATTTTCCACAAAGCTTCATAGTCTGTTTCTCCTGCGTCCTTTTCAAAGTCCCAGGACTTATAAAGATAGCGGGCTATCTTTACCCTATCCTCTCCGTCGCCAATCCAGACTGCGGCCGGCTGCCTATCTTCTGTCCAAAGTGCCCCTTCCCACAGATTGTCTTTATCATCTGTGGGCTCTATGGCGGCCTCTACAGTAAGCTTATACCAGTCCATTTCCTTTGCATCCATAAGGGATTTTACAAATCTTTCCGCTGCCGGATCGCTTAATACTGCCATTACGATTCTGTCTTTTCCGCTTTGCCCATTTTCTTCCTCCCGTTCCCAGCCCGGCCAAATATTACCCCCGGTTTCAGCCTCATATTTTCCCTTAAGCTCTTCCTTAAAACGGAAAACCTGCTGATAATATTCTGGTAAGTGCTGTTTTAAATAGTACAGCTTGTAAAGATCCTTTTCCATCAGAGCGGAAAAATACAGAATCTCTTCCCCTTCAATCAAAGTTACCTGACTTTCACATGAAATCATCCATGCAGAATCTTTTCTTGCAACACAGTTTTCCTCCCATCTGTTTGCAATCGCATAACATAAATCCCCTCCATCCTGCGGCTTCAGAAAAGAAAGATTATAACACTGGCGGATATTACCTGAATAATGATTGAATGTACAAATGCCTGCACGGAATCCCTTAAGACGCCACCCGGAAGTAATCTCCATACTGCCCTCAAATCCGCATTTTTCAATTTCTCCATAGTTTGTCGTACAAATTCCTGCCATTTTATCGTAATTTGTAATGTCCTTGTTGGTGCTTGCCAGCTTTCCCCCAAAGACGCAGTCGCTGATAAATGAAAAATTATCCTGGCAAATTCCTCCTACGGAGGAATCTCCCCGGATATAGGATTTTCTTATGGAAAGGTCATATATTTTCCCGGCATTTTCCTTTACCAGACCATATCCATAAATACTGTAAAGGCCATAAATGGTACACCCATTTCCATCAAAATCGCCGGAAAAGCTGTCCACTTTTTCTATTTTCTTCTTTGGAGGGCAGTTCTCCCATTGATCATAATCTGAAATATTATTAAGATAAATATCATTCATCAGACGGCCTTTGATAAACGGATCTTCTTCCGCCCATTTCCAAAACCGATTGTAGTCATCCGCCGTATATATCTGGTAATACCCATTATTTTCCGTTAAAAACCCAATCGTTTCTGAAGCAGAAGGAACAAGACGGCATACCAGACAAATACTTCCTGCCCCTGCCGCTATAAGCACTGCCATTGCTGCAAGTAAGGCCTCCGCCACTTTCCTTCCCCTGCCAGCCCTTACCTTTTTTCTGCCTTTCTCCGCCTTGTTCATATAACTCCTCCCTTGTAACCCTTACAAATCTGCTTTTTGTGTTTATTGTACACCCAGCTGATGTTAAATCCATTGTACAACCATCCGCCATCAAAAAAGCATCATTTTTGCATCAAAGTTGCATCATTTACGTTACTATTCACGGCCTGGGAGCCGCTCATAGCAACAATTCGGAGCGATATTCCAAGTTTTGCTTCACAAAAATCGCCCCTCACTCCTGCATCATGTTCTCACGGAATGCGCAACAAGTGCGCATTCCTGACCCGTGAATAGTAACTCATTTACAGATAAGGAACAGTTAAGAACAAAAAAAGACAGGATTTTTGTCTCTGAATCGGATATACTGGCCTTAAGTTATTAAGAGACGAAAACAGGAGGGAACAATGGACTGGCTGGCAAGTTTAAAAAAGGCAATTGATTACATGGAAGAAAATCTTCTTGCAGATATTGGAGCGGCGGAGGTGGCGGATGCGGTACATATATCCTCTTTCTACTTTCAGAAAGGGTTTAAAATTGTCACCGGATATTCCATTGGAGAATATTTAAGAAACCGCAGGCTGTATCTGGCAGGAATCGATGTAATAAAAGGAGGGGAGGAGAAAATAATTGATCTGGCCTATAAATATGGGTATGATACGCCTGAAAGCTTTACCAGAGCATTCTCCCGTTTTCACGGCCTCTCTCCCATGCAGCTTCGGACACAGCCCCATCAGATAAAAGTCTTTCAGCCCTTAATAATTAAAATTTCAATACTAGGAGGAAACAAAATGGATTTTACAGTTGAAAAAAGGCAGGCCATGAAAATGATTGGATTTGAGAGGGTATTTTCTTATGATAGCTCTTATCAGGAAATCCCCAAATTCTGGAATGAATTTTGCGGGCAGTACTGCAGGCGCAGTTTTTCATCCGGTCCGGCAGATGAAGACATCCGCCAGACGATTGCAGAGTGCATGGTGGGAGAATACGGAGTCTGTGTAGAAGAGGAAACCGTTGAAAATCAGTTCCGTTATTATATTGCAGGCGTATACCAGGGAGGCAAAATACCGGAAGGCATGACTGTCTTTGAAATTCCCGCCAGTGAATGGGTCAAATTTAAGTGCATCGGACCTATGCCGGAAGCCCTGCAGACAGTTAACACCCGGATTTTCAAGGAATGGCTTCCCGGCAATCAGGAATTTGATATAGCCTTCCATATCAACATTGAATGGTATTCCAATGGGGATCCCCAAAGCGATAATTATGAAAGCGGTATCTGGCTGCCTGTGAAACGGTTATAATTTTTAAAATGAGCCGGCCTGGAATCAGCGATAATGATTCCAGGCTGTTCCTTGTAAAATTATTCAGGCTATTTGATATAATTCACCAATAAAATAGCTGCTCCCAAAACTGCAAGCACTATGCCTGTAGCACGGTTTAAGGTAACTGCACTGGCCTTATTTGCAAATCTGGCAGCAATTCTTGCCCAGAGCAGAGTGGAGGCCACACAAAAAACCAGACACCAGATATCCGGCATACCGCCTATGGCAAAGTGACTTACCGAACCCGTAAAAGCTGTGAATGTCATAATAAAAACACTGGTTCCCACTGCAGTCTTTAATTCATATCCCAATACGCCGGTCAGAATAAGAAGCATCATCATTCCCCCGCCTGCACCGATAAATCCGCAGATAAATCCCACAATGGTTCCACAGATAATGGACTGTACCACCCTTTTTCCGGCACTGACCGCCGCCATGGATTCTTTGGTTGTCATAACCGGTTTTACAATAAATTTAATTCCCAGCATTAATGTCATAAAAACAGAAAAGCTTCCCATGGTGGTATTAGGTACCAGGCTGGCCACAAAACTTCCCACAAGAGTAAACGCAAGAACTGCCGCCATCATAATCACACCGTTGCGTATATCCAGATTTTTATTTTTTCCATATGTATATGCGCTTATGGCGCTTGCAAGGACATCACTGGCAAGCGCAATTCCCACAGCTTCATAAGCCGGAATCCCCAAAAACGTAATCAGCATGGGACTAATCACCGCCGCCGCGCTCATACCGGCAAACCCGGTGCCAAGTCCTGCCCCAATTCCTGCCAGAAAACAAATAACAAATTTGTACATTACTCTGCTTCCTCCTTCAAATAATGATAAATATTTTTCAGCATATGTGCATTGCATTTTTTCATAATATTGATATCCTCTTCCGGAATATCCTGAAACATAACCGCCACAAACTCCTCCTGGGCCGCCCTGCCGTCTTTTATGATATTCGAAGATCCTTCGCATAGTTTCAGGTGCGCCGTTTTCCGGTTATCTGCTGTAAACTCTTTTCGTATGTATCCTTCTGCCTCCAATGTTTTAATGGAAGATGATACCTGTGACTTCGACAAATACCTGACAGAAATCATATCGGAAGCTGTGTCAAAACAAGGATTATTGGCCAGAAATAAAAGAATATCCAACTCCATCCGGGTAATATCATGTTTCTTACAAACCCACTCCACACACTTTGCGTAGAGCGCTTTCACTGCACTTTGATGTTCCCATGGATTTAATGGTAACATATGTCCTCCTTTTTGTTCTTTTTAGAACTATTTTAGTACAAAAAAAATAATTGTCAAGAAGAAATATTCCGTTATTATCACCAAAAAACAAATCGGGCAGGTATTTCTTTCCCTGCCCAACTCCTCAAACGCTATGTCTCCATCATCCACCGGAATCTCTCCAAATCCCCCACTGTTGTTATCTTAAAATTATCTTCCTCCCCCGGTATAAGCGCAATGTCCATCCCCGCCATCACAGCAGGCTCTGTGGAACCGTTAATTTTCAAAATTCCGTCAGGTAAAAGCCTTTGATTCGCCTTCAAATACTTACCAAGCACAAAGGCTTCTGGTGACTGTCCTGCAAAAATTTTTTCCCTGTCAATAAGAGCGGTAATTCTGCCTCTCTCACCCATATAAACCGTATCTTTTATTGGAATTACCGGAATCACACCATCATGCCCCTGGCAGGCGCTTATACATTCTGTTATCAGCTGCTCCGTTATCAATGGTCTTGCTCCATCATGAATGATTACAAGGTCCTTTTCATCTGCAAAATAACTGATATCCGTTAACCCATTATAGATGGAAAGCTGTCTGTTTTTTCCAGGTATGGAAAACCCTTTTAATTTTTTGCCTGCCCACTTTAATATAAGTTCATGCCACTTTTCATCTGCCACAATCCACACAGCGTCTATTTTATAATGTTTTTCAAAAGCAGCAAGACAGCGGCTTATAACCGGCTCTCCCTTAACCTCAATGTATTGTTTGGGAAGGCTGCCTCCAATCCTTGTTCCCGTACCGCCTGCAAGTATCAATGCGATATTCATCTTTCCCCCATTAGAATCTTAATCCCCGTATTCCACTTAAGATTTCACTATAAATCTTATTCTTACCAAAAAGCAAAGAAGACCCCAGCACAAAGCCATCCACCCCCTTAGGTGCGAATTCCAGTATCTTATCTGCACTGCAGGCTCCATCCCAGTAGAGTCCAAAGTGCATTTCATCCTTTAACGCCAAAAGCTTTGTAATTTTCTTTCCCACATAAGGCATAAACATTTGTCCGGCATTACCAGGGTTTACCGTCATTACAAGCACCTTTTTTACAATACGAAGCATCTCCATTACCGTTTCCACACTGGTTCCCGGATTAATGGCAATTCCCGGTGTCAGCCCGGCGTTAATGATCTTCTGCAAGGTGGTGGATGGATGATACTCCGCCTCCGGATGAATATAAATAACGTCCCCTTTCCTCAAAGCGTGAATAAAAATATCTATCGTATTATTAGGATGTTCAACCATTAAATGTACATCTAAGGGCCTTTTGGCCACAGACGCAATATAACGCATGTCATTCAGGGACATTGCATAATTGGGTACATACCGTCCATCCATGATGTCAATATGAAAAGAATCAATACCGCCTGCTTCTAATTCGGCTACTTCATGTTCAAGATTTCCGTAATTGGCGCACATCATGGATGCCATCAGTTCAAAATTCATTCTTTTCTCCCTTAATATTTTGCTCTAATTTCCTTTCCCAAAAATACTTTATTTTCCTCTGTTGTTTTTGTATATTTTCATTCATCATTAATTCTGTCTGTTTTTCACTATGTAAGCATCAGTCTCCCGGTATGTACAATATTCAGGTTATTCTTATGGTACAAAAAGTATAATGTCAGCAGGCTTTCTCCCAGATAACCTATATACCTGTCTGCCCGTTCCCTTCCTTTTGGAATGCTCAGCTCCTCTGTACGTTCCAAAATTGGAAAAAGCCATTGACAGTATGTTCTAAGCACTTCTTTTCTTGCGATCAGCATGTTATAATTGTAAAAATATTGCTGTGAGAAAATTTCTTCATATGCAGCGGCATAAGCCGGTTGTAATTCTTTTAACGCCTGAAGCATAGCGTTCCAGTCTGAGTCCTTTACATATCTGGTATGATGTTCCCTGATATCGGGCGCATATAACATTGGAAAAGGGAGAATTACATCCACTTCCTTTTCCTGAATCCTTTTAAAGTCTTCCCTTTTTATGTCCAAAATTCTTCGGTATTGTACTAGTCCATAATAGGCTGTACTATTTTCGTTACTTTCAAACTCCTGCTTCCATATCCAGTAAAGGGCTGTGAGTTCACAGTAATTTGCATTTTTCACAGAAATATTATCACCTGTATTATCACAGCAATTGGCTATTTGAGCATTGGCAAGGTCTGCTCCGACCTGAATAGGCACAATCCAGTCAGGAGTTTCATATTCTTTCTGCAAAGGCTTATCTTTTAAACTTCTTGCCATATAAACCCGTACATTATAAACTTCATCATGTAATAAAGAAAAATTTTTTAACTGGCGGTAATACTTCTCCATAAGTTTTGCTTCACGCACAGAATCAATACATGTATAATTGTTAAATCCGCACTTTGCCAAAACAGAACAGATTACCGGATGTATATCTTCTGGTGTGGCAATTAGAATATGCAGCTCCTCTTTATTCAGATATTCCCTTGTAATTGCTGAAATTTCCTTTACAGGAAGATTCATTAGTTTATGGGGATTATTCTGCAGAGAAGTTACAGCAAAACAATCAATCGGATACGCCGGATATAAGTGTTTGACAGCTTGTCCTACTCCTAATGCTATAGAATGAGCGCCATATATAATTAGTTTCTTTATAGGCTCATCTTCTCCCGCCATTTCGTAAAACATAGCCTTTTTTACTCCTTATTTATATTTTAATGTAATATACTGCTATATTCTTTTTATATGTTTAGAACATTGTCCTATCATCTCATCTGAAAGAACAATATAATTTGATAATTCAAACTTTATTAGATTGTTAATTATTTCCTGTCTGTATAAGTTCGTTACACAAACAATTATTAGTGCCTCAGGATAATCGGCTTTCAACTGATTTATTTCCAATACCGGTTTTTTTTCACATATTTTCTCATCATCGTTCAAATTAGAAACAACAAATCCATTAATTTTTTCTGTCTGATGTAATTGTAACCATTGCAAAAATAACTTTCCGACTTTTCCTTTTCCGTATAAAAAAACATTATTGCTGTGAAGAATTTTGTCATATATCTCTTCAAGAATATTGTCTAGCCGGATGCTCCACTCCTTCCTGCTTATAAAAACTTTATTTTCTCCCAAATCTCTTTCAAATTTATGAGTGTTTTCTAAAACAGCAAATATTTTATTTTCATCATTGTCTTTTGAAAACCTATCATGTGTTTCTATCACAAAAGTTTTACACATATTTAACCATTCACAATCCCCATTTTCAAAAATTGCATATTCTGCTCCCTCTATATCCATTTTAACCAGATAATCTTTCAGCTTATATTTCCTGACAATATCGTTTATTGTAATTGCATAAGTTCCCTCTTCATCGTCCTGCTCGCATTCACTAACATAAAATCCCCCCTCTGTAGGTGTATTACTCGGATAAACCAAATATGTACTTTCATTAACTTTTACATACACATTTCTAAACCATACTGCACAGTTTAGACAAATTACATTTTTAAAATTTTGCATATTTCTCTCCAGAACA
This sequence comes from uncultured bacterium, assembly GCA_947381965.1. Taxonomy (GTDB): domain Bacteria; phylum Bacillota; class Clostridia; order Lachnospirales; family Lachnospiraceae; genus Suilimivivens. The sequence goes on from CANCXX010000008.1 coordinate 9,352, forward strand.
GAAAAATTTTTCTGTTCTGGTTCAACAGCAATAATTTTTCGTTCAGGGTATTTTATTGCATACATAAATGAAAACAAACCTATATTTGCCCCTAAATCAATAAAAGAGTTACAATCCCCATTTTCTAAGAGATCATACTCCCCTTCCGTATAATCCCCTTCAGCATTTCCAATATATATACTTTCTAAAAAATCCAAGTCTCTGGAAAACAACCTGACATATAAGAAATGATTTTTATACATTAGCCTTACTAACCTTTTTCCTATTAACCTGATATAGCAATGTTTATGAAGCCAATGTATAAATAAATATTTAATACCATATCCAATGCCAAATACTTCAAATACTTTTTGTATTCTATGTAACATTACTGACTCCTTCAACAGTTTTCTACTTCATGCACAAGTATTCATATATTTTACTTCCAACACAGCATTCCCCGGCCCCTTTCTCTTCTCCCTGATATGTATGAACCAGGGCTTCAATCAGCATATGCAGTGTATCCTCTTCCCTCTCTATATGAACTGGTTTTCTAAAAAAATCTCTTGCATGTTCCATGCTTTGAATGATTTTATGAATTTGCCGGACAGATTTCTCATCAAGACTACAATCTAAAATTTTATAATCCATTTTTTTTGTATCAATTTCATACATACATTTATTTTTTAAAGAATAAACTCCCAGATAACGCTTTTCTCTAACATATTCTAATATATACATACAGCGCATCAACGGTTCTTCCATATCTTCTTCCGCCCGCTTCTCATTCTCTATAGAAAATTTTCTAATTTCCAGTGTATTGATATCCACATACAAAATTTCATTTGCATCACATGGAATCAGCCATACATGTGACCCTATACATCTGATATCTATAAACATCCAGTTGCCTGCAGTATCTCTATCATAGTCTAATAAAGGCTGTTGTCTGTTTACAAAATCATATATACCAAATCCTGTCGGAAATTGATCCAGTATTTTTACTTCATTGCTATTTTTCTCCCATATATAGATTCTTTTTTTCTTTCCCCCCAGCCAGAATTTTCTTCCATCAAATTCAATTCTGCTTATTTCATCCTCCACCTGATGCAGTAAATACAGCTTCCTCTCCTTTGTCAGACAATCAAACCTGCATACTCCCACAGGATTGTTTAACACCGTATAAATACAATTATCACTATATGCACTTCTAAGTGATATTTCCTGTCCACCTTCCGTTATGTTATAATATTTATCAATGCACCGTCTGGAAATATCCAGTTCTATAACCTGCTTTAATCCTATAGACACAACATATAATTTATCCTTAACGCACCAAGCCTGTACACATTTCAGTCTTATTCTGTCCGGATTATAAATCTCGATTTCTTTCCATGAATCATCTGATATATGATAACACCATATCTCTTCTGCGTTATTTGGCAGACAGAAAATCAGCTCTCCATGCTTCACACATACAGGATACTGTCGAAAACCCAAAAACTGTTTTATTGGTATCTTTGAGACAAATACCGTTTCCCCTGTTATCTGCTCCATCCGAAAAAGACAATTCATTCGAGCGCTTGTAAACCATACCTCTTTTCCGCTAATCTGCCACCCATCAGTCCACATTAGCGCTCCCAATTCATCTCCAAAAAAACCTCCTGTCATTTTCTCCATCAAGTCTCTCCTGTCTGTATATTTTTTTCTCAGGCCATTCTTATTTCTGTTCCTTATTTTTCACTTCAGCCAGTAAAATAGTTCCTGTAAAGATTGTATTTGTTACTGATTTATATATTTTAAATTGATACCCCAGGTTTAACTTGTCCAAATAGGGAATTATTTTGAAAAAATCTGTTGCCGTATGATGCAGATGTATAATCAATGCCGGTTTTTGGGAAATCATGGTTTCTTCCGCCCCTTGTACTGCATCATATTCCATACCTTCTACATGCAGCTTTATTAACTCTAATTGAATATTTCTTTTTTTAACAAAATCGTCTATGCTGGTAACTCCAACCGTTTCTTCCGTATACTGTCTGCTATCATACGGAACCATGGTGCTCCAGTTAGATTCCGCGTTTTTGGAAATAATACTTTTACCCGATTTTCTACCTACAGCTTCATTTATAATTTCAATATTATCCACGTTATTTAATCTTATTGTCTCTCTAATCAGGCTGCAGTTGCTTTCCATAGGCTCCAGTGCATACACTTTTCCTTTTGTTTTTTTGGCAAATAATAATGACGTATCTCCTATAAATGCGCCGCAATCTAATATATCTTTTGAATTTGTAAATGTCTCTTCTGAAAACCATTCCATACCATACTGATAAAACAATACAAGCGGATCAAAATACTTTTTAGGCAATACATATTCTTTATATCTGTATAGTTGTCCCTCCCGGATTATTTCAGAGTAAAAGTTGTTTTGTAATATTTCAATTTTTCTTTTTTCAGATGGACTAAAGATGTCAATTTCTTCATGAGAACAGGATAATATAACCCTGATTCTATCTAACAACTGCTCTATGATTTTTATATTTTCTTCATCCAAATGTGAACATAATTCCTGAAAATCTTCTTTAGATTTTGTAGTTTCCAACAAATACTCATCCTGATATTGTTTCAAAGTATTTCTTTCATGTCTGGCATGTATATACAGGTACTTTCTATCCTCCTGCATTTTTTTTATTGCTTGATCATCAATAACTATATATCTGAAAATACCAGCTTCTTTCAGATTATCTATAATTTCCGAATGATACTTCAAAGACACTGCAATAACTATCAGCATTTTCTCATCTGGCTTAACTTCATATATTGAAAAGATATTTCTGCCTGATTCAGTCTTTTTTTCTGTAGGTTGTGTTTCTATAAAGAATGCAATTTCAATATCTTTTCTTTTACACTCTTTTTCAACCATTTTTCCAATTTTCCCATACCCGTATATGACAATTTTAATACCCTTTTCAAACTCTTTTTTTAAATATGTAAACATATTTTCACCTTTCTATATCCATTCTGTAATTTCCTGCCTGCTTCTTGTCCAATCAAATTTAGGGGAAAGTCCACTGCAATATCTGCAGTATGTTCTGGGTTTTGAAGCAAATTCCAATATCTCTTTCATATCCTGTACTTTATAAATATCGAGATAATCCCCATCTGTAAGGCGCAGATTTTGATTATACTTTTTATTAAATATACGATAAGACTGACATGAGAAGGGACAGCCATAAAGCTTTCCTTCCATTAGGAAATTACCATAATTTGAAACGTGGCAATTTGCAAAGCTTTTAACGGGATTACTGGTTCCTTCCAAATTAATAATCTTTTTAAAGCTTTTCTTTACAAAGTGATCTCCGGTTCCTTCAAAAAACTTAAAACTTACATTTTCTTCACTGGCTTTTCTCTTCATTTCTTCAAAATTAAGATTAATGGGATATTTCGTGTTAACTATTGTTACTTTATTTTCTCTACATACCCTCCAAAATTCTTCATTTTGTCTTAATAATAAAAGTCCATTTGTAGTCAATCTGATTATTGCATATGGAAAAGACTCCCTTACATCTTTCAGTATTTTATTAAGTTCCGGATGCAATAATGGTTCTCCTCCCATAACCGCTATTTGTACAATATTATCTCCCTTAAACAGCTCTGACATCCTTTTGATATCCCTGTGTATCGTTTCCTCCGGCACAAAATAGGGATCTGCTATACAGGCAAAATGATCGCACCCCTTACATCTCAAGTTACAATGATCTAAAATATTAACAACCATATATTCTATGCAGGGTCTGGGAATAAACTTAAACATACTATTTTTTAATAAACTAATTTGCTCCTGAATTACTTGCGCTTCCCCCTTTGCTCCCATATTTCTATCCGCTGTATTTTCTGCAATCCATTGAAATAAACTGTTTGTTATATAATATACTTCTTTAAAATGATAATCCTTTATTTCACTCCGGATTTCGGAATGTAAGTTTTCCATAGTGCATACTAATAAAATTGTTTTTTCCGTTTTCTCCCTTTGTGTTCCAATTTCAACCACAGGTATATCTGATAATTTATCCGGGTTACATTTTTTAGAAGATACAAATATATTGTTTATAATCATTCCTTTGGATATGCAGTATTTCAGCACTATTTTAGCCACTTTCCCAGCACCGTATAAAGCTAATTTATTATTTTGCAAAGTCTCAACCAGCTCATCCGGTTTATTCAAATACTTCATTTCATTATCCATACTAATTTATCTCCAATTCTCATTTCTCTTCAAGCTGTGAATACTTAGTATTCCATTCCTGTGAATAAGTAGTACTCTATCCTCTCATTAGATATATCTGCCTTTTTTAACTGTCTTGCTATATCCATATAGTGAAACTCATTTGCTATAATATATAGTGCATCCGGATATAATCTCTTACTTTCTTCCAAAGATAATATGTCTTTTCCAAACAACTGCTCTTTCTGCATTTTTTCATCATTATCACAAAATCCAACTACACTTTTAACGCCATTTTTATGTAACAGAATATATAGTCGGTTTCCACACAGACCAGCGCCAAAAATAATTATTTTATTCCAATTTTCTGCTTTTTCAATAATTAATTGCTGCGCATCCTGTTTCTGTTTATATTCATAATACAAACGCTGCAGATAACTTCTTTTATCCTCAATAAGCATCCTGATTTCTGTCAAACGGGAATACTTCAGACAATTTGGCAATAAATAACCTTTTTCCATTCCCCATATATATTCTTCCCGTATCTTGTCCAAAATGGAATCCATTTCCTCTGGTAATTCTCCATACTCCAATAACAGTCTTGCTACACGGTCCTTTACACTTGAACCGGTAAATCTTGCAAAGCACATCCACCAGTGCCAGCACATATTGTCAGAATTATTAATCAGAAAATCTTTTACAAATAAAAATTCATTGAAAAGATTGACTAATCCCTTCGGGTTTCTGATTGAGCTGTTTTCATTATCCTTCCTGTAATTATAAAGCCCATCCTCAATATACATCATCCTTCCGGCCTTGCACATAATCTGAACTTCTAATCCCCAATCCTGATACGCCGCCCCTGGGGTTTCATTTAATAATATATTTTTATCCCTCAAAAATTGGGTTTTATAAATCCCATTACATGTGGAATTATCCCGCCACATAATTTCCGGATAATCAGAGCCATTAATTACCACATTGTACATCCCCTCAAATTGCTTGCTCCCCAAAATCTGGGTTCTCCAAAAGACACGATGTTTTTCATCCACATTAATAAATGAATAGTAATTACACTTTGCACTGTCAAGATTATTTTTCTTTGCTGCATCATAAAGAAGTTCAAACATATTTTTCTCTATATAATCGTCGGTCTCCACAAAACCGATATATTCCCCACGCGCTAAAGCAATTCCCTGATTTTCCTGATACCCAAAACTTTTTTTGTCTGAATCCACAATCTTTATTCTGGAATCTCTCTTGGCAAATTCGGCAAGGATTTCTCTTGTTCCATCAGTAGAGCCTGCATCAATACAAATTATCTCAATATCCTGCAATGATTGATTCACGACGCTTTCCAGACACTCGCCAATATATTTTGCAACATTATAGGATGGCATAATAACTGATACTTTGCACATATTCGTTTTCCTCTCTTTTTTATTTATAGTAGGTAATTGCGAAACTCGTAAACTTGCCAAATATTCTGACAATCTATTCTACGAAAAGCCTTATGCACCATGGAATCAAAACCATAGAAGGCAATAGGAACGCTACCCGACTGTCTTCTGTCCTGCTGGGCTTGATGGAATGCACGGTGCAACAGGATTTGAGTGGAATATATTGTCAGAATATTTCCATAACTTCAAGTTTCGCAATTACCTATTATTTATAGGATTCTCAAAAAACTTTATTAGTATTTTTTACCTATATCCATTCATCCAATTGTTTCTTTGAACACTCAAATGGAATAAGTGTTTTTTCATCAGTCAGTTTACAATATCTGCATAGCTGCATAGGGCGTGTCAGAAATTCGGAAATTTCATCAGCGCTTTGGGCATCATAAATATTTATTCCATTATTATCCAAAATTTCAATTTGTTTTAATCCAAAGTAATCTTTTAAATGATGAAGATTTGCCCCCACAACACATGAATACATTTTCCCATGACTTAGGAATATACAAAAATTGCCTCTGTAGCATTTATGGAAATTTTCTTCTATTGGCTGTTTCCCCTCAATGTCAAAATGATAATTCTCCAGAATTTTATTCCCGGCTTCATCTGTTACCATGGCAAATGGACGGTAAACAATTCCATACTTTTCTGCCTTTTTTTGTATTGCATTATAGTCAACTTTGATTGGATAATGTGTGGGTCTAAATTCAATATTGTATTCTTTTGCGGCAATCCAAAACTTTTCTTCCATTTGAGGCATCAGAATCCCATTTGTAATTAACGCAATTGTTCCTTTGGGGAAACAGGTTCTGGCCACCCGGAAAAATTCTGTAATATCCGGATGAAGCAGGGGCTCTCCGCCCAAAAGTTCCATATATTCCAAATTTCCATGATATAACTCTGACAGCCTTTGACAATCCCTTTGAAATTCTTCCACCGATAAAAACTCTTCTTTTGCCAGCGGACTGCAATGAAAACACCCTCGGCAATTTAAATTACAGTGTTCCGTAATATGAACTTCAAACTTCAGGGATTTTCTTGGTGTCAGATGCGTTACATCTATAGAGCATTTTTTAATCATGTCGTCGGAAAGCAGTATATAATCTGACAGTTCATACCTTGAAAGCATATCCGCAATTTCTGCTCTGTATAAGTTCTTTACACAAACAATAATCAATGCACCGGGATACGTTAGTTTTACATTACTTACCTCAATCACAGGTCTGTCCATACACACTCTCTCATTATCTGCCTGTGAAACAACAAATCCCTTTACATAGTCATCCAGATGACGGAATTGCAGCCACTGCATAAACGTTCTGGCTACACCCCCTTTTCCATACAAAAGAACCTCCTGATGATTCTTAATATTTCCTATCATTTCATTCATTTTTTTTCCTCCATCTCTTATTTTTCTTTCTGGCAATTTATACTTTCTGTGCAATTTTATCAATTAAGTCAGAAAGCAAAATCGTATTAGTATATTTTTGTTTAGTCAAGTTCCCGATAATTGACTTTCCCGTTTCATTTAATGGCGTTACAACTATCAAAGTATCCTTATTTATACAGGAAAGATCCTGTATTACTTTTATGTCATAAAATGAAGTAATTCTCCGGTCCACTCCATACAATATACTGATTTCAGAATCCTTTAACTCCCAAAACAGTAATTTTGCCATATCGCCTAAACCATATAGGATTATCTCCGAAATATTTTTTTCCTTTAAATAATCAGAAATGCCATATTTCTTTTTACATAGTTCCTTAAGCAATACCATATAGTAAAAAATCACTTTTTTTTCATACTTCTGTGGCAGCATTCGTCCTATTTCACATAAAATATTCTGCGTCTCATCATTATCATCATTTAACACCATTTCTAAATAATCATGACCAATTCTGCGCAGTAATTTTTTTTGAAGTAATTCCAAATGATATTCTTTTGCCAGCTGAAAGTTATCTCTTATCCCTCTTAAACAATCTACAATCCTCATCTTTCTTTCCAGTGTCTGATGCGTATTTTTCCTAAAGCAGTACAACTCTACAGGCAATACCCAAAACTTTTCAGCCTGCAGCATAGCCTTAAGAAAAAAAGGAGGATCCTGATATCTTCTGTAATGTGGAAATACAATATGATTTTTTTTAAGCATATCCCTTTCAAATATATAACATTGGTAATGAAAGTCCTCCTGATAATCTCTATAATATATTAATTTTCCATCCGGCCTGCCTGCACAAATCTCTCTATGTAAATTAGCAATTTGGATTTCACCGGTTTGGGAATCAAATATTTGAAGAAACCCTCCACAAATCTTCACATGGTTTTTTTGACAGGCCTCTGTCATTTTATCCAGTGCATAACAATCCACGTAACAATCATCCGCATCCAGAAAGCATACAAATTTTCCCCTGGCGATTTCCAGGCCTCTGTTTCTCGCAGGTCCTGCACCGCTGTTTTCCTGTGCAATAACAGATATATATTTATATTTTTCTGCATATGTACTTAAAATATCCAGCGAACGGTCTGTAGAACCATCATCAATACATATAATTTCTTTTGGAAAAACGGTCTGTGTAATTGCACTTTCCAAACATTTGCTTATAGTTTCTTCCGCATTATATACTGGAATAATAATTGATACTTTTATCTCCATGATATATTTCTCCCATATCTGCAAGCTTTACTATATCTTTTTATTCTGCTTCATTAAGGTTATACCATAACATCATTCCACCCTATGATATTGTGTTCATCAGCCCCCATTGAAACCAGTTCTTTTTCTATACTATATCTAACCTGTTCATCTTCAACTGCAATCAAAATCCGGTCATATTGATATGTGACAACTTCCTCAATACCGTGAATCTCCACTCCTTTGTATACCTCTCCTGCCTTATACTTATCAATCCACAGATATTCAACGGTCGTCTCATTTAAAAGAATATTTTGACATTTTTTCCCTGCATTACCTGCTCCATAAAGAATCATTTTTTCTATCCCTTCCAGGAATTTTTTTAATTTTTGGACTTCTGCATATTTCTGATATTCATCTGCAGTACTCTTTTGAATCAAAAGCGCATACAAAGGCTCTATTTTATATTCTTGTTCTGTCTGACCTATTGCTTTTTCTGCTGTAAGCATCAACTCTAACAATTCTATGTTATGAATATCCAATCCCTCATATAATACTTTGAAATAATCATTATTTATTCTTTTTAATGTCAGTTTAAACAGATTAATTAATCCTTTTTCCCAGGCAAACATTAAATTAAAATACAGACCTCTGAATAAGTCATTTGTTTTTTCTTTGTTATATAATATTCTTTTGTGTCCAAATCTGTATCCGTAAAATTCAACACCGGCAATCCTAAAAGCTCCTGCACAAAATAAGGCCTGCACCAGAAAAGGAGGATCCTGATAACGCAGAAGGGAAGGGAATGCAAGATTATTTTTTTCCAGAAATACTTTCCTAAACAGGTAATTCTGATAGCCGTAATCGTACTGAAAATCAGTATATGATACAACTGTCGTATTTTTGTCTTTCAGATAATCTCTTAGTATTTTATTCTTAATCACATTTCCATCTGAAAAATTCTGCTGTAATCCTGCACATATGTCTTCATCATAATCTGAAGCATATCTGTATAACTGCCAAAGAGAAGCATTTTCAATAAAGAAATCATCTGCATCCAAAAAACAGACATACTCTCCAGCAGCTTTTCTTATTCCAAGGTTTCTTGCAGGTCCCGCACCGCGTCCAGGCTGTGTGAGCAATTGAATATTATGAAATTTACCTGCAAATTCCTTTATGATCTCAACAGAATGATCATTGCTTCCATCATCTATACATATCAATTCTTTTTCTTCTAGTGTCTGTTTTACGAAACTCTCCAATGCTTTTTTGATATATTTTTCTTCATTGTAAACTGGCATAATAACTGATACTTTTATCATTTATATACCCCCACATATCATAATCTGTGTCCCAATGGCGCCATAGCCTTACATATCAGCTCCCATTGATTTGGGAACAATTATATTATGGAACCCCAATATAGACAGCTTCTCCTTTATCTCTTCCCGGTATTTTTTTGTCACCCCAACAATTACTGCCGTTTCTTCTCTATTATCTATGTATTCTCCAATATACTTAATTGGATAGTTTTCTATAAATGTCAAATTGCTCTCTGCATCCGATACCGCAAACCCCAGACATTTTCTTCTGTCATCCTCACTTAATCCTTTGAATATGCGTTTACCAACCATACCTGCGCCATATATAAGAAAACTTTCAAATTTCAGTAGATTTTCATGAATTTCATCTTTTAATCCTGCAAATGAGAAATATGCCTCCTTTGGCATGTACATCACAAAAAGTAATTCATCTTTCAACTCTTCTGGCATACTACTAATGTCAAGAATACCTGTATGTTCATAATATCTGAATTCTTCACTAATCTTATACAAAGTTTCTTTTTTCTCGTTATCGTAGCTTCGTGACAGTGCATATCTGCAACTCTCATACTCCCGCCGGAAAAATTCCGGGAGATATTCATGATACATATAATCCATCTTCAGTAATTTATTTAATGTCATTCTGTATTCCATAAATACTTTGTCTATGCCGCTCCTGCCTGATATTGACGAATTAGGATTATCATGTCTATAATTATAAAACGCCCGTGACAACACCATAATTCTCTCTGCAAGAATCAATGATAAAAAGCAAAAGCCAGTATCCTGGAATGCTGCTCCCGCAGTCTCATTATGAAAAATACTGTTTTCCAAAAGGAATTTTTTGCGAAACAATCCTGCAGGATTGATATACTTTCCCTGAAGTATATTCGTATCATTTCTTGGATTTAATACTCTTTCATACATTTGCAAATCATTATATATTGTATGTTTTTCAAAAACGCGCCGTCCTTTTTCATCATAGAACCATCTGTAATCTGAATTTACTATATCAAGCTCATACTGTTTTGCCGCTCCATATAATGTATGCAGCATATCATTCTCAATATAGTCATCCGGTTCAATAATACTGATGTACTCCCCCTTTGCTTGTCTTATGCCAAGATTGACAGTATGTCCATATCCTTTATTTTCTTTTGTAATAACTTTAATTCTTTTGTCTGCCAGGGCATATCGTCTTAAAACGGCAAGACTATCGTCTGTAGAACCATCATCAATACAAATTATTTCAAGTTTGTCAAGTGACTGTGCCAGCACGCTATCCACACATTCCTTTAAATAAGGAAATGCGTTATAAACCGGAATCACCACTGACACTTTAATTCCTTCCGTCATGCTTCAGTATCCTCTTAAAAGCTTTCCAGACAAATCAAGCGCCGCTTTGACCGTATCTTGCATATCATAATATTGATAGCTGCCCAGACGTCCGCCAAAAATTACTTTTCTCTCTTTGTCTGCATCTTTTCTGTACCTCTCATATCTTTTCATGTTTTCCATATCATTGATTGGATAATACGGTTCCATTCCCTTCTTCCATGCTAAGGGATATTCTCTGGAGATAACAGTTTTTTCCTGTTGCCCAAATACAAAATGTTTATGTTCAATCACTCTGGTATAAGGAACCTCTGCACCTGTATAATTTACAACTGCAACTCCCTGATAATTATCCGTATTCAATACTTCCGTTTCAAAACGCAGGCTGCGGTATTCAAGTTCTCCATATTTATAATTAAAATAAGAATCTATTGTTCCGCTGTATAATATTTTATAAGCCTTATTCCCCAATTCACGGTTATCCAGATAGTCTGTTTCAAGCATCACATCACAATTGCAAAACATCTTTTCAAAAACAGGGGTAAAGCCTTCTATGGGAATTCCCTGATACCTGTCCAGGTAATAATTATTATCGTAGGTAAATCTAAGAGGAATTCTTTTCATAATAGAGGCCGGAAGCTGGCTGCACCTTTTTCCCCACTGTTTTTCCGTATATCCTTTAATTAACTTTTCATAAATATCAACACCAGCCATGCCAATTGCATGTTCCTCTAAATTACGGGCTGGCCGGTTTACTTCCACACTTTGCTCTGCAATCATTTTCTTCGCTTCATCTGGTGTTTTAATTCCCCACAACCTTGAAAATGTATTCATATTAAAAGGAAGATTGTATAATTCATCCTTATATATTGCCACAGGAGAATTAATAAAATGATTAAACTCCGCAAACTGCTGCATATATTCCCATATTCTTTTATCTGAAGTCCGAAAAATATGCGCTCCATACTTATGTACAATTATTTTTTCTATCTCCTCTGTGTAACAATTTCCCCCAATATGGTTGCGTTTTTCTACAACCAGACACTTCTTTCCATGCTTTGATAGTTCACAGGCCAGTACAGCATTAAACAATCCGGCGCCTACCAACAAATAATCATACATAAAAATATCCCTCCTCTACACCTCAAATATTGATTTTTCCGGGAGCAGCTTAGCAAATGCCTGATTAATTGCAGACTTGATTTTCTCAAATTCTTTCCATGAACATTCTTCATTTAAACTAACCATCTGCCATTCCTGATTTTTGATGGAATCTGCAATTTCTTTATAATTTTCTGACGTAACCAAAAACGATTTTCCAAGAGTCCTTCTTGGAATAAAATTACCTTCACATAACTGCCAATAACGAATAAGATATTGGGATAAATCTGTTTCTCCGCGAAACCGATTCATTGAAGCCCTGTGCAAAGTCTCCGGCTCTGTTTCCCATAATTTTTGCAGTGTTTCCTTTTTCATTGCATTTGCCATGTGCGGGTCACGAAAACCGCAAAAATTATTCCAATAGTGTAATCCTTCATTTCTATGTACAAGATCACCATATGCCTCACAAAACCATTTGTCATAATTTTTCTTTTGCACTTCCCGCTTGCAAAAATGCCGGTTAATAAAAAGAATGTTATTAGCCTTCATCCGGCATGACCACCCGGAAATCGAACCAATATCCACCGGCATAATTGGATTTTCCACTGCTTCGTCACAAACTCTGTTATCTTTAAAAAAATATGTTTCAGCAATAGACTGTAAGGGGAACACATCATCATTAAACAATATAAAATTTTCTGATAATTCCTTTATTCTATGAACATTCATTTCAATTGTATTAGAATTAAATGTAGGCAGATATTCCTGTGGGATATAATCACTATGTCTGACTATTTGAAGCTTTGAGCAGCTTTGCTTTAGAAATACGGGTACATGACCCCAGGTTAAAAAAAATATCTTATGTACCCATGGCATGAATCTTTCTACCGCCCGGAACCAGTATTGCAAATTACCCCAATTAAACCATCGGACGTCAGAATTTGCTTTTATCTCTATATTCTGTTTTTGCAGGCAGATTAACTTTTCCTCTTTCCATTTGGGGTCAGAACCATCTACCCAGGGAATTACAATATCAACCAAATTACTTTTGTCATTCATTACGCCCTCTTTTTATCAAAAACGCTCCTTTACTTAAGAACCTCTATATTCTGCATCATAACAGGCTTTCCTGTTTCTCTGTACAGACGCACAATACTGCTTAAATCTCCATAATACGCATCGCTCAAACACACCGCCCTGTTCATATCCGGGCTGTCATCATAAATTCCCCATGCCTCTTTCCTATATTGCTCTACAATTTTGTGATACTCCTGTCTAAGTTCCGGGCGCATACTGTCTATAGTCGCTTTAATCAATGGGTGGGGACGCCACAGAAGTACTGCCTCCTCCTGATTTTGTTTAAAAACATCAAACACATATCTTATCTTTCTTAACATTTTTTCTTCATACTTCAGCAGCGCTGATACACTGGTATTGTATAGAATAACTTTTTTCCAGCTTCCATTTTTTTTTCGGATAATTTTCAGCCATGCCTCCGGAATTTTTATATTCTCACGTTTTGTACTTAGCACCTTATCTATCTTAGGAGACCCCAAACCTAAAATTTTTTCTTCCCATGTTTTTTTGGTATTTTTCCCCATTTCTTTTGTAAGAACATTAATATATATCCGCCGCATATCTTCTGACTGCACCACTACCTTATCCGCATAAAATACTCCTGGCACCGTACAGAAATGCTGCATACTTTCCACAACTTCTTTATTTTGAGGATCTATTTCATTTAATATAAAATAAGGCACATAAACTAATCTTTCTGTAAACTTCTTTAGATTTATGGAATAAAAAAAGGGATGTACACTGGTAACATGATTACTGTCATCGTAAGGATTATGGATATAAATCATATCTGGTCTGCGCTTCTCAAAATCATACCTGTTATAATCTACCACAGGAACATATTCAGGATATAAATCTCCTTCATAATGAAGCTCCCGAAAACTTCCATCCGGATTCTTATCATAATAAGGAATGGGAATTACATACGCATCACAGTCCGGATCTTCCTCTGCCGCCTTCCAGATACTTTCCAGCGAATCCCACATAGATGCCTTATATGGCAGAAACACGATTTCTGTTCGTACTTTAATATCATTTTTCACACTGTTCTTTATTTGTATCAGAGACTTCCGCAGACTTTTATACAGCTTATCTGCATTTTTTATCTGTTTACCTGGAATTTCTTCATGTATCTGGTAAACAAGCTCACAATAATCTTCCAGTAAGGAGATTGTCCGAACTTCCTCCCCTTCCGTCGTTTCAATCAAACCGCCCATTCTGATTGCAATATCCTGGCATTGTTCCAGTAAATTCAGTGTTATGTCATAATTTCTGGTTTCAAATGCCCTTTTCACTGCTCCATGGGCGCGTTCAAGCAGATTGATGAATTGGTCAACCTGATTTTTCTGTGTTTTTCTCATTCTTTGAACCCTTAATGAATTTAAACGTCTTCATAACATCATTTCATGTTATAAATTCTTTATTTTTAAATAAGGTACATTGGTCATCTTCCGATGATACAGGTTGTTCCCATAGGTTTTTCCTGTTTCGCTCCCTGGTACATCACAAAGTATTACGCTCACATGCTTTAACCTGCATTTTACTTACCTGTTATGGCATAGCAATTTGTGTTCCCAGAGTCCTGGCATACCCAATACGCGGGCATCTATTTTCTTCCCGCCTTCTAATGCCGTAATATCTTTTTTATATCATAAACTTCTGCCCAGTCCCTGGTTAAAACAAAATAATGTTTCTCCCTCCGGGTTAAATCAAGATTCATCACCTTTATTTATCTGAACATTTGTTTTTCTGATCTGAATTACATTTCGTTTTTTCCACGATTTCTTATATTTTGTGCAGCATTGTGTTTTTCCTGTGTCTGATACCCACATACCTGGCAGATAAATGTTCCTTCTCTCTTATATCCATCTGCTCCGCACCTGCTGCACTCACTGCTGATTCCCTTGCCAAACACTTCCACAACTTTTACTGATTTTTCCTGACATTTTTGATACAGTCTGTTTTTGATATACCCTCTCTGCCAGAGATTAACAGAATGATTAATTGCTTTATCTCCCTCGTGTTTTTTAGGAGGCGGCAGTCTGGGAATAAAAATAACTGCTGGTTTTTCTGTTTTTAAAAAACGATTTAGTTCCATATTGATATAGCTGTGCATCTGTTCCGTCATCCGATGTTTTCTGGCAGTATATTTTTTCCTACCATATAAATCTCCTTTGTCCGCTTTATGCTTTACTGCCTGTTCCCTAATCCAGTCCGAAAGTTGAATCTGATACTCTCCAAGCCTTTCACCATAAACATGTCCTTCGTCGGTAGTAAGCATTGTATACATTCCCAAAGCCAGACCCGTCTGTCTTTTATAATCTTTGTTTCTTTGGATTTTCACATCTATGGGGACATTAATTTCTATGTTTCCTTCCTGCGGATAAAGCTTTATACCTATCTGTCTGTTATACTGGTTATTGTCTGTAAGAGGTATAAATACACGTTTTCTTTTTTCTTTAATGGTTATATAAATTCCATGATTGCCATAGCGGTAAGCTCTTTCTGTCAATGAAAATCCATCTGAATTTTCCGAATACTGCTTCACATGTAAACTTCTTACCTGTCTGCATAAATAATTATTCAGTTTTTTAGTGTTCACATTTTTAGAAAGCTGTTCGTATTTTTCCTGCAGCTCAGCCTTCAATTTAACTGGCTTGTGATTTAATACTTCTTCAAAAGCATTACTTACCTTTAACAAGTACCTTAAGTAATGCTTTTCCTCATCAGTAAACCCTTCATTAGAATTAACTCTCTTAAGTACTGCCGTTTTCGTTTTGGTCCACTGGCTTTTGATATTTCCAATAGCCTCAAAAACGGCAAGATTAAAATAAACAAACGGCAGTTCCAACTCGTTCCGCAGTCCTGTTTCAATCATTTCATTTTGCACAGTATATCCCGGATAAATTTTTGACAAACTGTTTATCCCGCCAAAACGGGCATATACATAATTTTTCACCTTGTTATAATCATCTGCAATTTCCTGAAGCTTCTCCATATCCTTGCCGGAAATTACTTTGCTGTTATATTGGTGAACTGTTTTACATACTTTTTCTGGCGGCATTTTTGCATCCTACTAATTTCATCGGGCCTGTTTTTATGATTTCTTTTATAGTTTCCTTGCACAAGGTATACTTTTTGCAAAGATTTTTATGGTCCAAATTACCAGAAAAAAATTATTAATTATCTTGAAAATTTGACGATAATATATTAGAATAAACTAGATTCTTTTAAGTTATCTGTTCTTGCAAAAGGTATACCTTTTGCAAATAATTGTGTTTTTATTGTAAAAATGTCTTTTTTCACAACAAAATATCCATTTCTTCTTTTTTAAATCCTCTTGCCCGCCTATAAAATGTATCTGTTGTAAGATTACACTGCATTGCCGCCTCCTTTGCCGATATTTCCTTTGCCATCCATTTACCATATATCTGACTGAAGTTTTCCGGTACAGGCTTTTTAGGTCTTCCAAACTGTACCCCCCGCAGTTTTGCCGCTTCAATGCCCTCCCGCTGTCTGTTTCTAATGTTGCACCTCTCATTTTCACTAACATAGCTAAACAACGCCAGTACTAAATCTGCAATCAAAGTTCCAAGCAAATCCTTTCCTCTTCTGGTATCCAAAAGCGGCATATCCATCACCACTACATCCACCTTCTTCTCCTTTGTCAAAACTCTCCACTGTTCCAATATTTCCTCATAATTCCTGCCCAGCCGGTCAATACTTTTGATATACAGTAAATCATCTGGCCTTAGCTTCCTTAACAACTTTTTATACATAGGACGTTCAAAATCCTTTCCTGATTGTTTATCTATAAAAATATTTTTTAGAGGTACATGAATTTCCCCCATGGCAATCATCTGCCTGTCCTCATTTTGTTCTTTTGTGCTGACCCGAACATATCCATAAGTACTTCCCATAACCCCTCCTGTTTCCCCAAAGCATATGCACTTTAGTTCTAAAATTCTTTATTTACATATTTTAAGTGAAATGATAAAGCAGAGCCAGCACAGGTACTTTATCCATGAAAATAAAAAAGCCTGATGGAAAATATTTCATTGTCTTAACAATGTCATACCTTCCATCAGGTCATATCACCAGCTGATATTCAATTTACAATCATACGGCTTCCCACACTTAAATATTAACCGCTTACCGATTTGATATATTCTTAAGGCAAGATCGTGTTTACTGGGATAAAATACCGGAAATTTTTTCAATCATTTCGTCTTCTTTTAAGCGGAATTTAATTTCCACACGTCTTGAAGCCGCCATATCCACATTATTTTCAGAACCGCCTGTCTTATAGACAGGATTGCTCCATGACTTTCCGTTAACGGTAAGAAGTTTTTGAAGCTGTTCAATCTTTGTCTCACTAAGGCCATTTCTTTTATCCAGACAGAAATCAGCCACCGCATTGGCACGGGCATAAGACAGTTCCATATTACTCTGATACCCGCCATCGGTATCTGTGTGGCCCTCAATAATTATTTCCGCTATATATCCCCGAAACTGGTCCTGCAGCAGCACGTCCAGATACATGGGAATAATTTCCCGCAAGGTTTCCTTGCTGTCTGTAGTAAGGGTAGCGCTGTTATACCTGAAAAGCACATCAGAAGAAAACGTAATGGAACCAGTCTGGGCGTCTACTTTCATACTTGAATTGTTAAAAGCAGACTGCAAAGCTCCGATAATATCAGTCCGGATTCCCACAATATCCTGTAGCTCCTTTTTGGTTGTTGTAAGTTCTTCCCTTGCATTCTCAATCTCCAGATAAGCATTGTTTAGCTCTTCCTGGGTAAGCGCGGCCTGGGCATAAGCTTGTTGAAGTTCCTCCAAGGACTCAGACAGCTCTTTATTGGATTTTTCTATCTCTTTTTGTGAATCTTCCAGGTCTGCCCTTGCAAGATCAAGTTCCAGGCGTGTCCGGTCCAGATCGTCAGTCTTTTGTTTATAAATAGAAAGCGTTATTGCAATAATCAGGATAAAAAGCAAAAGTAAAGCCGCCATCATATCCGAATAGGACTGCCAGAAACTATGCTCTGCAAAGGCTTCCCTGTTCTTACGTTTATTTTTCATACAGGTCCCTCATTTGTTCAAACGCATATAACTGGCCGGTGATATCGTCACTCATCTCATCACAGGCCGCCTTTATTGTCTCTTTCTGCGCATTCAGCTCTTTTGCGAACTTTTCCTGTCTGTCCATAATCTGGGCAAGGGCTGACTGCACATTTCGGTTTACATCCACCAGAGCAGTAACGGCATCGATCATTTCATTTGCATTTGCTGCACTTGCCGCCTGTGCTTTTCCGGCCTCCCTTAAAATACTGCCAAGCTCCCCAAATTCTGTTCCCAGCGCCTCCTGCATCTGACTGGTAAACTGGTTCACAATCCGTTCCAGTCCTTCCGTCTGCTCTGCTGAACTATCCTTCATAATTTCCAGCATCTGTCTTAGCATACCGGACATCCCAGCCTGATACACCACCATTGCAGCAGAATTTTCTTCCTCCTTTGCACTTCCCGGCTGTACAGTCTGACGGAACATACAAAGAAATTCATCAAGTTTTTCATAAGCATCTGACATAATACTGCGGTAAACAATATTAAAAACCAGCGAGAAGAATATACCGTACACGGAAGTGTGAAAAGCCACCTTCATACCGGAAAGCAAAGTTCCCACATTGTCAGAAACTGTAAAAATATCGTCTCCGCTAAATGAGCCAAGCCCCATGGAAAGACCAAGAAAGGTTCCTAAAATACCAAGACCTGTAAGCGTGCCTGAAATACCAGAGTTAAAAAAATTCATTCCCACCCGGTCCAGCAAATCCTCATTAATATATTCTTCCACATCACAGGAGCCGTTCACCCCCCGCCTGCTGCTTAGGCTTTTCACCCGCAAGCGGTATTTATTAAATGCAATCCTTAATTCTTCGTTTTCAAAAACGTCATTGCGATTCTGATAACTTCCCCAAAGATTTTTGCCATTTGCTTCCTTGTATTCCTTCTGAAATCTGCCGGTAAAAACCATCAGCTCATCCGTTACGTCATTTAGTCTGACAAAGCTTACCACTGAAATCAAAAACAAAATGCCAATAATTATCAAAAACCCCACATTAATGGCTAAATTTACTGTTGAGACTTCCCCTCCGGTAAACACGCCATTTAAATACAAAACAAAAGCCGCTACAACTGCGTACACCAAAAATAGTATATAATAGAGTCTGTTTTTCATCCGTTCTCCCATCCCGCACCATTAAATGAGACGTTTTTATCTTTCATTCTTCCAGTGCGTCTTCTTTATACAGTATCCCAAGGTTGCTTTTTTAAACGTACCATATTTTTACTGACAACTCAACGGGCTTAAAAAATTCTTAATAATAATTAAAAGTAATTATAATAATTAAAGCTCAAAATTGTAATTTCAGATATGTACCAGCTCTCTGACCGACTCTTTTTCCAACAGCTCTCCCTGAAACAGCAGATTTTTATTCCCGCAGTCTCCATTCATCAAATCATAAAGCTGCCTGAAAATCGTTTCCCCAATTTCCTCCACAGGCTGTAACATTGTAGTCAGCTTTGGCTGAAGATAATCCCCGATTTCCACTCCATCAAACCCCGCCACAGAAATATCCTCCGGAATTTTCAGTCCGGCTTCCCTAATTGCCCGGTAAGCTCCCACCGCCATCATATCTGATGTTGCATAAACAGCGCTAAACGCCTGACCGGACTTGAGAAGCTTCTGGGTCGCCGCATAACCATTTGTCATAGAATATGGTTCTCCTATATCGGAAAACGGAATTATCAGATGGGTATTGGGAGAAATTCCATTATCCTCCAACGCCTTAAGATAGCCTGCCAGCCTTAGTTTTCCCACGGAGGAGTCTTTCTCTTCCGCTGAAAGAATTGCAATATCCCTGTGTCCTTTCCGGATAAGATAATTGGTCATCCGGTAGCTTTCCTGCAAATCATCTACGGCCACATGGGAATACAGCGTACAGTTCTCGTCTCCGCAAATAGCCCCTACAGTCCCTAATACAAAAGGAACCTTTATTTTATCCAGCTCGCCTTCCGGGTGATAGTAGTTAAATCCAAGAAAAATAATACCTTTTAATCTCTTTTCCTTGGTAAGCTCCAGCGCCACCGCCACCTCGTCTTCCTCATAATCTACCTGCTGCAGAATCATAGTCATTCTGTGTTTTTTTAATTCAATATCCAAAACCTTGATTATGCTGTTAAAAAGCGGATTGGTAATGCCCCTCACCAAAACAGCTACTCCATTAGACTCTGTTCTTTTTAAATTTCTTGCACTGTTGTTGGGAATATATCCATACTGTTCAATCACACGCTGAATCTGCTGCCTTGTTTCCGGCCTGATATCCGGGTGGTTATTAATCGCTCTTGATACCGTGCTAACCCCAACTCCACAAATTCTTGCAATATCTTTAATTGTAACTTCCGGCATAGGTAATTCCCCTCTTTTCTCTGTTCAAAAACAGAACTCACCATTACAGTGAGTTCCGTTTTACTGGTAATTCGTTTTTTCAAAAGAATATCCTTTCACTTCACCAGACATCTTTTATCAGCTGTTTTTTAATGAAAAGCGGCCGATAAGCTCTTTCAGGTTCTGTGCCTGCGCTGCTAATTCCACGCTGGACGATGCACTCTCCTGTGCGGTCGTTGAATTCATTGTAACAGCATCAGACATCTGTTCAAATCCTATATTAATCTGTGCGATTGCACTTGCCTCTTCCCCTGCTGCGTCAGCAATCTCTCCAATAATATTTGTAATCTCACTGGTACTGTCCACAACCTGCGAAAGGGATCTGGCTGTTTCATTAACAATATTGGTGCCGTTTTCAACGGTTTCAATTGACTTTATAATTAATTTTGCAGTATTCTGGGCCGCTTTTGCGCTTTCCTCCGCAAGACTGCGCACCTCTTCCGCCACAACAGAAAATCCTCTTCCGGCTTCCCCGGCCCGTGCCGCCTCAATTGCCGCATTTAAGGACAACAGGTTGGTCTGGTCTGCAATATCCTCAATGTTCTGGATAATATCGCCAATCTTTGCGGAACCCTCTTTGATATCTGCCATGGCGCTTATCATAGACTGCATCTGCTGGTTGCAGACTTCCACATTTTTCTTTGCTTCAAGAGAACGCTGGTTAGCTTTGGCAGCATTGTCTGCCGTAAGTTTTACCTGATCTGAAACATTTGTAATGGCTGCAGTCAGTTCTTCCAGCACGCTTGCCTGGTCAGTGGTGCTGTCCGCCAGATTTTTTGCTCCCTGGGAAACATCGTCCGAATGATCCGCCACAAGGTCTGCGGCGCTGTTCATCTGTGTCATGGTTTCATTTAAGGAACCGATAATTGTTTCTATGGATTCCTTCAGGCTGACAAAATCACCGGTAAAACCCGCTTCTGTCTGTATATCCAAATTCCCGGATGACAACTGTGCAAGCACTCTGGTAATGTCTGAAATATACAAATTCAGGCTCCGGACCGTGTGCTCTAAGTTGCTGGAAAGAATGGCCAGCTCATTTCCCGTGTTTATTACCTCAACCGGTGTTTTCAGGTCTCCTTCCGCAAGCTTTACCAGACGTTTGGTAACGGTATCAACCGGATAAATAATGTCTTTGATATGGCGTGACATCAGCATAATATTTCCCACTAAAAGAAGGAGGCCAATTATGCTGTTGACAAGCACGGAAACTATCACCATTGATGTAAATTCTCTGTTTGGCGCGGTAATAATCAGACGCCATTCTTCGTGGCCTTTCACCGGGCAGTATGCAGCAAACATACTTTTGCCATTCTGCCTGTAAGTAATCGTGCCTGCTTCTGTGCTGGAAAGGATTTTCTTGGTTGCCTTTGCCTGGGAAGCATTCTTCCCATCCTTTTCATTTAGTAAAACCGCATTCTCCTGATCTGCAATTTTTTGTTCATCCCTATGGAATATTACGGTACCTTCTTTGTTTATGATATAGGCATGGCCTGTTTTTCCAAATGTAATTTCCCCGATTTTATCATTTACGGATTTTACCAGATCAACTATGTAGACTGTCCCCACAATTTTATCATCATTATAAACAGGCGCACCTGATATAATAATAATGTCGCCATTGAGACGATTTATAATTGGTTCGCCTACAAAAACATCCCCCTTGGAGGTTGTCTGGAAATGGAGCTGATCGTTAAAATCAAAATCCCCATAATTCGAATAACCCATCCCGTTTAATTCTACAAAACCCACTTCATCATAATGATTTTGTGCTCTGACGCCTTCCATCGCTCTTAATTTTTCTTCTTTGGATGCCCCGGTATCCCTAATCGTCTCCAAAGCGGCCACATTCATTGCGTTTACTTCCAATGTATGCAGTGTCTGTTCCACTGCAGAGGAAGTTGAATTTAATGCAACATTCGCCATCTCCCGTAATGTATTCATGTTGCTGAAATACATAAAAACCCCGGATACTACAATAAGTGCAATTACCACAAGCAGAAACAGGCGAGTAACCTGTGAAACCAGAAGCTTTTGCAGTGTCTGTTCCGGTACCTGTTTTCCTGCCACCTCTGCTGTTTTGGGATTTTGCTTTTTTGTCTCTTTCATTTTCCGCCCCCTGTTTTTCTTCACCTATTTTCCAGTGCCCATCCGGTCAGAAATTATTCCTTCGAATTGCCCAAAATTAGCATAACATTTCAAAAGGATATTGTCAATGTGCAATCCTCCTTCCTAAATACAAACATAAAATTATCTAAAATGCACAATATATTTTATAAAAGCAGACGGAAGTTTTCATTTGGCAAAATAGTTGTTTGTCTTTATCTGGTATGGCTAAAAATATCAATATTGGCACTGTAAACCAATCCACCTCTTATGTATGATAAAAAACAGGCCATAGCTATTGCTGAAAACAAAACTGTATTTATCATCAGGAGGTATATTTATGTCAACTATAGATACCACAGCAAGCACAAACCGTACTACAATCTCTATCTACCGGATGGCAGCCACCGCCATGTTTATGGCAATGAATATCGTTTTAAGTTCCTTCAGTATTCCGGTTCCCGGCGGTCATCTTTACTTATGCGATATTGGGATCTGCACAGCAGGCATTCTGCTGGATCCTTTCAGCGCTTTTATTGCAGGAGGAATGGGCTCTTTTCTTGGAGATTTTTTCTTTTACCCTGCCCCCATGTTTGTCTCTCTTGCTGCTCACGGACTGCAGGCTGTTACAATCTCTCTTTGTACCCGGCATGTTTTCCCCAAAAGGAAAGTCTTTGGCTCCTGCCTTGGGGTATCTGCCGGCGCTGTCATAATGGTCACAGGCTATACCCTTGGCAGAGCGTTCATTTACAGCACCCCGGAATATGCGGTCATTAAGCTTCCTTTTGAAATTTTACAGGCAGCAATAGGCGCAGTAACCTCTCTGCTGCTGTGTTTCCGCTTTAGACTGTCGGATTTCTATCGAAAACTGTCTCACCTTTCGTAAAAGCTGTCTTTCTTACTATTTTACAGCAATAAGGTCCTTTTCCAAAAACAAAAAGGCTCCGGTATGTACCCAGAAAGTACACCGGAGTCCAGCCTGATTTCTTTTAAAATTATAACTGCTTCACAAAATAGGTCAGCAGTTCGGCGCCATCTGCCGCGTCCATTCTGTGAAAATCAAAACATAATCGTTCCGGGTGCCATTGGACCCCGGCCACCGGAAGGTATTCATGTGTTAAAGCCTCCACCACGCCATCATCTGCAAATTGTACATAACGGATTCCCCGTCCAGGGCGGTCCACCCCCTGATGATGGGCGCTGTTTACACAAAAGCGGTGCCCATAAATTTTTTCCAGAAATGAACCCTTCTGTGCTCTCGTCTCATGTATTTGGTCTGCTCCCTGATATTCGTGGGCATGACTGTCTGCCAGATGCTGATATATGTCGCCGCCAAACCAGATATTGATAAGCTGCATTCCCTTGCAGATTCCTAAAACCGGTTTTTTATCCTGTACAAAATCACTTAAAATGGTAAGCTGCACCCGGTCAAGCACAGGATCAAACAACCGGGTGCCGCAGGGAAGCTGCCCAAATAATTTAGGGTCAATATCTCCCCCGCCCGGTAAAATCAATCCATCATATAAGGAGCTGTCCGGCACATGCAGGGAGGTCTCCACGTGGACTCCCATATGCCGCAGCGCTTTTTCATAATTTGCGGTTTTTCCATCTTCTCCGGCAATCAATATTCTCTTCAAATTTCTCTTCCTTGCATATGATTTCTTTTAATATATGTGCCGGAGCCAAAAACTTGAATATTCTCAGTAACGCCAGATGTTTTTATAGGCTTACACTAATGGAAATTTGCAATTTCTGAAAGCGGCTTATCAAACACAAACCGGATTTCCTTTGCCTTCAGCCCGCTTTGTCCAAAATAAAGCCTGAGTATTTCATATTTATTGGGGAAAAACATATCTCTTTCAATCGTTGTACTGCTTCCGCCAGTTCCGCTGAAGGTAAATACTGCGCAGGGAACACTGCCACAAAGCAGCGATACTGGAATTTGGGATAATTCTCCCAAGTCAGAGGCAGCGGTCATCTGTGCCTTATATCCTCCCGGTTCTTCCAGATCAAGCGCAAACACATAATTGTTTCCCTTTCTGGTGTCAATTTCTTCCAGAGAAATTATGACTTCCCCGCCAGTGACCTTATAATAAATAACCTCCTGCTGCATTTCAAGAGATTTAGCTTCCCCGCCCACAATTTCTACTTTTTCTTCTCTTCCGATCATTCTCTCATACGCATGGGTGTTCATCAAAAAGCGGCAAATGTTCATGGCATTTCTCTGCAGCTCCCCAAGTGTAAGACTTCCTTCTGAAAGGCAGGACAGTGTATTGTCCCCGGCGCCTTTATCCGCTTCCGGACAGACCATGTAAAGGTCATTCTGGGCTTTGGTCATGGCCGCCAGATTCGTTCTTACTGCCGTTTTCCCTTCATCGTTCATCTTGGCCCACCAGTCAGTCATCACAATCCCGTCAAATCCCCATTCCTGCCGAAG
This sequence comes from uncultured bacterium, assembly GCA_947381965.1. Classification (GTDB taxonomy): domain Bacteria; phylum Bacillota; class Clostridia; order Lachnospirales; family Lachnospiraceae; genus Suilimivivens. The sequence goes on from CANCXX010000008.1 coordinate 34,525, forward strand.
TATTACTGTGTTTAAATCATAATTTCCTGCAGTCCAAAGACCGTTTACCCCGCCGTAGGTGGTCATAATAGAATCTGCCCCGCCTTCCCCCACGGCAATCTCAAAGCCTTTCAGATAAATTTCCCTAAGCGCTCTTTCTGATATCACACAATTAATATTACTGCGCTGAGTTTCCTGATTATTGGCGCAAAAATGCTTGATAGTCCCTGTAACCCCTGCTTTATGCAGCCCACGTATCTGGGCTGCTGCCATTTTTCCTGTAAGCAGCGGATCCTCCGAAAAATATTCAAAATTTCTGCCGTTTAAGGGATGTCTGTGAATATTCATTCCAGGGCCAAGAAGCGCATCTATTTTATTTTTTACCATTTCCACACCGGTAAAAGTATATAGCTCTTCCACCAGTTCCGTATTAAACGTACAGGCAAGAAGCGTTCCGTTTGGCAGGGAAAAAGCCTTCATTCCACTGTCCAAACGCATACCGGAGGGGCCGTCCGTACAGCACCCGCAGGGAATGCCAAAACTTTTAAGGCTTTCCGATATTCCTCCAAAAGCAGCTGCAGTTCCGGCCGTCACCTTAGGACTTCCCATCCCTTCTCCCCGGATAATGCAGGAAAGATCCTCTTCCGACAGCTGCGCAATAAAAGTTTCCATGGATATTCTGCCTTCCTTCACATCTGAAAGCTTATATCCTTTATCGCCGGTCAGCTTAAACTCCCTGGGCAGATTGTCCGCTCTTTTGCTGGAAGGGCTGTTTATCCGGGCTGGCGCCTCTTCACAGGTAAACGCCATCTCCCCCTTTTCATTTCTGCAGGGCCTTATCCTTCTAAACTTCCGTTCCGGCGCCATAGCCTGTGTACATTGCCGGATAATTTCTGTATGCTCTAAAGAAAAGCTGCCTGCCTCCTTTAAGCTCCAAAGACTGTTTCCTGCAAAAACCCTATAGGCGCCTGCCTCCAATACATAGCAGGACGGAGCGCCTGCAGCGCCGGTTTCATCATAGGAAGCAAAAACTTCAAAAGGTATGGAAAAGGAGAGAACCTCTTTTTCTTCCGGCGCAAGTTCTTGTGTTTTTGCAAAAGCCGCCAGCGTCTTATCGGGTTTTCCCAATGCCCCCCAGGGAGCGCGTATATAAATCTGCACCACCTCTTTTCCCGGACATCCCCCAGTATTTTTTACCTGCACCTTAATGGTTACTGTTTTGTTCTCCACCTGGAAGGCCTGTGTCTGTATTTCAAAATCCGTATAGGAAAGACCAAAGCCAAAAGGATACTGTACCTTGTCTTTCCCACCGGTTTCAAAATACCGGTATCCTACATAAATATCCTCTTCATAGACATCTTTATCCAGATTTCCAAAATTGTTGTGTGATGGATAATCCTCCAGCCGGTAAGCAATTGTATCTGAAAGCTTGCCGGAAGGATTTACCCGCCCGGTAAGCACATCCACCGTCCCAAGGCCGCCTGTCTGACCTCCCTGCCAGGCATAAAGTACGCTCTCCGGCCGATATTTGTCCACAAACCCCATGTCCATAATATTGCCTACATTAAGCACCACCACCATTTTATCAAATGCCTTCCGCACCTTTAAAAGCATATCCTCCTCTGGAGCCGTAAGCAGATAGGAACCGGGATGATTTAAATTATCCTGATCCTCCCCTGCCGTTCTGCCAATCACCACCAGCCCATAATCCGATTCCTCTGCAGCCTGTTGTACCACTTTGTCAGAAAGAGGCATTTCCTCCTGTGACCATGGCTCATTTCCCCAGCCAATGCCTTCATTAAAAGGATGTTCCTTTTCCCATTCCTGGTAAATCCCCAAAAGACTCTGATTAACTGTAATATCCTCCTCTTCCAGCAGAGCATCTAAAATCCCTGTTACCTTGTCCACATTAACCATCCCCCCGGATCCTGTCCCGCTTTTATAATAATGAGACTGTATCCGTCCAAAGACTGCTATTTTTGCTCCCTTAGGAAGGGGCAGTACATTCCTTTCATTGCGCAGCAGCACCTGGCCCTCCGCCACGGTCCGCCTTGCGCATATTCCATATTTCTCCCAATCTAAAATCATTTTTCTCTCCCTGCCTATCCCAGACATTACCTGGGATACATTACCAATTGTGACTTTGGAAGTAAACCTCCAAATTTATCACCTTTTATTTATTGTTCCGCTTTAATAGTAATTTTAAAGAAAAAGCAAATGCCTGCCTATATCTTTTTTAATCAATAAGTAGGATGATATTGACATTCCATAAATAGTATTATTATAATTTATATAGATTTACTGCCTGATTTTAATCCCGTTGGAATCAGGCCAAGAAGCTTGCTTCCTTTACTCATGGCAGGCGTCCGCAAGCTTTGCTGACATACTTCCATTGGGCGCCTGCAGACATAAAAGAGGCCCTTTTATTACGGCTGTATAGGAATAGATATGAACAATTATGCACACGAGATCATTAATGACGACACAAGACTTCAGCTTTACTTTGTACTGATCAGCGGCAGCAACCATTATTCCCCTCCCCACTGGCATGGGCATTTGGAAATTATCTTCATCCAAAAGGGATATATGACCGCCTGTATTAATGACCAGAAGTTTACTCTTCAAAGGAACGATATGCTGGTGGTAAACCCAAGGGAAATCCATTCCACCAAAATCTGGGGGGATGCCGATTATCTGCTTTTGCAGATTCCCTACGATTACCTTTCCAGAGTAATCAACAATGTTTCCCTGCTGCAGTTTCAGGAATACTTTCCATCCATTACTATGAGCGCCACCCAAAGACAGCTTTGTGACTGTCTTTTTGAACTGGCCAGAACCTACACAGAAAAAGAGGACGGCTACCTGCTTCATTTTTCTTCTCTGGTTTACGAGTTTCTTTACATTCTGTACCGTAACTATTCCCACCGGATAAGTCAGGAGGCAAGAGAAAAGGATAACCACAATCTTGAACGGATGAATGAGGTTATCCAGTATGTAAAAAATAATTATAAAAATAATATTTCCTTAAATGATGCTGCCCGTCTCTTAAATGTCAGCCCGGAATACTTCTGCCGTTTATTTAAAAAACACACCGGACAGACCTTTCTGGAATACTTAAATGCGGTGCGCATGATCCATTTTTATCAGGATCTTAATGGAACCAGCTACAGTATTACAGAATTGATGGCGCGGAACGGAATTACAAACTATAAGGTCTTTATCCGCACATTTAAAGAAACCTACGGCATGACTCCTAATCAGCTCCGTAATAGAAAACAACCTTCAGACAAACCAATTGCTTTATGACTAAATAAAAGAGCTTAATCCAGAGACAGAATATCAAAAAAGTCAGGCCCATCCATGTTCTGTGAGCGGTAGCGCATCAGGTACCCTTTCATTTCCGGGTACTGGCCGCCCATCTGTGCCAAAATTTCATTATAATTTTCCTCTGTCAGGCATCCGGCTCTGGTAAAAGCTTCATAATACTCAGGCTCGTTTCCATGTTCCCCAAAGACTACCTCCCAGGCGGCCCCGGAGGAACAGCCTTTCGTGTGGGCGCGTAAATAAGCAGAAAGCTCTTCTCCAAATTCACTGGAAAGTCCTATATCATTTATCAGCCGCAAAAGACAAAGCCCCGCCTTTTCTCTCCGGCGCCCTGCCAGATAAAGATCCATATTTGCCACAATATCTTCTTCCCCACAATAAACCATTTTTGTATAGCCTTCCTCGTCCGGGCGCAAAAGGAACTCCCGGAGCTTTTCATCAAACCGCTTAAGCCATAGCGCCTCTCCTGCCTCTTTGGGCGTAAAAAGATAATCTGCCTCCAGCTTTACCGGCACCGCACCCAAAAGCTTTCCTATCTGCTTTTGCCTCTTACTGTCCTTATCAGGAAGATATATGCCGGAAAGCCGTTCACACTCTTTAAAAATTCCCCTGCCAAGGGACAGGTTTTCTTTGGGAAACCAGATACTTTCCAGACTGCTGCAGTAAGCAAATGCCCAGTCACCAATTTTCCTTAAAGTATCAGGCAGATAAAGCTCTTTTACGGACTTGCAGCTTAAAAATGCCTTTTTCCCCAGTTTCGTAACCGGAAGGTTTTCTATTTCTTGTGGAATTGTTACCCTGCTGCTGTATGTTTTACAGGACACTAAAGTAATCTCCTCCTTATTCACATAATACACCAGTCTCCCGCCTGCAATCTCCCATTCTTTTTCCAATCCCATATAATCCTCTCCCGCCAAATGCTACAGTTCCTTCCCATCCAAATCCAGCGCGGAAATTTCTTCTATCAGATCATTGCTCCGCTCAGAAAGCATCAGTTCCTTATTATGCCTGTCATAAGCCTCACAGCCAAACTGTCCGATAAAACGGGCGCTGTTATTGTTTATCGTAAGCTCTGTTACCAAAATCAACATTTCATTGCCCTTTGCAAATGCCTCCTCCACAAAAGCAAAAAGATTTTCAAGACGTCTTCCTGTCCTTGCGGTTCTTGTTTTCAGAGAGAAAGTCTGTTTGTCAAAAAGTGTCTTTAAAAGAGAGAACGCCTCTTTTCCCTCCAGCGGCCCTTCCAGAAGAATCTGCTTTTTAGACTCTTCCAGGAATTTAAGAATCCGCCTGCTCTTCCTTTTTTCTCCTTCTGAAAAACTGCCTGCCGCCTGTGCAGCCTCCATCTGCTTCTTTTGTCCCTGTATCTGATTTTCCAGCATCTGGGAAATGGAAATCTGCTTTTCCCTGCTGTCTTTTGCGCTCTTGTCAAGAACTGCTTTTACCGCCTTTAAATTCTTTAAAAGCTCCATCAGATAATCACTGGTTTCCATATCCTCCCGTATTTCGCTTTGCACTTTGTCCATCAGCATTCCAAGAAGAGAGAGCCGTTCATCAAAAGCCGCCACCCTTGCCCGCTCTATCGTCTGCGCCTGTGCCTCTCCCTCCAATATCTCCTCTGTCTGATATTCTCTTTTATACTTGTTAAATAAATCATAATAGGCTGTAAATTCTTTTACCACCCGCTCATTGCGGATATATTGTTCCACAAGGGTTTCATCCGCCTGCATTCCCTCTTCCTCATAAAGAGACAAAATTTCCGACAAGTCCTCCCAGCCTCTGGCTGTCACATAACTTCTGCCGTCCACTGTTGTCTCTATCCTGTAAAAATACTCCTTTTTCAGTTCAAGAAAACTCAAAATTGCAGCATGAAGCCCCCTTTGCTGGGCATATTCCTTCCATGCCTTATAGTCAGCCTCCACACAAAGCACCTTCAGTCTGTCCATAGTCACCACATCAAACTCCCGTACGGATTTATTGTACTCCGGCGGATTTCCTGCGGTTACAATAATCCAGCCATCCGGCACTTTATGTCTGCCAAAGACTTTATATTGTAAAAACTGCAGCATAGAAGGCGCCAGGGTTTCTGACACACAATTTATTTCATCCAAAAAAAGAATGCCTTCCAAAATACCGCTTTTTTCCATTACTTCATATACAGAGGCAATAATTTCACTCATGGTATATTCCGATACGTCATACTTCATCCCTTTATACTCCCGGTGGGAAATAAAAGGGAGTCCAAGGGCTGATTGTCTGGTGTGATGAGTCATGGAATAAGAAACCAGTGCAATGTGAAGCTCCTGGGCAATCTGTTCCATGATAGCCGTTTTGCCAATTCCCGGCGCTCCAAGCAGAAAAATGGGGCGCTGACGCACCACCGGAATCCGGTATTCCCCAAATTCATCCCTTTTCAGATACAGCCGCACCGTATTTTCAATATAATCCTTTGCCTGTTTAATATTCATAATCTCCCCCTGGTTATTCCATCTCTTCAAAATCCAGCAGCACCCTCACCGCCCAGGGCGGTACCTGAGGTCCTTCATCACCATTATCCGGAAAAACAAACATTACATCATAAGAAGGCATTCTTTTCGGATACACCCCATAACCGTCCGTAAAATACAGAAGTCCTTTTAAATTTTCAAATTCACCCTTTTCAATCAGCCCGTCCACATAAGAAAACGCAGGCCTGAAATCCGTTGCCCCAAAGCCTGTCAGCTTTTCATGTCCCAGAAAATAATCCAAATCCTCCCTGCAGGTGATTTTGGTATCCTTTTGCACTTCATGATCACACTGTATAATATGCACATTCATTTTGCGGAAAAAGTTATCTTCCCCGCTTAGTATCCCATAGGTTTTCTGCAAAAAAGACTTTACCAGCGATCCCCGGCAGGATGCGGATGTATCAATGGCTATCACAAACTCTTTTATTTTTCTGCTGTCCTTATATTCCAACGGTTCCACCAATGGCATATTTCCATATCTGGAAAGCCCATAAGTATAGTAAATATAGTCAAACTCATCATCATTCACCTGCATGTCCTCATTGGACACCATAAATTTTTTTAAAAGATGCCTGTAGGGATATCTGTCCTTTGCTGCCTCCAAAAGGCTTTTTTCCATGCTCTCCGATTTGGTTTTTCCAGCGGAAAAAGACTTTAAATCCGCCTGTACTCTCTCACTTAACTTTTTCCACTGCCGGGCAGTAATTACAAGCTCTTCTGAAGGTTCCCAGAAATGGTGTGAATCCATAAAAAAAAGCTTTGAAAGCTCTTTCTTTTCTTTTTCACTTATCCCCCAATTTTTTAAATATCTGTATATCCTTTCCGCTGTAAGCCCACCTGCATCTTCCTTAATTATTTGAAGCTTCCGTTCTGCCTCCTGGTCACGCAAAAGCGCTGTCCCAGGCATTTTAAGTTCAAGCACGGCTGCCTCTGCTGCAATATCCGATGCAAGGCTCCAGCACTCCCGGTCCACCCTGTCAAAGCGAAAGCTGTGGGCAAAAATCATATGAAACAATATATGCAGATACATCCGTACTGCAAAAGCCGGTTCCTCTCTGTAATTTTTCAGAAGAAAAACCGGATCATAATTCATTTGGGCTCCGTCACAGGCAAAACCGGCAAGCCCTTCCTGGGGTTTTGGCAAAAGCGCTGATACTGCCACATCCAGGAAACGCATATTCACCAGAATCATATCCCTTGCATAAACCATAACCTTCTCTGCCAGGGGTTTTGCTTTATCGTATAACTTGCTCATATTCCGCCCTCTCCAACTGCCCCTTTCTGATGCCCGCAACAGCCTGACGCCTTGCCATCAGTTTTCAGTATCCCCTGACTCCGTCCAGCGACTCATCATTGTCAACCCATTCCCGGACTTTAATCATACGGTAGGTATCCCTGTCATCCCTTATATAGACTTTTTCAATTCCGGCATTAATCATTACACGCTTACACATAGAACAGCTGTTGGAATTTGGAATATATTTTCCTGTCTGTGCGTCCACACCTGCCAAATACATATCGCTTCCTATCATTTTATCCCTGGACGCGCTGATGATCGCATTCATTTCCGCATGAACGCTGCGGCACAGCTCATACCGCTCCCCTCTTGGGATCTGAAGCTCCTGCCTGATACATTTTCCCGTATCCGTGCAATTTTTCCGTCCCCTTGGCGCACCCACATAACCTGTAGATATCACTTCATCATTTTTTACAATCACCGCACCATATTTTCTTCTTAAACAAGTGCTCCTCATAGATACTGTCTCCGCAAGATCCAGATAATAATTGATTTTGTCCCGACGCTCCATATAAATCTTCCTCCCCGGAAAAGCAAGGTTATTTACAGCAACAGCAGACAAACCACTGCCACTGAAACCACAATCTGTATAATGGCAAACCGGGTGTCCGTCTGGGTATTGGACCAGCCCATTACTTTCCGCACATGGTCGTGCAGCGGCGTTCTGACATTTTTCAGAATATGGATTTTAAATGCCCGGATAAGTGACAATTTCAAAAGTCCCAGTCCTCCATCCAGAATAAATACAACCGCCACCGGAATGTACAAAAAAGGACTTCCGCTTTTCAGGGCCACAATACTGATAAAAATCCCCATTGCGCGGCTTCCCGCATCCCCCATAAGCAGACGGCTTGGGGCTGCATTATACCACAAATATCCCAGCAGACAGATAATAAACATTAAAATTAAAAAAGAAAAATTATCCTGATGCCCCAAAATACTGTCAATCACGTAAAATGAAGCCAGCGTAATAATTGCAAGTGTGCCTGAAAGCCCGTCCACACCGTCAGAACAGTTGGTTACGTTGATAGAAACCCATACCAGTATTACCGTCAAAATTCCAAACAAAACCGGAGGAATTGTAATGTCCGTTCCCATTGTGGCAATTCTTACAATGTTGGAATTAAAATGCAGATAAGTAACCGCCACAATCACTGCAATTGCCAAATCAAGCAGCCCTTTTTTTAATGCCCCCCAGGGATGCTCTGACGCATCATCCATAAATCCGGTAAACATTTCCGCCGTTACCAGCGCAAGATAAATCACAATTTCCAGATTAACAGGTGCAAAAAGAAGGGACGCCGCAACAAACACCAATATAAAAATAATCCCTGCGCCTCTGGGCTTTCCCGCCGAAAGCTTACCGTCGTGGGCAAATTCCCTGCCTGCGTCCTTTGGCAGCAGGTTACAAAGTTTATGAGTAAAAAAGCATGTCCCCGCAAATGCCAGAAGCAGTCCCAAAGCCGCCGCTACCGGATAATTTTCTTTTAATATAAAGCCTGCCAATGTTTTTCCTCCCCCAGTCAGTTTATGTACTCAGATAATCCGCTTTATTTTATCCCCAATGCCTCTTTCGCCAGTTCATCTGCCATATCATTGTATTTATCATTGGAATGCCCGGCCACTTTTACAAACCGGATATCCACCTGCCTACAGGCCTTGTCATAGAAAGCCTTGTACGCTTTGGTGCCTTCCTTGTTTGTTTTCCATTCTCCCAGACACCATCTGGCAATTCCTTCATAGTCATGGTAAATCGCAATGGCAGGAAGCTTATGGTCAAGCGCATATTGCATAGCCGCTTCAGCGCCTTTGATTTCTCCCGCCACATTTCGCATGGAAGAAAGCTCCTTATCGCTGAACTTACGGTTAAACCGCTCCTCTCCGCCTTCCTTAAGCACCACCATACCATATGAAAATTCTCTGGTAATCTTGTTGTAACTGCCATCTACATATATTTTAACACAATCCTGGCCATTCAAAACATCTTTTGCCGGAAAATTCCTTTTAGATGCTCCCGTTCTAAGCGCAGGTTTCTTTAATTCCGGTTCCATTTCCGCTTCTTTCTGCCCGGAAGCCTCTTCTATCCTCCTGCCTCCATCCAGATAGCAAACTGCCTCTTCCTGTGTTTTAAAGCTTTTAAAAACAGCGCCTGAATATCCGTTTACACTTGCCTGGCACTCCTCCCAGGTTCTGAAAATTCCCGTTTTTTTTCCTGCCTTTACTGCATAATACTTTCCAGCCACAAAAAACCTCCTGCCTGTATAAAACTATATCTCCATATCGTTTAACCATCCCAAAATGTTATCCGTTTACATTTTTCATCAAATTAATCAGGATTTTATGTCATAAAAGTCCAAAATGTATCTCACCTGCATATCATCTGGCTATTTATGCGATAACTGACGCTTTACAGTTATATTATTGTCCGTATATACTATACTTGTAAAAGGGGTTTGCGGTGACGGTCTTCAAAGGGCGTTGCCGCTTCGTGTTTTATTTCCGCATACGGCAGACCTGGCTGACATAACGCCTGTGCAGCCACACTACATGCTTGATAACGCCCGCCAGATACACCGTTTTAATGGATATGGGGGTTATTTACTGCCATGTATAAGCTTCTTCACTGCCTCTTCTATCTCTTTATCTGACTTAAAAGGTGAAACATTTTGTATCTTTGCAAGCACTTTCAGGTCATTGCTGTTAAGGGCAATCACATGTTCTTTTTCCCTCTCAGGCAAAGGAATTACATAAGCATCCATTTCTTTTTCCAGTTCATTCAGTTTACGCATACTGTTGGTAAGCTGCACTCTGCCCAAATTCACGGCGTCAAGTATTTCTTCATAATTTTCAGTAATCCGGTAGTTATCCGGAATATCCTCATATACTTCCGCCGGATTCTCCACAATACCTGATTCATGGCCATTCCCATAGACATACCTGTTATCTTTCACATTTCTGTCCAAGAAATTCAGCGTCTGGGTAATCTTTCCACCTTCAACTGTTATAATGAGCTTTGCCATAGCACTTCCTCCTAATTAACGCTCCACTGCCGCCCATACAGGCACCATTAACCAGAAACCTGTATGGAGGGTCAATGTTTTTCTCTTTACATTAATTGTATCAAATTAATGATTCAATAGCCAGCCCATGTGTTGAATGAATTTCCAGTTTTTATGCTGAAGCCGTTAATCCGCCATTACATATTCTGCCAGGTCAGTAAGTGTATTTACTGTTACGTCCGGCTGTATTTCTGCCTTTGCCCCACTGTCTATACCAGTTCTTACAAAGGCGGTACGACATCCTGCCGCCGCCCCTGCCATAATGTCTTTTTCACTGTCACCTGCCATCCATGACCGGGATAAATCGATGTTAAACTCTTCCGCCGCCCTTAATAACATACCGGGCTTTGGTTTCCGGCATTCACAGTCAATTTTCAGTTCCGGGATTTCTCCCTCATATCCCTTATCCGGATGATGCGGACAATAATAAATGGCGTCTACATATGCCCCTTCCTCACCAAGAAGCGTCTCCATCTTATTATGTATCTGCTCCAATTCCTGAACCGTAACCTCTCCTCTTGCAATCACAGGCTGATTAGTGACTACTATCACCAGATAACCGGAAGCATTCATTTTCCGTACAGCCTGCGCCACTCCCGGCAAAAGCTCAAAATCGTCAATATTGCAAAGAAATCCTACATGTTTATTAATGACGCCGTCCCTGTCAAGAAATATTGCCTTTTGTTTATTATGTAGATTTCTCTCCCGTACACGTCCTGCCCCATAGTCCTGGCACACAGCCGCATACCGCTCCGGCGTTCCCATGTCCCTGACATACTCCGGGCTGTCATAGCAGATCAGACTGCCGCTGCCTGCCAAAGGCCCTAATATCTGACGGTCAAGGTCCACTGTGATTATCCTGCCATCTTCCCCAGCTGTTCCAACTTTATCCGCTTCAATGCCGCAAAAGTCCAGTACCTTTGGACTAAGAATATGAAGCCCTGCATTCACACGGTTTTTGTACCATCTGGGGCGTTTGTCCTCTCTTAAAAGCCATTCTTTCACATTGCCTTCTCTGTCGGCAACAATAAGGCTGCTGTCATAGGGATGGGAATTGGGATGGGTAAACAAGGTTGCCATTTTCCCATGCGATTTATGAAATTGAGCAAAACGGTTAAAATTAATATCGAAGAGAGAATCCCCGATCAGCAGGAAAAAATCTTCTGTCAGCCTATCCTTAATTTTAAACAAAGCGCCGGCGTTTCCAAGAGGCTGTCTCTCCACGAAATACTCAATATGAACGTCAAAAGGTCTGCCCGTTGCCGGAGATATACCGCTTCCGTCTCCAAAATAATCCATGATAACTTCTCCCAGGTGACTTACAGTTATAATAATATCTGTAAATCCCTGATCCCGCAGACATTCTATTTCATGCTCAAGCACCGGTTTATCTGCAATCTTAATCATTGGCTTGGGAATATCCGAAGCCAGTGAAGATATTCTTGTGCCCTTTCCGCCTGCCATTATTACTGTTTTCAAGAAATAGTCTCCTTTCCCTCTGTCATTTTCAGACAGCTTTTATATTCCCAAACGATATGCTTTTTGGTATGCCCCCTCCCACTGCCCCCTTTCCTTTAGGATATGGGCCACAAAATCCCTTACCGCGCCTTCTCCGCCTTTATACGCAGTAACGTAATCTGCCGCATCCAAAACCTCAGGAACAGCATCTGCCGGACACCCAATATATCCTGTCAGCCACATAGGTTTTAAATCATTTAAGTCGTCCCCAATATAGGCAACATTTTCCTTTTGATAACCGTTTTTCTCCATATACGCTTCCAGCCAGGCAGCTTTATCCGCTATATGCTGTTCCACATGGGAAACATGCAGTTCCTTCATTCTTCTGGTGGTTGCGTAACACTCTCTTCCTGTGAGAACTATTACCTCAATTCCCACAGCTCTGGCACAAAAAAATCCGGCGGCGTCACGCGTATTAAACTTTTTCAGCTCATTTCCATGCTCATCATAATACACGCCCCCATCTGTCAGTGTCCCATCCACATCACATATAATGACCTTTAATTTAGCCAGCTTACTTTCTGTTTTTACGACATCCGTCATATCGGAAACACAATTAGAGGTATTCATCCCTTATCCTTCCTTTCGTATACATTGACAGTAGGTACTTGCGAAACTCGTAAACTTGCTAAATATTCTGCGAAAAGCCTTATGCACCATGGAATCAAGACCATAGAAGGCAGGAGGAATGCTACCCGACTGTTTTCTGCCCTGCTGGGCTTGATGGAATGTCCGGTGTAACAGGATTTGAGTGGAATATATTATCAGAATATTTCCACAACTTCAAGTTTCGCAATTACATAACATTTACAGTTATGTAATGCCCGCAGCGTCCATCTGTATGTCAGTACTATTTATTATACATGCCATTGGCAGAATAAATCAATCGGATATTTTGTCACAAGTAATTCCTTATAAATTCAGGAGGCAGCGCTGCCGCTTTGCCTCCTGAATCCGGTACACAGTTTCAAATTATGTTGCTGAGTGCATAGCCGCATGTTCCCTTTGCAGCTCATGAAACAAAGTAAAGGCATCCCAATTCCGGTTTACCTGAGTTAATACCGCTTTATATGGAATTTTCCCACATGCCGGGTTGGAACGGAGCATGGAAAGAAGGCCTTCCAGCTTATCCTCCCGTAATCCGGCAAATACCATCATTTGTCCTCCAAGCTCCCATTTCTGACTGCTTAATACGGAAGGCAGGCTCTCCCCTGCCGCCAGTGCCCCAAGCGGCATTCCATAGCCTTCCACAGGCACCAGCCTGTCCGGAATCTGCAAAAGGGACAGCACTGCCTGTACCGCTTTAAGTTGCGATTCGTCTTTAAAATTAAATAATAAAACTCTTTCCATCCTCATATCCACCTGGTTATTTATCACCTTTTTTCTTAAATATCAGATACGCACCGATTCCAATCACTGCGCTTGCCAAAAGAATCACTATAATAAACCCTGCTGCCCTGCCCGGTTCTTTTGCCGGAAGTTCTTCCTTTGCCTGTGCCTCCTCTTCCATCTGCCGTACTTTCGCTGTTTCCATTTCATCAGCCTTTTCCATAAGCAGATTTTCTTTTGTGTCATCGCTGATAATAATCACGTAATCGGAGGCATGTCTAAACTCAAATACCGCTTTTCTCATATTACTTACCAAAGCGGCGCACATAAACTCGAAGTCTCCCTTTTCCTCATTATAATAAAACAGGTTCGCATACTGTCCGGGCTGTGCGTTATCCAGTTCCACGGATAAAGCTGCTGTAAAACCAAAGGCTCCTTCATGGGCTAGTGACATTTCAACGTAATTTTCTCCTGCTGTCAGTATTGCCAGCTTATCTTTTGGTATTTTACTGTTTCCAAGGGTCACTGTCAGGTTAATATCCGTAAGCGCATCCTCTTCTATCTTACTGCCATTTATTGTCCAGCTTATCTTGTCACTCATTACAAGAATCACTTCTCTCCCCTGCGCCTTAATCTGCTCTAAGGTTTGGGCATAAATCATATTTGCCTCTTTCATATCCAGCGTAAGAGGAGCGCTTTCTTCTGTTTCCGTTAAAGGTCTGGGCGTTGCTGCTGCCACTGTAACCCCCAGAGAGTTTGTATTCTCTGTAATATTTAAGCTCCCCTGCGTATTGCTTTTGCTGCTTTCCAGGGCTGGTGAAGCTAATGTAACGGGCGCTTCTGCCGGCTGTCCGCTTTCTGTCTTTTGTCCTTCATTTGCACTTGCCGTTCCTTCTGTTTCAGATGCTGTTCCAGAATCGTCTTCCGGCTTTTGATTTTCTTCCGTCCCAGATGCTTCCGGCTGTGAGGCTTGTGTCTCTGGTTTCTTTGTAGCTTCCGCTTCTGTCCTTGCAGTGGGAACCGGCTCCCATTCAGGCGCTGTTATCATACCATCCGGCCTTTTAGAGGGGCTGGCTGCAGGTAAAGAAGTTGCAGTTGGCGACGGACTGGCAGCTACCGGTTTTCCCCCAGGTGACGGACTACCTTCCGGCACCGGCTCCCATGTAGGCATCGTAATAATTCCCGTATCAGGCGTCTTTGAGGGACTGGCCGTTGCTATAGGCGTTGCCGCAGGAACCTTTTCATCCCCCGGCGCAGTAGGTTTCACTGTTGCGTCAGGCTGTTTGGTTGGTATAACTGCTGTTGGTGTGGCGCTGGCTTTAGGCATAGCCGTTGGACTGGCCGTTGGTTTTGTTGTCGGCTTTGTTGTTGGTAAGGCCGTAGCTGCAGCATTGCCTGAAGGATTGTTTGTGGGCGTAACCACAGCTCCAGGCGAAGCTGCCGCCTCTGCTGTTGGCGTTGCCTTTGATGCGGCACTGGCCCTTGGACTGGCACTGGCTGTCGGCACAGCCGTTGGTACAACACTGGCGGCGGGTGTGGCTGTTGGCCTTACGCTGGCCGTGGGTGTGGCCTTGGGTGTTACACTGGCCGTTGGTGTGGCTGCAGGCGTTGCACTGGCGGTGGGCGCTGTGGTGGGCGTTGCACTGACCGTCGGTGCTGCCGTGGGCCTTACGCTGGCCGTTGGCGTGGCTGCAGGCGTTACACTGGCGGTGGGCGCTGCCGTGGGCGTTGCACTGGCCGTTGGTGTTGCCGTGGGCGTTGCACTGGCCGTTGGTGTTGCCGTAGGCGTTGCACTGGCGGTGGGTGTGGCTGTTGGCCTTACACTGGCTGTGGGGGTGGCCGTTGCTCCGGCTGTAGGCTGGGGACAGGCAGTTGCCGGCATATTCCGGTATACTGGAATTTTAAACACAAAAGGATTATCCAAAGCGCCTGTTCCTGTGTATGCTTTCTTTACCATCTGGGATTCGCTGTAAGGAGCCATAATATTCTGCATATACTGGTGGGTATACAAAGAACCGTCACTGGCATCCACATCAAATTTTTGTAGATAAAGAGTGTCCTGTCCCCTTAAAATATAATTTTTTGCAAGTATCACAGAACCGCCATTTAACGCCTTATAGCGGGTATTCCACCCTTCCTTTACCGCTCTTGCAAGTCCGGTTTCAATTACCTGTTTTGTAGTAGTTCCAAAAGCGCCGATGTTAAAATAATTGTAATATCCTTTATACCCTTTTGTCTCTGTATAGTTGCCGGAAATAAGCGGCGAAGTGCCTTTTCCCTGTTCCTGATAAACCCGACAGGCCAGATGAAAAGGGCTAACCTTAAGGGAGACGCCTATCTGATAAAAAGCATCCGCATAAGTCATACCGGCTTCTGGCAGCTCTCCTTTCATAAAGGTAGTATTTAAAATATTCTGCACCGCCGCCTTTGAATGATAGGATGGATTGTATGTAAGCTGCTCAAACTGAAAAATTCTGGTTTCGTCCAGGAAATTTCTTGGGTCCAGATAATACTGGACCGCCGCATTGGTTGCAAAATACCATCCCGGACTGTGCTTATCTCCCTTATAGGCAGCCCCCATACTTTCACTGATTAAATTTCTGTCCTTATAATCCTCATTTTTAACAACACTCTGCCACTCCAGCTTTGTGTCCTGCTTAACAAAAATCCAGTTTGGGTGCGCCTGCTTTAAACGCCGCAGAGGATCCTGATAAGAAGCTGGAAACAGTTCAATATCCGGGTATCCGTCAGGCTGTGCCGCAAACATTGCGCTCTGTGGGAAAAAGCTGTCTTCCCACTCCAGAAACAGCTCATTGGAGTATGCCAGATACCCTCTTTCTATGTAACCGGAATAAGAAGTTCCATTTACTTCTAAATCTGCCTGATACCAGATATTGTAATCCTCATCCAGCCCTATTCCTTTTATGATTACGGTGGCGCCTGACGCCGCGCTGACCACAGCCTCACTATTTAAGTCAGGTTCTCTTCTCACCTTATACGCATCGCACAGGTAGACAAGAGCCATCACCGTCTCCTTTGACGTAATAGAACGAAGCGCCTCTTTTGCTTCTTTCAAATAGGCTTCTATCTCCAAATCTTCTTCGTACCCGCCGCTATCATCATCCGTATTATGGTTTTCCACGTCTTTTTCTTCCTGGGTTCCGTCCTCTTGTTCTGTCTCACTTTCCAAGACTTCTTCCCCCAAACCGGATGGCTCCACACCCTTTTCCGATGCCTGTACCCCAATAAGTGGCTGGAACAAAACAGCCACACTTAATACAAATGCTATAACAGTTTTGCTTTTTTTCATACGTACCTCTACAAATTCCTGTGTCTTCTTCTAGAGCATGTTTGAAAAATGCTTCCCAGCAAATGTGGGGACGCGGTTTTCCGCGTGCAGATGTTGGAAATAATTTTTCAAACACGCTCTAACATTCATCCGGCTGTTACCTGCAAAATTTTACTATACAAAAAAAACAATGTCAATCATATAAAATCCTGTCTTTAAGTCCCTGCCATTTTCTGCCGCATATCCAGCAGAATCTTCTTTTCCATCCGGCTTACCTGCACCTGACTGGTTCCCAGGACCTGGGCAACTTCTGTCTGTGTTTTTCCTTGAAAGTATCGTAATTTTATCAATGTCTGTTCCCTTTCCGAAAGATTTTCCATAAGCTGCTGTACCACCAAATGGTTCAAAAGCGTTTCCTGCTCATTTTGTTTTTCGTCTGCAAGCTGGTCCACCATAAATATCTCATTTCCATCATTTTGATAAACAGACTTATAAATAGACTCTACCTGAACGCAGGCTTCCATCGCAAGCATCATTTCTTCCACCGTAAGCCCGGCTTCTGCTGCTACCTCTTCAACGGAAGGCTCCCTGTTTAATTTACTGCCAAGTCTTTCCTTTGCACATTTTACTTTTATGCCGTTTTCTTTTAAAGTCCGGGAAACCTTCACCATACCATCATCCCGTATAAAACGTTTAATTTCTCCTGTAATAAGAGGCACTGCATAGGTAGAAAATTTCACGTCATAGCTTGTGTCAAATTTGTCTATGGACTTTATCAGACCAATCACTCCGATTTGAAATAAGTCCTCCGCATCATATCCTCTTCCCCAGAAACGCTTGACTATATGACGGACCAGTCCCAGATTTTGCTCTATCAGTACTTCTCTTGCTTCCTTTTCTCCTGCCTGTGCTCTCTCGATAAGTACTGCATTTTCCATCATATGTTATTCCTCTTGCCTGATCCATGAGGAGGTTCCCAGCTTTTTCTTCATAAGCACCGTAGTGCCGCATCCGGGCGCCGACTCCACCTCCAGGTCGTCCATAAAGGCTTCCATAAACGCAAACCCCATGCCGGACCTGTCCATCTCCGGTTTTGTTGTAAAAAGAGGTTCCATTGCCTGTTCAATGTCCTCAATTCCCCTTCCCTTATCTTTAATCTCCACATGCAGTACATCCTCTTCTATCAGACAGCGCAGATACACCTGAGGCTCACCGTCCAGCTGCTTTTCCTGCCGGAACTGCCCGTCATAACCATGAATGATGGCATTGGTAACTGCCTCCGAAACTGCAGTCTTAATATCCGATATCTCTTCTATTGTGGGATTTAAAGGCGTCACAAAGGCTGCCACCGCAATCCTTGCAAATGCCTCATTTACTGAAATGGCATCAAACACGATCTCCATTTCATTGTGCAGAATCATGTCACTCTTTATCCTGCTTCCAACCTTCTGATCTGTTTCCATCTTCTTTTCCTCCGGAATACTAGTTCTGTAATTGCACTTCCATTTTTATTCCATTATTTCTATTACTTTATGTAACCCGCAGATCATCAAAGTCCTCTTAATCCGCGTATCTGCATTGACAGCAAACACTTTTCCGCCAAAATAGGATATTTTTTTATATCTTCCTATAATAATACCAATACCTGAACTATCCATAAAGTGGGTGTCTTCAAAATCAAAAACAATATTCCCCACCCCGTCCTTCATAATATACTCATCCGCCTTTCTGCTTATATAAGCTGACTGGTGATGATCCACCTCTTCCGGCATTTTAACCATCAGGTAATTCTCAATAACCCTAAAATTATCTTCCATGCGCTTCCCTCCTAAAAAAAGAGAACAAACTTAAAGCTTGTCCTCTTTTGTAATTCCATATAAATTCAAAGTATCACCTTATTATCCGCCGGTAAATATCTTCATAGTAAGCGGTAAGTTTATTGCTCCGCATTGTTAATTTCAGCCAGATAGGTTTCTGACCGGTTTGCCTTAACCGTGCCGGGGAAA
The DNA here is from genome assembly GCA_947381965.1 of uncultured bacterium. Lineage (GTDB taxonomy): Bacteria > Bacillota > Clostridia > Lachnospirales > Lachnospiraceae > Suilimivivens. The sequence continues at coordinate 52,833 of CANCXX010000008.1, forward strand.
TCGTCAATTACTTTTGCATAAACCTCTTTTGCCTTATCAATTTCGCCTGTTGCCCGGTAACAGTTCCCCAGATAAAACAGAGCATCGCCATTTTTCTCATCATACTGATAAGCTTTTAACAGGTTCGGAAGTGCAGCCTCAAACTCCTCCGCCCGGTAGCTGGTATGTCCAATGTTATAGTAGTAATCTGCCAGTTTATCACTCACCTGTGCAAGAAGACTGTTATATAAACTGGTGTATGCCTCTGTTTTGTACTGCCCGTCTTCTTCAGATTCTTCTCCGTCCAGCGCTTCCAGGCAGGCCGCAATCGCCTCCACGTTGCCGGGGTTTTTCAGATAAGTATCCACCGCCATCATAAGACCATCTGTCACCCTGATAGTGCCGTCTGTTCCCTGATAAGAAGCCACTTGCTCCGAAAGCTCTGCATTTTCCTTGGTAAGCCTTTGTATTTCTTTCTCCTGTTCATCTATGGTAGCTGATTTGGCGTCAGACTGCTCGCTGACCTCTCTTAAGCTATCCGCGATACCCGCCTTGGCATTTTGAACCTGCCCCGGTAAGATCAAAAAGCAGGCAATTGCAAGTCCAATAATCACCCCAATTCCTAAGTTAAGCAGTGAAGAAACGCCTTTTGACTCTTTTACATTGACCGGCTGGATAATTGTCTCATTTCCGCTGCGATAGCGCACAACATTATCCCCCCGGGAAGGCTTTTTCCTGGATGTATTTTTTACTGCCGCCTCCGGAGAAAGCATACTTTCCACTTCCCTTTGGTACCGCAGCGTGGTGGTATTGTTAATGTCTATCTGGCTGCACTTATAAAGCTCCTTTTGGGCCTTATCCCATTCCTCCGTATTAATGTAAAGAAGTGCAAGAAGCTGATGGGCCCGGACAAACTTCGGATTATAAGAAAGGACCTTTTTTAACTGTATAATAGCCAGATCAGAGCTGTCCTGCCTACAATAAAGCAGGGCCTGATTATACTTTTTAATTGTCTGATTTATAGAGTCCAGACGGGACTGATTGGCCTGTATCAAATCAATGTAATCATCCGCAATATTTTTCTTGGGGCGTAAATTTTTACTGATTACCCACTCTTCAAGCGCCGTCACCACTTCGCCCATCTCAAAATAAACAAGCCCTAAAAGATTTCTTGCATCTACATTATTTTTATTAAATTTTATACTCTGCCGTAAGCTGACTATGGCCCCTGATAAATCTCTTACAGAAGCTTTTTCCAGCCCATCATTATAAAAACGGTTGGAGATAAACATAATCTTTTTATAAAGAGTTACGTCCACGCCACATCCCGTACAAAAATCATATTCTGACAAACGGCATCCACAATTATAACAATTCATGCCGTTCTCCTTACTCTTGTTCCTCGTCTTTTTTGGTTTTCTCTGCCATCCTTATCAGTATATCCGCCATGTCCGTCAAATCCTGGCTTGTTATGGCCTCTTCCGCGTCCTCCACCTCAAGGCTGGGACGGAACTTCTTTAATTCCTCTTCAAAATCAATCATTCTGCATTCTCCTCATCAGGAACTTTATCTGTCCTATTAAATATAGCGATCCGGCAATATATATGATATCCTCCTTTTTTCTGTGCTTTAGCAAATGCAGATATGCCTCCTGCACATTGTCAAAAAAAACGGAGGGAACTTCCTTATACTGCTTCCAAACTGTTTTTAATCTGTCTGCGGAAGCGCTTCTGTCTGATTCCAGAGTTGCCACCGCCGCTCCTGCAAAAAGCGCCGAATCAGCAATTTCCCGTATCATTACATCATAACGCTTATCTTCCACAACGCCAAACAATATCCATCTTTTTCCACTGCAGCCATCTCTCCTGACCGTATCCAGCAAAGCGGCTATTCCATCTTCATTATGGGCGCCATCCAGAAAAATTCCCGGCAAAGCCTCTTCCATCCTGCCTGGCCAGCGGGCCTGCCATAACCCCTGCCGTATAACCTTTGGCGAAATTCTCTTATCACCAAGCGCACCTGCCGCTACCAGGGCTAAAGACGCGTTTTCCGTCTGATAAAGGGCAGTTGTCCCCAGTGAAAGACTAACATAATTATAATAACCACAATGAAAAGAAAAATCAATGCTTTTATTGCCTATATTCACATTCAAAATATCATCTTTTTTGATGATAATCGCCGGACTTTCCATTTTTTTTGCATATTCCGTCAAAACTCTTGTGCTCTCTTCCCGTTTATCAACAAAAACCACAGGCACTCCCGGCTTAATAATTCCTGCCTTTTCCGCCGCTATTTTTTCAATGGTATCTCCAAGATACTGCATATGGTCCAATCCAATTTCCGTAATCACACAGACCTCCGGCCTGGAAATACAATTTGTGGCATCCAGCCTTCCTCCCATACCTGTCTCTAAAATAAGATATTCCGGCTCCTTTTCCTTGAAGTACACCATTGCCATTAAAAAAAGAAACTCAAAAAAAGAAGGATGTTCATGCCCTTTTTTTGCTTCCGCCTCTGCAAGCTCCTTTACCTGCCTGAAGACCTGCACAAAAGCTTCCTCTGAAATCATTTCACTGCCAAAAGATATTCTTTCCCTCATACTTTCAAGATGGGGTGATATAAACATTCCCACGCTGCATCCGCCTTGAAGCAGAATGGAGCGCAAATAAGCACAAACGGAACCTTTTCCGTTTGTGCCTGCTATATGGATTATCTTACTTTTTACCCCGTTGCCGGTAATCTTCTCCAACAGTCTTTCTGTGTCTTTAGGAGAATGCTTTCCCGCGAATTTGGGAATTGAAAGAATATATGCTTCCGCTTCTTTATATGCTTTCATAATTATCCCCCGCCTATCGCAGGCACTGCCTGCGAGACTGCAAATATATTTTCCATCATTAAGATGCCGAAAATGCCAAAACGCTGCTTTCTATCATTCCGTTTTGCTGGAAATACTTCATAAAACAGGTGCTGTGTTCAATGGGCATCTGTACCTGTGCCATACCAATCACCGTTCCCCGGTAAATGTTTCCGCTTATACAGATTTCGGAAGACAGACCCTTTGTAATTAATTCCTCCATTGCCTTGCGCTCTCTTGAACTTTCTCCCAGATCCCTCTTCATAGAGGCAATCTTTGATTCAAGCGTCTTACACCGGTCTTCCATCAATTCAGAAATTTTCCCTGCTTTTTTCTTGGCATAAATCATTCCAAGTTCCTCTGCCATTTCCTTTATCTCGTCAGAAAGCGCTATTTCCGTTACCTTGGCGCTTTGGTGCTTGGTGTATATTTCTTTTTCACATCCTACATGGACCACTGTTCGCACCTCAGCCGGGTTTCCAACCTCCGTAGCCGTTATTCCCATCAGTGCATGGGTGTATCCCCCAATAATTGCTCCCTTTTTCCCGGTAAGCACCACTTCAGCGTCAGTGGAAATTCTGGAATTTAAGATTGTGTTTGCCTGTACATTTCCGCCCGCTACCACAACTGTATGTTCAATAAAGTCTGCAAATACAGTACCTCTTGCTGAAACCTTCGCCTTCTGCGCGCCCTGAATGCCGCGGCTTAGTATAATATCGCCTCCGGCAAAGAGATTAACAGCCTCCACGGTACCTTTTATTTCAATATTCCTGCCGGCACGGACCACCACACCGGACTCCACATTTCCATTAATTACAACATCCCCAAAAAACTCCACTCTTCCGGTTATCAGCGTAACATCCCCGTTAATTTCATGGAGAGCCTGAATATCTATTTTCCCATTTTTAAGCTCAATCTTACCGTCTTTCATTGCAACATAAATATCAGGATCCGCATCATTGGAAATAGCCTGACTGCTGCGTATAGGCGGAACGTCTTTCACCCGGTTTGTAGGCAGAACCTTTCCCCTCACATCATACCCTTCCTGTCCTTCCTGGGCATGATGGTAAATCGCCACAACATCGCCTTTCCGCACATTCTGCAGTGAGCTCATATTGGTATAGTCTACCCTGCCATTTTCCATAACTTTGGGCGCCCTGCGCTGTTCCGTATCAAATTTATACTCAAAATAACCGTCCTGTCCATCAATGGCTGGCTGTCCCTGGGCAACTACAATTTCTCTTTCGTATACCTTCTTCTTAATCATCGCTGCCAGATTGGATCGGTGATAACCGTTTGTCACTCCGTTTTTAATCAAAAAATCCTTCAATTCCTCCATCGTATAATTATCTTTTCCTCTGGAAGGCACTGTCAGATAAAGCCATGCCGTCATACCGTCATTTGAAACTTTTACATAAGAACCATTTTCCTCAATCGTAAGAGGGCTTATATCAACCTCTTCCGCCATATCACTTAAGATCTGGCTTTCCGGCAGCGGCTCTGCCGCCGTCATATTATCAAATATATCCCCGTCACTTGATCCTGTAAGCGCCTCAATTTCCTTGCGAAGCTCGTCAAGTTCTTCTTCCGATAAAAAACCTTCATTTTCATTCTCGTTCATTTTATCCCCCTCCTTTCCATATACAAACAAATACTGCAAAACAGGTTCAGAAGATCGCTCCCCTGAACCTATTGTATCACTAACCACGTAGTTGTTGCAAACGTATCTTGACCTGTTTCATCATTTGAGTGTATTTTTCCAGCTTTTCTTTTTCTTCCGCAATTTTTGCTTCAGGTGCTTTTGATAAAAACCGCTCATTGCCAAGCAGCCCGTTTACCCTCTCCAATTCTCCCAAAAGACGCTTTTCCTCTTTCTCAAGGCGTATGATTTCCTGCTTTGTGTCAACCAATTCCGCAAATGGAATATAAAGAGTTGCACCTGCAATCACTACTGATACTGCATCCTTGTCAATTCCCGCTTTGTCTTTTTGGATATTTGTCTCCGATGCGTACGCAAGGGACTGGAAAAAAAGCCTGCCCTCTGTAAAAGCTGATAAAATTTCTTCCTGTTCACTTACCACAAATACCTTTGCTTTTCTGCTAGGGGGAACGTTCATCTCTGAACGTATGTTGCGGATACCTCTCACCGCTTCTTTTATAATTTCAATTTCCTTTTCTTCTTTTTCAAAATTCCGTTTTTCATTGTAAACCGGCCAGGAGGAAACCATAATTGACTCTTCCGCCCACTGCAGCGTGCAGAAAATTTCCTCCGTAACAAAGGGCATATAAGGATGAAGAAGCTTTAACCCGTCAATCAGCACATTCCTCAAGGTCCACAGAGCCGCTTTTTTGCTTTCCACATCGTCTGAATTATAAAGCCGGGGTTTCACCATTTCAATATACCAATCGCAAAATTCATCCCATATAAAATCGTAAATCTTGGAAACCGCAATGCCAAGCTCAAAGCTTTCCATATTGTCAGTTACTTCCTTCACCAGCCTGTTCAGCTTTGAAAGGATCCATTTATCCACAGGCTCTAAGGAAAGCTCCCCAAAATCTATATTTTCTATGCTTCCTGCCAGCTTTTCATCTGCTGCCATATTCATCATGATAAACCGTGAAGCGTTCCATATTTTGTTGGCAAAATTTCTGCTCGCCTCCACCCGCTCATAATAAAAACGCATATCATTTCCAGGCGCATTCCCTGTAATCAGGGTAAGCCGCAGGGCATCCGCTCCATACTGTTCAATGATTTCAAGCGGGTCAATACCATTTCCAAGAGATTTACTCATTTTCCTGCCCTGGGAATCCCTCACAAGGCCATGAAATAATACTGTTTTAAAGGGCTTTTGTCCCATCTGTTCATAGCCCGAAAAAATCATCCGTATTACCCAGAAGAAAATAATGTCATATCCTGTCACCAGCACATCTGTAGGATAAAAATACTTAAGATCCTCTGTCTGATTTGGCCATCCCAAGGTTGAAAAAGGCCACAAGGCAGAAGAAAACCATGTATCCAATGTATCCGGATCCTGGGTAAAATGCTCATGTCCACATTCCGGACAGCTGGAAGGTGCGCTGGCGCTTACCTGAATTTTCCCGCACTTATTGCAGGTATAGGCTGGTATCCTGTGTCCCCACCAGAGCTGTCTTGAAATACACCAGTCCCTGATGTTGTCCGTCCAGTTAAAATATATTTTTTCCATACGGGAAGGGATCAGCCGGATATCTCCATTTTTCACTGCTTCCACCGCTGGCTTAATCAGTTCGTTCATTTTAACAAACCATTGCTGCTTAATCATCGGCTCAATGGTTGTCTTGCACCTGTCATGGGTTCCCACATTATGGGAGTAATCTTCAATGCGGACCAAAAGCCCCATTTCCTTTAACTCTTCCACAATGGCATTCCTTGCCGCATAACGGTCCATGCCACAGTATTTACCGCCGTTTTCATTGATAGTGGCATCATCATTTAATATATTAATTTCCGGCAAATTGTGCCTTTTTCCCACCTCAAAATCGTTGGGGTCATGGGCAGGCGTTATTTTCACCACGCCGGTACCAAATTCCATATCCACATAGGCATCTGCCACCACAGGAATTTCTCTGTTTACAATTGGCAGCATCAGTTTCTTTCCTATGATATCCTTATAACGTGTATCCTCCGGGTTCACCGCCACTGCCGTATCTCCCAGCATGGTTTCCGGTCTGGTAGTTGCAAATTCCACAAAGCGTGTGGTGCTTACACTTCCGTCTTCTTCAATCAGCGGATATTTAATATGCCAGAAATGGCCTGCCTGTTCTGCATACTCCACCTCTGCGTCGGAAATAGAGGTATTGCATACCGGGCACCAGTTGATAATGCGGTTTCCTTTGTAAATCCAGCCTTTTTCATACATCTGGCAGAATACTTCCGTAACCGCCTTATTACAGCCTTCATCCATGGTAAAGCGCTCTCTGTCCCAGTCACAGGAGGAACCAAGCTTTTTCAGCTGGCTGATGATACGTCCGCCGTATTCCTTTTTCCATTCCCATGCCCGCTTTAAGAACCCTTCCCGTCCAAGGTCTTCCTTTTCTATTCCCTCTTCCTTCAGCTTTTCAATAATCTTAACCTCCGTGGCAATGCTGGCATGATCTGTCCCCGGCTGCCAGAGAGCATTGTATCCCTGCATTCTTTTAAAGCGGATTAAAATGTCCTGCATAGTGTTGTCCAGCGCATGTCCCATATGAAGCTGTCCGGTAATATTGGGGGGAGGAATTACAATGGTAAACGGCGTTTTCGCATGATCCACTTCGGCATGGAAATATTTTTTATCCATCCATTTCTGATAAAGTCTATCCTCAATCCCTTTAGGGTCATAGGTCTTTGCAAGTTCTTTGCTCATGGTAATCCTCCATTCTTAATTAGCTGCCAGTTAAATACAGGCTTCCCCTGCATGTTAAATTTACTTTTCGCAGCCTTTATCTTCCAGGGCATTTTCCTTTTGATTGGCGCTGCCATGGGATGAATACTTTTTAAATAGTACTACAGAAAAAACAGTAAGCGCAATACCAAAAAGGGCAAAAATAACGGTAAAAATTATCATTAACGCATAATCCTCCCCGCCATGCTCCATTCTCGCCCCATACATTTTACAGGCAAGACTAAATAAATAGACTGCCGCCATCAGATAGATAGCCGCTCTTCCTTTCTCTCTCATCTCTTTTCTCCTTATATCCCGCCAGGCGCCTCCTGTCTATTATACCCCGTAACCCGTACAGAAGCAATCGTAATTTTTTTAGTTCTTCGGGCTATATCCCCCATTTTGCTGTCAGCATATGCTCTCCGCTGGTTGTCACTATGGAATTTTCATCAATCATTGCTCCGCCATATTCCCACCCCAAAAAGTCAAATCCTTCCTTTTGGGGGACAGGCAGCTGACTGCCGTAAGCTTCTCCGAAGGTTACATAAACTTCCTTTGCTTCTTCTCCTTCTTCAAGCTTTCCGCCGTTTAAGTCAAGCTTTACTCTGATTTGCGCCGGTTCCCATAAGGCATATAAGGTAACGTCCTCCACAACTTCATCTTCTTCAAAATTCCATTCTTCAGCCAGAGATATATCCTTCGAAGTCACCCATCCCTTAAAGTCATAGCCTGCTTTAAAAGGACATTCCGGTTCTCTTATTTTCTCCCCATATCTCCGTTTCTGTTCCGCCACCTGACTGCCCCCGTCTGTGTCAAAGGTTATATAAAACCCACCATTTATGGTAAAAAGAACAGTAAGGACAATCACCGTTACAACAGCCCCGATAATCAGGCCGTCCAATACCCGGATAGGGACATCCTTACTGCCATAAACGCCCCTTCCAAACCATTTTTTCCCTGAAGGATTATTTGTTTCCTTATTTATTTCTTTCTGCTCTTCCATCCTGCTGTTTCCCCAATTACTATTTTCCAACTGCCATTCCCTGTTATTTATTTTATCATTACTTTTCCTGCCTAAAAAAGAGGATAAGTTCTAATCCAACCTATCCCCTAAAAATATTATCTGCCTATTTGCGAACCAGATACTTTCTCATATCTATGGCACAGGCAACAAGAATAATCACACCCTTGATAATATACTGCCAGTTCTGGTTTATGGAAAGGAACTGCAGCGCAACGAAAATTATACGCAGAAGGAAAACGCCTGTTACCACGCCGCTTATCTTTCCGGTACCACCTACAAAGGATACACCGCCGATAACGCAGGCCGCAATTGCATCACTTTCATAGTTTGCTCCCGTTGTTGCTGTGTTGGAACCAATACGCGCAGACTCTATAAATCCGGTAATTCCATACATTGCACCTGCAAGAGTATGTACTAAAATAGTGGTTTTCATTACATTAACACCGGATACATTGGCCGCTTCCGGGTTGGAACCCACCGCAAACATGTTCTTTCCAAAGGTGGTTTTATTCCAGATAAACCACATAATCGCAACAATGGCACAAGCATACCATACATAGTTTGGAATCGGTGTTCCAAACAAGGATAAATGGCTGCCCGTAACAAAATCCTTAAAGGATTTGTCCAGACCGGAAAGGGGCTGTCCATTATTTCCGTTAATCATAATATATATCAGCAAAAGTCCGTTTACAATAAGCTGTGTTGCCAGTGTTACAATAAATGGATGGAGCTGGAACTTTGCAACAAAAAATCCGTTCACCCATCCCACAAGACCGCCTACCACAATAACAATCAAAACAACCAGAAAAATAGGCATTACCGGCAGGTCGGGAAACATCTTCGTTCCATAGTCTGCTGCCTGTAAAAGGGAGGCGGAAATACAGGCCGTAAGTCCCACCACACGCCCTGCGGAAAGGTCTGTACCAGTCAGTACGATACATCCCGCGATACCACAGGCAATAGGAATATATGCCGCTGAAAGGGAAAGAACATTTACAATGGAACCTACCGTAAGGAAACGGTTATTCTGGGTATAGGTGTAAATAACTGCAATAATCATCATAATATACATCGCATTATTTACCAGCGCTTCTTTCCAGAACATTTTCTTATCAGCAGCATCCAGACTCTGATAATTTGCATAACGCTGTTTGATATTGGAAATTGCTTTCATTTATGCTCCAAGCCTCCTTTTATACATATTTGGCAGCAAGAGTCATAATTTCCTCCTGCGTTGTCTTTTTCGCATCCACCTCGCCTGCAAGCCGTCCGCCGGACATTACTAAAATCCTGTCGCAGACTCCCAAAAGCTCAGGCATCTCAGAAGATACCATAATTACCACTTTTCCCTTATTTACCAGATCAAGAATCAGCTGATAAATTTCATATTTGGCGCCTACGTCAATTCCTCTTGTAGGTTCGTCCAGGAGCAGAACCTCCGGTTCCGTTAACAGCCATCTGCCCAGAATAACCTTCTGCTGATTTCCTCCGGAAAGAGAACGTATCTTTGTCTCCTGTGTAGGCGTTTTCGTGTGCATGGCGTCAATGGACCACTGCGTATCCTCTTTCATTGTCTTATCATTTAAATAAAGGTGATATTTCAGATGTTTTTTCAAACTGGATATCACCGTATTTTCACGGATATTTAAAATACTGAAAATCCCGGTAGCCCTGCGCTCTTCTGTTAAAAGAGCAAAGCCGTTCTTAATGGATTCTCTGGAATTCCTGTTTCGGACTACCTTCCCATCCAGTTTAATGGTACCTGACTTTCTGGTTGCCACTCCGAAAATATTTTCCAGGCACTCGGTCCTGCCGCTGCCGTCAAGACCTGCAAGCCCAACTACCTCTCCTTTTCTCACCTTAAAAGAGACATCCTTAAGAAGAGAATACTGAGCTGTCAAATGCTCTACCTCAAGCGCCACTTCTCCCGGTTTATTGGTCTTAGGCGGGAACTGGTTGTTAAGCTCCCGGCCAACCATCAGCCGGATAATTTCTTCCATTGTCAGTTCTGCCGAGGGCTTTGTGGCCACATAGGTACCGTCTCTCATAACAGTTACTTCATCAGCAATCCTTAAAATTTCCGCCATTTTATGGGAAATATATATAATGCCGCAGCCTCTGTCCCTTAGCATATTTATAATCTTAAACAAATGCTCTACCTCTTCCTCTGTCAGGGAAGAAGTGGGTTCATCAAATACAATTACTTTGGAGTGATAGGAAACAGCCTTTGCTATTTCCACCATCTGCCGCTGGGAGACAGGCATCGTACTCATAACCCGCTTAGGGTCAACATCAATTTCCAGTTCTTCAAACACTGCCTTTGTATCCTGGTAAATCTTCTTTTCATCTACCATAACCCCTGCAATTTTCGGATACCGTCCCAGCCAGATATTATCCATTACATTCCGTTTCAGTGCCTGATTCAATTCCTGGTGCACCATTGCCACACCATTTTCCAATGCTTCCTTTGAGCTTTTAAAGTTTACTTCCTTCCCCTCTAAGATAATCTGCCCTCTATCCTTATTATAGATGCCAAACAGACACTTCATCAGGGTGGACTTTCCGGCTCCGTTCTCGCCCATCAGCGCGTGAACTGTGCCTCTTTTTACCGTCAGGGAAACATGATCCAGCGCCTTTACACCGGGAAATTCTTTACAGATGTCTGTCATTTGCAATAGAACATCATGCTCCATACTCCGCCCTCCATCATTATTTTATTTTTTACATTCCCTGCTCTGCTGCGGAAAATTCATTCTCCGCCTCATGCACCAGAGATTTCTTACCGTCTCACATTCATTGAAAAAGGCGGCCGCTATATTCTAACAGCCGCCCTTAATTATTTAAGAGTTACAAAATTCATTTTGATGAAAATCATTCTCCAGTATATGCCGCGTAAGGAATATAAATCTTGTTTGCAACGTTAGGAGAGATATTATAGGAATCTGTTCCGTCCATCAGACCTTTTCCTGATGCTGCATTCTGTGCAAGGAAAGCAATCCCCTTTGCCATACCTTCTGCATCCTGCTTAATGGTACCTGTCATCTTGCCATCAGCAATCAGCTGTTTTGCAGCGTCAGTTGCGTCAACGCCAAATACAGGAATTGTTACACAGTTGCCATCTCCAAGGTTGTAGCCCTTATCATTCAGTGCGGAAATTGCACCTTCAGCCATACCGTCATTGTTACAGATAATAAGCTCGATCATGTTGCCATTGCCTTCGTTGTACTGGGAAAGGTTGGTAGTCATGTAGTTATTAGCCGCTACTGCACTCCAGTTACCATCCTGGTCAACCTGATAGCAGTCAGAGTTTGAAGAATCAAAGTATTCAAGGGCAGGCTTTCCAGCTGCTTCAAGAACCTTGTTTGCATCTTCTACCGCATACTGTGTACGGTAAATAGCTTCCACGTTTCCAAGCTGTCCCATGAACATTGCATAGGAAATCTTGCCGTCGCCGTTTAAGTCTATTGTATCAAAGTTTTCCACCAGATAGTCACCAATCATCTGTCCCTGCATATGTCCTGCTTCAGGAGCATCGGTTCCTACAAATGCACACTTGTCATAGCTGCCAAGTACCTTTCCTTCATCTTCATCGCCTTCAACTGCACGGTTAAAGAAGATTACAGGAATTCCTGCTGCAGATGCCTTGTCAACGATTGTCTGGGAAGCATCAACGGAACCGGAAGTTACGATATTTACAATAAGAAGATTTGCTCCTGTCTGGATGGCTGTGTCAATCTGCTCATTCTGTGTAGTCTGGTTACTGTTAGAGTCATAATCCTGATAGGTAACTCCCAGAGCGTCCAGTTCAGCATCAAGGGCTGTTCTTACAGATGCAATATAGGTATCTGAATAAGTGTAATAGAATACGGCTATGTTTGCCTCTGACAAATCTCCTGCTGCTTCCTGAGCTACGTCAGCTACCTTGTCAGCTTCCTGCTCAGCTTCATCCTTCTTTTCTGCTTCAGCGTCACCAGCTTCCGCTTCCTGTTTGTCTCCAGTTGCTGCATCTGATGCTGCCGGCGTATCATCTTTGCCGCCGCAGCCAGTGATCAGCCCAACTGTCATTGCCGCACATAATAATGCAGCCAGAACTTTCTTTTTCATTAATAAATCCTCCTTTTAATAAAATGTTTCTGCATGTCCCAATGGATACTCCAAGGGGACGCACATTCACCTTACGATAGGAGTATAACATTATATTTTTTTATTTCCTATGCAAATAATTACGCAAAAGGTATAAATATTTACTCTAACTGCACAAAAATTCCACCATAATTGTACAAAAATTATTCACATTGTATAATTCCGGTCAACTGTCTTACTCTCTAATCAAACGCAAAGAGAATCCTCTGGCACTCTTCGCTGAACATATTTTCTCTGGTCACCACTGTAGTTGTCGTATCTATTACTGTCTGCTCCATCTGTCCGCCGTTAAGCAGGCGGTAGGCGCACTCTATTCCCAAATATCCCATGGCATAGGGGTTTTGCACAATCAGCGCATCCACTTCCCCAGTTTCCAGCATCCCCACAGAAACCACATTGCTGTCAAAAGCAACCACTTTCGTTTCATCTGCCAGTCCAAGCTCCTTAATGGCATATCCCACTCCCAGGCTGGTCCATTCATTAAATGTAACAATTACATTAATCTGGGGATGCCGGGCAAGCATAAGCCTGGTTGCTTCCTTTGCACTTTCTACATTAGAATTAACATTGACGGCGTCAACAATTGTTACTCTGTCATCTTCCGCCACTGAGTCCCGGAACCCCTCCTCCCGCTGCTGGCCATTGGCAGAAATTTCATCAAAGTTTACAATTCCCACACAGACAGCCTGATCCCTGGTATCCAGAACACTCTCTCCCACCATGCGCCCTGCCTGGTAATTGTCTGTGCTGATCCGGCAGCTTACTTTATCACTGTCAACATCACTGTCTATTACTACTACTTTTACTCCTGCCTGTACTGCCTGCTCCACTGCCTTTGCATTCACATGAAAATCAACTGCTGAAAGTACAATTACCTCCGCCCCTCGCGCCACTGCCCCTTCTATCATCCGGTTCTGGGCTTCACAATCCTCTTCGTCCTCCGGTCCTTCTACCGTAATATCAAGGTTATATTCTGTCTTCGCTGCATTTGCCCCTGCAAAAACACTTTTCCAGTAAGCGGAAGTGGTTGACTTGACGATCACTGCCACATAATGCTTCCGGTTTTCTGTTCCTTCTTTTGTCCCTTTACTGCAAAAAAGCCGCGACTCACTGCTAAGCTCCCAGATAACCAGGAGCATCAGCCCGGCTAAGAGCCCCATTCCAAGCAGCGGAAGCCATATTGGTCTGTTATTTGTCTTCATATTTCTACCCCGCATGCCGCTTCGAGCGGCGCAAACATTGCATGAAGAATGTCCGTCAGGGCATTCTTCCTAGTGTGAAGTTTTAATTGTTTTTTCCTGCTTTATACCCCTGCCTGAATTTCTTCCTGTATTCCGGGAATCCGGATTTCCACTCTGGTTCCCACATCCAGCTCGCTTTCTATATGCAGACCGTATTTTTCTCCAAAATAAATCCGTATTCTATCGTTGACATTTTTAATGCCAATGCCTGTCCGGTCACTGGACTCCCTGTGGAGAATTTCCCTGCACCGCTCTTCTTCCATTCCCACACCATTATCCTCCACATACATAAGGATATCCTCCCCCTGCTTTTTGACTCCTATATGGATTACCCCCTCATCACACATATCCAGTCCATGATTAATGGCATTCTCAATAATCGGCTGTAAGGTGATCTTATTGCAAAAATAACCAAGACACTCCTGCTCTATTTCAAATTGATAAGTAAACTTGTTTTTATAACGGTATTTTTGGATTTTCAAATAACTCTCTGCATGCTGGCATTCTTTTTCTATGGTAATCAGCTCATGCCCCCGGCTGATACTTATTCGAAACAGCCGTGCCAGGGCATTTACCATAATGATAGCTTCTTTGGTGCGTCCTTCCTCACACATCCAGGCTATAGAATCTAAAGTATTATATAAAAAATGAGGGTTTATCTGTGCCTGCAGCGCATTCAGTTCGGTCTTGCGCAAGGTAATCTCTTCCCTGCGCACCTGTTCCATCAGCCCTTGTATCTGTACCACCATATGGCCAAAAGAGTCTGATAAAGCTGTAATCTCTCTTGTGCCGTTTACTCTGCAGAACTCAAAGTTTTCTGCATCCATTTCAAACTGCTGCATGGCTCCCATAAGCTTATTGATAGGGCTAGATACCATTTTAGAAGAAATAATTCCCACCAAAAGGGTGGCCAGTATCATAAAAATAAATACAAATCCAATTATCTTCGCCATTTCATCCAGCTTATTAGTAATCATTTCATCCACATAACTGACCCCAACAATTTTCCAGTCGTTATTATCCAGAGAGTGGATGGTATAAATCACTTCCCCCTGCAGGAAAGAACCATCCCCTCTGCCCACAAGCAGTTCCTGGTTTTCATTTTTCAGTCCTGCATGAATAAGCTGCTGCTGGGGATGATAGACAAGGGCCCCCTTTTCATCCATTATAAAACAATAGCCATGCTGCCCGATCCCCACATTATCCACATAACCTGCAATGTTGGAAAACCGGATATCCATACAGATCAAAACCTCTTTTCCTTCATGGTTTTGCATCCGCTGGGCAATCGTTACCACCCATGGGTAATCGTTTTCAATCAAAGACTCTACATGGGGGCTGGAAATATAAACGTTCTCTTCTCCCGCCGGAATTTCCATATAAGACAGGTTTTTTAAAATTTTTTCTTTTAACTTATTACCTCCCTGCCAGCAGCTGGTGAGATTTCCATCATTGTCATATTCCGTTATAAGCACCACATCTTTTCTGATTGCAATCAGATTTGTCATGAAATCGTTTTTTCCACTCTCTTCCTTTCTCATGTTAGTACGTATCATTCCCATGATTTCTTCAATATCTTTGGTGTAGTTTTCCAAAGTACTAAGCACCTGCCTGACTGCCTGTTCGCTGCTGGTAACTGCATTATCCTCCACAGAAGCCTGGTAAATTCGCAGATATGCCGTAATGCCCACACAGCAGGCTAAAAGTACAACAGTCACAACTACCACTGTCATTATAACAGAAAGGGAAAGTTTTTGAATGCCCCTTTGGGGCTGTGTATTTGTTTTGGTTTCGTTCATGTTAATACCTCCGCATACCGCAAGCTGCACCTGCGGTACTGTACCAGTAGAAAGATTGGATGTCCTCTGAAAACCGGATGGTTCTTTGTTTGTTTTAGCACTCACAGTACATACTGTCAACGCTTTTTGCTGCCCGGTGATTAAATTGCATGTGGGAAAAATAAAAAGCCATTACATAATTTTCTTGGTTCTTTCTGAACTTTGGGTATCCACATATTCTTTGGATTTGTTATAAGCCAAACGAGAATAACGAATTTACCCAAACATCAGAAAGAACCATTTTCTTCATGTAACAGCCCTTTTATTTTTGTTAAATGCTTCCAATATTATTCAATTTTTAAAATGCCGGTTAAGCCTGATACTACAAAATACTTTAAAACCTCTTCATTTACATTCTGAATCACCATTTTTTTACCCTTTCTGTTCACTTTCTTACGTATATCTAACAGAATGTACACTCCCTCTGACGATATATACTCCAGCTTTTCAAAATTAAGCGCAAGTTTTCTGAAATTATTAATCGACTTTTGGATTTCTGCCTCAAACAAAGATGCTGCTTTTCTATCCAGCCGTCCCACAAGCGCAACTTCCAGGGTAGTTTCATTTGCTGTCGTGTTTATATCCATACTCCTGCCCCATTTCCTTGTAGCTGCTTCATTCGATGGTTTCTATAGTCCTGACAACTGTATTCTTTTATTTAACAGCATATCAGATACTCTCTTCAACCCCTTTGGAATGATTCGCACTTTTGAAGGTATGTTTTACATGAGGCGGAAAGGGATTTTTTTACTCCCAGCTCTCAAGAAGTTCAACAATTCCGAGCTGTGTCATCAAAAATGCCACCTGTTTTCCTCCAAACAATTTTGCCGCTTTGGGCTCTGATATCATTTTAGCCCCTAAATCCTCAAGCTCTTTTATTTTTCTTCCTATATCCCTGGTACTATAACAAACATGGTATAAAAATTGATGTCTTTTTACCAATTTGTCAACTATTTCCCCTTTTACCAGTTCCATCTTCGTTCCATCCTTTAATGTCATCATACAAAGAGTCGCTTTTTGCAGTTCATCATACACCTCTTCTGACACGCTTGTTACATCATATATTTTATTTAGATACAGTTTCATTTGTGCAATATCTGCGCATGCTATCCCTATATGATGAAATTCCATTTTTCTGTTTCCTTTCGTTATCCATATTTTTCATCACCATATTCTTTATTTTTCAAACACGTTCTAATATCATAGCTATATTTATGGTCTGCTTCTTTTTTATTTGCTTTTCCAAAGGAACATCTCCCTCTGTTGTACATAAATAATCCAAAACCACAAATCCTGCATCTTTTGCCAAATCCAACACCTGTTCTATACTGCTGAATAAAAAAATATGATCCACCGCAGGCGCATTAATTACTGTAGTTATAAATGCCTTTCCTTTTTTTTGTAAAAGGTCAAATATTTTTTCAAGCATTCGCCCAGGCTGCTCCACATGCTCTAAAACCTCTCCCATAACAATACAGTCAAACTTATCATCCGGATCAAACTGGAAAAAATCTTGTTGTATTACTTCACATTTATCTGCAAAGTTTCTGTATCTTAGATATCTATTACTGCCTTCAACTGACGTTTTACTAATATCACAGGCATGATACTCCCTAAAATCACAATGCAACAATGCCCTTACCAGATACTGGCCAAACCCAGGCCCAATTTCCAGATAGCGCTTTCCTGCAAATCTTTTACTATTCTCAGTAAAGTACCGCAGCATCTTTATATGGCTTATCCATATATAATCCGAAATAGATAAACCCATCATATATTTTTCCATATATTCCTGATTGGAATAAACCATCTTATTTGCTTCCTCAAAGGTTGAATTTCTGTACTTTCCATGTTTTAGGAAAAAATAGGTTTCTTCCGCTACCATATTGATAATAAATAAATATGTATCAATTATAAAATCCATATTGTAATGCAGTTCATCCATAAAGTAATGCAGAAGAATATTCAATTCCTCTTTTTCAGACTCCTCTGCCTTCCAATTTTCAAGATATTTTTTTTGGAACATGTTGTTTTCTGATACTTTGGCAATAAAAGTTTTTACTAAATCTGTCATACTTCCCCGCGTTTTGTAATTTATTTTTCATTTAAAATTTATGTAATTCAATACAATTTCTGTAACGCTCATTATTTCATTTTATCCTTAATCATTATAATAAATTCTCCAACGTTTTTGACTTTCATAACTTCCTCAATTGTAAATTTAATATTGAATTCCTGCTCAATGCCTACAATCAGGTTCACATGCATAAGTGAGTCCCAATCTTCTATGTCATCTGCTGTCATTGCATCGAACAGTTCAATACTTTCATCGTCAAAGATGTCCCTGAATACTTTCTGTAATTTCTCTCTGATTTCCATACACTTCATCCTTTCATTCATTAATAAATGTCTGATATTCAAATCCTTCAGCTATCTGAAAGATGTATTTTTTTACGCCTTCTGTATCATCAACGCAGATAAATCCAAGACTGTCATAAAACTGGGATACCATACTATTTTTTGATGTTGGAATATATTCACCACATATCTTTCTACATCCCATCTCTGTTGACTTTCGTATTATCTCTTTAAAAAGAAAATATTCCACATTACGCTTTAGAACCCGGCAACTCATTACCCAGGATTCAATAAAGCATATATCCCCATTCTTTCTAAGAATTGCGCAAGAAATAATGCCATATTCTCCAAATTTATCTTTAAGCGTTACTGAAATACATCTCACATCTGTTTTTTTCAGTAAATCATATATTTCCCCTTCGCTGTATCTTTGTGTACGCAGATTAAACTGATTGGACTTATTAAGCAACTGCACAAATCTTCCTACATTGCTTTCTATAAGACAGTCTGCAGAACCACACATTTGTAATGCGGCTAGATATTCATTATAATCCACAAACTGCTGCTTCATTGTAACCCGTTTATCATTTTCACTATAAGACCCATTACGCAGCAAGTCCTCTTTAGTAATCTGTGCCCATTCAAAAGGAGCTTCTTGGTCCAGCTGTAATACATAAAATGCAGGGTCTTCCGGTACATTCACTACCCATACCTCTGGAAGAAATTTTCTGACTATCTCCCGTTCTGCAGGATTGTCATCAAAAAAAACAAGACTATCTGTACCAATATTTAATTCTTTGGCAATCTGAATTAAATTCGTAGTTTTGTTCTCCCAGTTTGCAACAAAACAGCTAATATCCTTCCATTTGATCAGCATATCCTCATTCTTTATAAATGGCTCTCTGGCAAGCTCATAATCATTCTTACTACATACCGCCAGAATCACCCCACGCTGTTTCAATTCTAAAAGATAGTTTTGAAAATAACGGTATGCCTCACCAAGGGCATTGCCAGGATCAATCTGTATCCCGTTTACCCCCACATCCCCAATGATTCCTCCCCACAGGGTATTATCCAAATCAAGTACCAGACACTTCCTTATTCTTCCTGTTTCAATTACAATCTGATGAACAAAGGGTTTTGTTATTACATCTATGTATGTTAAGTTAAATCCACTTTTGTTCAGGAAATATGACGGATAGTCAAACCACTGGTACTTTCCTATATATCCAGCAATCAAATCAAGGTCAATAATAGATATAAATTCCGGTTTTTCATCTACAAGCTTTTTATTTATCATCTGAAAAAAACAGGTCTTTGAATACCCACACTGTCTTTCAATGTTCCCCAGTAAATGCTCAGGCGGAATTACAAAGTTTGCCCAAAGCACTCTGCATCCTGTGTTCTCTCCCAATGACTTCCAGATATTTTTATAATACATGACCGTTTTATCCAGCAATTCACTGACATTCTTTTCATCATCCAGTAAATCGGGGAATTGTTTAATATCAGTAAAATATGGCAGAACAATCACTATATCCGGTTTAAATAAATATAGCCCAGACTTCTTATTTAAAACATCCATTGCTATACTGTTGTATTCGCCTTCATATATATCCACAATTATATTTTCTTTAAACAGAAGATAACGAAAGACCATCGTGAAATACTGGATAGAAAAGCTCCCAATAATGGCAACTTTTAAATTTTCCTTACCCTGTTCCCGATTTTTAGCATACCTCCGGGCTTCTTTTATCAGCATAAGGCTTTTGCTGCTTTTCATTCTTCATCTCTCCAAATCAAACCTTAAAATTTCTTTTTTTAACTTTTTATAAATATTTTCCCCAATAGTTCCCTGCAAATTTGGAAAAGCTCTTTCTACATCCTTCATACGCTCATCATATAATGGGTCTTTTTCTCCATCCAAAACCATTTGAACAAACCTGGGGAACCTGGCTTTCCCCTTAGCTCTTACCGGATAATAATTATTCGTATAATCAACTGGTGAATTTCTGCAGTTTTCCGCATTTAGACGGGGCTGATATATATGAATTGGTTTTCCTGTAATCATATATTCAGGTATAATTGAACTGTATGTGGTGATAAGAGCATCCGATAACCGAAATGAAATTTCATAATCTCCGTTCTCGTCCAACACGGCATTATCAGATTCTTTAATTCTATCCTCCAAATACTGTACATATTCTAAAGCTTCATCTGCTCCCCTGCTTTCTAGCATTGCTTTAAGCAACGGATGGGGACGCCAGATTAATGCGCATCCCTCTCTGTTTATTAACTGTTCCCATATTATTTCATGCGCCACTTGTGCAAAATCCTTTTTCTCCGGATGTTTTTCGGCAAAAACAAGTCCCCGAAGGAAATAGGACAAATGCGTATTTACCAGAAATACCTTTCGCCCATATAATTTTTCCTTCCACCCCTCAGGGTAAAAAGGCGGTTTTTTCAGACCTTCCACTATGGCATCCACCTTAGGAGAACCTAATGCAATCAATTTATTCCTATCTACATTATGTTCTATATAAATCTGTTTCACCCTTTCCGATTGTACCAGCACCTTATCGGCAACTGTAACTGCGTTTGTACAGCACATAAACGCTCCCTGTCTGGGTGAATAATACCCCATCATTCCATAAGGACTATAAATTAACTGTTCCGTATACTTCTTTAAATTATATGAATAATACTGTTCCGGAACTCTCGTTACATTATTGGTATCATCATACGGATTATGTATAAAGATCATGTCCGGCAATTCTTTAGCCAGATCATATTCATTACAATTTAAAACAGGAACATCTTCTGGAAATAAATGCTTCTCATTGATTAATTCTGTCCGATTCCCCCATCCGTTTAATTCAAAATAAGGAATTACCACCACTGCCGTTTCACACTCCGCATCCGCCTGCGCAGCTCTCCATATACTCTCAAGGCTTGTCCACATAGATGCTTTATAAGGGAAAAACGCCACCTTTAAAATTACTTTAATCCCACATTTTACATCTCTGTATACTTTATCAATACGAGCATCTAGTTCTTTTTTCCAAAGCTTCCCACTTCCTTTTCCCTGCTTTTCCATCTCATTACTGATTAAAAATAATCTTTCACAATATTCTTCCAATTGCTTTATAACCGTTTCCTGGTCATTTTCAAACTGCTCAATGCTGGTTCCAATTGTTACGGCACATGCCTGACAATCCGCAAGAATGCTTGTTACTTTTTCATACTGTTTTTTATTAATACCAAAAAGCATTTCTTTATGTGCTTCTTTCAAGGTCATAAGCATTTGAAGAATCTGTTTTTTAATTGCTTTTCTCATAGTAACTTATTAATCACCATTCTTCCTTTATTTGTTTGATTTTACTGCAGACGGAAAAATATAACCGGATATATTCCTCAAAAGTCATTTTTCTTACTCCATTATAAGCTGTAACAATAAATAAGGTGTCTCTGTCACACCATTCTAATCCTAAATGTTTGGCAACACTGGGGTATACCGGAATCTCTGTGCAATGATTTATATGCATTTGGTTGACAGGACTATTTTCATCCTCCCGCATTTCTTTAATTTCTGTTGTATCCATTCCAAGGTATTCCATTATACGTGTAATCATCTCCCACACCAAGTCTGTCTGCATATGCGTCATATCTCTGAAAAGCATTCTTTTTTGATAGTTATCTTTAATATAAGAAGCAATTTTAATATCGCACTCATTTTCCTGGTATTCCGTTACACGGAGCATCATTTCAATATGCCTATCAATCTCTTCCTTTGTATAAAAATCATCAGACGTAAGCAACGACACAATTTCTTCGACATCTTTGCCTTCTTCTATCATTCTGTTTATATTAGAATCTGCCCATTCAAAAGGACTATGACCTTTCCCTTCTTTGTTCAATATAAAATATTCATTTTGGGCATTTCTCCAGTCAGCCTTAAGCTGTGGCCAGTACAATCTAAGTAACACAGTGGGCAGAATCACTATTTTACAACTTTTCGGTAATTCTTCCTTTCTAAAAAATTTACAATCCTCATCTTCATGTTTGATGCAGATGTATAAATCACATAGCCCCTTTAAAAAACTGATTAATCTCAATGACCACCTGCTTTTCCAATAATGCGAACTTAATCGGTAAATTTGATAGTGCTTAATAAAAGTTTTACTCTCCTTTAAAAAATCAAATATCATCGACATTTGGCAATTGCCTACCACTATAGCTATTTTTTTGTTTGCCAGAATTGCTTTTAACAATTGAACATCTACATACTCTTCAAATATTTGCAATCCATTTGCTCTAATCTGATTTTCAGTATGAGCCAGATTTGCTGAACAAATAACAATGTATTCATTCTGCCCTCCTTCATAATCATTCCATTCAATTATAGGTATCGTCTTCTCATCATCAAAAAACTCTGGATGACGCCTGTCATCTGTCACACATCCTTTTATACTAAATACATTTTTATACTTCTCGTAAAAATTTTTTGCAGCACTTCCATATCCCCATAAAATAATGTTGCAATCTTTAACTCGCTCTTTAATCCGGTCTCTTATTTCATTTGCGCTCTTTTTCATTCACATTTCTCCCCATATAATTACAAATCACTCTAATTTATTATATAAAATCTTTCCCGCCTCATTTCTGGGCAGCTTATCAATAAAACAAACTAGAAATACACTGAAGTTAATATTTATTTTATCTGCAATATAATGCCTGATTTCATCATGATGATGGTTTATCGTCACATAAATACGCATATATTCGTCATTCCCTACACAAGTACATTCTGTATTAAAGGCGGTTTTAATTATATCCTCGCACTCGTCAAGCCCTACCCTGTACCCACATAGTTTTAAAAAACGTTTTTTTCTTCCAACAATATAAAAAAAACCATCTTCATCACATTTAGCCATATCCCCCGTATACAAAACCCCATGTCTCTCATCTCCCAAAATTAGATCTTTTCCTGAGCGTGCATATCCCAATGTTACATTGGGTCCGCGATATACCATTTCCCCAATTACACCTGCTTCTCTGATTTCATTGCCTGCTTCATCTATTAGATACAAGTATCCATTAGGAATCGCTTTTCCAATACTTCCACATTTTTCAACAGCATACTCCGCAGGCAAATAAGACATTCTTGCACTACCTTCTGTTTGCCCATATGTAACAATAAAACGCCTGCCAGTCTGTCGGGCATATTCAGCAAATTCACGATTAAGGTCTTCTCTCAACTTTCCTCCCCCCTGTGACAATATTTTAAGAGATGGCAGTTTCATTCTAAAAAAACGTAATTTTTTTAATAGCTCATAAGCATATGGTACATTAGTAATGCTTGTTGCACACTGGCTCTTAAAAAAATCCCAGTATTGAACGTTTAATACATTCAGAGAAGTCAATAAAACTGTCGCGCCGGAATATAAATGACTATTCAATACAGATAAGCCATAGGTATAATTAATAGGCAAATCCAACATCGGTTTTTCTTCCGGATTCAGTTCAAAAAAAATTGATATATTCCTGGCCTGTGCTTCCAAATTTTTATAAGAATGTCTCACCAGTTTAGGACTCCCTGTAGAACCTGATGTAGTCAACAAGAGAGCAAGTTCTTCATACATCGGATAACACTCCCACCCAGCAGCCACCAGAGCATACCGATAATCTGTAAACAGAATTTTTTCATTAGATACCATTTCAACAGGTTTCCATATATATTGAGGCCGATAAATGTTAATTAACTCGTCCAGTAATTCCTGATCCATAAATGCTCCCAACATAAGTGGAACTATATGATTGATCATGGCACCTAAATAGCCCATAGCTGCTCCAACGCAATTATTGTTCAACACAAAAATTAATGTTCTTTTTTTTATATACTTTTGAATTATATTTGCAAATTCTATCACTTTTCCATAGGTTACCTCTCCCCCATCACTGTCTTTTAATGCGATAGTATTGCTACTTTTTTTATCTATATCCAAAAACATATTTTTACCCTTATAACATCATACTACCTGATGCTTCCAAAATCTGCCCTGTTACATAAGTTGACATTTCCGATGCAAAAAAAACGCAAATACCAGAAATTTCTTCCGTCGTTCCCAGCCTGCCCATACCAATTTGCGGTATATTCTTATATAAATGATTAATTGACTGCCGGATTCTTTCTGTATCAATTATTCCTGGTGCAATAGCGTTTACCCGCACATTATATTCGGCAAGTTCTTTTGCCATTGATTTTGTCAACGCTATTACCGCCCCTTTACTGGCAGAATAAGCAATCTGTCCCCGACTTCCTTCAGCACCTACTATAGATGCCATATTTATAATACTACCCTTTTTCTGCTTAATCATAAATTTAGTTGCTATGAGTTGTGTCAGCTCTAATAAACCAAATACATTTACTTCAAACATTTTTTTAACTTCACTTTTAGAAATCATCCCCAAAAGTTCATTACTTACCACTCCAGCGTTATTCACAAGAACATCTATTTTCCCTTGCTCTTCTTTTATCTGTATAGCAATCTGTCTTATTTTGGCAGAATCCGTTATATCAAAATACACAGGAATAATTTTCCCTTTTAGTTCCTGATGATGCCGTGCTATCCATTCCTCAAGAAAGCCTTTTTTTCTTACATTTGCATATACAATGGCTCCCTCCTGTGCAAACCGCATCACTATACTTTGTCCAATTCCCCTGCCTGCTCCAGTTACCAAACATACCTTATCATGTAATATTCCTGAAATTCTTTCCATAATTTCATACCCTTATTCTAGAGTGTGTTAATTCCATACTTTTCTAATATATGAATTCCCTGATTATATGAATCAAAAGCCAGAATATCTTCTGTTTCCATCATAATATTAAATGTATCTTCCAAAGTAGTAATCAATGCCAGGTGGCCTACTGAATCCCAACCCTTTGTTTTATTTCTTTTAATTCCAGTGCCATTAAAATCTGAATCTAATTCCAAAATTTTACAAAATGCTGTATTATACTTTTCTAAGTTATTCATTTTAATTCCATTTTTTTATATTCGCTTGTTTGTATAACATAGTTTATATCATTTTTTTATATATATATCCAATGGCTGTATAAACTTTATTTTACCCTGACTTAGCATTATATGCAGATTTACTGAAGCAACATTATCTGTTGATATCCGGCTGAATAAAGTTTTAATCCCTCTTTTTTTCATCTGATACAATTCAGAAGCATATAAGCTTACACCAGCGCCTTTTGATTGCCACTCAGGTAAAACAGCACCTAATACTGTTTCATATTCATCTCCACCAATTTGAACTGCAATTAATACCCCGATCAATTTTTCTTTATAGAAACAACCAAATATAATTTTCTCCTTCCCTTTAAATTGTGTTATATAATCTTCCAAAATAGCAAATCCAACTTTTTCTTCACAGTTCAATGATAAAAAAAATCTTCTGTCTCTCGTAAAAGCTTTTTTAGCGACTTCGTACACTTCATCTGTAATATCTTTCAATTCCCGTACATCCATACGCACAAGACTTTCTAAACCAACAAGTGATGAAAGCGCTATTTGAGCTTTTATTGTTCTATCAACCATAATAAATTGCTCTTTCTCAAGTACATCTCTACCTGTCTGATTTAATGAATGAATTTCCAACCGTACGTAATTAGCACCATTTGCAAGCAGTTCTTTTGTTATTTTCTCGTTTTCACCAATAGAAATATTATGATAAGATATTTTGTTGTTGTTCTCCTCCATGCAACAATTCCTCTTCTTTTTCTTTTAAATAAACCTTTTCTCTCGCTTTAATACTATAATATAACATTGTATTAACTGGTGTAGGGATTTTACACTTTACGCCATAGCTCATCACTGTCCCTGCAAATGAGTCTATTTCAGTTCGTCTTTGCGCTTCTATATCCTGCAACATTGACGTTTTTTTCTCAGGAGGATAATTTATTAATATCTCAACAACATCATCCAAATCCTGTTCTGTTAAATTAATTTTCTCTACCTTTGCAATATCTAAAATTTCTTTCATAGAAGCACGAAGCAAAATTTCAATTTCATCAAACATGCCAAAATATTTAAATTTTGCCCCTGTGACCACAGATACCTGATTTGCTCCGATATTAATCATCCATTTTCTCCAAAGCATACGCACCATATCAGAATAGATCACCGCTTTCACACCTGCTTTCAGTAAATAATCCCTTACTTCTATTACTTCTTCAGCATACACATCATTTTGAGCATATCCTAACTGTATCTCACCACAAGTAGCAAATATAACATCATAGTTTATTCTGGCTGCATCCGTTCGCATCACAATCCCATATAATACCCGATTATCTGGAAAAGCTTTTTTTACTATATCTGTAGCAGTAACACCATTTAGTAATGGTAAAATAATTGTATTTTCATCTATTGCCGCTCTCAAATCCTGCATTGAATTTTCCAGGTCATAATTTTTCATACATAAAATAACCAAATCCAGTGGTTTATGATCTTTTTCGGTATTCAGAACCAAAGGGTATATCTTTTTACCGTTTACCATTAATCCATCTTTAGTTCTTCGACTTCTTCGCTGGTTTCCGATTACAAATAAATTTTCTGCATACTCTTTATAGAGTAAACTACAAAGCATTCCGCCAACTGCACCTGTTCCAATTATACCTGCTGTTTTAATCATCATTTTTCCACCTGTTTTTCCACATTGTTTTTAACTTTTTTCTGTCTAATTTCCCAACATAATTTCTGGGTAACTCGTTTATTATAATAAATTCAACCGGCACTTTATATGTTTCTAATTTTTCAAGTAAAAAATTTTTTAAATCGTCCGCCTGAACTTCCATATCCTGTTTTAGCACCAAATACATAACAGGAACATTTCCCAAAATGCCATTTTTATCTTCAACTGGTATGCAAGCACATTCTGCTACCTTTTCATTGGTCAGAAGAGCATCTTCAATTTCAAAGGGAGAAACTTTTTTCCCTCCAATATTAATAACATCATTTGCACGCCCTACCAAAAAAATAAAACCTTCTTCGTCTATGTATGCTAAATCACTCGTTGCAAGACCTCCTGCCACCAATACTTCTTTAGACAAATCAACCTCGTTCCAATACTCTTTCATACATGTAGCCCCACAAATAACCAAACGGCCAACATTTTCTTTTGATGACTGAATTTCCGTATTATTGTCATCTATAATTTTAACTTCCATATTTTTAACAGGCCTGCCAATAGACTTTAATTTATCCGGATGTGCATTTAAATCCATATAGACGGCTCTATGCGCTTCTGTTGCCCCATAATTAATAAGCAGCTTTACATTTGGCAATTTCTGCATTGCCATTTTACGCGCTTCCACATTCATGGGCGCTGTTCCAATCTCTACATAACGCATGCCACCGAGTATTTTGTCCATGTGTCCCCTGGTAACTCGATCTATAATGCTAAGTGCGGCAGGCGCTCCTGAAAAGGCCGTACAATGGTACTTTTTCATTCTGTCTTCCATGTTTTTTATATTGGTAAAGCCATCATGTACAATCAAAGAGGCGCCTCTATACATATATGCCCTCATAGTTCCCAAAGCATTGGAATGATTTAACGGCAAAGGAGCCAAAATAACATCGTCATCCTGCATATCAACCGCATTAATTATATTGTGTGCTCCAGCTTCCAAAATTCTGTTTGTTAATACAACCCCCTTTGCCACCCCCGTAGTTCCGGTCGTATAAATGATATCTGCCACATCATCCAAAGAAACTGATTCTTTAGCATATTCCTCGTTTTCCTGTTTCTCGTAAAGTTTTCTATAGAGAATCAGTTCAATGTTTTCATATAAAATATCACCAGATACAAAAAAACACTTTGCTCCTGTACATTCAATCATATGGTCAACCAAGTCCTGCTTTGCATTGATCGCAACAGGAACACAAATTCCTCCAATCAAATGCAGTCCAAAATAAAATGCAAAGTACTCTTTTATTGGAACTGCTGACAAAAGAATCCTGTCACCTTTTTGAATGCCTATACTCTGCATAAAAGCTGCAGCTTTTTTTATAATTTTTCCAAGCTGCAAGTATGTCAGATCTCCATTCATTGATGAAATTGCCAACTTGCCTGGAGTTTTATCAATATGTCTGTAGATCATCTCTTCTATTGTAGCACTCATAACTGTTCTCCCTTGCCAATCCATATATAACTATATCTTAATATCGTGCCTTCTAAGTATCTCCATCCCATCTTTAAACGATATGAACCCAGACATTTCTTCCAGTGTCATTTCAATATGAAATACATCTTCTATTGTGGCTATCAGGTTAATATGCCCTACAGAATCCCACAGTTCAGTTTTTTCCATAGATACATCTTCATTGACTTTATCCTCATCTAATGCAAAAGTTTCCATAAATATTTTCTTATAACTTATAAAATTATCCATTATACTTCTCTCCAATCGAAATGTTGCTATTCCATTACCCATTCGTTCGATATTTTCCCAGTTTTTTCAAAACCTATATTTTCATGAAATTTCATTGAATTAACGTTTTCAAGTTCACACCAGGAAACATAATTTTTTTTCTGTCCATTGACTGCTTCATTCAATACATGAATCATCAACGCCGCGCCTAATCCATATGTATTTCTATATTTTTGTTCCACACAAATACCATCTCCTGTCATTATTTCTAAGACTGGTTCTACATAAATACAGGCGCACATTATTTTCTGTTCATTATAAACGCCCCAGTATTGCTTATTTTGTATCTCAGCACAATATTCTTCTAACGTTTTAAATTCAAAATTATATGTATGAAATTCTTTTGTTTTTCGCATTTGAAGCATCTGTTCCAAATCTGCTTCTTTCATATAATCAATACAAAATTTACCTTTCTTGAGAATCCGCTGATATACATTTTTTTGCCTCTCTATTGTTTTTCCAGCTTGTATAGGCACACACATTTCAATTGCAGTATATTCATTTTTAAACCCTAACTGGCATAAATTTTTTTCCAAAAGCAAAAGTTCCTCTTTTTTTTTGCCTTCTTTATATATATTTCTTAGTGCTATTGATTTGTCCAACTTCGAAATACTAATTTTCTTCCCCGGTTCTAACCAATATAACAATCTATAGTACTTTTCCTCGTCACACAAAAATAAAATACCTTTTTCTTGTTGTATATAATACAAACGCTTTAAAGTAATATATCTTTTTAAAACTTCTATAGAAATATATGAATTGGTAATAAGCCTGTCACACTTCTGCTTCGATTTCTTTAATAATGCTAAATATTCATCTATAGACTGTACGAGTTTCATTCTACTTTCTCCCTAAAAATATTACTATCCGAAATTGAAAATCTTTCCCCATGTCCTGGAAAAACAATTAAATCTCTGGCTAATGTCTCCAGTAAGGGCTTAGTATATGCAATATAATCCTTTTGATTTCCTCCTGGAAACCGTAAAGTTACATTCTCATTTTGAAGCAAAGTATCACCTGTAAATAAATATCTATTTTCCATCAAATAACAAGCGCTGTCCACTGAATGACCGGGAGTATAGATTATCTTAAAATGAATCCCATTCCACTCATAAAATGTACCATCCTGCAACATCAAATCTACGTGCATTGATGTTGCTCTCACGTTCATTTTTATAGCTGATTTTCGAAATGAACTTATTAGGTTAGCCACTGCTGTCAAATTCTTTTTTGGATTACCCAATACTTCAGGACCATTTTTTGAAGAAATTACAGTAACAAAATATTTTTCTCTTAACAAAGGAATCCCCAATATATGATCGTAATGACCATGTGTTAATAATATTGTTATCCTATTCACCTTATGTTTATGTAAAAATTCCAACAGCTCCATTGAATAAACAGCATCTATTAATAAGCATTCACTTTCCTGTATCAAACAATATGACATTGCCTCAATCAATGGGGATTTAAATGCGTAAATTATATAATCCATTAACCAGTAATTTAACATTGTTATAAATACTCTTCTTTTAATCTTTTTCTGTCAATTTTACCATTTGCATTATATGGAAGCTTTTGCAAATAGTTTACTTTACCTGGGAGCATATACTCAGGAATTTTTTCTTTCAGGGCTTCCTTTATCGCCTGCTCTTCCATTTTAACTCCCTTATAAAAGAACACTATTCTTCCTTTCAGCTCATCATATACACAGGCACACGTTTCTATTTGAGGAATATTAGCTGCAGCTGTTTCTATTTCTCCCAGCTCAATCCTATGACCCATATGTTTAATTTGATAATCTTTTCTTGAAACATACATCAATTCACCATATTCATTATATTTTACCAAGTCTCCTGTTCGGTAAATTACTTCCGGATATTCATGGTTCAATGGATTTTGTACAAAAGCTTCACTTGTTTTTTCAGGGTTATTATAATACCCCATAGCTAAACTGGATCCTCGTATACATAATTCACCAATTTCATTTTCTCCTGCCTGCCCTCCCTGCTCATTTAACACAAGCACTTCTGTATTCTCACATGGAATACCTATCGGAAGAGGCTCATCATCATCAAATTCTCTATTTACGATATAATAAGTACAGGCATCTGTCGCTTCGCACGGTCCGTATAAATTAACAAACATCGTGTCCGGCAATGCCTTACGCCATATATTCAGCTGTTTATTAGGCATTACTTCTCCGCAAAATAAAACTCTGTCTAAATAATGTGGTTTAACTTTACTTAATCCCCTTAAACTTGCTACTATACATAAAGCAGATGGTACCCAAAATATAATATTTATTTTTTTCTCATTTAAATATTCTATTAATTTTACCGGAAAGGTAAATAAATTCTTAGGAACAATATAATTAGTACATCCCATTTTTAAAGTACAATAAACATCACCAATAGATAAGTCAAAAAAGAATGGGGACTGATTTCCAAAATTATCCTTACTGGTGATATTAAATTTATTACTCATCCAATCAGTAAAGTCAATAACTGCACGATGATTGATAATCACACCTTTAGGAATACCTGTTGAACCGCTTGTAAACAAAACATAAACCGGATCAGTATCTGTTGTTTTCTTTCTGATTTCTGTAAGTTTGTTTTCATCTATCTCATGACTGATTACATCTTCATATGTATAAATTTCTCCCTGATACTTTAGCCCTCCCAGCCGCTCAATGCTGATTTTATCAGTAAGAATTGCTATAGGTTCCAGTGTATCAATAATGACCTGTATCCTTGACAAAGGCATTTCAGTATCAATCGGACAATAAAAATTTCCACTGTATAATATCCCCATAAATGCTGCAATATTATCTGCACTTTTTTCCATAAAAACAACAACTGGAGCATGCCATTTTCCTCTTTTACAAACATAACTTCCAATTGATTTCGCATTGTTCTGAATTTGTGAAAAAGAAAGTTCTTTCTCTGAATCAACAAAAGCTGCCTTACCTGAATATTTCACTGCAGAGTCTTCTAAATATGTCAATACATTTGTTATCATTTTATACTCCTTTTATTCTTATTTTTGTTCACCGCTTCTAATCCATTCGTCTACATATTTATTAATGAACTTGTATCCCAGACTCTCGTGATAACGCAATGAAGCCTCATTACCAAGTAATATCCATCCCTGCATATACTTAATATTATTATCATGCAGCCATTTATAACGATGATATGCTAATATAGGCGCCAATCCATGCATTTTAAATTTCTCATCAACTGCTACTCCCTCTCCATAAGCAATACCATTCTCAATAAAACATACGCTTACAGCACAAATCTCTTTATCAGGATTTAAAACACAAAGATATGACCCTTTGGGCATCTTTTTCTTTTCTTCGAAACTTTTATAATCAATTTGATAATCTTTAATTATTTTTGAATCCAATACCATTTTTTCTATTTTATGGTAATATGTCTCATCAGCCATAATGCAGTAAAATCCTTTAGCTTCCATCTTTTGTACATACTTCTCATATCGGCTGCTTTTTTCAAACAAAATTTGTACATCACCTTTTATCTGTACATCGGTACCCACTTTATCAAAGTTTAAACTTTTTAGCCTGTTTTCAACAAGCTCTAATCCTTCTTCTTCTCTTCCCTTGCGGTATACATTTTTTATAACAGCCTTTTTATCTAATAGAGGAATTTTAAAATTACAATTTGTATCTACATATACACACACTCTATAACGATTTTCTTCATCAAGAATAAGAATGTACCCACTACCATCAATTTCATAATATGCATGCCCAGCCTCAATATATCTTTGTATATCCTCTGGCATAAAATAATTATTTGAAAATGAATTTTTGCATTCTAAATGTGCCCGTCTGGTTAAATTCTTATACTCATAAATACTTTTAAGCTTATCCATCTTTTCTATAAACCTCTTGCGTAAGCCATCACAAATTTTTTTCAATTAACTTAACGATAGCTTCTACTGTTTTAAAGTTATCTGGTGCGATGTCTTCTGGTTCTATTTCTACTCCAAACTCCATTTCCAGTTCCATAACAATATTCACAATTTCAAAGGAATCTAATATTCCTGATTCCAACAAGTTAGTTTCTATATTATCCTGAATTCTAGAATTTGTTTCACACAATATGTCAATTACTCTACTTTTAATATCCATTTTTTCCCTTTCCACATTATTTTCATTAACTATTTTTTATAATTTCTTTAACTAGTTCAATAATTGTATTTGCAGTCTGAAATTTTTCTGGCAAAACAAAATCAGCATCAATTGTAATATCAAATTCATCCTCTAATGCCACCACTAACTTGACAATATCAAACGAATCCAAAATATCCGATGCCAGCAAATCCTTATTTCTATTATCTATTTGCTCCATTGTAATTTCTTCTAATATCTGTATAATCTGTTCTTCCATTTTACCTCTCCTTTATTTTCGGTTTTAGCCTGCTTCTATCATTTGCTTTCAACGTTCTCTTCCTCTATGCCCATTATTTGTATAAGCTCCATTGCTTTATACAAATATTCCACTGCAAATCGAATATATTCTTCTTCAGACATATATTTAACACTTTGATATGTAACTATTCTGTACTGTTTATTTTCTATTCCTCTTAAATTTAAGGCTGCCTTTACACTTGGATACACAGGAATTTCACTTCCTGAGTTTTCCTCTATTAATTTCTTTCTGTCAGCTATCCCAATTGACAGCTTAGGTAGTCCTAATATTTGCAAAACTTTTTCTGTCACAAAAGAAACAACTGGTTCATTCCATTCATTCAAATTTCTACATAAAATCTCTTCTTTGTGCTGCCCAATAAAATCTCCCAATTTAATATCATCCATTTTCTCTAACTGACTAAATCGTCTAAGTTCATCCACAAAATAATCGCTTACACTTTGAGCGGAAAAATAGTTATTTTTCATCAGTTTCTCTGTAATTTTATTAACATCCTCATTTTTTCTGCATAGTTCTTCTATTTCTTTATCTGTTCTTGCAAAGGCTATCGTCTCATAACTAAAATCGAATCGTTCCCTTTGCCGCAGAAAAAAATCACTATAATCTTCCCTGTCTCTTATTATTTGCGGGAAATAGCCTGCAAAACCATAATCTGCTACCGTAATAATCCGACAATTTGACTTTAATTCGTTTTTTCCAAATACTTTAAGTGAAAACCTTTCTTTTTCACACGATGAATGCACATAAACATCACACCATCTGCACACATGTAAATATTCCGGCATACGGTTTGTATGTCTTTCCCATATATCATTTTCCGGATAATAAATCACACTATATTTTTCCTTAAGCTCAGGACAATAATCAAAAAACCTGCTAACCTGTTCCAATAATTGGGTTCCCATACAAATCATTAAACTCTTTTTTTCAATCAATGCGTCAACTAATTCATGACTAATAAATCCCTCATACTCAGTTTTTCCTACTCCCTCCAGTCTTTTAACCAAAGTTCCAAATTTGACTTTATCACAGATAACTATTAATTCCGTATTCAAAATCATATTCTCGACTAAAATGGTTTTAATTCCGAAATCCGCATATGCCTGAAGTTTAACTTCTTTTTTATGTTCTGTCATCACTGCTTTTATATTTAATACATACTGATATCTTTCAATAAAGCAATAAATTTCTTCTTGCTCTCCATACAAGACAATTTCTCTCTCTTTTATATTTCCGCAAATTTCATTTATGTTCATTTTCTCCCCCTACCACATTTTTAAAATCTCAATGGCTTTCCTTGTATATTCTACATAATGTTCTGTGTACTCCTCAAATGTCATGTATTCAATTCCGCTTCCTGTTAAAACCTCATATTTTTTTTCGCGTCCAGCGAACTCAAGCTTTAAACCTCTTACAACGCTGGGATAAATGGGCACATCACCGCTCTGATGAATATGTAATGGCGATTCTTCTTCTAATAATTCTACGTCTTCTGTTGAAACATCGATCATTCCAAACAGTCTTCTTACACATTCCCAAATAATACATTTATTTGGGTGAAATGCGTTTTGATACAACATGTCTTTTTTATAATTTGCACCTATATAATCCGATATTTTTATATCTACCGACTGCTCAGCAATATCTATCAATTTTAAAGTAGTTCTCAAATGTCTATCCACTTGTTCCTGTGAATAAAACTCATCTGAGGATAAGCACTCTACTATTTGCCTGGTTGTCCTTCCTTCT
This sequence comes from uncultured bacterium, assembly GCA_947381965.1. GTDB lineage: Bacteria > Bacillota > Clostridia > Lachnospirales > Lachnospiraceae > Suilimivivens. The sequence goes on from CANCXX010000008.1 coordinate 87,389, forward strand.
AAAACCATTTTATTTATATTATGATCTTCTCTCCTATATAGCGTATGATAGAAATTCATATTCCTCTTTGCATTATATGGATGCAAATATAATTTATTATATACATCAATCTTTGTTTCCACTTGCGGCCAGTACAGTGGGGCAACCAGATTTGATACACTTATCGCCATACAATCCTCCGGCAATTCATCGGTTGATAAAAAGTAGGCGCTGTCACGATCTAATAAGCGCGGCGTATATACATATAAATCACAAATATCTTTTAAGTAAAATAAAAGCCGATTAGTTACAACTGCCTGCCCTTTATTATTTTGAGTAAATACAGACGCATATTTATCTCCAAATGCTGAAACTCGAACAAGACAACGATACATATCTCTCAAAATGCACTGCCCATAAAACAAAGCTATTTTTTTATTTGCTTCAACTACCCTGGCAATGTTTGATTCCACAAAATGTTCATACATCTTAAATCCATCATTTATAAGTTGCAATTCTATTGCTCTAAACGCAACAGGACCGCATACAATAATATAGTCATCCTGTTGAATTTCCTCTTTTCTATATCTTCTGACATCCAATTCATCTAAAAGTACTGCCTCCCCCCATTCCTTTTTAATATTGCTTACACAATGTGAAATATTCATCTTATCCTTATACATTTGATAAAATACTCTCGCTACCTTTCCAGCCCCAAACAGTATAATACGCTTTGTAAGTAACTTTTCCCGTATTAATGATTTAATCTCATTTTTATTCATATCATTCTCCTCCTACTTACCATTTTCCCATATTCTCCGCATCTGACATGTAAAGCAGAATGATAACGTATCATCTTTTCTGATATAGAAAACGTATATATCTTTTTATTTTCTTCAGCCTGTTTCTGCAGCATATAATTACTAAGCAGCATATAATAAGACGTATTTCTATACTCCTGTAAAATCACGGTTCCTCCAACTACCGCTATTCCTTCTGTCTCCGCATATGTTGCGCTGTGAGCCACAATCCTGCCCTTATCACGTATAATATAACTTCTGCCTGTACCTGTATGTATTCGTTTCGCCAATTGTTCCGCTAAACCATTCACTGTATAATGTCCGCCAATTTCCTCATCTGCACATATAAGCTCTGCAATTTCCACTGCATCCTTTTCCGAAGCAGTTAAAATATTGATTTTTGTCTCAATTTTTCTAAATCTGTTCATAAGAAATACAACGCCATATGTGATATCAAAGTAATCAAAATATTTTCCCAACTGTTCAATAATATCCCGTCTCCCGGAAATCATTGTAACTGGATATTCCTGCAGTAATTGCACAACAGATGCAAGTACGGGATCTTTTCTGTGACTGTATATCTGAAAACTGTCATAATATTTCATGATTACAATTTCAATTTCATCTTGCGCTTCTTCTATCCACACCTGCATATACTCAGTGGCAATTCCGTAATTCATTATGTCAATATAAAGGTATAGGCAGTCTGCAATACCTTTTCGTAAATATTGAAGAATTCTTTCTCTGTCCTCTTTTTCTGCTTTTCTCATAATGATTCCCTTATCCTCTCCATCGCCAAAAGCAGTTTCTCATAGTCTTCCCACTTAAGACATCCCAAATGTCCAACACGGATTATTTTTTTTTCCAGTTCACCGCCATTGGGCGTTACAACAAGGCCAAACTCTTCTTTTAATCTGTCATACATTTTTTTGGCATTTGGAGTTAATATAACAGGCGTTATAGCATTAGATAAGGGAAATCCCGGAATTTCAAATCCTCTTTTCAACAAATATTCTCTAAATTGAAGAGCACGCTCCTGTATCTCTCTTTGCATCTGCAGCATACCAATTTGTTGCATCTGTTTCAATCGCTCATGTAGCTCAAGCAGGGTTCCTACCGCCGGAGTGAACGGTGTCTGTCCTCTTTTCTGGTTTTCTACATATAATGTGAAATCAAAGTACAAACATCCGGACCCCTTCTTTGATATCCTTTCTTCATACAATTTCTTGCTAATTGCAATAATCGCTATACCTGGAGACAATGCCAGTGCCTTCTGCGAGCTGACAATCAGGGCATCAATTCCATCCCCTTCAAAATCAATGCTATCCGCTCCATAAGAGCCTATTGCATCAACTATCAAATATAATCCGTTTCTTTTACAAAATTCCGATAGCATATGTATATCATATAATTTACCATTGGATGTTTCATGAAGATTGACCAGCAATCCGTTATGTTTTTTTTCTTCAAAAGGGTTTAGTTTTTCTTCTGTCAATAACTCATCAAAATCCAAATATACTTCATCAAAAGGGATTCCATGTACTTCACATATTTCTTCAAAACGTCTTCCAAAATTTCCTCCATTTATTACCAGAAGCCTATCCAATCCTGTAAAGCAATTCATAATAACCGCCTCCATTGCTGCCGTCCCTGAAGCTGTCAGAAATATGGTCTTTGCCTTAGACGGTGCGTGGATACTTTCCTGAAACAATACTTCATTTTCAAGCATCATATTTGAAAATTCCTGTGTTCGAAAATATGGCAGCTGCTTTGAAGCAATTTTCAATGTCTCCGGATACATTTCAACCGGTCCTACTGTAAACAATTTCATGATTCTTTCTCTTTCTGCAATGACAGATAATTTAAAATTCTTTCATAATCATCAAAATAATCTATCTCTGACCAAAATACCCCTTCCACATCCTTCGTATGTATTTGATATTCATTTTCATTAGTAAAAGAATACAACGTGTTTTCCCACCACATATCATGCCTGGAGGCACTTATCAATTGATCTAATCTGTTCAAAAAAACAGGCATAAACTTACGGCTTATTTTAGAAATACCCACATACTCACAACTTCGATACTGCAAGGGCAAATCCTTGCCATATTTTCTAATACATCCATTATCAGTTGTTGAAAAAAAATAATCTCCTGTTTTTCTTCTGGACTTATCCACCAGCATTACAGCCTGATGCTGGTCTTCCATAATCATTTTCAGAATAATCTCAGAAAAAAATACATCCGCATTAAGAATCAGACATTCTCCCTCAAGCTCCTGTCTGGCAAACCATAAACTTGCAATACTGTTTGTTACATCATAAAAAGGATTAAAATAATAATTTACATCAACATCCTTTAGTGCATTACGTATTACATTCTGCTGATAACCAACACAAACTGAAGTTTTTATCCCCCTGTCCATAAGCATATCAACTGTTAATTTAATTAGCGGCGTCCCATTAATCGGTAATGTTGATTTGGGTATTTCCTTTACCATCCTGGAAATTCTCGTTCCTCTTCCAGCAGCCAACAGAATCGCTTTCATTGTAACAATCTCCTATTTTTTCCAATATAGCGCATGTGCCGCACCATATCCAAGAAGCAGCGTACTATGTTTTTTGCTGTAAGAATAATTAAAATAAGGTACATACACTTATTGTAAATGCTTTAAAATTTTAAACTTAAGCCATTATTTTTATTTTAAATAAGGCATATTGGTCATTCTGAAATTTTCATTCCAAATGATGCAGACTGTTCTGCTTCGCTCCCGGTACCTCACAAAATCCTGTGTTCCCTGGGTCTTGGCATACCCAATGCACAAATTTCTAAATTTGTCTTCTAATGCCGTATTATTTTTATTATCATGAGCAAACCACCAGTCCATATTGCTATGGTAAAGCCATGTGCAATGTCATGATTTATCTGGCAATTCTCTCTTTTGATCTAATTCAGTGTTTTCCCAGCCAGTCCGCGTTTTAATACATTTCTGGCCGTATTACATTTTTCCTCTTCAGCATACCCACAGATGCTGCAAACAAACTGTCCATCCTTTCTGGTGCCTGCTGCCCCACAGACACTACATTCACCGCCAATATTCTTTCCCAGCACTTCTACTAAGTTAACGGAATGTTCCCTGCACTTTTGCTCTAACCGTTTTCGAATATAGCCTCTTTGCCACATTGTAACAGAATAATTTATTTTTTTATTTACTCCTCCTGTTCCAGGTTTAGGCAGCCTGACTACATAAATGGTCTGTGGTTTTTCGGTTTGTAAAAAACGGTTTAATTCATGGTTTATATAACTATGCAAACGTTCCTGATATCTTCTCTTTTGGGAATGATATTTCCTGCGCCCCGGATTCGTCTCCCGGTTTTTATTGTAAATTCCGGTCTGGATACGCATCCATTCTGCATATTCAGTCTGATATCTGCCCAGTTCCTCCCCAAAACAGTGTCCGCTGTCTGTAACCAGCATCGTATGATACCCAACCGACACACCCACCTGATTTATATAATCCGGATGTTTCTTTACTGTGACATTAACCGGAATACCAATTTCTATATCTCCTTTTTGTGGAAACAGTTTCATGTATATCTGGCATTTGTACTGATTGCTGTCCGTCAATGATATAAAGATACGTTTTCTTTTTTCTTTTACAGAAACATAAATGCCATGATCAGCATAACGATATGATTTAGCTGAAAGAGAAAACCCATCTTCGCAATTTGTATATTGTCTGACATGATACTTTCTTACCTGCCTGCACAGATAACGGTGTAGTTTCTCCGCATTAACCTGAGCTGTCAATTTATCATAGACTTGCTGCATTTCTTCCGGCAGTTCTTTTGCCCTCTTTCCGTTTAAAATTGCACTAAACACATTATTCACTTTCAGAACAAAACGTAAATAATGTTTCTCTTCCGCAGAAAATCCCTTATTTCTGCCAATCAGTTCCAGAACCTTATTTTTTGTCCTTGTCCACTGGCATCTGATATCCCCCAGCGCATCAAAAACCGCAAGATTAAAATATACTGACGGCATTTCCAGTTCTGCACGCAAGCCACTTTTTGTCATCACATTCTGGACCGTATATCCTGGATAAATATCCGACAGACTTCCTATTCCGCCAAAACGAAAATATACATAATTTTTTACTGTTCTGTAATCCGCAGCAATTTCCATTAACTTTTTCATATCATCTTCCTGGACAGCTTCCTTATTATATTGGTGAACAGTCTTATAGATTTTTTCTGATGACATGTTTTTCCCTTCAGGACAATTGTAGATTTCCATGCTTACTTACCAAAAAGTGTACTTTTTGGTAAAAAAATTTTACGGTTAAATTTACCAAAAAAAACAATCGGATACCCTTGATTTTTTGATAAAAGTGTATTAAAATATCTAACAGTCCACAGGGATAAATCAATTACCAAAAAGTACACTTTTTGGTAATTTTAAAGAAAATTATTATACAACAAATCCAAAAGATATGGTATAATCCTTTTACAAAACCTTTACAGGAGTGGATTTTTTAAGAGAATTCTTTTTTCGCCACACAGTTACGTGAATGTAATTGTGTGTTTTTTTGTTTGCAATAAGGAGGAATCATTATGGATCAGACATTTATGAAAGAAAGAAAAATACTGCCGCTGGTACTATCCATGTCGCTTCCAATGGTCATTTCCATGGCTGTCAACTCTCTGTACAATATTATTGACAGTTATTTTGTAGCCAAAGTAAGCGAGAACGCCATAACCGCCCTGGCCTTGGTTTATCCGGTGCAAAACCTGATTAACGCCATCGCTATTGGTTTTGGCGTAGGCATAAATGCCGCTGTAGCGTTTTATTTAGGCGCCGGCGATCAAATCCGGGCGGATAAAAGCGCCGCCCAGGGAATTTTGTTTAATTTCATGCACGGCATTCTCTTAGCCATTATATGTATTGTGGGAATGCCTGCCTTTTTAGGAATTTTTTCATCAGATAAAGAACTGATCCGAATGGCACTGGCTTATTCTGACAGGGCATTTCTATTTTCCCCCATTATTGCCTTAAGCCTAGCTTTTGAAAAGATTTTCCAGTCCATGGGAAAAATGAAGATTACGATGCTCTGTATGATGTGCGGCTTTGTTGCAAATATTATTTTAGATCCTATAATGATTTTTGGAATTGGTATTTTTCCTGCCATGGGGATTGCAGGGGCCGCTTACGCCACAGGCATCGGCCAGTGTATTACGCTTATTGTATATGTTCTGTTTTATGTTATCTGCCGCATACCAATAAAAATCAGCTCCAGCACCATACGGCCGGATAAAACAATTATGAAAAAATTATATTCAGTGGGTATCTCCGCTACCTTGAACCTGGCCCTGCCCTCACTGCTGATTTCCATGTTAAATGGAATGCTGGCGGACTTTTCCCAAAAATATGTGCTTGTTCTTGGGGTCTACTATAAGCTGCAGACATTTATTTATCTGACTGCCAACGGAATTATCCAGGGCATCCGGCCATTAGTTGGATACAATTTTGGCGCTGGAAAACACGACCGTGTCAAAAAGATTTTCCATACGGCTCTGATAATGAACGCCGGCATTATGCTGACTGGCACGCTTTTGTCATGGATAATTCCAGGAAGGCTGATGGGATTATTTACGGAAAGCGCAGAAACAATAAAAATAGGTATAAACGCACTGCATATCATAAGCACTGGTTTTGTTATATCCGCTGTTTCCATTACCTGCTCCGGAGCGCTGGAAGGTTTGGGACAGGGCGGGAAATCTTTGTTTATCTCATTGCTCAGATATGTGGTGGTTATTCTTCCCTCAGCATATGTATTTAGCAGATTTATGGGCGCAGACGGCGTATGGACTGCCTTTGGCTTTACGGAATTTGTATCTGCCATTTTCGCTCTTTATATCTACAGGCATTTTACCATGCGCAGCTTACCGGAATAATTCAACGGCGGCTGTTCTGTTTAACAGCCGCCGCCAAAAAGTCCAATAACCTTGCGTTGTCCTTCCAAGGGGAGTTTTACCAACGGTTTCTCTCCAGTCTGAAAGCGCTAATCAGGCTCTTAAGCCTTCCTGCCTGTGAGGACAGCTCTTCACTGGTAGCTGCACATTCTTCGCTGGTGGCCGAATTTGTCTGAACCACGGCCGAAATCTGGTCAACGCCTTCATTTACCTGAGATAACGCAATCGTCTGCTTTTCCACAGCCTCAACCACAAATGCCATTTTGGTGGTTACATTGCCTGCAAGCTGGTTGGTCTGATCCAGCGCTTCAATCACTCTTTCCATTACCTGACTGCCTTCTGTAATCGCTGTAATGGAACTGCTAATCAGTTCCTTGGTTGCCTTGGCCGCTTCATCAGATTTGGAAGCAAGATTTCTCACTTCATCTGCCACCACAGCAAATCCCTTTCCTGCCGAACCAGCCCTTGCCGCCTCCACTGCCGCATTCAGGGCAAGAATATTGATTTGGAACGCAATATTTTCGATGGTTGCAATGATTGTATTGATTTCTCGTGAGGAATTAGAAATATTTTCCATTGCCCCATTTAATTCTCCCACACAATCCATGCTAATTCCCAGCTGGGCGCCTGCCTGATTGACAAAATCGCCAACTTCTGCAGCTACGGAAGAGGTCTGTCGGGCATTTTCGGAAATATCCGTTATAGTGGCGGAAATTTCCTGAACGGCGCTGGCCTGTTCAGTCGCCCCCTGGGCAAGAGCCTGTGCGCTGTCAGACATCTGGTCCGCCCCGGAAGCAACCTGACTGGCACTGGCCGCAATCTGTCCCATTGTCCTGTTTAGTTCTGTCTGAATACTGTCCAGTGACATTTTAATGGACTGGAAATCTCCCATGTAGGTCTGATTCGCGCTCTTTGTAAGATCCCCCCCTGCGATGGCTCCTAACACACCGGAAATTTCACCAATGTAAGACCGCAGACGGCAGATAGTCTCCTCAAATATCTGTCCCAATATTCCAATTTCATCATCTGAATATGCTTTTTCCCTGATTTTCTCTCCACTGTTAAGGCCAAGATCACCTTTTTCCAGCTGCATAGCCACCTGGGTAATTTTTCCAAGAGGACTTGAAATTCGTTTTCTCAGATACAGCGCCATAATTACAGCACAGATAATGATTGCAACTATGCTTACCGTTGTGGCAAAACTGATAACATGCGCGGTTTCCTGTTCAGCCGCCATCATGGATATTCCGGCAAAAATCAATCCATTTACCTGCCCGTCCTCCCCTTTGGTGGGAACATAAGAGCACAAATAGCTTTCCCCAAGAATATCTGCCACACCCACATAGCTCTGTCCCTGCTTAAGCACAATATCATTCAGTTCCGATGACAGCTTCGTCCCGACCACCCGCTGGCCATCCTGGGTGACTGTACTGTACATCCGGGTATCCCCCTCAAAAATAGTAAATTCACAGTCCATAAGACCCTTCAGCTCATCCAGCATCTGGTTCACATCCTCTTCGCCGGACATCAGCTCAAGCTCACGGGCCAGCATTTTGGTCCCATTGACACAACGTTCCTCCTGCATCTGCGTAATTAGAGTGTTAAACATATTAACACAAATAACCATTGCAAGCACAACAGACACTGCCTGCATGACTATTACAACACAGCCGACCCTTCGTCCTATATGCTTGTGTTTCCTGGTCTTCCCGTCCCTGGACATCTGGTCATTTTCCATCTTTGGTTCCTCCGTTTTTACATATTCATTTTATTTTTAATATCATAGCATAAACCCTGTGCTTTTGGAAAGGGGGTGAGAAAAAAGATTTGGATTTTTGTGAAAAGGAAAATCTTCCATATTTATGACGCCTTTTTTGAAAAATTTATCTCAATAATCTCCGGAACATTCATAAACCGAAACGGATATTTTGTCAATCCAATTCCACTGCTGACATACATCCGCACCGGAGCTTTGGCTCCAATATCAGACGCCTCATAAAGCCCCTTTACAAACGCTCCGGACCCTGTGGGGATCTGCTTTTTGGTAAAGTAAGGAATGGAAACCTGCCCCCCATGGGTATGGCCTGCCAAAACAAAATTATCACCAGCGCCTTCAATAAAGCCGGATATTACCGGCTCGTGGGCTACAATCAGATGGAACCTGTCTTTTTGCACGCAGCATAAATCAGAATCCATCTGCCCTAACAGATAATCGTCAAACCCAATTAACTCCATTTTATATTTTTCAAGAACCACACAATCATTTACCAATACCTGAAATCCACATTGGGCAAGGAGCTCTTCATATATACTAAACGCTCCGCCCCCATAGTCATGATTTCCAAACACCGCATATTTTCCTTCTTTTGCCTTTATCCTCCCCAGCGCATCCCTTAGATAGTCCATATCCAATATTTCTTTATCCCTTCCATAATTGTCAATCAAATCCCCGCCAAACACTACAATATCCGCTTCCCTGCCATTTATCATATCCACTATTTTCTTTACATGCTTTTCATCGTATAGCTCTCCAAAATGGGTGTCTGTAAAAAATACTGCCCTGCATGTTTCAATGTCCATATCTGTTTCCACAAAAATTTCTTTCACAATCAACATTTCAGGCTCCATGTAGCGGGAATAGCAAAAGACTGCCAAAACTGCAGCCGCCAATAAAATTACCAGCTCTTTTATTTTTCGCTTTTTTTTCATAAAAACCTCACATTCCTACCCAGAATAGGTAATTGCGAAACTCGTAAACTTGCCAAATATTCTGACAATCTATTCTGCGAAAAGCCTTATGCACCATGGAATCAAGACCATAGAAGGCAGGAGGGACGCTACCCGACTGTCTTCTGTCCTGCTGGGCTTGATGGAATGCACGGTGCAACAGGATTTAAGTGGAATATATTGTCAGAATGTTTCCACAACTTCAAGTTTCGCAATTACCTACTACCCAGAGCATAACTGAAAAATCATTCTCTGCAATAATCCAATACCAGCCGGAGCGCAATTTCCTTTGCTTTCGCACTGGATACATCTTTATTGTCAGTTCTTCCAAGGTATACGCAAAAATAAACATTTCCCTTTTTAGTTTCCACAAACCCGGTAAACCAGGCATCCGCCGTAATGCCATCCGTCTTTCCCATTCCGGTTTTTCCATAAATGGAAAGGGGGTTCTCATTCTGTTCTTGCACTAACATAACCTGCTTTAGCCAGCTTAGTGTTTCCTCCTTGTAAACAGAATGCTCCCCAAAAATGCGTTCCATCACTTCCGTCTGTTCTTTGGGGGAAATGGCAAGGGATGATTCAAGCCAGAAGCCAGTTAACGCCCGGTTATTATTATTTGCGTTGTCTCTGCCCTCCCAGTCAGAAATATCACAGTTGCCATAAGACAGTCTGTTTAATTCTTCCTGTATTATCTCCTGCCCTGTTTCATCTATAATCTCCCGGAAATACCAGACACAGGAAGTTCTGAAAGCCTCCTGAAAATCAATATCATGATTCCAGTTTTCATTCCAGAATATCTCACCGCTCCAGGTACGGGTTGATTGTTCCGGCCGGATGATTCCATTTTCCAGAGCAATCAGGGATGAAATAATCTTAAATGTAGAGCAGGGAGACCTTCGCAAATTGGCAAGTTCACTGTTAAATACCATATACCTCATATCAGAAGCATCATATAAGACAGCGGCCCCATTTAACCCTTCAAAATACTCTGACCAGTCTACATCTGTTATATCTGGTTCTGAAACTATATTTGTTTCCGCCTTTTGTGTCAGTTTGCCAGTTTCAGGCTCCTGCTCCCTTCTTTCCATTTTTTCCACGACTACCTGCTTCTTTTCTCTGACATTACTGTCAGAACAGGCGCTTAAAATAAGTACACATACGGCCATACAACCCACTGCCTTTATGCCATAAGCCAGCCTTTTCATCAATCCCCTCCTGTTTATATAAATTATTTCTATCGTCCATAATATTTTATGGCCCAATTATGCCGTTATTTTTACATTTGCTTTTCCCTGTAAATATTACATTGGTAAGAATTAAAAGTCAAGCATGATTTTTAATTTCTCTTTTTTTGGCTTTGAGTATCCCTGGGCATAAAAACGGTCATGCCTAAAGAGCATGACCAGTCAGTTCTCCGGGTCGGAACGTTTCCTTTGGCAGTCTGTCTGTGCCGGACCGTCAATCAGCTGCCCCTCTTTGTCAAAGCGGGAACCATGGCAGGGACAGTCAAAGCTTTGTTCATCAGGATTCCATTCCAGCCGGCATCCCATATGGGGACAGTTGGGAACGATGCCGCTCTCTCCCGCCGGCCAAAAATGCTTTGCAAGGCCTTTTACTGTATGGGCCCCGTGGCAGATCAATTCCTTTGCCGCCCTTGCCGTAAACCTCCGCCAGGGAGAAAAAATATCTGCTTCCGGACAGTCCTGTCCTGTAATTAAAGCTGTAAGAATGTGTGCGCTTACCATGGCAGAGGTCATTCCCCATTTTCCAAAACCTGTGGCAATGTACCAGTTTGGTCTTTTTTCTGAAAAACGGCCGATATAAGGAATGCCGTCCAGCGTCATACAGTCCTGGGCAGACCAGCAGGCGGATTCCTGGCAGTTCGGATAAAATACTCCCGCCATTTCCCGAAGCGCTTTGTACTGCCCGCCCTTTTTGTTCTGCCCGGTCCGGTGTGCTCCCCCGCCAAACAACAGCAATTCCCCTTGTGGACGGAAAGAAAATCCTCCTTCGTCAATCCCCAGGTACATACCATCCAGTCTGCCTGCTCCTTTAAGCGCCACTACATAACTCCGCTCCTGATACATCTTTGCAAAATAATATCCCGGCACGTTAATAAAAGGAAAGTGTGCAGCAAAAACAATATATTCCGCCCTGACACATCCCTTATCCGTTTCCACCAGCTGTTCTTTCACCTGCAGTACCTTTGTCTGCTCATAAACCGTAACTTCCTCCGCCATGGCGCTTAAAAATTTCAGCGGATGAAACCTTGCCTGGTGTTCAAATTTGGTTATCCCTGCCACAGGAAACGGCAAGGTGCTATCCTTCCCAAAAGAAGCCCTTATGCCAAGTGATTCTGCTGCCCAAGCTTCCTGCCGCAGCATATCTTCTTCCACCTCAGAATATAAACAGGCAGTATCTTTCGTAAATTCACAGGAAATTCCTTTTTCCTGTATCAGCTTTTCATATGCTCCAATGGCATTTTCATTTGCTATCGCATAATGTCCTGCCATTTCCCTGCCAAAGGTCTGTATCAGCCGGTGATAAATCAGTCCGTGCTGGGATGTGATTTTTGCCGTTGTATTTTTAGTCTGTCCGCTTCCAATCCTGTCTGCTTCCAGAACCAAGGACGGAATACCAGCTTTTTTCAAATAATAGGACGTCAAAATCCCTGTAAGACCCGCTCCGATTACAACGGCCCCAGTCTCCAAATCCCCCGAAAGAGGTGCCCGTCTTTCGATTTCCGTCCCCGCCGTCCAAATTGATTCCATCTTCTCTCCCTATCTGTCTAAAACCCGGTCCATAACCATATGTGATAGACAATGTTTTGTGATTTTGGGAAATAGTATATGTGATTTATTGGTAATTATACTGCCACGCAAAACCGAACGCCCCGTAAAAACCGCTTTCAGGCTGGTTCTTACAGGGCGTTCCAATCGCTTTTAGTTAATTATCCAATTTTTAAACAAACTTTACGGCTGTACCGTAGGCCATAACTTCCGCCGCTCCCTGCATAACTGCCGCGGAAGCATAACGGATATTCACAACAGCATCAGCGCCTAAAGCCTCCGCCTCCGCAACCATTCTCTTTGTAGCCAATGCTCTTGCGTCATTCATCATTTCTGTGTAGGCGCCAAGCTCGCCGCCTACGATTGTTTTAAAGCTCTGGGTAATATCCCGTCCAATATTCTTGGATTGTATGGTACTTCCCTTTACAAGTCCAAGCATCTCCAAATTTTTTCCTGAAATGTAATCAGTATTTACTAAGATCATCTTCCTCACCACTCCTTATCTCTTTGATTCGTTCCACCAGAACATAAATGCTCACTCCTGCAAGCAAAAGCGGCACCAGTCCAAACAGAAGCTTAAATACCAGCGGAACAGGGATTAACATGCAAACGACAGCAAATCCCACATAATAACTGATTAAAACTGCGGCTATCACCACAGGTGCTATCATTTTTTTAGTATGAGTGTCCATCACGCTCCCCCTCCTTACTGTGCGCAAAGCAACTGTATTAACTATTTAATACAATATTACTATATACGATATCCATTTTTTTGTCAATAGATTGTTATTGGAAACTCACAAAAAACAACCTATAAAATTGTTGAAAATAGCGTTTTAAAAAAAATCTAAGAATTGACAAAACCAATCCATATGCTATACTTTTATTTAGACCGGCATAAAATGAAATAGTCTGAAAACCTCTTATATTCAGGACAACCGGACAAACTGGTATATTAAAAATAATGTACCTTTTTTTGTGTTTACGGAGCAGGTTGTATTTAACTGCCAGCGCATATTTTTTTAATCATTTCCGTCATTATACAGGAATACAAAGTCAAGGAGTATCTTACATGGAAAAAATATTAATTATTGATGACAGCCTTATGCAGGCCAGATACCTGAAAAATATTCTTGCTGGAAATTATAAAGTCAGCCTTGCCCATACGGCAAGCGACGGGCTTGCATATGCCAAAACCGGAAAATTTTCCCTGATTCTTCTGGATGTTATTTTACCGGATATGGATGGGTTTATGCTGCTGAAAAAACTGCAGGAAGAGCTGGTCACAGAACACATTCCGGTAATATTAATTACCGGCCTTTCTGACACACGCAGCGAGGAACAGGGGCTTATCCTGGGGGCAGTGGATTATATTGTCAAACCTTTTAATCCTCTGATTGTCAGGGCACGGGTAAATACCCATATCAAACTGCACCAGTATCGGGTGCAATTCGCACAACAGGCCATGGAAGACGAATTGACCAGAATTGCAAACCGGAGACATTACGAGCAGTACAGTATTTCTAAGTGGCAGGAAGCCGCCCGTTTAAAGACTTCTTACTCTATTTGTATTTTTGATATTGACAAATTTAAAGTATACAATGACACCTATGGACATCCTGCCGGAGATCAGGTGATTGCATCTGTCGCCCAAACCGCAAACTCCTTTCTGCAGCGGAGCACGGACTTTTTAGCGCGTTATGGGGGCGAGGAATTTATTGCTATTATTTTAGGGCAGGAATCAGAAGAAGTATTTTCCCACTTTAAAAAAATCCGTCAGGCAATTGAGGACTTACATATAGAACACAGCGGGTCCGTTTCTCCATGGGTTACAGTCAGTATGGGCGGGGTCACTGCATTTCCCAAATCAGACGATACATATGACGCCTATTTAAAGATTGCAGACAATATGCTCTATGATGCCAAAAGCCTGGGACGGAATCAGGTAGTCTGGTCAAATGAAGATATGATACAATGGAAGGAACGCGGATAAAACCGCCGAAACCTGTGTATCTTCCCTATATAAAGTATAAAGCTGCTGTACCTGTGTTTTTATCATCAGGAAGGCAGCTTTTATTTCTGCAAAATGTTATCTTATTAAAAATTTTATCATTTATGGAGAAAGCTATGAACAAAAAAAACATCACATGGATTCCAGCCCTTTTGACGGCGCTGCTTTTGTCCGGCTGTCAGGAAGAAAGTCCGGCTTCCTTAAAAGAAGAACCTGCCGCCAATTCCGGTACTGTCAATTTAACTGTCTGGGGCGCTAAAGAAGATGAAGAACTGCTTGGCCGGATTATTGAAGATTTCCAAACCCATTACCAGGGACAGGCAGAATTTCTTATTACATATATGCCGCAAAGCGAAAGCAGCTGTACGAATGCTCTGATGGCGGATTTAGAAAATAGTGCGGATGTATTTGCCTTTGCGGACGACCAGCTAAATACACTGGTCGCCTCCGGCGCACTGGAACCAGTGGAAAACCCGGAAGATATCCGCAGCACTAATCTGCCTGAAGCTGTCCAGGCGGCATCTGTAAATGACACCTTATATGCGCTTCCGCTGACAGCGGATAATGGGTATTTTCTCTATTATAATAAACAATACTTTTCCGGTGAGGATATCACCTCTTTAAATCAAATGCTGGATATTGCCGCAGAAAATGACAAAAAAGTTGCGATGGAATGGTCATCCGGCTGGTATGTGTACTCCTTTTTCGGCAACACAGGGCTTACTGTTGGGCTTAAGGATGATGGTATTACCAATTACTGCACCTGGAACAGCGCCGAAGGAACTATCCGTGGAATAGATGTTGCACAGTCCATGACTGAAATTGCCGCCCATCCAGGCTTTATCAGTACAGATGATGCCGGATTTTTGGAAGGTGTTAAAAATGGTACGGTTATTGCAGGCGTAAACGGCGTTTGGAATGCAGTTGCCGTGGAAGACGCCTGGGGAAATGATTTTGGAGCAGCCCGGCTGCCCTCTTATACCTGTGCCGGCCAGCAGGTTCAAATGGCCTCTTTCTCCGGCTACAAATTGATTGGAGTAAACGCTTATTCCCAACACCGGGAATGGGCTGTCAAACTGGCCCAATGGATTACAAAGAAAGAAAACCAAAAACTCCGTTTTCTGATGCGCGGTCAGGGACCTTCCAACATACACGCCGCTGCCTCTGAGGAAGTACAAAATTCCCCTGCCATCGCCGCTTTGCTGGAACAGTCAGAATTTTCCTGTCTGCAGCGGATTGGAGGCAATTTCTGGGATCCGGTCACTGCATTTACTGCAGAAATCCTTGCCGGAAACCCTTCAGGAAAACCCCTTCAGGACCAGCTTGACACAATGGTTGAAGGGATTACCGCCCCGTAATTTGAGATATAAAAGGAGTACCAGTTATGATGAAAAAAATCAGCTTAAAGCATCGCCTGATTATCCCAATTGCCCTTTTGGGCATTGTAGCGCTTTTATCAAACATTCTTTCCATTATCAATATCCGGAACGTAAACGCAAGCGCGGCCAATATTTCCGATAACTATATGGATGGCAAAAGCCGTCTGGCCCAAATCTGCCAGTCCTCCATGAACATACATAAAATGGCGCTAAGCCATATTGTAGCCACCGACTATAATACCATGATTACTCTTGTACAGCAGATTAAAGAGGAAGAAGCTCTTTTGGATCAGATGCTGGCAGCTTTTGAATCCTACGTAATCCCCAAAGATCAGGAACAATATGATTTGCTCCTGGAAAATTACGCCTCCTTTAAGCATGCGCTGGTCCATTTAGTTTGTGCCAGCGCAAGCCGCAAAACCCAGGACGCATATGCTCTTGCCAATGGTGATGTGGCTGCTTTCGCCTCCGCTATGGAGGCAGATATTGATGCGCTGGACGCCTCCATCAGTGAACAGACCCAGGAAGCAAGAATGCGTCTTTCCCATGTATATTTTCTGTCCCTGACAATAGGCATTGCTGCCGCCATTGCCTGTATTTTACTGGTGTTTGCCGACTTAAAGCTTATCACTACCCATGTGGTAGTTCCTGTTAAAAGTATACTAAACACCATCAAAGACAGTTCCGGGCACATCCACCATCTGACCGGTGAGGTATTAAAAAGGACCCATTCTTCCGGGAAAAACGCATCCAGTCTCTCATCTCTTGCCGGACAGCTGTCGTCAACCTTTCAGGATGTGGCAGGAAATGTATCTGTCATCAACGACAATACGGAAAATGTCAGACAGGATGTTCATAATATTACAGAAAAAAGCAGCGCCATCACTGCTTATACGGTCCAAATGAATGCCCGCGCAAACACATTGCAGCAATCCGCCAAGAGCAGCGCACAGGCCGTCAGTACAAAGGCGGAAGAAATTCTGCTCTCTCTCAATGATGCCATTGAAAAGAGCAAAAGCGTGGACCAGATTAAGACCCTGACCAGCGGAATTCTTTCTATCTCCCAGCAGACCCGTCTAATCGCCCTGAATGCTTCTCTGGAAGCTTCCAATGCAGGCGCCGCAGGCAAAGGATTTGCAGTAGTCGCCAGAGAAATACGGGATCTGGCTGATTCCAGTCAGGAAACCGCCAGCAAAATTCAGGATATCAACAGTCAGGTCACTGCCGCTGTGTACAATCTTTCCGAAAATGCCCAGCATATGATTGAATATATGAACCAGTCTGTTCTTACGGAATTTCAGTCTTTTGTCAAATCTGGCAGCCAGTATATGGAGGATGCCGTCTACATCCGCCAGACCATGGATGAGTTTCATGAACAGACCAGTCACTTAAGGAATGCCATATCCGAAATCGCAGACTCCATCGGCACCATTACCAAAGCCATTGATGAAGGCGCAAATGGCATTGTAAGTGTGGCAGGCAATACCAGAAGCCTTGCCGACGATATGGAAGATATCACCCGGCGTATGGGGATCAATCAGAAAGTTGTGGAAGAACTGGAAAAAGAAACCGTTGTGTTTGATAATTTATAATCAGAAAATGGAGGAGGAACCTATGATTGATTTACAAAACCGTGATTTTTGCCCTGATCTGGATGAAATTGGAATTTATATAAAAAACCCTGTTTTCCAAAAGTTTTGTACAGAAATAAAGACAAAATATAGCTGCAAAGAGAAAATTGAATTCAGTTCCTGCACTATGGAAAGGGGCTGGAATGTTAAGTTTAAAAAATCAGGGAGAACCCTGTGCACCATATATCCCAGAGAGCTTTTCTTTACTGTTATGGTGGTAATCGGACAAAAGGAAAAAGAAACCGTTACATCCATTCTTCCGGACTGTTCAGAAAGATTACAGGAGATCTATCACCAGACCAAAGAAGGGAATGGCCAGAGATGGCTTATGATTGATTTGGAGGATCAGGATTCTTTGTATGATGATGTGCTAAAGCTTGTTGAAATCCGGAGGTCTAAATGACCTTCGGGGAGTATTTCTCAGGGGTTAGATGGTATAGTGTAAAATAGTTTGTGTCTTTGGAAAGAAATAACTCTTTTTTGGTAAGAATCAAGATATGACAATTCTTATCAAAAAGGAGGATTTTTTATGCCAGCAACAAAACAGCAGATTCGACAAATCATTGCGGATAACAACTTAAACAGCGTGGCTGATTTTTACAGTCTGCTTAGGGAAAGCTTCAAAGATATTCTTCAGGAACTCATGGAAGCAGAACTGGATGCCTCTTCGGTTATGAAAAAAATTAGAAGGGCGAAATACAGACATCCAATAAAAGAAACGGACATTCACAGAAGACATTAAAAAGCCAGTACTGGGAATTTCAGCTCGATGTCACAAGAGACCGGGAGGGTGAGTTTGAGCCAAAACTCATCCCCAAATACCAGCGGGATATCTCCGGGATAGAAGAAAAAGCGCTCTCCCTCTATGCAAGGGGAATGAGTACAAGGGATATCCATGACCAGATACAGGAGTTTTACGGAATGGAACTGCCCGCAGAAATGGTCAGCAAGATCACCGACAGGATACTGCCGGAAATAAAAGAATGGCAGCCACGCCCCCTCAATCCGGTCTATCCATTTATATTTATGGATTGCATTCATTATAAAGTCAGGGAAGATGGGCGTATCTTAAGCAGAGCAGCTTATATCGTCCTGGGTATTATCGCAGAAAGTTACAAGGATATCCTGAGCATCACCGTAGGCGCTAATGAGACCGGCAAGTTCTGGCTGGGGATGTTAAATGGCCTGAAAAACCGTGGCGTAGAGGATGTGCTGTTCTTTTGTGTGGACGGGCTGGCGGGATTTAAGGAAGCGATAAATGCGGTCTATCCGGATGCCCGGAGCCAGAGGTGTGTTATCCATATGCTGCGAAATTTCTTCAAATATGTCAATTACAGTGACCTGAAGAAATTTTCGTCTGACTTCAAGGCAGTGTATAATGCCCCGAATAAAACATCCGCCCTCTCAGAACTGGAAAAGCTCAAAGAAAAATGGGGAAGGAAGTATCCCTATGCGATAAGTAACTGGGAAAACAACTGGGAAGATGTCAGTTCCTTCTTCCAGTTCTCTGATGATATCCGGCGTATCATGTATACTACAAATATCATAGAAGAACTCAACCGCTAGTATCGGAAAGTAACTAAGACAAAAAGCGTATTTCCAAGCGACAGTTCCTTAGAAAAATGTTGTATCTTGCCAGTGGGAATGTGATGAAAAAATGGACACAGCGTTACCGGAACTGGAATCAGGCGCTCAACCAGCTAATCGTCCTGTACGGAGAGCGGTTCAAACAGTATCTGTAAAAGGAAAAAGCCGGAACGTCATGGCGTGGTTCTTTCTGATGTTTGGGTAAATTCGTTATTCTCGTTTGGCTTATAACAAATCCAAAGAATATGTGGATACCCAAAGTTCAGAAAGAACCCATGGCGTTCCAGCCCCTCTTTATTCTATCGGCATTAGCAGTATTGCCAAAATTCCCCATCCTTATTCTGGAGGTCGGGTGTGGGCAGAGCCCACGAAAAGTTCTTTTGCTGCTAATGCCTAGTTAGCATGCAAAAAATTCAAAAAATATGTATAGAATGTAATGGATTGGCAATACTATTATCAGAAAAGGAATTCGACAACATGAAAATGATAAAATTTGACAGCAAATTTCTACAATCTGACTCATATCAGGAAAGATTATTTTCCCATAGACACAAGATTTTCTACAGCCTCTGTTAGATATTTATATCTATTTCTGCTTTCCTGAATATTTTCCTATAAATCCGACCAAAGCATATTGTTTCTTTTTTATGGCAAACCTTTTGCTTCTTATACCAAGTGCAATAATCCCAATACTTAATATTATTGTCAAATGTATTGTCAGTATTCTGTATCCTCCCAATACCAACATTCCAACCACTAATGCCATAGCCAGATTTCTATACATTGTTGACGCTGACGCGTAATTATGTATTCTGTTATATTGGGAATCCATTTGTATATCAAAATATAAGGCCGCCATATAAAAATTACGATCATCTTTATTTTTTAATTTCTCTAATATTTCTTTTTTATTTTCTTGCAAATAATTTGACAATGCACTGGCTATTTGTTTATCCCTAGTTCCCCCATCTTTATCTTCCCCATTTCTTTTATATTTATTTACCTGTCTTACGATATGCCCACTGACCTCTGACAGTATAAGTCCTTCTACGTAACTGAAAATAAAAAAACCAAACCAAAACAGTGTGGATTTATCGCCTTGCATTTTTTCATGTAACGCATATATCTCTTCGTGCATTGCATATCCAATTATCACATTCAGAACACATCCCGGTAGAAGGTATCCAAACAAATCATACAGCGTAATTTTCTCCAATATACTACTCATTTTTTCTGTATAGTGCTTTTATAAAAACACTATATTTCCTTTCCTCTTAATGTATACTTTACTTCAATATATTCTGGCAGTATAAACTATACAATCCATCATACTCTTTCCTTTTCAAATAAATCAGAGTATATCTGACCACTCATATCTGTTATTTCTCCCTGAATGCCTGTAAATTTCCCATTTCTCTGATATTGTCAATCCATTGGTAAACCATCTGTCTGTTATATATATTATTTCCCTTTTCATCCTTTACCTTTTCAAGTGCGCAGGCCATCAAAGCATATTCATTCTCCAGTGAA
Organism: uncultured bacterium; assembly: GCA_947381965.1. Lineage (GTDB taxonomy): Bacteria > Bacillota > Clostridia > Lachnospirales > Lachnospiraceae > Suilimivivens. Next base: position 107,796 of record CANCXX010000008.1, read on the forward strand.
GTATGAAATACTCCTTTATCGTCGGTGTTTATGGAAACATTAATCTGGGAACAGGCCTCTAATTTCTCTCTGTCCCAAGTTAAATCTTTGTTATACATCTGCACAATTGGATGTTCTTCATAACCATTAATTGTGCTAATAGCCAGATTAGAAGATGGGTTTGTTTCAATACATATCCCTTTCATTGCAAACCACTTTTGCATTACCTTTTGCACCGCCACAACAGCCTCTACATATGTTGGAGAAATAAAAATCTGTTCACTTCTCTGGCCTTTTCTCCTCACCATCTCGTCATAATGATACATATAATATAATTGGCTTACCTCCTCTCGCTCCCGATTTTCAAATTCTTCAGGATATTTCCGGTTTACAATCCACTCTCTGCAATATATTTCATTCTTATCAAATCGTTTCGTCACATATAGCTCTGGATCATCCCCTCTAAGCTTCCATGCCTCATAATATGTATGAATATTTGTCTGTATATGTTCTTTGCTTTGAGAACTTGAGTATATTAAAGAAAAATAATAGTCGAACTTCTTTAAAATCTCATCCCGCAATATATCAAATCCATTAATTTCATACTCCCGAAGCTTATGATACAACCATACAATATTATCAAGATAATCCTGTTGCGTAATTAATATTGTATTGTGCTTAAACTGATACCACTTTTTCACATCAATTCCCAGCACAGTGCCATGGCCAATCCTGTCCCCACACTTAAGATTCAAGAAACGTACAGCTTCATCAACAGCCCGTAATCCATCAACAATATCAAGAAAATCTTCTCCCACATGATAGGTCATTCTCAACTGTTTTACAGATTCTGCACCTATAGTTTCCTCTGGAAAATGTTCTGTCAAAAAACGAAAAATAACCGCAAAGACTTCCGGCCTGCATCCAATTTCCTGAGAACACGCATCAATTCCCAACACTCTGGATGCCGCCTGACGATAAGACTCCCTGAATCTGGCGATACCATTTGCCTGTTTCACTAAATCACATCTCTTTTTATAATGCCTGCAATAACGCCCTTCAAAACTTTTCTTCTTTGCATCTGCATCTTCACATTTAGTAAAATGAAAAACAAAATAATATGCTGACTGCGGAAATCGAGTTCCTCTCTTTGTGTTTTGTATTACACTCTCAATATCATTAATTCTTTTAACATTTTCTTCTGCACTCTTTCCGGGAGTTATTCTTATCTCCAGGGATTTTATGTTCCCGTTCTCCACACTCCCATATACTGCACTTTCTATCATTTTATCATAATTACGATAAACGCCCTTACGGTCATTATATATAGAAAAATTTTCAAATCCTACCGTGTCATTCGTCTGAATCAGTTCCACGCGTATATTCTGTTTAATAACCAGATAAGCATAAAACCACTGACAATAAATTTCTGGAATTTTATTTAATAATTCGTCTTTCAACATCTGATACATCAACCATCGCTCACCTGAAACCCATAAATATTCAGCGTCCGTATTGTCTAAAATCTCCGTTTTATAAAGGGCATAGTCCACTTCTTCTCTTCCGCTCTTAATAAATATCCACATTTTGATATAATCAATCCATTCCTGTATATCCTGTATATATGCTTCTGTCTCAATCCCACCTGACAGTATTTCCTTTATCCAGCACAGTTCATTGTCTTTTAATGGCCCCTCTATATAATATCTAATAAAACATGCTCTAAGAAGGGCAGCCTTTAAAACTCTGACAGCAAAGGAATCCTCCAAATAATTTACAGAATAATGCTCCCTTGTCATCCGCTGTTTTTCTCTGAACTCCTTATCAAGGCGTACTAGCATATTTCCCTGTCCCGCCCGATTCATAAGTTCAATCCAGATCAAATGAAATGAAGCAGCAGATCCATATAGATGAAAATGATTTTCTGAAATACCTTTTTCCAAAATACGCCGTAGCTGAACATTATTATGCTGGACAGTAACATTCCACGCAAAATCCTTTTGCATATATCGGCATCTTTTATATCTCATAGCCAGATAAGCACACACAAGTAAATCTTCCTCAATATATTTGGTCATCTCTCTAAATCTTAGCAGATTTCCATAAATACACACTGGCTTATTATTTTCCACTGTCAATAACTGCTCGGATAATTCTTCCAAAGCAGCAAATACATTTAACCCACTGCGATTCTTCATTGCCGCAAAAGAATGTCCCTCCTTATTCAGACTTTCTTCAATGTAACGATAAAGCATGGTATTTTCTGTATCACTATTTCTGACAATATATGCTTTTGATAGCTGGGCAAATTCTATTGATGAAATTTGCTTATATTCTATGTCACCATTTAAAATAGACTGTACCCCTACTGCATTATAGTACATCTGTACTATATAATCTAAATTATACACCGTATATCTTTATCCCCTTTTACAAAATGTTATTATATATTTTGGTCATTAAGATCAAACTTATCTTTATCAGGTTCAAGCTCCTGAAGAGATTCATAAAGTATTTTCTGAAATAAGTCTCCATCAAGTTTCGTATCCTGTACTACTCCCATATAATTAAACCCTACTGCCTGAATAAATGGACACTCTGCAAAATCCTTATACATTGTTGTCCTGTCGTCATCTCCAGGTCCTTTTCCTTGGTTATAGTAGTCATCTTCCATTTTTAATTCAAATGCTATATATCCATAAAAAGTTTTAAAATAGTTAAAAATCTCCTCATCCTTTATAGAATAATCTGCTCTCGCTTTTCTTCTAACCCTTTTTATTATATTATATGTCATGTCTAAGTTGTAAAAAGGGAAAAATACTTTATACTGATCCTGAGAAACTTCCCAGGTATACCAAATAGAATTTTTATTAATCTTCTCCCTGATATCATTTTCCCAATCACCGCAATCAAGAAACTTCTTATCAACCTGATATTCTTTCAAGCATAAAATGACAGCATCTGTCAGGCTTTGTTTTATCTGCACTCTATACTCTGGCTTTTTAGCATCTATAAGCTCCCTCCCAATAAAACCTAAAATATCAAAATCAATGTTTTCCATCTTACTTTTTATCGAAACTGTAATTTCTCCTGATTCCTCATCAATAAGCTTAATCTCCCATTTAGGTCTCATTGCCTTCTTTTCGCTATCTTTACAATTCGAAATCAATAACGAAAAACATTCCAAACATTGTACAGCCTTCATCAGTGTATTAATGAGCAAATCATATTTATTTCTTATATTCTTATCAGTATAAGAATGAACAATATTAAAGTTTTTATAATCTCCATTCTGTATATATCCCATTTTATATTTTCTTATAACTATTCTTAATATACTTTCTCCCATTGGCATATTCTCTCCCAGCCACTCGTTTCCAAATGTATGCCCTAAAAGTTTTTTCAGACGTCCAAAAGATTTTTCTCTTTCCCCATCACTATACCGATAACTGTAATACTCTCTAACCATTTGTGATGTAAAAGATGCTAACAAACAATGAGCCATCACCTTGTCATAATAATTCACTCTCCCTAAAGAATATATTTCCTTCAGCAAATCACAGTAACAATAGTATTCATCCTCAGCCTCATCACGTATCTTATTCTGTCTTTTCCCCTGTTCATTATCTTCCTTCATCCAATTTTTCAAAAAGTTTACTGCATATTCTCCTCTTCTTTCTATATTCCGCCCCACAATCAGATTAAAATATTCAAGCTGATATTTATCAAGCACCTGTACCGCCATACGAACATTAATATCGTTGTTAAACATTTCAAAATTTTCATCATATAAATCCATAAAAGAATTTGTCTGCATACTGGAATACATTTGCTGTAATGAATACAGAGAATTTAAAAAATCATTATAACTTACTAATTTTCGTACAGTCTCCGGCAGACAAAAATGTTTTTTTAACCCCAATGCATCATAATAAATTCCTGTTTTTTCTGCAATTTTATATAAAAGAAATTTTTTAATCTCCTTTTCCTTCTCATTATTTTCGTATACCCTCGCATCTTTTAAAAGCTTTTTCCCGTCAGGAATGTAAATTCGATTGGAAAGTGGAAATACTTTTAGCAGATAATCATTACATAATTTTGATGCTTTATCACTGATAAACTGCAGCTCTACTGTTTTTTGGGGGGTAAGTTCATTTAAAAAATATCTTTCACAATTCAGTCGCATCTGTTCATAATCCATTGCCACTAAAATGATAACCTTTGGATTAGTCAGATACTTAAATAACTGTTCTAACATAGCATAACTTTTTTCTATATTCAAATCTAAGTCATCAACCGATATAACAAGAAAAAAATTTTTTTTTCTTTCATCCATGTTGTTAAACATAAGTGCCAGAAAATTACTTACAAGCTTATCAAATGCCTTCCTTGCTTTTAAACTGCTGGAAACGCTTTTTAATTTTGCTGCCACCGATTCCCCAAGAAACTCCTTTTTTTCATCTGTGCGTATATAATTTTTATATACTTCATCAAATTCACATATTATATCCTTCTTTACTTCCTCATATTGGGCCAAAGGGGTTCTTCTGGCTTTTTTTTCAAATGCACGGTACATATCAGACCAAATAAGTTCAATCAGACTTTCGTCCGATTCCAGAAGTGAAGCATCAATAACTGGTAAAACATAAAATCTACAATTATCTTCTTTTTTATTTCTGTCTAAAAACAATTCCCACGCCTCTGCATATTTACATAAAATCTTATTAAATTCATTTAATGCAGTTGTTTTCCCAATTCCCCGTGGTCCTATAAAGGCAAAAATATTACTTTTATCCAGATACTTAAATTCTGAATTTTGTCTCCCTTCCGTCTTCGAAATGTCCTCTATGCTGTCCAAAATACTGTTAAAGGCTTCTTTATAGCAGTTTCTGTATAGCGGAAATTCTATTCCCAGCTTTTTGTCATCCTCTGTCTGCTCCTTATCTCCCAAAAAAATCTTTAGCCTTCCTTTGCTTTCTCTACTCATTTTTGCATTCCCCTTTACACTCTTTCGTATTTTTGTTATTTTGATAAAAAAATGAGAGATAATACTTAACTCTCATTTTCTTTCATCCGTTTCAAATATTCATTTGCCTTCTCCACTAACCCTATTCTGCGGAATGACTCCTCCAGCAGTCGATGCAAGGTACTCAAATTCAGCCTTTTTTTCAGAATCTTTCTATAATCTGATGCTACATCACCATATAAAATCTTAAAATAACGATTTTTATCAATGCTGTCATCTTGTATCATCTCCAGTGCTTTTTCGCCCAACTTTATCACCTTCGTATATTCTCTTTGCTGGTAATATATATAACACTGTTGATTATACACTTTAAATTCATACTCTATTTCTAAAGGATCTTTGAAATCTATTGCCGATTTTGTTTCCAGCCTTTCTATAATTTCGTCAAATAGCTCTAAAGCATTTTCATAGTCCTTTTCGTTTCTTGCAATAACAGCTAATTTAAAAAGATTCCTAAATTTTACTTTTTTCTTATTCGCTCTTGTATAGCACGTTTTCATCTGCTCTTCAGTTCTGGTGTTCCTACTCCCATCTTCATATCTTCTTCCCATCCAATAATAGACAGGTGCTGAAAAACATTCATCATCAATCAAATCCAAAACTGATCGAAAAACTGCAAGTGCATCGTTCGCACGATTTTTAAAGGGTTCATAGCATATTCCATGCAAAACCCTTGCATTTACAAAATCCGGATATTCTTCACATAAGTTATAGCACTTCTCCGCCAGATCATTTATTGGAAAAGAAACTCTCTTTTCTTCATAGCTATTGGCCAGATTTACTTTTACTTCTGTCCAAAGTATGGCATACTTACAATATGAATCCATTTCTTCTTTATATTTCTTTTTTTCGTACAATTTATACAATTCTTTATGCGCATTTATGAAAGATACTTCGGCTTTTTCCACTGCTATAGAAGGTTTCTTTTGGAAATATTGAAGATTAATACTATGAAGTGCAATATGATTCTCCACATATATTTTTATTAAGCTATTAAAGTCAAAAATTTCCCTTTCAACTTTTTGAAAAATACATGTCAAAACAGCATTTAAAACACTTTCTAAGACTTCCACCTGTTTTTCTACTGACTCTCTCATTACTGCTGAAATATCAGTCGCCTTATCATAATAAGAGGAAAAGTATATTGTATCAGGTGGAAGATTTTTTATCAGTTCTTTATATTCTTCTCTGTCTACAATTTTAGACAGTAGACTATCATCATTTTCAGGCACTTCCATTTGTCCAACATAAATACACGCATCATATCTGGTATTTTTTTCAGCCCTTGTCCTGTCATTTGGTTTTTCAATTAAAATACCTTCGCACACAAAAATTCCAATAAAGCGAAAAAATTCGGATAGGAAAACATAATCTGCTCGACGCACTATGTTATGAATAATTTTAATCGATTTAAATTTTCTCATTTTAAGAGGAGCCCCCTATTTACTTCTCACTATATAGAAACCCATAAATAAAAACATGCGTTCATTCTAAGTTTCCTTTGGCCCCTGTGTTCCTTTTCAACAGAATACTTCATGTTGATTCCCCCTTAAACCGCTTTAGTATAGAATATGCCGATATGTATATATTGAATACATTTTACATTATTGTATATTCAAAATGTATTTCTATTTTTATTAGTTTTTCTTAAATTCAACAAATTACCACTTATAATATATTTATATCACAAAATCCATAAATGTCAATGATTTTTCATAAAATTTCGGATATTTTTGAAGAATCATCCTTTTTATATACAATTCCTTATATAGATACTTTATTTAAAAGTTACTTAGAACAGCAATTTAATTTATGATCTGTTCAGCAGTATCTCAAGCAGATACCAGAGGATTTTTTCTCCGGCATATATAACCCATACACAACCGATACGATACAATACACAACAACCTTTTCACAATGGAACTAATTCGCACGCTGATGGATTTCGTTCGTTTACCTGTTCATTTGCAACCAAACCATAGAAGTTATCACGGATTCTGTATCGCTAAATTCTGCCTCAACAATTTTAAAATTCATCTTATGTAAAAGGCTTCAGGCTACCCAATATACCTACGGCTTGTACCGATAGCCACAAAAATTATGGATAGAAACAGTCAGTCCAGTATAGTTTGGCAATTTCAAAGTCGAAATACACTCAAGAGTCTCCCAAAGTTAGATAGTGCTAATTTCTTTATATAACAGAGGCGGCATTCACACCCAGTAAAATTATTGATGATTGATGAACCATTTTCTAAACAAGGGGCATGTGGGCAGTAAATTGTATGTAATTTTTTATTCCCCAGATTATACCGTAACAGCATCAATATCAAAAAGGGAACTTTCCGGCTTATATAGGCTCATAGCACACCTTGGGTTAAAATTGCATTTATCCACATCGATGTCCGGAAGAGGTATACTCTCCCGAATATATGGAACACAGTTGGCTACTCCTGTTGGACAGGCAACCAAACAGGTTCCACAATTAATACAATTTTGAGGACTGATAATATATGCCCTGCTATCCTGACTGACTGATTGCTCCCGCAGGATACATCAACACAAACGCCACAGCTTACGTAAACGTCAGACCTCAATACCATATTTTATCAAATTTACCAGGCTGTCACAGTTTTTATACAATATTGAAACTCTCCTTATCTAAAATTTCATATTCTTGTATTTTCCTAATTGTAGCACACTTCCAAAATCATGGAAACAACAAGGTAAGTATACCGACAGGCGACAGAAAAAAATTATTATTCACAGAGCGTTACTTTTCACGGGGTTGGGAAATAAAATAAACAGAACACTGTGGTTCGGATAATGGAACGGGCTACAGTGTTTTTTGTTTGAAATAGTGGTAAATTGTTTGAAATTAATATCACTATTCTATTGGCATTATAATAGTGGCATTGTATAATGATATTATCACTAGGAGGGATGGAAAATGGCATCTATCATAAAAAACTTAATAAACAGACTGGAGTTACCTATGTTTACGAATCAGAATCTTACTGGGACAAAGAAAAAAGCAGCCACGCTCGAAAAGGAAACTGATCGGTAAGATTGACGAGCAAACAGGTGAAATTGTTCCAACGAGCGGAAGAAAAGGACGCAAAAAAGAAGAACTGACACAGATCCCAGAAACCGCCTGTACGGATGGAAGCGCTCTTAAAGTCCTCTGCATGGAGCAGGCCGATAAGCTGCGCCGGAATGAAGAAGAAATATCCGAGCTGAAAAAGCAGATCATGGAACTTACGTTATCTGTCAGTGAATATAAAAGACGTCTTTTAAAGATAGAAGAGCTTTCCCATCTCTGACACAAAAGCAAAACAGGAACGCATCATGAGAAAGGACCGTGAATGACCAGCAGTATTTTCTGACAACTTCATTATCATATCAGTTAAAAGTTGCCCGCCGGGAGCTTGCGGACTTCCGGTCAGGAGAAATCTACCGGAAACTGCGAGGGGATTATGAAGGGAGCATCCGGGAGCTGAATCTTACGGTCAAAAAGCTGAAGAGCGGGATGCGTTTTCTTTCTCACGCACAGAGATCACAAAGCAGTGGACCGATGTTCTTGAGGATGTCCGAAAAGAACAGGAAAAAGAAACCGAAAAAATGAAAAAGGCCATGGCTGAACTTTTAGATATCATCATAAGCCTGAAAAACCGAAATAAGGAATTGGAAGAAAAAAGGAAAAAGGCACTTTCCGATTATTATGAAACGGCGGTAAAGCTTGAGGAGGCACAGGGGCTTATCCTGAAACTTACGGCACAGGTGAACCATAATTATGAGAACTCTTCCATGCCCTCGTCCAAATGCATCGGCCGCAAAAAGATTACAAATGAAGTGCTATACTAAAGTTGTAACGGAAGTGGCTAATGAGATATAATCAATA
>CANCXX010000009.1 GCA_947381965.1 uncultured bacterium
TCATGCGGGTTGTCGGATTTTTTTATTCACTCAAGTGTTGAAAACGGGATATTATAGCATATCTCCTAACATTTTGGAATAACCAAATTAAATTTTATGCTTGAATCCTTCCTCAAATTTCCAAACTTTTTGATATGTACTGCTCAAACTCTTTCCTTTTACCAACTTTTAATTACCGACATATAATACAAAATCACATTTTGGTTGCTTCAATAACTCTTCGATTTTGTTGATTCCTATATTTGAATAAGCTGCTTCTTTAATTGTCAGTGTCACTTTAAGCCAAAAAGGTATCTCTAATGCTTTTGCTTCCATATTCTTATAACATCACACTCCAATTCATAGAAATTTCTTTGTTTTATAGAAGATACTGAAATTTTACAGCACCATAATATTCACTTTTCAAAATTTATCACACAAATATAGGTAGGACACGATTAAGTAACCATGTCCTTATCTTGACTAATTAACAAGTTACTCTACAATATTTACTTCTCCATGACTTCTATCTTTCGATAGTGTTTCAATACTTCTTCCAGGTCATAGGCGGGGCTACTGTTTACATCAAACACTCGCTTAACATATACCATGCTACCCAACACACAAAATACTGCAAAAAAATTTTCGCCGTCTTTGATTATTTCTTCTTTATTCCAAATCGCTCTTTGTCAAACCACAAAACCCGCTGACACGCATACCAGTTCCCAGCAGAACCACAAATTCATCATAATACTTTGCATAAGTTTTATCTTCCCGGATAAAGCCCATCCAAAGCTCCTTCTGTTTCGGTGTCATGGCAATCCGCTTCTGTGAATCATTGGAAACAACGTCCGCCAATTTGAAATCAAAAGGATTTCTACGGATAATGTCCTCGTTGTATGCCATTTGAAAGGCTGGCTTGACAACAGAGGAATAAATGGTCTGGCGTTTTCCAGTCCCTCCATCCATTTCAGTTCATCTGTAACATTTTCCAATTCTAACGGATAAGCCATTTTTCTCACACGTTTAATGACATCATTCCGCTCTACAATTGGTTGGAAGAAATTTTTTCTTCTTTCTATTACTTAAAAATAAATAAATTGCCATAAATAAAACTATTGCTAACATTCTTCCCATCACCAAAACAGGAAACCTTTTCATGATTTCCTGTCTTGGTGTGTCGTTTTTTTCAGCGGCGTTTTTTCAGTTTTTGACCAGATACCGTTCCAAAAATGGGAATTGGGTTAATATACATGTTCATCATAGAAATCTACAAAATTTTCAAACAACTTGGTATCCAATGAATTACACCATTTCTCCCTGTCAAGATTTTTGTAAATATAATCAGCTTTATCCTCCAAAAACCGTTCTTTGTTTTCCGCAGTATTATAATCATAATCAAGGGTTTTAAGCCATTTGTCAAATTCTGCATTAAACTTATTGCGGTAAATGTCATCATTTAAATAGTTATGCCCTTTGTTCTCAAAAGGAATAAAGCTGAAGCGGGAATCATTTTGATATTTTTCATAATAGATTTCGTAGCCATATTCAACCGGAACAACTTCATCATCAAAGCTATGCACAATCATAACGGCCGCATTGCTCTTTGAAAAGCCATCCAGCGCAGTATTTGAGGCATAACCGCCATATTGAATCCTCTCATGGAGCTTCACAAATGGTAGCATCAAATAAATACCGTCCCCTATCTGTTTTTTCCCTTCTGCTTCAAACAGATTCGGTGAAGAATTAAAACCTGAACACGCTATAACTGCTTTTACTTCGGGATGGTATGTAAGTACGCTGCAAACACTGTAGCCGCCCCAGCTATGCCCAAATAAAACAATTGGCAGACTTGGGAAGTTCCCGCTTTCTTCCACAAATGCAACTGCATAGTCAAGGTCTATTACTCCCTGGGGAAGGCCTCCTACTCCCTCCCCTTCGCTTTCATCGTTTCCCGTAGCGTCATAGGCGAATACATAATATCCATGACGGGCGAAATAATTGGCACAGTCCATGTAAGAATTATGCCCGCCTCCACCAAAGCCATGCGCCATTACAATAATACCACGCTGGTTTTCTCCCCAACTGTACATATATCCTGCCAGTTTTTGTCCCTTATTGGAAGTAAACTCATATCTCGTGCGCTGCAACCCGTCAAAGTCGTCAACATACAACATAAGTGGCTTATAGCTTTCAAATCGTTGGTTAAAATTCTCATTGTATACCATTACAGACAATGCCCAATCGCCGGCAATTATTAGTACAGCCGCAATAAATAATACAATAAAAAATATCTTTTTCTTCTTAGATTTTATTTTCATGTTTATTCCCCCACATACCGCAAGCTGTCTATGCGCCCTTCATTTGGCACAAATCTCCCGCAAATTGTGACGCACATCTGCTGGGAAGCGTTTTCCTAAGATGAAATAGATTTTTATACTTTAGCTTTATCAAAGCATACTATTCTCCGTATGTAGTAAGTTCCTCTAAAAATCCCTCTGAATCATAATTTCTCAGTTTCATTCTTTAAAACTGCTATAAACCTTTATTGGGTATATTTCCTGTTTTTATATCAAATAATCTCTTATATAGTCTGAAATCATGGCATCCGGCAGCATTTTTTCCAGTTTAAGCCAGTATCTATTATAAAGGGGTTCCTGTGTGTAATACTCTTTTCCATCAAAAGATAGTTTCTGATCAAATCAGCCTGCGTTAAATCCACCCCCGTTGAATTCAAAGAGTCAAATATAAGCTAAGGATTTTCTTTTTGTTTATTCAACTCAATGTACAAAATTTCAAATTTTTGCACTCCGGTATAAATCAGCTTTGGTGGAAGAGTCGATTCTCTCAATAATTCCATAAACAGCTTATAATTATTGAATATCTGGATATCTTCCATTTCTTTAATGGGATTATCGAGCAGTCTCTGAAAATTTCCGGCCTCCTCCTTCATTGGCTTTGCACACCAGGCAAAGGCAAATCCGTATGGCAGCGCATTACAAGGAACGGCATTAAGCCTCTTCTCTGTTCCGCCTTCAACCTCCACTGATTTTCCGAATCTCCTCCACAGCTTCCTGAATCAATTTTCCAGTGCTGTAAGAGGATACTCCAACAATTATATTATCACAATGATTGAAAGGAATAAAAATTCGTTTTGCACTGCTTTGTGCAACAGCTGTTGCCATTTGGGGTGTGATTTCCCCCAGCATGGAATCCGCAATCACAATGCCCACAGGACCTACAATAATATCTGCTTTGCGGGCTGCCACTATAACAGAATTTTCCCCTGTTGCCGCCTGGTCTGCACCTGCTTTCAGCATGGCAGCGGTTGCTGTTGTATTAGTTCCTACCGCCCATACAGTTGCTTGATTAATTGTTTCTTTTATAGATGTAATTAACTGTTTCCCGATACCTCCGCCCTGAGCATCAATTACAAGTATAGTCATTTATCCTCTTTTCTTTGCCATTTCAGTTCCGTATCTGTTTTGATATCAAAAGTAATCCTGAACTGCAGAAAATTTGTTTTGTGATATTCTTCATTTGAAACAATAATGTTTCCTCCGGCGCTTGAGACTATTTTCTTTAATTTTGCCAGCCCCACGCCTCTGTCTCTTCCTTTGCTGCTAAAACTGCCCGAAAAAAACTTTTCCACTTCTACGGCATCAAAAAAAGAGCTGGTATTCGCAACTATTATATCATTGTTCGCCAGGCAAAGATACATCATTTTCTCATATACATCATTTTTTTCCAACGCTTCCATTGCATTATCCAGCAATATTCCCAGCACTTCCACAATCTCATATTTCGTAGTCCAAAGCCTCCACCCAGACATATCTGTTTGTAACTCCACCCAAATCCCCATTTCTTCCGCTTCCTGCATTTTTTTATACAAAAAACCAGCAATCAACGGGCTTTCTGATGATAAAAGTATTTTCGCTTCCTTTCCTTTATCTGCAATCTCTTTACAGTATTCCTTCTGCATACGTACCAAATCCTCATAATTATCAACGGTATATGCCATACCCAGAATTGCGCTTATATGGTTTTTCAAATCGTGCTGTCTTTCCCTGATTAAGCCAATCAGTTCCTCATAGGCCTCGTAATACTGCCACTCTCTTTTTAGTTGTTCCTTTCGGAAATCCGCTTCCCTTTTTGCCTTATACCATTCACAAATACCTATAAAAAAAAGCAGAACAAATAGCACTGTCATTAATAGACCGTTGATCTGTGCGGTTCCGCTTTTGTTTATTCTGTATTCATCTATCCATAAAAAAATTATGCCAATTCCTGTTCCAGCCACAGCAAGCATACCTTTTTTATGCGAAAGGAAGGCAGATATCTTATTTCTGACTGACTTTAATCGCATAACATGCCGCCAGATATGCCGGAAAAAATTTTTCATGGCTTCCCCCTAAAAGGCTAACTAAAAAGTTTATCCTTTAACCATTAAAAAAATCCCTTAGAAATTTCTTCTTAAATGCAACTCCTATTTCTACCTGTTCACTATGATTTCGAAGCTTAATACTCCGTTTTGAAGTATCTATGCAGTCTATATAATCCCTGTTTACAATTACAGTTCTGCTGCATTGCAGAAATCTGTCAGAATTCAGCTCGTCAAGCGTTTCCCTGCAGGTCTTATATCCCAATTCCAGATTGCCGTTTACAGAATGAATGACTCTGCCGGTTCTGAAATTTTCAATATACACTATATCCGTAAAGTCTTTTTTATAAAGCACGCCATCCTTACGGAAAAAAGCATTCTGACTGCTGTTTTTTAAGGTAGGTACCCCAAGCGCCTCAACCATTGCCTTCGATACCTCTTCCTCTTTATAAGGTTTAACAATATACTGAAAACAGTGGATATTACTGTAAGCATAAAGCTTCATTGATTCCAAAGAGGTAAGAAATATAATTGGAGTATATTTATATTGTCCTAAATCTCTGATTTTTTCTGCAAATACAATTCCTGAAATATCATCTTTTCTATGTAAGCTTAATATAATATCCACCACAAAAAGGTCAATTTCATTTTCCACTGCCAAAAGATATGCTTTATCCGCATCAGCAGCATATAAGGCGGCTATGCCCGGCCCAAGATTTCTGGCAATCTGTGTCAGCCTCTCTCCGCCCTGCACGTTATCATCAACAATTAAAACCGTCTTCATGCAAAAACCTCTTGCTTTTGTTACTCCAACATGTCCCCAAATAGTTCCTTAAATCTGTCGACAGTAGCCGTCCAGCCTTCATCCTTCTTGTAGACCCTCTTTTTGTCCGATACAAAATAAACCATCAGACGGATAAGAATTTTCATTTTATCTTCATCCGAAGCATTCTCTACCAGAAAAAGCAGATTATTGTCACTATCTTCACTTCCAAAAAGCAAAAAGTCCGCTGTTACATGAAAATATTGCCTTATCAGCTTCATTACCTCTCTGGATAATCCATATTTTCCCTTTTCATATGCCCGCACTGCATTTGGAGTTACTTTTAAAATCTCTGCAAGTTGTTCCTGCGTCAGCCCATTTGATTCTCTGATTTCCCTGATTCGTTTACCCACTTCTATGTTGTCGATTGAGCCATAATCTTCACTCATTGGCTGGCCTCCATACACATTTTTTATTAATTATATATGGGTTCTGAATTGGATAAAAGAAAGTATAAGTATCGTTTACTGCAAGTTGTACTTATCATATATCTTTAGGTGCCCATGCACATAAAAATGTCCATATGACACTAAAGCCACATGGACACATTGTAATCTTCTCTCTATTCTCAGCGCTCTGCCAGACCGCTTTCTTTTATTATTGGTGGTATCTGGGACATCATATTGTCAATATCTTCAAACATTGCACTTTTTGTTGTCCCCAAACGGCTTGCTTTGTTGATATGCTCCACAACCTTCTGATACTGTTCTTTAATTCTGTCAAAAAATCCACATAAGGTCTGCAGGGCATTTCTTGATTCATCAACCACCTCGGATATTCTTGTCTGAACTGTTACAGCGCCTTCTGCCGCCTGTGTAATGTTATCAAACATGACATAGGTTTCATTTACCTTATTAATACTTTCCCCCAGCGCCCTGCTGGAAGTATCAATACTGACATTTAACTTATCTGTCCCTTGTTCTACCTCGTTGATGCCTCCATTTACCTCCGCAGTTAAATTTTTAATTTCATCTGCCAGCTTCTTTACCTCTGACGCAACTATTACAAAGCCTTTCCCTGCTTCTCCGGCCCTGGCCGCTTCAATAGAGGCATTAAGCGCAAGTATATTGGTCTGATCCGCTATAGAGGTAATCTTTCCCATACATCTTTTTATCTTCTCTGTTGCATCCTGTAAATCCTTAAACGTACTGACCATCTCGTCAAAATCTACTTTGACCTGCTTGGAATTATTTTTCAGTTCCTCCACTTCATTCTGTGCCTGCTCCACAGAATGGGCAATTTCGCTCCTTACCTGTGCAAATTCACTGGTGATTTCGCCAATATTGGAAAAAGTCTGTCCGAAATCCTGCAGTTGATCCTGAAAATTTTCTGCCTCATTAATTACACTGCCAAAGGATGTACTTACCATGCTAAGCTCCTTTAGGGAATCAACTTCCTTCTGTACAAGCTCCCCATGATAGTCCTTCAGGCTGTTCATCACAAACAATACAGGATACAGACTCTTTTTTTCGCTTTTATCATTCTGACCGCTCTTTTTTTTAAACAGCATTTTATCCTCCTTCACTCGAACGCCACACAGGTCATGGACTGATTGACGAACTGGCCGTTATAATGCTCTCCATACCCTACAAGACCCGCATGGGTTCCCAAAGTTCCCATTTCCTTCAAATATTCCCCGAAATAGCCGTTTTCCGTAAACAACAAATACCGGAAAAGACAATTCACAGAAAATACTGCCGAAACTTTTGGAAAATCTTTGCGGATTGACTGGATAGTATTTTTAACAATCTCCTTATAATCTCCAAGTTCCAGCAGGATAAGCACATCAGAATCATTTACCTGACGGTAACATGCCAGTGAATTTCCATTTACATCTTTAATGGAGATAATGCAGGTGTCATCCCCATTTATTTTTCCAAATGGATTTTTAAAAGTCTGTGTCAGAATTTCCTTATCGGTTACATTTAAAATACCCTCGTACACCTGTCTGGCAGGCCTGCCATTTAAGGCTCCTATTATGTAATTTGCTTTATCTGTATGAGAGGCTATAAAACGGTAATCCCCCATCTTATGATAAATATTTTCTTTGTAGGCCTTCACCCTGCCGTTGTGATTTCTTACCAGAGCATATGCCACCGCATCTTCATATACCCTGCCATTTGCTGATACCTTCCCGGCATCACCTGTGCCTCCTACCAGCGAAATTTTTCTTTTTTTCAGTACCGCACCAATCGTCGTCAATGCACAGGCATCATTTCCTGCGCATAAATCAATACATATTGTGTCGTTCTGTGAACCATTTATTTTCTGTACATCCTGTTCCAGACGGGCAATATATTTTACCGGCATAACAGATACCTGCTCCAGCACATTGGCTGCGGCACTGACGCCGTCATAAAAAGCTACAACACCCACACCTTTTTCTACCACTCTGGTGTCATAGCTCATTCCTATACAGCCAATACTGGGGATCTGGGGGTATAACCTCTCCAGTTCCTTCACATGCGCCTCAAACTGGTCCGTATTGGAAAAAAGCATAATCATTTGAGGAGCCCGCAGCCCGCGGACTGCCTCCTGTAAATTTCCATTTTGACTCATTCCAAAAAACTGTTTCACTGCATCGCCTCTTTTCGTATTTGATATGACCTTTTACATTATACTTACCTTTAGGCAAAGCGTCAATCCTTATTGTCCAAAGCATATCCGGAAAATATGCCGCCAAAGTGGAAAATTTACCCCGGATAACGACTTTGGCCTTAGCCCTTTACTGCCCCGGCTACCATCCCCTTTATAATCTGTTTGCTGAATGCAAAATATAACACGACAATCGGCGACATAGTAATCAGCATTGCCGCCATCTGCTTTGGATAGTCTGATGCAAATTGTCCCTTAAACTGGGTAAGCGCAAGGGGAACTGTCTGCAAACCTACGTCCTTAATCAGCACCAAGGCAAATGAAAATTCATTCCAGCAGCTGAAAATCTGGATAATCGCTACGGTAACCAAAATCGGCTTACAAATCGGAAGAATAATTTTCCACAAGGTATAAGAGAAGCTTCCTCCATCAATAGCTGCCGCTTCTTCCAAAGAAACCGGAATCCCTTTTACATATCCTTCCACCAGAAAAATTCCCATTGGCAGGCCAAAGGATACATAAGGCAAAAGCAGCGTAAACCACTTATTGGACATATTACAATTTCTGAAAACCACATAAATAGGAACCAGCAGGGAATGAATGGGGATCAGCATTCCCATTAAAAACATGGCGTAGAGCACTCTGTTTAATTTAAATTGTACCCTTGCAAGAATATATCCAACAATAAACGAAAATACCACTATCAATAAAATTGATAAAAACGTGGTTCTGACACTGTTAAACATTGATTCCCCCAGATGATAATCTGAATTTGTCAGAATACGGATATAGTTTACCAAAGTAGGTTCCTTGGGCAGACCAATAATATCGGCATTAAATGCTCTCTTTTCTTTCAAAGATGAATATATCATCCATATAATCGGGAAAATACAGGACAGGGAAAATACCAGCAGCACAAAATTCATGAAAAATCCCAGGATTCCTTTTCGGACTGTATGTACACCATTTTCCTTTTTCATAACTTTACGCCTCCTTTTCCTTTGTCAGGAACTTAATCAATCCCTGAGAGCCTCCTATTACCAGCAGGGAAAGTACGAAAATCCCCACTGAAATACAACTGCCATATCCCATATTGCTCTGGTTAAAGGAAATCTGGTAGCCATACATCGCCATAACCATGGAAGCCGTTCCAGGCCCCCCTTTTGTCATAACAAATATATTATCAAAGGCTTTCATGTTACCAGCTATACACAAAGTCACGCATACCAGCATAGTATTCTTAATCAGAGGTAGGGTAATATACAGCGCCCTCTGGATTCCATTTGCCCCATCAATCTCCGCGCTCTCAAAAACTTCAGTATCAATAGAAGAAATCGCAGACAGTATAATTACCATATAATAACCAATAAACTGCCAGATTAACGGAATTGACACCAGCAGCATTACAATTTTTGTTTCATTCAGCCATACCCTGCACAAATCCTTTCTTCCAATTGCAGTCAAAAACCAGTTAATAATCCCGTACTGGTTATGGTAAATCATATTCCAAATCAAACCAATACAGACTGCTGAAATGGTACTGGGGAAAAATCCAAAGGTCCGGTGCATTCCTTTTAGTTTAACCAGCTTGGAATTTACCATGACCACCAATACAAAAGCAATGCCTATCTGTCCGACGATACAGACAACTACCAGATAAATATTATGGCTGAAAGCTTCCCAGAACGTTTTGTCAGAAAACAAAGTTATATAATTCTGCAAGCCGGTAAAGGTTTTCTGCGGACCGCCTTTCCATTCAAAAAAGCTGTACACAAGAGCCGTTACCAGCGGTACAAACACAGTAAACACAAACATTGCTACAGGTACGAAGAGATACAAAAAAACAGTTTTCCCTTTTGGCTTAATTGAATTTAACATTCCACAGCCCTCCCTTTCATAGAAATCCCATATCTTCACAGTATATATGGGTCTGTGCGTTAATAAGCCGCTCTGCCTGCTTGTGGCTGGCAGAAGCGGCTCTGTATTAAATTAAATACTTTTTGGATATTACAGCCAAAGCTGTCTTTTAATAGTTAGCTTCATAAGCTTTCTGTGCATTTGCCGCCACATCTTCAGGCGTCATATCTCCATTCATCATTGTCTGAAGATCTGTATTTAAGACATCCCATACTGCGTTTGTAACATAAGAGTCATATATTTCACATGTCTCTGTATCTACATAAGACCAATTATAAAAATCCTGTGTAATCTGGTCAAATGCGCTAAGATCCACATCTGCCACTTTGGTCAGTCCGCCTAATGCATAATTTTCAGCAACATAGCTTGCAAACTCAGGTCCTGTGATGTACTCAGCAAGGTCAATGGCCGCTGCTAATTTTTCAGGTTCCTCAGCTAACTTGGCATTGATAGCCACAGCATAACCAAGTCCGATATTCTGGGATTTTGGAGCCTGTGATGCGTCGGCTGGCTGGGGAAGAACTGCAAACCCCATATTGTTCCATTTTTCTTCGTCAGACTCCTTTAAAGTCGCCCAAATATAAGATTCATCCCAGTTACCGCCAATAAACGCCGCTGCATCTCCGGAAATATAGTATTCACGTGCATCTTCGTTGGTTACTACGTTAAAATCTTCATTAAAAATTTCTGTTTCCGTAAAGAGGCGCTGCGTTTCTGCCAGTGCCTTGACAAACGCTTCATCCGTAAAGGCAGAACCGCCTTTTGCAACCAGACTCATAAACCAGTCAGGACCAGTATATCTGTTGCCAAGAGTGGAAAGGAAACAGGAATTTGCCTGCCATTTTCCGCCATTTCCAAATGCAACTGTGGTTATCCCATTGCCATTAAAATATTCAGAAGCCTTTTCCACCTCTTCCCATGTTGCCGGGAATGTGTCAAATCCAGCTTCTTTCCACATAGCCTTATCATAGATAACAACGGTACAGGTTCCGCCTGTCAGCGCCGGGTATCCATAAATGGACTCTCCCACGGTAAAAGGCGCAAAGTATGCCTCATTGTAATCTCCATAATAGGGGGAAGACTTAATATCTTCCGTCAAATCATATACCAGTCCCTGGTTTGCCCAGTCAATGGTATTCATTCCCTGAAGAAGGAATACATCCGGCAGGTCATCGGCTGCTGCCAGTGTTGCAATCTGCGTCTTATATTCCGCATTTGCAAGCACATTCTGTGTCAGAGTAATATCAGGATGGGCCTCATCCCATTGTGTCAGTACGGTACGGAAACCGTCTGAACCGCCGTTTCCTTCCGATTCTTCAGAAGTTGAATAGTGCATAATCTCAAGTTCCCCTGCAAATGAAAGCTCTTCTGAAGCTTCTCCTTCCGTTTCTGGCGTTTCCTCCTCTTTTTCTCCTTCTGCTGCATCCGATGCAGCGGTGTCTTCCTCCGCTTTTGGCGCCTCTGTTTTTTCTGCGTCAGTTGTAGCGGAAGCCGGTGCCTCTTCCTTTGAACCACAACCTGCAAGTAAAGTTGCAATCATAGCTGTTGAAAGCAGCAATCCAAGTAATTTCTTTTTCATACATATACCTCCCTTAAAAATATTATATGGTAAACACAGCTGCGCTTTTCGCATCTGCACTATACCCTTCCTCAAACATTTTTCTGATGGTCTGGCCTTCATAAACCATTCCTTTTACCATTGTGATTCCCCGAACAGCCATCCTTGGATGTTCAATAAGACTAATCAGCTTTTCCGCAGCATATCTTCCGATATGCTCTGTGTCCTGTTTTAAGGTTGTCAGCCGCGGAATCATATAATCTGCCAGCCGGATGCCGTCATATCCTGCCACAGATATATCATCCGGTATCGTCATTCCACGGGCCCTTATTACATTAATTCCTCCTAAAGCGGCAAGGTCGTCAGGATAGATAATACAGGTTGGCGGCCTTGACATATCAAGAAGCTTTACCGTTTCCCTGGCAGCTCCTTTCACATCCCGATAGTCGCTTATCAGAATATATTCATCCGGCACCTCTAAATCCAGCCTTTGGGCAGTCCCTAAAAAGCTGGAAAGCCTGCTTCTTGTAACCGCACAGTCCGGTCCATGAATATAGGCAACTCTGCGGTGTCCCATCTGGTAAATATATGAAAGAAGTTCTTCCATCCCCTTAACATTGTCGGACATGACTGCCATCCGGTCGTTAAACACATAATCAATTGTTACAACCGGCATATCACTCTGGACAAGCTCAAGAACCTCTGGTTCCATAAAATCCACACACGCAATTACCACGCCGTCAAATCCTCTGTATCTTGCATGTTCCAGATAACTCATACGGTTTCTCCGGGACTTATTACAGTTTAAAAAAGTCAAATCGTAATCGTTTTGCTCAACAGCAATCTTAAAACTGTCAAGCACGGCTGCAAAATAATCATGGGTAAGCCCGTTATGAGCCTCATCTACGAAAAGAACTCCAATATTGTAGCTTCGGTTCGTCTTTAGCGTTCTGGCAAAAAGATTGGGCCGGTACCCCAACTCTTCCGCCTTAATCCGAATCATGGCCTTTCTTTCTTCACTAATATCCGAATGGTTATTGAGCGCTTTGCTTACCGTTGCAACTGATACCTGACATTCCCTTGCAATATCTTTCAGTGATGCCATGCTGCCTGCCCCCTCATCCAATGTCTTTTCTATATTTGTCTATCAGTCAATAGCACAACGGATTGTAACTTAAACGATATCCTTAAACGTTTTCTATATATGTATCATATACAAAATAGTGTCCTATGTCAACTTGTTTTTTTATTTTTTCGTTATTTTAATCATTATATCTCTTTTTAGAAGAAATATATTGTATACTTTGCCAATTTCTTTCCATTTTTCTTTTTTACTTCTTTTTATCAGTTAAAACGCGAAACATAATTTCCTCCTTTTCTAAATCGTTTTCTTTCCTCTTGCAGAAAATCGAAAGCCTGCAGCCTCTGAAACGAGGCAAAGCCACGGACAAAAAACCCTGCATTCCCATGTGCTTATGGGTCTGCAGGGTTTTTCTGCCATCCTATTTTTTAATCTTTTATATTTACTCACAACAAAGTTTTCTTTCATACAAAAAGGCAGTAATCTTATCAATAACATTTCTGTCGCTGGCGTCACATTTTAATCTTTGAGGCTGTGTAAGATCAAGCGCAAAAACTCCCAGAATTGATTTTGCATCCACAATCCTGTTGCCTGATCCTAATTCAAAATTTGCTTCTACCTTATTCACTTCATTCACAAAATCTCTTACCTGATCTGCATCGTCAAATTTAATAAGTACCTGCTGCATGAAAATTCATCCTTTCTTCATTTTATAGTTTTTATCTTTCTGACATTCAGAAATTATATCTCATGTTTCAGATTTTGAAAATTGGCAGTTTTCATAATAATTTCGTTTTTTTTCCATCAAGTTGCGGACCGCCGCCCGATAGCTGTATAAATCTTCGAAATATATCTATATTTCCCGAACCTGCCATTAGGCAGAGGTTACAAAATGAATTTTTTATTTATACAGTTATATAACCTTTTCATCCGGCATTAAGACCGCGGCCGCATAAGAATCTAAGGCAAATTTTCCTTCGTCCCATAAAGACAAAAACAGGTATACCATTTTTGAGGTTCTTTCTGAACTTTGGGTATCCACATATTCTTTGGATTTGTTATAAGCCAAACGAGAATAACGAATTTACCCAAACATCAGAAAGAACCATTTTTGACAGCATACCTGTTTTTTGTTTTAATATTTCTTAATTTATTATCTCCAGCTTACATCATTCCGCCCATGCCAGCGCCTCCTGCAGGCATTGCAGGTGCATCTTCTTTGATGTTTGCAACAACGGATTCTGTGGTAAGGAGTGTGGAAGCTACGCTGGTTGCATTCTGCAGCGCGCTTCTTGTAACTTTGGCAGGATCGAGAATACCAGCGGAAACCATATCCACATATTCTTCCTTCAGGACATCAAATCCTGTGCCGGTTTCGGACTCTCTCACCTTATTAATAATGACGCTGCCTTCAAGCCCTGCATTTGCTGCAATGTGGAAAAGAGGAGATTCCAGCGCTTTAAGCACAAGCTGGGCGCCTGTCTTTTCATCACCTGTCATTGTATCTGCAAGTTTTTCCACTTCTTTTGCTGCATGGATATACGCCGAACCGCCGCCGCAGATAATTCCTTCTTCTACTGCTGCTCTTGTTGCTGCAAGCGCGTCTTCCAGACGAAGCTTTGCTTCCTTCATTTCAGTTTCGGTAGCAGCGCCTACACGGATAACAGCAACACCGCCTGCCAGCTTCGCAAGTCTTTCCTGTAATTTTTCTCTGTCAAAGTCAGATGTGGTTTCTTCGATCTGTCCTTTAATCTGGTTGATTCTAGCAGAAATTGCATTCTTGTCGCCTTCACCGTCAACAATAACTGTGTTTTCCTTCTGAACCTTAACAGATTTTGCACGTCCTAACTGATCCATTGTAGTTTCTTTTAAATCAAGGCCAAGTTCCTCGCTGATTACCTGACCGCCTGTAAGAATTGCAATATCCTCCAGCATCGCTTTTCTTCTGTCGCCATATCCAGGCGCTTTAACAGCTACTACATTGAAGGTTCCGCGCAGCTTATTGACAATCAGGGTTGTAAGGG
Organism: uncultured bacterium; assembly: GCA_947381965.1. Classification (GTDB taxonomy): domain Bacteria; phylum Bacillota; class Clostridia; order Lachnospirales; family Lachnospiraceae; genus Suilimivivens. The sequence continues at coordinate 14,359 of CANCXX010000009.1, forward strand.
CTTCCCCTTCCACATCTTCTGCAATAATTAACAGTTTTGCACCGGACTGTACTATCTGCTCAAGCAGCGGAAGGATTTCCTGAATATTGGAAATCTTCTTGTCTGTAATCAGGATATATGGATTTTCAAGAACAGCTTCCATCTTATCCATATCCGTAGCCATATATGCGGAAATATAACCTCTGTCAAACTGCATACCTTCTACCAGGTCAAGCTCTGTAAGCATGGTTTTACTTTCTTCAATAGTGATAACGCCATCGCCGGATACTTTCTCCATTGCATCCGCAACAAGCTGTCCCACTTCGTCATCCCCTGCAGAAATAGCTGCCACTCTGGCAATATGCTCTTTTCCATTAACTTTTGAGCTCATCTTTGCAATAGCGTCCACTGCACAGTCAGTCGCTTTCTTCATACCCTTTCTTAATATAATAGGATTGGCGCCTGCTGCAAGGTTCTTCATACCGCCGTTAATCATTGCCTGGGCTAAAACGGTTGCTGTTGTGGTTCCGTCACCTGCCACATCATTGGTTTTGGTTGCAACTTCTTTTACCAGCTGTGCTCCCATATTTTCAAACGCATCTTCCAGTTCAATTTCCTTTGCGATGGTAACGCCGTCATTGGTAATAAGGGGAGCGCCAAATGACTTATCAAGCACTACGTTTCTTCCTTTGGGTCCTAAAGTCACCCTTACTGTATCCGCTAACTGGTTAACACCTGACTCAAGCGCTGCACGCGCTTCTGCTCCATATTTAATTTCTTTTGCCATGATTTTTTATGCCTCCTGCTATTATTCTGCTTTTTTTGTAGTTTTTAATTTACCGTCTCCGTCAAAAAATTTGTTTACTGAATTACTGCCAGAATATCGCTCTGTTTTACAATAATGTACTCTTCTTCTTCAATTTTTACATCTGTTCCCGCATATTTGGAGTAGATGACCTGATCGCCCACCTTAACTTCCATCTTGACTTCCTTGCCATCTACCACACCGCCAGGTCCAACTGCAACCACTTCTGCCTGTTGGGGCTTTTCTTTATTTTGTCCTGGCAACACAATGCCTGATTTGGTAGTTTCCTCTGCCACCAACTGTTTCAAAACAACTCTGTCCGCTAATGGTACTAACTTCATTTTAACTGCCTCCTTTATTTTCGTTCATTTGTCTGCTTAATTTCTTGTTAGCACTCATTAATGCCGAGTGCTAATTGCTAAACCTATATTAATTTTATATGCTTTTCTTTGCAAACGCTATTACATCTGTATATTGTATATTTTCTTTTATTTTTTCTTGTTTTCTTTATTTTACTCTCTTTTTCTTACTTTCACATCAAAAACATGATTTAATAAATAGTTTAGAATTATTAATTCTCTGTTTCCTTTCCATAAAAAAACCTGGTTAATTTAAGAAATGTGACGCTGTGGAAATATTCTGGCAATATATTCAGTAAGTTTACGAGTTTCGCAATTACCTGAAAAATGCCTCCTGAAAAGTGTTTATTTTACATAAAATAACACTTTTTAAGAAGGCATTTTCCTTTTACCATTCTTTACAGGCTCTTCACATATTAACCTGTAATCCCCCGCTCAAGCCGCTCTCTGTAGCCTGGGGCATTTTTTATCTCAAATTTATTATTGAACATCTCATATTCCGCATCTGAAAGTTTATCTTCCAACGCTTCCTCTATGTTTGTTTTCCATACAACTCCTGCCGCAACAGAAGGCGCTAAAATGGAATCTTCATATGTAAGGCAGCTTTCCTGTATTCGTGCCGCATAGTCTTCCGCTTCCCCGTCCTCTGCCGCCGGAATCAGAATCCCAAATACATCACCGTCTATTCTTCCAATAATATAATCAGGCTTGGACTCTTTTTTTACAATATCCGCCACCACCCGAATCAGCCTGTCGCTTTCCTCATCCCCAAAATGGTCATTGACAAACTTCCAGTCATTAATATTTATGTTAACCACAGCTACCGGCAAAACCTCGGAGCAATCTATGACTCTCATTTTTTCCTCAAAATATATTTTATTATAGACGCCTGTCAGGATATCTTCCCGTTCGTTCTGAGTGCTTTTGTGCTTTTTATCCTCCAGCTGCTTTTCCAGTTCTTCCACATAAATACTGCATTCTCTGTGAAGATATACTTCCGTTCCCAGCCTTGCTAAGAATGCCACTGTCCCGTCCACCATTTCGTTAATCAACCGCTCGTCCCCGTCCTTACCTGACCGGTTTACATATAAGTGACCAATGGTGCGTCCCTGTATGCGCACTTTTCTCCCCGGCGCATTTACCACATCAGGCTTAAATCCAAGAAAACTGTCTCCGATAACAATTTCCTTCTCTCCGTGACGGTCTGTCAGAAGAAAATTCACCTCCAGCATTTCCGCCAGGGCGCCAAGGTATTTTTTAATGATTTCCATGTCATAAAGATTAGATAAGGAATAATTTCTGATATTTTCCTTGATTCTTTTATCATAAGGTATTGCATCGTAACCCATAATAGCCTCTCCCCATTGTTTTTTTTAAGTATACCTTTTTCAAAAAATTTTCGCAAGCCTCCAATCACACTTTTTTCCGGTAACTAAGATTTTCATTTAACTGACAGTATTCGCCTGTTTTACTGTAGGAATCCATCAAATAGCTCTCCGATGATTCAGGAGTGGTAATCTCCACCGGCTTACGTCTGGTGCCTTTTCCTATATTCTCTGATAAGTGTCCGCTTTTGTTTCTTTTTTGAGTAAACCGGCCCTTCGGGTCCGGCAATGCCCCAAAATCATCTTGTTCCTTTTTGAAACGTTTAAGGGCAACGCCCACGCCCACTTTCAGCTTTTCTTTTACGCTCTCCCACTTATTGATCACATAATGAGGAAGTGCCTGCCTGATGGCGGAAGATATCAGGTTAGCCCCTGCTGATTTTGCAGTTTCTTCTTTCTCCCAGACCTCTTGTTCTTCTCTTCCTCCTTCATCTCCCAGGGCATCCCAAAACCCCCGGATAAGGCTTTTCTTCCGGGTTTTGTTAATCTGTCTGGTCTGATTCTGCCCGTATTCATAAACCTTTCCTTCCACAGTTCCTTTGGTGTACTGCACCGCATCAGGGGCGCCTTTCATGGCTGATGCAGCTGTCTCCTGCTTTTTGGTTCCTTCTTCATACATGCACTTTGTTATATGATGGGTATGAGACTTCTGATACCCTGACTGGGAATGGGTATCGTAATTATTTTGTATCTGCATAAAAATCCTCCCTTTACCTTCATAAAACCGCATAAAATCTTCCACCTGCTATTCTATTTCATTATAAAGCATAAGCCGCCGGATTGCCATGTTTTTTTATCTTAACAACTTCTTTACGCCATTCTTTACAGGAAAGAATTGCCCCTAATCCATCTAAACGGTATAATAAGCTTTACACTCCGGAAAAATACAAATACTTTCAATAAAAAACAAAGGAATATAAATTAGATATGAATAAACCCTTATCTTCAATGTTCAGGGACTTTTTACTTACAGCCCTGATTTTAGCAGCCGCAACCGCTGTGGCCTTCTATTTTTTTTATACGGTTCCTGAAAATTCCGCCAATGTAGCGTTGATATATATTACCGCTCTGGTCCTTGTTGCCCGCTTTACCGATGGTTATATTTATGGGATTACAGCCTCTGTGGTAAGCGTTATAGGAATTAATTATCTTTTTACTTATCCTTATTTTCAGGTGAACTTCACGCTTACCGGATATCCGGTTACTTTTGTATTTACTTTGATAATATCTCTGATGGTCAGCACTATGACTTCCCGAATTAAAGAGCAGGCAGATATTTTAATTGAACGGGAAAAACTGCTGATGGAAGCGGAAAAAGAAAAAATGCGCGCCAATCTTTTACGTTCCATTTCCCATGACCTGCGGACTCCGCTTACAGGCATCATTGGCAACAGCTCCACATATGTGGATAACCACAGCTCTTTAAGCGACGAAGAAAAGTTAAAACTGGTAAGCCACATATTAGAGGACTCTAACTGGCTTCTTCATATGGTAGAAAATCTTCTCTCTGTTACGAGAATCAACCAAAATTCCATGAAAATTGCAACCTCTGTTGAATCTGTGGAAGAAGTAGTGGCGGAAGCCGTCATGCGATTTTACAAGCGGTATCCCAATGCCAGAGTAAACGTTTCCGTTCCTGAAGATTTTCTGATGATTCCCATGGATGCCATGTTGATTGAACAGGTCATTATCAACCTGTTAGAAAATTCTGTCGTTCATTCCGGCAGCCATCTTCCAACTTTACTTACTGTTACCTGTAAGGATGGTCTGGTAGCTTTCTGTATTAAAGACTATGGCGTAGGGATCTCTCCTGAAAAGCTTTCTACCATATTTGACGGCTCCTGCTACACACCGGCAAGCAGTCTTGACGGGCACAAAGGCATGGGAATCGGTCTTTCTATCTGTAAAACCATTATCACAGCCCACAATGGCACAATTATTGCCGCTAACCACGAAAAGGGATGCCAGTTTACTTTTACACTTCCCATGGAGGAAAACAATGAATAAGAACAAATCCAAAAACAGTATTTTATTAATTGAAGACGAAGAGAACATTTGCTCTTTTATCTCCACCACTTTAAAAAACCAAAATTATAAAATCACTTCCGCCGCAACCGGCAGCGATGGGCTGCATCTGACCGCTTCTCTTTGCCCTGACCTTATTTTGCTAGACTTGGGGCTTCCCGACATGGACGGAATGGATGTAATTGAAAAGCTCCGGACATGGACAGCAGTTCCCATTATCGTTATTTCTGCCCGCAGCAACGAGCATGAAAAAGCCCGTGCCCTTGATTGCGGCGCTGACGATTACATCACCAAACCATTTGGTACCGTTGAATTGCTTGCCCGGATTCGCACTTCGCTGCGTCACAGCAGGCAAATGCAGGATATGTCTTCCATCTATCAAAGGCCCTACCACTACAAAAATCTTTCCATTAATTATGAAAATCATGTGGTGACCTTAGAGGGGAATATTATCCATCTGACCCAAATTGAATACAAACTTTTAACCCTCCTTGCCAAAAACTCCGGAAAGGTACTTACCTACACCTATTTAATGGAAAAAATATGGGGACCTTACATTGACGGAAATAATCAGATTCTGCGGGTAAATATGGCTAATATCCGGCGGAAAATTGAACAAAATCCGGCGGCACCCGAATATGTTTTTACGGAAATCGGCATTGGCTACCGGATGGCAGAAAGCGATTAATCCGATTGACAGCATCTGCCATGACCCGTATAATGGTATGTATTGTGTGCATCTTGCACCTGTTATCATTGAATGGGGGATAAACATATGAAATCAAGAGAAAAATTCGGCAGCCGTCTGGGATTTATATTAGTATCTGCAGGCTGCGCCATAGGACTTGGCAACGTTTGGAAGTTTCCTTATATGACAGGAAAATATGGAGGCGCTGCTTTCATACTTATTTATCTTGCTTTTCTCGTGCTGATGGGTTGGCCTATTATGGTATGTGAATTTGCCGTAGGCCGGAGCAGTCAGAAAAGCTGTGCGGCTTCCTTTAAAATACTGGAGCCAAAAGGAACCAGATGGCATCATTACGGATGGTTCGGCATGGCCGGCAATTATCTGCTTATGATGTTCTATACCATGGTAGCCGGATGGATGATGTTTTACTGTTTCCGGTGCGCACGCGGCGATTTTAATTCTGGCGCCATGGATGCCCAGGCAGTTGCAGGAAAGTTTAATGATATGCTTTCATCTCCGGCTGTTTTAATTTTCTGGATGGTGATTGCCATTCTTTTATCCTTTGGGATTTGCGCCCTGGGTGTCCGTAAAGGCGTAGAGCGCATTACAAAGATAATGATGACCGCCCTTCTTGCCCTGATTATGGTGCTTGCCATTCACTCTGTCCGTCTGCCTGGGGCCCTGGAAGGAATTAAATTTTATCTGGTGCCTGATTTCCAGAAAATGAAGGAAAATGGCATTGGAAATGTGGTGTTTGGCGCTATGTCCCAGGCATTTTTTACTTTAAGTCTTGGAATCGGCGCTATGGCTATTTTCGGAAGCTATCTGGACAAAGAGCGATCCCTGACCGGTGAAGCCGTAAGTATCGGCATTCTTGATACTTTCGTGGCCCTAATGTCCGGCCTTATCATTATCCCTGCCTGTTTCGCCTTCGGGGTAGAGCCTGACGCCGGCCCTTCTCTCATTTTTATTACGCTTCCCCGGATATTTAACCAAATGGCAGGGGGAAGGCTCTGGGGAACCCTTTTCTTCCTGTTTTTATCCTTTGCCGCATTGTCAACTGTAATTGCAGTATTTGAAAACATTATTTCCTTTGCCATTGACCTCTTTGGCATGTCCCGCCAAAAGGCTGTTGGCATGAACATTGTACTGGTAACGCTCCTTTCTCTTCCAGCTGTCCTTGGCTTTAACGTGCTATCGGACATCCAGCCCTTAGGCGCCGGAACAGGCATTATGGATCTGGAAGATTTCCTGGTGTCCAATAACCTCCTTCCTTTAGGTTCTCTGGTATATCTTATGTTCTGTACCCAGCGCCGGGGTTGGGGTTGGCAGAATTTTATCAGCGAGGCCAATGCAGGAAAGGGCAGCAAATTTCCTTTATTTGTCCGCGGCTATATGACATTTGTCATACCTGCTCTTATTGTGGTAATTTATTTAAAGGGATATTGGGATATGTTTGCCCCAAAAGCGGCAGCCGAAAACAATCCTCTGCTGCTAGGCGGATGGATGCTGGTTGCGGCAGCATTCCTTGGACTTATTGGATGGTTTGCCTTTGGCGGAAAAAGAACTAAATAAAATGCGTACATAAAAACCTCCGTTCTATTCAACGGAGGTTTTATGTACGCATTTTTAATATGCCGTTTATTTTCTTCTGCACCAGCGATATTGATAAGGCGCCATAAAAGCAGCCTGCATGTTTATGGTTTCGCCTGTAAAAATATCCTCATATTCTGCTTCCAGCGTAGGCAGACAGGCCGTCTGATTGTATTCAGAAAAGTTTGACAGGCAGACCAGTTCATTTTCCCCCTTCACCCTTCTGATAGCAAAAATCGCTGTCCGGCAGGTATCCCAGGTTGTCACCTCTGCTTCAGCCTCAAAACAGGGATTGCTGCGCCGCAGCTCTTCCAGCTGCTTTAAACCTTCCCATATCCCATACTGCACAGTCCATTCCTTTGACCTGAGTTCTGCATTTTCCCAATTAAAAGGACTTCTGTGCAGATACCGACTGTCTGCCGCTGTGTCAGGATTTTCCTTATAGCTGTAATCATTAACCTGTCCGATTTCATCACCAGATGAAAGCATTACAAATCCTTCCAGACTCATACAGGCAGCGTGCATTAACAGCACCCTCCGGATCCCCCATTTAACCTGCTCCTGGTCCCCCTCAAATCCGCCCTTTTCCACACCACATAAGCTTGCTGTGGTGCCGCAGCTTCGGGCGTCTCTTGTAACAGGATCATAGTTATACAACTCTCCTCTTGCAAAACTGCCTGGAAATACACCTTCAAAAAAGTGATACAGATACTCCTTGTGCATCAGAGGATCTATCATCAGCTTTTTCTCCTGCTCCTCATCAAGTCCCCAGCCGATATCGTCATGACAGCGTAAATAATTTACAAAATAACAATTACCAGGCAGACTGTGAATTACATCCATCTGATGTTTCAGCAGCCGGGCGTCCCGGCTTGCCAGCGCTCCCCATAGGTTTACCATACTGGAAACCCCATACAGCATGTGACACTCCGGTTTTTCAGGCGTTCCGAAATAAGCGGGAAGCTCTTTGGGTGCCATAACCACTTCTCCCTTTAAGATTACTGCCGGACATACTATTTCCAGAATCATACGCACCATACGTACAATGGTATGTACCTGAGGCAGGTTTCTGCAATTGGTTCCAAGCTCTTTCCAAATGTATGGAACGGCGTCTATCCGCAACACTTCCACTCCCATATTGGCAAGGAATAGAATATTAGCCGTCATTTCGTTAAAAACCACAGGGTTTTTATAATTTAAGTCCCACTGGTAAGGATAAAAAGTCGTTAAAACATGTTTTTTCATCTCTTCACACCAGGTAAAATTCCCCGGCGCAGTGGTTGGAAATACCTGAGGCATGGTTTTTTCAAATTCTGCCGGTATATCATATGTATCATAACACTGATAACGATCTATGTATTCCTGCTCCCCTGCCTTTGCCCGCATTGCCCACACATGGGTATCCGCCGTATGATTCATAACAAGATCAAGGCAAAGACTGATGCCTCTTTTGCGCATTTCCTCCGTAAGAATTTCCAGCTCCTGGTTTGTTCCAATTCCGGGGTCCACCATTCTGAAATCCTCCACCGCGTAACCACCGTCATTATATGGATGCGGCATCTTAAGAAGAGGCATTAAATGAAGATATGTGATTTTCTGTTCTGACAAATAATCCAGTTTTTTTATAAGACCTTTAAGCCCTCCTGCAAACAGCTTTGGATACATAGTCATCCCCAGCATATTGCTGCCTCTGTACCATGCCGGATTATTTTCTCTTTCCTCGTCCAGCGTTTTTAACTGGGGCGAACGTTTTTTTGCATAGTCCTGCATATCATTCAGCAGCTTTCTGTAACTGTCTTCATCATGGTAAAGCTCCATGTAAAGCTCCATGAGCTCCTGTTCGTGTCTCTTAAGCCTTTGGTTGTATTTGTCCCTGCTCATTTTCTCCTCCTAAAATTTTATTTTCTTCTTTTTTTTCAACATATCTTTCTGTTTCTACAGGCATATTCTGCTGTCTTAACGAATATTCCGCCATCCGTTTAATGATATAATAAAGTGTGGCAAACAGCGGTACCCCCACAATCATTCCCACAAATCCCATCAGCTTTCCAAAGAGCAGCATTGCAACTGTCACATAAAGCGCCGACAGACCTGTAGAGTTTCCAAGGATACGGGGACCAATGATATTTCCGTCTATCTGCTGTAGTACCACAATAAAAATCAAAAATGCGATACACTTGGCTGGAGAAACCAGCAGTATCAGAAACGCACTGGGAATGGCTCCTATAAACGGGCCAAACATGGGAATAATATTGGTTACTCCTACAATTACGCTTACTAAAAGCGCATAGGGCATTTTCATAACGGTCAGACATACAAAACATATAACGCCTACAATCAGGGAATCCAGCAGTTTTCCTGATATAAAGCCGCCAAAGATTTGATTTGTCTGGTGCGCTGTCTCCATTACAATACGGTTAAATCGCTGGTTTTTGCTGACCGCCAGAAACAGCTTTCGAAGCTGTGCAAGATATCGTTCCCGATCCAGCAAAAGATAAATCGCCACTATCACAGACACTACCAGGTTCACCAGCGCAGACCCTATTGAAATCACACTCCCTGCCACAGTGGAAACCGTAGCAAACAGGTTGGTTTTTATCCATGTCATCAAAGAAGTCTCCACCGAAGAAATCATCTGCATGACTGTATACGCCGCATCATTATCCGCTGTCAGGTAAGCATTTAACCTTGCCAGCTGAACCTCCAAAAGTCCAGGCAAGTCCACCACCAGGCCCTTGACGCTGTCCACAAGCTGAGGCAGAATAAGGGCGCAGAAAAAGCACAGTATGCCAAATGCAAACACCATGGATAGCAATACTGAAATCAGTCTTGCCATGGAAGCCCGGAGTTTTGCCTTGCAGCACAATCTTTCCAGAAACTTCGTAACAGGGCAGAGCAGATAAGCCAGTACAATTCCCACCATTACAGGCTGGAGAGATGAGGAAATAATCTTAAAAAAAGCTTTTACCTCCTGATATCTTAATAAGAAAAAATAAAAAGCAACAACAGCGCTTAGACTTACAAATACGGCAATTCCAAGCTTTATATAAAAACTTTTATCCTGTTTCATACATCATTCCCCCTTTCATCCGGTTGTGAAAAACCCTCTTCCACCCCATGTCTGCCGCAAATATCGTTAAGACAGCATTTGCCGCAATAAGGCTTCGTCCTTGCCGTGCAGACTTCCCTTCCGTGATATACAAGTCTGTGGCAAAAATCACTTCCTTCTTTTGGCGGTATCAGTTTCCAAAGGGCCATTTCTACCTTCTTTGGCTCCTTTACTCCCTCCACAAGCCCCATACGGTTCACTAAACGGATACAATGGGTATCTGTCACAATTGCCGGCTTACCAAATACGTCACCCATAATCAGATTTGCGCTTTTTCTCCCTACTCCTGGCAGCTTCAGCAGTTTGTCAAAATCCTCCGGCACACTGCCTTTATATTCATCTCTAAGGATTTTCATACAGGCGCTAATGTCTCTTGCTTTGCTGTGTCCTAATCCGCAGGGCTTAACAATTTTTTCTATTTCCTCCACCGGAGCATCTGCAAGGGCATCCACGCTTGGAAATTTTGCATACAGGTCTTCTACTACCACATTCACCCTCGCATCCGTACATTGTGCCGCAAGCCGCACACTCACAAGCAATTTCCAGGCCTGATTATAATCAAGGGTGCATCCCGCATCCGGGTATTCTTTTTTCAACCTTTCAATAATTTCAAGGGCCAGTTTTTCTTTTGTCATTTTACCTCCCATATCCGCCTTTCTTACAATAACAACAGGCAGGTCAGTTCTGGCTGGTATCACCATGACCAATCCTGCCCTGCCTGTCTGCTTAATTTGTGTCTGACTCTCCATTATACAAAAATTTCTGCAAAACCCGCAACAGTTCTTTAATATCAAGGGGTTTCGCCACATGCGCATTCATACCACAATTCAGACAATACTGCACATCATCGGCAAACGCATCAGCCGTCATTGCAATAATCGGCAGATTTTTATCCTCACGACCAAGCGCCCTGATTGTTTTTGTTGCCTCATAGCCATTCATTACCGGCATTCGGATATCCATAAGTATCACATCATAATAGCCTGGCCTGGAGTTTTCAAACATATCCACACATACTTTTCCGTTTTCCGCATGGTCAAGCTCAAATCCATACTCTGAAAGCACTTCATTTGCAATTTCCCAGTTTAAATCAATATCTTCCGCCAAAAGTATTTTCTTTCCGGTAAAGTCCACAATATTACTCTCTTTTTCAGTTGTACTTGAAGTCCCATCCACATACTGGCTTAAACGGCTGTACAAAGTCGACTTAAACAGCGGCTTGGAAATAAATCCCTCTATTTCTGTCCCGACTATCTCATTTTCAATGTCGCTCCAGTCATAGGCGGAAATCAAAAATACCGGTATCTTATCCCCCACTCTCGCACGGATTTCGCGAAGAGTCTGCAACCCGTCCATATTCGGCATTTTCCAGTCAATCAGCACAAAATGATAATCATCATTATTGCGATGTCTTTCTTCAATCATTTCCACCGCTTTTGCGCCGTCCGTAATCCATTCTGCACAGACTCCCAATTCTTCAAGGCTGGCTACCGCGCTCTGGCAAAGCAGCTCATTGTCATCCACCACCAGTATATGCCACTCCGGAAGCTTCATTTCATCTACTTTTTCAGCTTTCTTAAAGTCCAGAGTAACATGGAATTTACTTCCCTTATGTAGTTCACTATTTAATTCAATGGTGCCTTCCATAAGATCCACAATTTTTTTTGTAATGGATGTGCCAAGACCGGTTCCCACAATTCCTTTTACACGCTCGGAATCTTCCCTTGTAAAGGTATCCCATATTTTTTTCTGAAATTCTTCCGACATTCCAATGCCGTTGTCTTCAACTATAAAATGCGTCCTTATATATTCTTCTCCCTTGGGAGACGCTTCCTGGTAAACATGCACATCAATTCTGCCCGCCTCTGGCGTAAACTTAACCGCATTGGATAACAGGTTCAGCAGCACCTGATTCAAGCGGACACTGTCACAATAAACTTCCTCTGACACGATATTCTGGATGAAGATATCAAAATACTGGTTTCTTGCTTTTACCTGAGGCTGCATAATGTTTACCACATCATCCATTGTTTCCCGCAGGGAAAGCAGCCCTAAGTTAAGAGTCATTTTCCCGCTTTCTATCTTAGACATATCCAGCACATCATTAATCAGTCCAAGTAAATGTTTACTGGAAAGAAGCACTTTTTTAAGACAGTCTTCTACCCGATCCGGCTCCTTCATGTTCCTAAGCGCAATTTCAGACATCCCGATAATTGCATTCATTGGCGTGCGGATATCATGACTCATACTGGAAAGGAACTCGCTTTTGGCCTTGTTGGCGTGCTCCGCTTCATCCTTTGCAAGCTTAAGCGCCTGCATCTGCTGTCTTGAAAGCCTGAAATACAAAATAAATACCAGTGTCATTACAATAAGAATAATCATGGAAGAACCAACCATTATCGCTGCACGGGTCTTGTCCAATCTGCTGATGGCATTATCCAGCATACTATTACTCATAACGGTTATCAGATACCATGAAGTATTTTCTGAAATAGGAGAACAGTATAGCTGCCGTTTTTCCCCCTCCACCATCACAAAAGAAGAATAAATATCTCCTGCCTCCATTGCAGCCTGCAGTTCCTCACAGTACTGCTCCACAGTCATCCCCTTTGGCATCTCGTAAACTTCCCTGATGCGGTCAAAATAACTGTTTCTGTAGGCTCCTGCGTTTCTAATAACAAAATTACCGTTTTTATCTATTACATGAGAGTATACCTGTCCATCCTCATCCTCATTTTCCTCCAGGAAAAGAGCGGAATTAAGATATTCCATGCTGACGCCTACCACCAGCGCACAGCTTTTTCTTCCATCTGTCAGTGGATAATATGCTTCCGTCCCCAGCAAAAGCACCTTCTGGTCCTCTTTGTCAATCCCCTGCTCTACCATGCTTCCATTTTGCTCAAGGGAAAGCATAACATCATCACTGCTTACCATTTCCACGTTCCCGCCATAAATCTGTTCCAGGCCGCCGTCTTCCGTAAAGAATCCCATATAGGTGAAATTTCTATATATTGCGTTCTGCCGCAGTTCTTCCAAAAGCTCTTCCCCATATTCCGCCGTATCTGCCGGAACCGCTCTGGTTATCCCCTCAACCTGTTCCAGCCGGAGACTGATAATAGAAGCAAATTTTTGCTGCAGCTGGACATTCATCTCCGCCATATAAATTTCACCGACTTCGTTAATCGATTCTTGTGTCTTTTTAGACATAAGAAGCGTCAGTACGCAAAATACAACAATGCTGATAAAAATCACACCGACAAAACTGCTCCACAAAAACTTTCTTGTCTGATTAACCATCTTCCGATTTCCTTTCAAAGAACAAAACTCTTTAAAGCACTTATTTTTATTCTAATAAAAATACTCCCTGTTTGTCAATGGTATTTATCAGCTTTACAGATGTTCCTTTCTACTATATACTTATGGAAAGACAAACAGACAAAGTATATGGAAAACAGAAGGAATTACTATAATGAATATTTTTAATTTTGTGTACAACCTGTTATGGGGAGATCTCTTTACCATTTCTCTGCCTGGCGGAAGCCGACTTGGGCTTTCCCTGTTGGTGCTGATTCTGATACCTTCGGGAATTTATTTCACTTTGCGCACCAGGTTTCTGCCTTTCCGACTTTTTCCCGAAATGCTGAAAATTACCACCGAAAAAAAGAACCTTACCCAAAAGGGAACCATATCCGGCGTCCAGGCGCTTATCATCTCCACTGCCACACGGGTGGGAATGGGAAATCTGGTAGGTGTGGTTGCCGCCATTTCTGCCGGAGGCCCAGGCGCTGTTTTCTGGATGTGGGTCACCGCCCTGCTTGGATCTTCCACTGCTTTTGTGGAGGCTACGCTTGCACAGATTTATAAAGAAAAAGACCCGCTTTATGGCGGCTTCCGGGGAGGGCCTGCTTATTATATCCATCATCTGTTCCTAAAAAAAGACAGCAGACGCAAACATTCCATTATCGCCATCTTGTTTGCCATATCCGGCTTAATCTGCTGGTGCGGCATCAGCCAGGTGATTGGAAATTCCGTTTCTTCTGCCTTTACAAATGCTTTCCGGATCCCTCCCATATATACTACAATTGTTCTGGTGCTTGTGTCGGCGGTTATCGTTCTTCGCAAAAATGCCACAGTTAAGGTTCTGGACATTGTGGTTCCCATTATGGCCGGTTTTTACTTTTTGATTACCATATACATTATTCTGAAAAATGCAGGACAGCTTCCTTCCGTTTTTCGTCAGATATTTTCGGAGGCCTTTGGACTGCGTCAGGCAGCTGCCGGCGGTTTTGGCGCTGTTATCATGAATGGGGCTAAAAGAGGTTTGTTTTCCAATGAAGCCGGTTCAGGCTCCGCTCCCTGTGCCGCTGCCGCAGCAGATATCAGCCATCCGGCAAAGGAAGGCCTTTTACAGGCCTTTGGCGTTTTTATAGACACCATTGTCATATGCAGCTGTTCCGCAATGATTATGCTGCTAACCCCTGCCAGCCTTACAGAAGGACTTCATGGCATGGACCTTCTGCAATCTGCCATGAACTATCATATGGGGACCTTTGGCGTAATATTTATTGCACTTATTCTGTGGCTGTTTAGTTTTTCCACATTTATCGGAATTTTGTTTTACGCCAGGTCAAATGTATCCTATCTGTTTGGTGACAACTGGCTGTCCCAGACCCTTTATAAACTACTGGCGCTGATTATGCTTTTTGTGGGCGGACTTGCCGCTTATACTTTTGTATGGGATTTGGGAGATATTGGCATTGGCCTGATGACAATTTTCAATATAGCAGCCCTGATTCCGCTCTCCCGTCAGGCGGTAAAATCACTGAAAGAATATGAAAGCCAAAAGAAATAGCGGATTTTCCAGGCGCAGATTAGAAACTGTCTGCGCCTGAATATTACGCTTCTGCTGCCAGATAATATCTGGCCTCATATGGATCCAGATGAAATACAAACTCCCCTTCTTTTTCCTTTAATTCCTTTATCTTCTGCCCCCCGTCTTCTCCATAAATCCCTTTTCCGGAAGAAATAAGCAGCTTTAGCTGTTTTACCCCTGGAATGAGAAGATGATAGTCCTTCTGTTCTTTGTCCGAAAAATTAAATAAAGCTACAAGATGCTCTTTACTGCTAAACCGCTCAAAGGCATAAATACATTTTTCTTCCTGATGACAGTCCAGCCATTTAAAACCATCTGTATCATAATCCTTCTCCCAAAGGGCTGAATGTTCCATATAAATATGATTTAAATCTGTAATAAAGTGATGAAATGACTGATGTACCGGATAATCCAGCAAATTCCAGTCCTGTTCCCTTTTCTCATCCCACTCCCGCAGCTGCCCAATTTCATTTCCCATAAAATTCAGCTTTTTACCGGTATGGGCATACATATACATATAAAAGGCCCGTGCCTGAGGAAACTTATCTTCATATTCCCCACTCATCTTCTGCATAATTGTTGCTTTTCCGTGGACCACTTCATCATGGGAAAGAGGAAGCAAAAACCGATCGTCATAAAAATACATCATGGAAAAAGTAAGCTTATGATAATTATCACTGCGATAACAGGGTGCTGTCCTAAAGTAATTCAGCGTATCGTTCATCCACCCCATATCCCACTTATAGTCAAACCCCAATCCGCCCTCTGAAACTGCCCTTGTCACACCTCCAAAAGCGGTGGAGTCCTCCGCTGCTAAAATAGCAGAAGGATGGCGCAGCTTTAATCCCTGATTCATCTCTCTCAAAAAAGACACTCCATTATAGTTCACTCCCCGTTCCGGCGCTCCCTGCCAGTAAATGGCACGGCTGATGGCGTCCATACGCAGACCATCCATATGAAACTCGCTTAACCAGTAATCTGCAGCCGACTGCAAAAAGCTTCTGACTTCTCCCCGTGAGTGCATAAAATTACAGCTCCCCCACTCGCTTACTCCCACCGCAGTATGGGGATATTCATACAACGCACTTCCATCATAATGCGCCAGCCCATAGCCATCCACCGCAAAATGTACTGGTACGAAGTCCATAATCACACCTATCTTGTTTTGATGACAGGCATCCACAAAAGCCTTCAGCTGATTGTTCGTCCCATACCGTGAAGTGGGACTAAAAAAACCAGTACTCTGATACCCCCAGGACTCATCGCAGGGGTATTCATTCAAAGGCATAATTTCCAGATAATTATACCCGTTTTCTAATAAATAAGGGATTAAAATCTCAGCCATTTCTTCATATGTATACCAGTCCTGTGGCATATCAGACGGTTTCCTGAAGGATCCAAAGTGAACCTCATAAATATTCAGAGGTTTATTCCGGCAGTCACTGCGCTGCTGCATCCATTTTTCATCCTGGAATTGGTATTCCCTTTTCCGCACCAAAGATGCAAAACCCGGCCTTAACTCCATGCCAAACCCATAAGGGTCGCAATGCTCCGTACAATTGCCGTTTCTGTCATAAATCCGGTATTTATACATCATCCCGCAGAGGGCTCCCTCCACATAGCACTCCCAGAAGTTTCCGTCATATACCTTTGCCATGTCCTGCTCCTGCCAGCTGTTAAACTCCCCAATCAGCGAAATCCGGGACGCACCTGGCGCAAAAGTGCGGAAAATCACCCCTCTTTCCGTTACATGTGCGCCAAGATATTCATAGGCGTCAAAAATTTTTCCAGTGTAAAACCCATAATAGTCCATACTCCTATTCCTCCTGATATTTACCGCAAGAGTATCTCGGAAAATAAATTCAGAAACTCTTAAAAATAGACAATAGTCGTTTATTTTGATACAATTATCTTACTTTCACAAACAGAGAGTGTCCACCGACAATTTTTCAAATTAGGTGGAAAAACAACTTTTAACCCAAATTGTCGTTTTGAGGCATACAGAATCATACTTAGGTAATTGCGAAACTTGTAAACTTGCTGAATATTCTGACAATCTATTCTGCGAAAAGCCTTATGCACCATGAAATCAAGACCATAGAAGACAGGAGGGACGCTGCCCGACTGTCTTCTGTCCTGCTGGGCTTGATGGAATGCACGGTGCAACAGGATTTGAGTGGAATATATTGTCAGAATATTCCCACAACTTCAAGTTTCGCAATTACCTAAGAATCATACTCTGTGGGAGGTAATAAATGGATATCAGAATAGAAAAAACAGAAAAGGCAATCAAAAATGCGTTTATTGAACTTCGTGCAAAGAAACCCCTGGAAAAAATTACGGTTAAAGAGCTTTGCCTGCTTGCGCATATCAATAAATCCACCTTTTACTCCCATTATGCCGACATCTACGCTTTGTCGGATGCACTGGAGGCGGAAACGGTAGTTTCCATATTAAACAGCATTTCCCAGGCACAGGAATATTCCCCTGAAACCCTTGATATTTTTACCAGAGAACTGTGCCTTGCTTTTGCGTCTCATATTTCTTTGATAAATATTATATTTTCCGGTAAAGAGCAAAGCCGTCTTGCCATCCGTCTGGAAACAGAACTAAAGAAAATCATACTTCAAAAATACCCTGAATACAAAAACAGCATTGAAAAAAGCATTCTCCTGTCCTACTGCGTCCACGGCGCATATCATGCTTATTTAAACAACCAGTCGGCAGATTCTGGCACCCTGACCCGTGTGATTGAAAATATTGTTAAAACCTTACGTCCCCTGTACTAATACAGCATTGCTTCCTTCCTCCGCCTTGTCCTGACACGTAATTCTGGGACGCTTCGGGCCTAACGGAATGCTATACTGGAGCGTATTTGAAAACATATCCTGTTTTTAAATATTTTTATTGTCAGAAAAATATCAATATGATATGATTACACCGTATTGTATCTCATAAGAGAATAATAACAGGAGGAAATGTTCCATGAAAAATGAAAAAACCTATGAACTTGTGCTGACAGCATTATTCACCGCCATTATTATCATAATGGCTTTCACACCTCTGGGGTATATCCCATTAGTTGTCATTAATGCAACGATTATACATATCCCGGTTATCCTTGGAGCGCTATTTCTTGGACCGAAGAAAGGTGCATTTTTAGGATTTGTATTTGGATTAACAAGTTTTATCAACAACACCTTTAAGGCTGCCACTCCATCCGCATTTGTATTTTCGCCTGTTTTGGCCGCAAATGTTGTTGGCGTCTCAGGTATTTTTAAAAGCCTTTATATCTGCTTTATACCAAGAATTTTAGTGGGCATCGTCCCTTACTTTGTCTATCTTCTGATCCGGAAGCTTTTGCGGAGCGAACAGAAGGTATGGCGTATTGTGGTAAATGTGGTAATATCCCTTATTTTATCTGTATCCCTGAACGCATTTTTAAACCGTCTTCTGGCAGATAAGACAGACGCCTCTGCCACTGTTGGGCTTATTGTCGGCGCCGGGGCAGGCATCCTGCTGTTTATTCTGCTGACCATTTTAGGACAGAAAAAGACATCTGCAAATCTTTCCCTGTCTTATGCAGGACTTGCAGGGGCTTTTACCAATACCCTGTTTGTTATGAGCGGTATTTTTATTTTATACAAAGACGCCTATGCAAACGCTCTTGGCATTGCAGGCGAAGCGGTATTTGACACAATTATGGGCATTATAACCTTTAACGGCATTGTTGAGGCGGTAGTAGCTGCCATCATCACTTCCGGTGTCGGACTTGCCCTCACAAAAGTAAAACCTATCAGGGAGACTCAATTACGGAACTGAAATAAAGGAGAAAAATATGATTTTAGCCGTTGATATCGGAAATACAAATATTGTAATCGGTTGTATTGAACAGGAAAAAATTTATTTTGTGGAAAGAGTTTCCACTAATATATCAAGTACGGAACTGGAATATGTGGTGGAGTTTAAGACTCTTCTGGATTTATACCAAATCCCGGTAAAGGAAATCACAGGCTGCATCATCGCTTCAGTGGTTCCTCCTCTTAACAATATTGTAAAATCCGCACTGGAAAAGCTGCTTCGCATTACTCCTTTGCTGGTTGGCCCTGGGGTAAAAACAGGGCTGAATATACTGATGGATAATCCGGGACAGGTAGGTTCTGACCTGATTGTCAATGCAGTGGCAGGCCTTAAATATTATGGCGCTCCTATTATCTTAATTGATATGGGAACAGCCACCACTATCAGCGTAGTGGATGAAAATAAAAACTATATTGGCGGCATGATCCTGCCTGGTGTCAGGGTATCCTTAGAGTCTCTTGTCAACCGAACCTCACAGCTTCCCAGAATCAGCCTGGAAGCTCCCAAAAAAATAATTGGAAAAAATACCATTGATTGTATGAAAAGCGGTATTGTTATGGGGCAGGCTTCCTGCATGGATGGTATGATTGAACGCATCTGGGAGGAACTGGGCTGTCAGGCGGCCGTAGTTGCCACCGGGGGACTGGCAGGCAGTATTGTTCCATACTGCAAGAAAAAAATTATCTGTGACAATGAACTGACTTTAAAAGGGTTAGGTATCATTTATAGAAAAAATATGGAATAGACCGGGAGAAACGTATGCTTAAGCAAAAACATATCATACTTGGCATAACAGGCAGCATTGCTGCTTATAAAATTGCATCCCTTGCCAGTATGTTAAAAAAACAGGGAGCCCACATCACTGTCATAATGACCAAAAACGCCACAAATTTTATCAATCCGATTACCTTTGAAACATTGACCGGAAATAAATGTCTGCTTGACACCTTTGACCGAAATTTTCAATTTAATGTTGAGCATGTTTCTCTGGCAAAACAAACAGACGTGGTTATGGTTGCCCCAGCTTCTGCAAACATAATAGCCAAGGCAGCCCACGGTCTGGCAGACGATATGCTGACCACTACCCTACTTGCCTGCCAGTGTCCCAAAATGATAGCTCCCGCCATGAATACACGGATGTTTCAAAATCCAATTGTACAGGATAACATAAAAACATTGCAGCAATACGGCTGGGAAGTTATCACGCCTGCCACCGGATATCTTGCCTGCGGCGATACCGGAGAAGGCAAGATGCCTGAACCTGAACTTTTAATGGAATACATTATAAAGGCTCTGTCTCCCAAGGATATGGAACATATTAACGTGCTGGTAACTGCAGGCCCTACCAGGGAACAAATTGACCCTGTACGGTTTATCAGTAATCATTCCACTGGAAAAATGGGCTACGCCATCGCAAGAGCTGCTATGCTCCGAGGGGCAAATGTAACGCTTGTTACCGGTAAAACAAACCTTACACCGCCTGTTGGTGTAAAAACCATAGAAATCGCCTCTGCTTCAGACATGGCGGAGGCAGTAAAATCCTGCTCTGACAGTCAGAATATTATCATTAAAGCTGCTGCTGTGGCGGATTACCGCCCTAAACACGCCGCCAATGAAAAAATGAAAAAGACAGATGGTGAATTAACGATAGAACTGGAACGTACAGAAGATATTTTGGGATTTCTGGGAAAGCATAAAAAAGAAGGCCAGTTTTTGTGCGGTTTTTCTATGGAGACAGAAAATATGATAGAAAATTCCCTCCGAAAACTGGAAAAAAAGAACCTGGATTTAATTGCTGCCAATAATTTGAAGCAAAAAGGCGCCGGTTTTGGTACTGACACCAACATTATTACTTTGTTATCCAGAGAAGAAACTATAGAGCTTCCAATCATGAGTAAGGAAGAGGCTGCTGACAAACTGCTTGACTATATTATGGATCACAGATAATGTTTATATTTGAGCTACAGCCCAAAAAGGTATCTTTTCAGATACCTTTTTTATTTGCGTTTTCCATCTGAAGCTCCGCGGCTTCCTTTACCTGCTCCATTGCTTCTTCCCTTATTTTCTCCGCCATCTCTTCCGTTTTTTCTGCTGCTTTGTCCAAAATTTCTGATAAAATGCCCCGCTCTCCTTCTGTTCCAAGGGCTTCGTCTATCAGCTCTTCTTTTTTCTCCTCCGGAGTCTTGGGCCTGGTTTTTTCCGCTGCTTTGGCATTCCGTTCTCCCTGCTCCAATGCTTCGTCCAGTATATGAAACATTTGCTCATTATTATAAGAAGCCTTTACCGCGGCAATTTCATCCTCATAAGTATGATACATTTCCAGCTTATGGGCAATTTCATCAAGAGACTCACATTTCAAGGACTTAAGATTCTCTTTTTGTTTTTCCAAAAATGCAGTCTGACGCTCCGCCTTCTGCCGCCTTTGGGCCTTTTCTTTTGTTGCTTTTAATGGAGCGCCCTGACCGGAAAGCCGGTTTATGGCAATCGTACTCTTGGAGCTGTAACCTCCCGCGGATGTGTTAAATGACAATGTACTCATAAAAATTCCTCCCAATTAAAGATCTGTTTATCTATCGCCAAAGCGCGTTTGAAAAATGTTCCCATTTTCAAACGCTCCCCCCCGCTGCAATCAGTGGGTTTTATATGTTATCGTAGATAAATATCTTAATCTTTACCTAATTGTCTTAAACAGCTTCAATAAAGTAACCAATTATGGCAAAGGACAAATTTTCTTATCGCTTTCTGTTTTTCCACAAAATTTGTCAGATGAACCATCTTTTTGTAACAGTTTAACTGGTCATTTTTAATTCTATTCTTTATCTTTTCAGCAATCATATCCTGTGAGATTGTATAAAAGTCATTATTCGTGCCAACATAGCGCCCCGGAAACAAACATACCTGCTGTAAATTTGACACAGCAGGTATGTTTTCCTTTAATTTTCAGTTTCCTGTATTTTTACTTTCAGATTAAAGACTCATATAGTTTTGTGATATCTTCCACGCTTGTCTCTTTCGGATTTCCAGGCCTGCAGGCATCATCATAAGCAGACTGTGCAAGGAACGGGATATCCTCTCTCTTTACGATCTCCTTCAAATCCCCAGGGATTCCCACATCTTCCGACAGCTTTTTCACAGCGTCAACTGCTGCCTTCCTGTATTCTTCCTGATTCATGGCGTCAACGCCTTTCACACCCATTGCTCTTGCAATTTCACGGTATTTTTCTCCGGTTGCCTCTGCGTTGTATTCCATAACTGTAGGAAGGATAATAGCATTGGCAATTCCGTGAGGCGTATCATACAAAGCGCCAAGAGGATGTGCCATGGAATGTACAATTCCAAGACCTACATTGGAAAAGCCCATCCCTGCCACATACTGGCCAAGCGCCATATCTGTTCTTCCCTCCGGCGTATTGTCCACTGCGCCTCTTAAGGAACGGGAAATAATTTCAATTGCCTTTAAGTGGAACATATCAGACAACTCCCAGGCGCCTGCCGTAATATAACCTTCAATGGCATGAGTCAGCGCGTCCATTCCTGTCGCTGCCGTTAATCCTTTGGGCATCGTTGCCATCATCTCAGGATCCACAAATGCAACTACGGGAATGTCTTTGGGGTCCACACAGACCATCTTGCGGTTCTTTTCCGCATCTGTGATGACATAATTGATGGTTACTTCCGCTGCTGTTCCTGCAGTAGTTGGCACTGCAAAAATCGGCACTGATTTATTTTGGGTAGGGGCAACTCCCTCCAGGCTCACTACATCCTCAAATTCCGGGTTTTTGATAATAATACCGATTGCCTTGGCTGTATCCATGGAAGAACCGCCGCCGATTGCTACCAGATAATCCGCACCGGATTTCTTAAACGCTTCCACACCTGTCTGTACATTTTCAATTGTGGGATTGGGTTTGATATTGGAGTACAGTTCATAAGCAAGTCCGGCCTCATCCAAAACATCAAGAACTTTTTTGGTTACTCCAAACTTTACAAGGTCCGGGTCCGAGCATACAAAAGCTTTTGTAAAGCCTCTTCCCTTTGCCTCTGCTGCAATCTCCTTTACTGCACCTGCCCCGTGATAGGAAGTTTCATTGAGCACAAATCTGTTGGCCATAATACATCTCTCCTTTTTCTTCTTCATTTCTTTTATTATAATATAGAATGTCTACTTTTCATACAGAAATTTTTCCGGCAGCGTCACCTTAAAATCTCTTGCCAGATTTCTAAAATCCTTTGGCATAATCGTCTGCAGTTTATCAGGACGCATGGAAAGCATTTTTACCAGAATTTCCGCCGCCTTTTCAACTGTGTGCATTAAACCAAAGGTAAGATCAAAATCTTCCCCGGCGGCAAACATACCATGGTGGGCCCATATTGCCGCATCATATTCCTTCATCAGCCTGCTGGTCTCCACCGCAATCTCTCTGCCTCCCGGAACCATCCAGGGAACCACACCGATTCCATCCGGAAATACCACCGGACACTCCGTTGCCATTTCCCAAAGCTCCCTTGTAAAAACTTCATCCTTTAATGGAAGGACAAAGGTAAGCGCTATTATATTTGTGGTATGGGCGTGATAAATAACACGGTATCTGCCTTCTGTTGCCTCTTTTTTTACTTCATGGTTCATTAAATGGGAAGGAAGCTCTGAAGTTGGCTTTCCTCCATTCACAAGCCCCCAGACAATCCGGTAATTTTCTCCTTTCTCGTCCAGCTCTATCATGCAAATGGAATCCTCAGGCTTTAAACTTACATTGCGAAAAAACTTTCCACTGCCTGTTACCAGAAAATATTCTCCCCCAAGCTTCGGCACAGATGTTCCAATAGGCTGCCATTCCTTAATTTCAAAATTATCCTTTACTGACTCCACTTCTTCCGGTTTCACACGGTAGGAAAGGTTTCCGCCATTTCTCTCATGCCATCCCTGCTGCCAGCCATCGTCAGCCATACGGATAAATCCCTGTACAAATTCCGCCTCCAAAAAATTCATTTTCTTACTCCTTTACTTTCTTTTTAACAATACTTCCTCTTCATATTTCTTTACTTCCAAAAACCATTCTCCGTCAAAAGCCACACCGCACTGTCTGCAATATTCTTCCCAGATATCCCCAAAAGGACAGATTTTTAACTCTTCCTGCATAATCATTAGCTCTGTCATACGGTTTTCATCCTGCAGTCTGCGCAATTTCTCATGGGGCATACAAAGCGCACTTAGTAGCGCTTTCTGCCAGCTTCGGAACCCCACCGTCCATGCAGCCACCCGGTTGATACCTGCGTCAAAATAATCCAGCGCCATATACACCCTCTCCAGCCCGTTACAACGCACAATTTCCTTTGCCATTTCTCTTGTCTCATCATCAAACAACACCACATGGTCGCTGTCCCAGCGCACTGGTCTGGTTATATGCAGGGCAATTTCCGGATAAAAGCACAGCAAAGCCGGAATTTTATCTGACACCATTTCTGTAGGATGGTAATGCCCATTATCCATAAGAGGCAGACAGCCTTCATGGGTCGCCGCAAAGCTTAAAGTAAACTCTGCGCTTCCTGCCGTATAGGATTCCACGCCGATTCCAAATACTTTGGATTCCACACAGGGTTTAACCAGATTTTTATCAAAAGGTTCTGATAAAATCTGTTCAATTGCATCCTTATACCGCATACGTGGTCCCATCCGGTCTGCCGGAATATCCTTATATCCGTCACCTGTCCATATATTCATCACGCAGGGGATTCCGGTTTCCCTTGCAAAGTATTCTGAAATACGGATACACGCCTTTCCATGTTCAATCCAAAACTTTCTCGTCTCTTCATCAGGACTTGAAAGAGTCTGCCCATCCTTTATTTTGTCATGGGAAAAGAAAGTAGGATTAAAATCAATTCCCATTTGCCTCTCCTTTGCAAAAGACACCCATTTGGCAAAATGCTTTGGCAAAAGCTTATTGCGGTCTACACGTTCCCCTTCTTCAAATATAGCATAACTTGCGTGAAGATTCAGCTTTTTCTTTCCCGGCATCAGCTTAAGCGCCCTGTCCATATCCTCCATCAGCTCTTTTGGGGTTTTTGCCTTACCAGGATAATTTCCTGTGGTCTGGATTCCCCCAGTAAGAGGCCCCTCATGGTCAAAACCTGTTACATCATCCCCCTGCCAACAGTGAAGGGAAACCGGAATCTCCTTTAGCCGGGCAATTGCCCTTTCCGTGTCTACCCCAAACAAACCATATCTTTCCTTTGCCGATTCATACCTTTCTTTCTGAGTCATACTTTCCTCCATTATTCATTATACTTTTTATTTTCGATTCTATCATGGAGTGTATTTCCGCACAGGAAAAGACCTCGAAATACACTCTCTGGCTTCTGACAAGCTATTAAATTCTCCTTCATACAACATTTGCGCAGTGATATTTCCAATCGCAGTCGCCTCAACCGGGCCGGCATATACTACTGTATCTGCTTTTTGCGCGGTCAGGTGATTCAGATAGTCTGCGTTCGCTCCTCCCCCCACAATATGTACACACTCATAATTCTTTCCTGTTACTTCCTCTATCTCTTTTTTGGTATCCGCATAGCAGGACGCAAGGCTGTTATAGATAACAGCTGCCACTTCTCCAAGCCCTTCCGGTACCTGCTGCCCGGTTTCCCTGCATGCCGCTCTTACCTCTTCTGTCATACTTTCCGGCGCAAGAAATCTGTCTTCATTGCAGTCAATCAGGGATGGGATTAAACATCCGGATGCCATCTTACAGATTTCTCCAAACCCTTTATCGCCGCCAATTTCCTTTTTCACCGACTGTATCATCCATAATCCCATAATGTTTTTCAGAAACCTGAAACGGTAATCATAGCCTCCCTCATTAGTCAGATTATGTTCCCTGCTTTTATCACTGCAGTCTGCCTCACAGAGTTCTGTGCCCATTAATGACCAGGTTCCTGAGCTGATATATAGCATATTTTCATTTTTTCCAATCTCCGGAACAGCCATAACCGCTGAACCCGTATCATGTGTGGCAGGAAGCGCCACCTTACAGACATATCCAATTTCTTCTTCCATTTTCTTTGTTAACCAACCGACAGATGTGCCAGGTTTTTGTATCTTTGTGAAAATAGAAACAGGATACCCCAGCATCTTTATTAACTCCCAGTCCCAATCCTTCGTGCAGGGACTTACAAGCTGGGTTGTGGTGGCATTGGTATATTCCGTAACCGCATTACCAGTCAGGAGATAGTTAAAATAATCTGGTATCATTAAAAGTTTATCTGCTTTTTGAAGCTGTATAGGACTTTTTTTCTTAAGAGCCATCAGTTGGTAAATCGTATTGAAAATCTGTTTTTGGATTCCCGTCCTTATATACAACTCTTTTTCTGAAATAATGTCATAAACCAATTTGTCCATTCCCTGTGTACGCTCGTCCCGGTACGCAATTACATTCCCTATCCGCTTATCCTCTCTATCCAGCAGTACAAAGTCCACTGCCCAAGTATCAATCCCCACACAAACAGGTATCTTTCCAATTTCCCTGCACTTTTTCATTCCTGCTTTGATTTCTGAAAAAAGACGCTCCACATCCCATGTCTTTTCCCCATGATGCTCAATCATTCCGTTGTGGAAACGGTAAATCTCTTCCATCACTATCTTCCCATCTTCCTTATGGGCAAGCATATGCCTTCCGCCTGATGCCCCAATATCAACCGCCAGATAATACTTTTTCATATTAGCTCCCATGCCCTTCCACACTTTTCAGTTTATAACTGTAACTATTGCAAAAGCAAAAATTCTTTTGCTTACATATGCTGTTAATATATCTGTTTATGAACTTATCTTATATGATTTGAAAATATAAAAAAAGAACAGCTTTTGTTTAAAAAAGTGTCCTTTTTTGCCAAAGATAAAGTTGAGGATGAAATAATCTTTCTTTTAATTGGGGTAAAAGGATAATAAGTTCATCCCATTTTCCACTTTCTGTTTTATTGCGGAGACAGTATCTTCAATTGAGTGCATAGTCGTATCTACAACATTCGATTCATATATTCCCAAATTACAAAATTGCTCCCACATTGTTTCTACCAATTCATTATTGGTTTCTCTGTCTAATTTTAAGCGTTCGCCAGCTCGCTTCATAGTTTCTTCTTTGCTGGCTCTCAAAACAATATAATGTACTTCATAACCCTCTCGGACAATGTTTATCCATGGTTCTAAAAACCATGGTCCAATAATTCCATCTACAATTACATCATATTTTCCACGGGCATATCGCTTTGCCGCTTCCAAAAAAGCTTCAATCACAACCAAATTTTGCTCACTCGCTCCTGGTAAATGCGGAGGTATTCCACCCTTGCTTAAATAATGATAAAAATCATCCGTGTGCATATGTACAGATTTTTCTAAATTCGATTCTTTTGCAATAATAGATGCTGTTGTAGTTTTTCCTGTTCCTGGCGAACCTGTAATTACAATAATTCTTCCTTGAATCACCTATGTTTTACCTCCACATATTTATCCATTTAAATATAGCATAATGCTGCATTCTATATCAACCGTGTGCCAAATTGCCTATGTTTTCATACCCCTTACACTCTGTAATACTATTTGCTCCTTATTCCCCTTGTCGTACCCGAATCATTATCTCCTTAAGAAGATAGCCTCACTACTCTTCAACCATAACGCAGGGTAATCTCCCAAAACTGCTTTAGTGTTTATGATTCGTCAGAAAAAATCGCATCCAAACAAACATGCAGTCGCAAGCTGTAAAACATCCATCGTCTTAAAAAATGTATTCTGCTTTAATCCGGGCGGCTTTTTCCGCTATCGCCTTGTTAACTTCTCTAATTTCTGTTTCCATACCATCCACAAAAGTATAAAAAGCATTGAACTGTTTTTCGTTATGCTTTTAACACGGAATAATTAAACATTCTGTCACCATCACTGCTGATGTTATATAGTCAGAATACGCATACTCTTTCCAAAATTTTTTCACCTTTCATAAAAATACCTTATTACATTTCAAGTAATACACGATTGGAGATGTGTCCAGAAAAACTTTCTTTACCCCTTCACCATTATCTAATTTTGCCACAGCTTGTGGCAAAATTTTACTATACATTTTTTAAAAAGAATTTATCAAAATAAGGATTGAATCATACAGACACAAGATTCAATCCTTTTAATAAAGAGTGTTAAGGCTCAACCTATAGTTTCTAGTACAGCATTGCCAAAATAACGATGAAAAACAGTGCATGATATTTGTGTCAGGACAAGGCGGAGAAAGGAGGCAATGCTGTGGCGTTGTTGACTGACGACAACGCGGTACTGGCGCAAATAGCAGGTGCTGTATTCACTGCTATTTAGGCAATGCTGTACTAGTTTCATTTCTACGTACCAATTTCGCATAAAACCTTATGAAAACATAAAGACTTATATGAAAATCAAATTGCTCTCAAACACAGTGTTTATAAGTGTTTGAGCTGTTTTATGGAGATACATGGATTTACATGAAACAGGCTCCTAAATAACGCTACCTAGTACAACGTTGCTTTAATATCAGTGATTAAATTACTAATGGTATCCCGGCATATGTCCACTTAAATGGATGTACCGTAAGATTGTATTGTTCAATAAAGCGCAAGATGCCTGCTTCCAGTTCTTCTATTGACAGGTAACTTTTCCGCTTCAGCAGCTTCCGATTAATGATGCCAAACCATATCTCAATCTGGTTCATCCAGGAACTGTGTTTCGGAGTATAGACAAAGCGGATCCGGTGGGAAGGGTCATGCAGGAAATCCGCCCGGCTTTCCATACTTTTAAGGATACCTGTTTTCCCTTTTTTGCCCAGTTCCACGCCAGGGGCACAGGCTTCTGCCACAAAGCGCACAAGGGCTTCTGATTTGTGGGTGTTCAGGCCATCGCATATAAATGTCCACGGGGCTTGCGGGTCTGTCCCTGTCAATGCTTTTACGGCTTCCACAAAATCATCTTCTGTGCGTGTGGAGTTTAGATACGGCATTTCCATACGGCCTGTCGCAACATCAAAGAATCCGATGAGGCTGGTCGTGCCATGGCGGATATACTCAAACTCCATTTTGGCGCACTGGCCGGGTAATGGGAGCTTATCGGGATATTTATGTTCCAACGCCTGTACCCCGGTCATTTCATCCGTGGAAACAATGTGCGCGCCTTCCCGGCTTTGTTCCCGGGCACTCTGGTAGAGGCCGCAGATTTCGTTTACTTTCCGCGCAAAAGATTCCGGGGCTTCTGTCTTTTCCGAAGAATGAAGCCAGTAACGAATTTTGTGGGGATGTAAATCTACCTCATTTTTAAAAAACGGCTGACAGATTTCTCAGAAATCTGTTCAGCGATCCCCTGCTTTTTAATTTCTGCCACTAACAGCGGGAGGCTTCACAGGCTTACTTCGTACCCAAAATCATTTGGGTTGCTGCAGGCAAGAGCGATAATCCGCATGATCTGATCCGGCGTAAAAACAGACGGGGCACCAGGGCGCTTTTTATGGGACAGGACTGTCCGTATCACATTTTCGGTTCGGGTCGTCCATTTCAGTCTTTCGCAAGGCTGGCTGCGCCGCGAGGAACCGGCTGCGCCAGGTAGCAATATTATAATGAAGCCCGATCTGTGATGCAATATTCTGGTTGAGTTCCCCCTGTGGCGCGCTTATATCAGGATTGTGCTGTCTGACGGTTGTTGCTCTCATAGCGTCCACTATCGCCTTTGCACCCTGCGCCTGCTTGTCTACTGTTCACCACTGGGAAACAAATTCCAGTGTTTTCATAAGTGAATCCATTCGGGCTTTCCGTCCTTGTTCTTTATTTTTCCATCGGTCGCCTTTGAAAAATTTTGTCAGCCGCAATTCCATTGGAACAAACAAATGTCCGCCATAATCATAACTCAAATGCTGGTAGAAGTATGGAAAACTATTATCCTGCAATCGCTTCATGACCTGTTTTGCCGCAAGCTCTGATGGCCACATGGTATCCATTTTAGAGGAAATCAGCAGAACAGGGCCGGTGATTTTCTCAACTTGGATAACTGCGGCAGGGTTGGGATGCTGCACAAGAGGCAGGTAAAGGTCATACATGGTTAATTCCCTTGCCCGGACGCTTTTCCACAGTACGTGGCCAAGAGGAAATTTCTCCAGTCCGTAAGCGGTATAAGGAACTTCCTTTCCATGAAAACTCCAACTACTTCCCTCTGCAATAGAGATACCTTTTTCCATGGTAAATCCTTGACATACGGTATTCATGGGGGCAACCGCAACCACCGCATTAATAAGTCCGGGCAGAAGGCTTCCCGCTGTTAGTGCCAGTTCTGCTCCTTTTGAGATACCCCACAACCCTATCTTCTTATATCCCATATCATGCAACCGTTTTGATGCTGCTTCCAATAAGTCAACAGGAATATAAGAGAATTGTTTGGGCAGCCCTTCCTCCATCACATAAGCCAGAGCCAAAGCTGTCAGCCCATAAGATTGAAAAACGCTTGCCAACATACAGGACAGTTCAAATTTCCCATCGCTGCCGCTGAAACAGATTAGTGCTTTCCCCGGATATTTGTCCTCCTCCGGAAAGAATAGTTCACCATGAAACCCATCTGTTTTGACACGATAAACATTATTTTCTGCTTTAGACATAGCCTCTTGTTCCTTTTTTCATATTTGAATTTATCGTCTTTTCATTATGCCACAAATCCGAAAGTATAGAAACCGGGAGATGTGAATGTGAAGATAGCCGAACTGGACGGACACAAGCGACAGCTTGAGCAGCACATGGAAAATCTGACGGGCATATCAGCGCCCGTCAGACTGTTACCTTGTGAGTCCCTTATAAAATGTATTTTACTGTCTTATAACATAAAAACCAATTAGCTGCCTTATAAAAGCTCATCTCCTCAGATTTGATTATTTCAAAATATACATTTTTAATATCCACTAAATTATGTTCTTTATTGGCCGCTTTCCAGCTTTATTCTATAATTTCCATTAAATCTCCTGTAATTTGCGCCATGTTGGAAGATACCTGCTTTGTATTCTGGGAAATCTGCACATTTTTTTCCACCACGCTTGTAATCCTTCTAATCAAATTTAAGGCTTCTGCCACTGTATTGACATTTTCCTTTACCTGGGTTGTAATCTTTTCTACTCCTTGGTTTGCCTGTTCAATGTTTTCCGCTGTGACACTAAATATCTCTGCCGTCTGATCTGTAATTTTCCTGCCATTTTCCACTGCCTTTATAGAATTGGTAATCAGCTCGTTTGTCTCCTGGGCTGCCTGTGAACTTCGTGCTGCCAGTTCTCCCACCTGGGTAGCCACAACAGCAAAGCCTTTCCCCATTTCACCAGCTCTTGCTGCCTCAATAGACGCATTCAGGGAAAGCATATTTGTCTGCTGTGCAATAGAATTAATCTCCCCAATAATTTTTTCGATTGCCATGGACATTTCGCTAATCTTCTGCATAGACTCTTTTAACAGCACCATCTGGGACTGCGTCTGTGAAATTCTGTCTGCTGTATTTTCTGTAGTTGTTGTAACATTTCCAGCAACAATTACACTGTCATTTAATTCCTTTGTCAGCTGGGTCATAATCTGGTTCAAATCTTCTACTGCTTTTTCCTGCTGGCCTGTGCCATTATAAATATCATCCGCATTTTCTAAAGTTTCTCCGGATACCTTCTCCAATTCCCTGCAGGCGTTCTTTACATTTTGTATTAGCGACCGGTTGCTCTCCATATCTTCCTTCTGCCGTTCCAGGAGATTTTCATTTTCTTTCATATTGTTGCGAATATTTTCCACCATTCTGTTAATGCTGTCAGAAAGCATGGTAAACTCCGGATTTCCCTGTTCATTTACAACAATTCCGAAATTTCCTCCGGCAATTGCCTGCATAGAATTTGTTATATTATTAATTCCCTGAACAATCTTACGGTCTACCATTTGATTAATCATCATAAGCAGTGCGCCAAAAATGATCAGCATGCTAAGAGATACCACCATGGTCTGACTTTGACGCTCCGCATAATATTCCTTTGATGGCATAAAGGTTCCAATTATCCAGTCCCCTTCTTTCTCCCCCTGATAGTATCCGCTTACTCCGTTAATCTTTGCCTTTCCCTTTCCTGCGCCGCCTGCAGGAAATCCGGCTGCTGAAGCTGAAGTTCCGATCAGGGAATCGTCCGGATGGGCCAGTATCTGTTCACCATTTGCATCTACAGCATAAACATATCCGCTGCTCCCAAAATCTATATTTTTAAGCACCGCATCAATTGCCGTACTTGCAAGCATATTTTCAAGAACTTCCGGCCGCATTCCTACCTGTACCAGCCCCTTTGCATCTTTTCTTGCCACACCAATGTACTGCATCATAATGCCTTCTGCGGCGTTCATCTGGGGTTCCTGTACAATTTCAATTGCAGGATCATCTACAATAACCATAAAGGCATTGGACTGTTCCCCACTCTTCATGTCAAATCCAATATACGCATCTATGGTGCTGCTGATTATAATACCATCTTCATCAATAATATGTAATTCGCTTACCATCAGTCTGTCTTTTATTTTATTTAATTTATCCATATCCGTTAAAAGTGAACTGTCTTCTGCAAGCAGATCCGCAAAAGCCCTTGTTTTAGCCAGATTCGCAGAACTAAGGTCTTCTGTGAGCTTCTCGATATTTTCTTCGTTCACTGCCAGCCGTTCCCGGACCTCCTCCAGTTTCTCCTTACTTTCTCTCGTATTGCTGTTCTGGTTAGCAACTGTCTGCAGCACAAAAACAGCAGTTATTGTTAAAATCAGGGCTGCAAGCATATAACAAAAAAGACTTCTGGTAAAAATTTTTTTCATTTTAAGTTTTCCTTTCCCATTTTCTAATTTGCGAATATCTGGTAATAAAACAAGCAATGGATTTCCGTCATTTAACACAAAATTCCTAGCTTAAAATAACACATTTTGCATACATTTGTCAAACCATTATCCAGAAAATTTGTTTATTTTTTTTAATGTGTGAATGTCCAGGCTGTCATATGAACATTTACGTATGTACTGTCTATTTTGTGCAGACATGTGTAAACAGAAATGAAAAGTATCCTTTTTTGAGAATGCTAAATTAAAATATTTACTTTTACTTTTTTTTGTGCTACTCTTTTTTTATAATTCATAAAAAAGTAATATAGGAGGTTGCTATGGCACGGGGAAAGAAATCATTAACTTTAGAAGAACAGCTTGAAAAAATCACTGCCGAAATTGAGGACACAGAGACAAGCTTAAAGGAAATGAAAAGAACAAAAAAAGAATTGGAAGAACAGGTTAAAATGTCCCGGCTCGCGGAATTAGACGAATTGATTTCTTCCAGTGGAAAAAGCTTTGAAGAAGTAAAAGATTTATTAAGCAGGTAGTAATTTAAGAGAGGGGAATCCCCCTCTCTTCTATTTTATTTTCCTAGATAATTGCGAAACTTGAAGTTGTGGAAATATTCTGACAATATATTCCACTTAAATCCTGTTGCACCGGGTCTTTCATTTAATGCTCAGGAACATGCAGGACGGTTAGTAGCAATGCCGTATTGGGTGGTAGCGCCGTCAAGGAAAAAGACAGGCAAAACAGAAAGGAAAAGTCTATGAAACAGAATCATCTTCATAAAATTACCGGATCACTTCTATATCTTTTAGCCGCTTTTTCCCTTATCGGATGCGCACTCTCTCCTGTCCAAACAAAGGCAACGGTAAATCAAGATATCCCTGCACCTGAATGTACTGTTTATCCGGTCGAAACAGCATCCGTCATTCCCATGTCTGCTGCTAAGCCAGGGCTTCTGATTTCTCTGGAAAATATCAGCGGATATGAAATGGACCAATATCTTCTTATTGATATGGATCATGACGGGCTGGAAGAATTAATTGGCGTTTACGCTGATGACCTTCTCTGGCAGGTTTGGTATATCAACAACAGCGGCGATGTATGCGAACACTTTCCCATATCAGCCCAGGGATTCGATCAGTGTAATCTGGAATTAGTGGAATTTAAAAATGAGACACATGTGGCTGTTAACGTCTTTAATATGATGGGCAACAACAAACGTTATAGTATTCTTGCCTTAAAAGATCAGAAATTACAGGCGCTTGTATCAGACCAGTACGGATATGTCAGTCAAAATGAAGAGGAGGATATTCTTTTAAATGTGGAGGCTTATGACGGTTATTACGATTCAGCTTCAGGCATTTACATGTCTCATACATGGAAAGATTCCTATCTATATTATGACAACGGCACATACAAAGAGTATGGCGCATTGAAACTTTCTGAAAAACAATTTATGCAGTATGAAAATTCATCGGATATCCTCTCTGACATCCGTCACGAAAAAAACAGCGATGAAATACAGTTTTCTTATTTTTTGAGAGAAAATGGCATTGTCCATGTGGGCTGCAGTCTTACTACCGAAGATGAAAGCATCCAATTCTTTTATTATACCCTGCAAACAGACGGCCGCCATCTTACAGGCGGCCTGGAAGATGTATATGAAGGGCAGATGGAAAGTTATTTTTCAACATTAGAAGTCACTTATCCAAACTTAAGTGACTTCTTTCATGCTTAACCGCTTATTTTAAATTTTACCATCTCCTGCTCTAGTTCATCAGAAATCCTCATAAGACGTCCGACTTCATTTCTGATATTTCCAAGCTCTTCTTCAAGCGAAACCGTCACTTTACCAGATAATTCTTCTGTTGTGCAAGACACATCGCGGATTCTCTGGGCCGCGTGGACAACAGAATTATCAATCTCATACATTTCTGCTATTAATGTATCAATCGCATTTGCCAGACGGCTTGTTTCTTCTGCCAGCTCTTTATAACTGCCAAAGGTTTTTTCCACTTTGTCAGCAGCTTCTATTGATACCATCATGGAACTTTTTACCTTTTCAATATCGGAAACTGTCTCATCAATATCCTTGCATAACTCCGCAATAATCTTCTCAATATTTCCGGTTGCCTGGGTGGAATCTGCAGCAAGCTTTCCAATAGATTCTGCCACTACCGCAAATCCTCTGCCTGCCTCTCCTGCCCTTGCCGCCTCAATACTTGCATTTAGGGACAGAAGTTCTGTTTCTGATGAAATATTACTAATCACGCTGATAATATCGGCAATATTGGCAGAATGGGTTTCAAGCATCTTTATCCTGTCATAAGAAAGCTTTACATTCTCGTCCACATACTGATTTTGCTGCTTTAAATCCCTGATACTGTCCTCCCCTTCAAGACTGGAATTTATAGCAACCTTGGCTTCATCAAGAAGAATAGCGCTTTTTTCTTTCAGCTCTTTAAAGCTGTCCTTCATGCGTGCCATTTGTTCCACTACCTGGGTTACATCTTTCGTCTGTTCAACGGTACCTTCCGTTATCTCCTTAAGAGAAGCATCTATTGAACTGATGTTTGTCTCTATGTCCTGTAATTGGCGGGAGCATTCTGCCTGTTCCCTCGTAGAAACCTTGATTCTGCCCAGAATATTGGAAATTTTATCAGCCATAACATTAAAGCTTCCCGCCAGAAGTCCTACCTCATTGCCAATTTCCTCTGCCCGAATAGAAAAATCTCCTTCCGCCGCTTCTTTAATAAGCCCGGTAATTGAAGCAAGCGGTTTTGTCAGCCTTCGTGCAAGAAAAATGACTAATAAGAAAACGATTCCCATACCCACTGCCAGTATGACGGCGGCTGTCTTAAGCATGTTGTAGACAGCCGACATAGCAGCGCTTTTCCTGTGCAGCGTAATCAAGGACCAGGAATCTGACTCTCCTTTTAAGGGAATTGCCGTATAACTTACATAATAAGGTCTTCCTTCATAGGATATCTTCCCGCTGCCGCTTTTCTCTTCCATCACGTTTTCAATTATCTGCTTAAAATCCTCTGACACCTCCAGAGGCAGCTGCTCTGTAATGATATTTCCATCTGCATCCTTCTTTGGGTGTCCGGCTTCATCCTTTACCGGAACTGTTTTCACCATTTCCCTGTAATTATACTGTTCCTCAATCTGCAAAGTATCAGGATGCGCAACCACTACCCCTTCCCCATCAATAACAAAAGAAATTCTGCCGTCTTCCTTCCGGGAATACTCGCCTATCAGATTCTGGAGAAAATCCAGTTTCAAATCTGCCGCATAGATACCTATCAGTTTTTCCTCCTCATACATGGGAAAGAAGAGAGAGGCACAGGGCATTCCTGTTGCTACAGAATAATAGGATTTGGATATAAAGGGCTTTTTTTCTGACATGGTCTGTACAAACCACCATCTTGTTGAACGGTCTGCCAGTTCTCCTGCTGAGCGTCCGGTCTGTAAGCCGTCTGTTCCCTGTATGTAAATCTGCTCCAGATAAGTATTTCTT
Source organism: uncultured bacterium (assembly GCA_947381965.1). Lineage (GTDB taxonomy): Bacteria > Bacillota > Clostridia > Lachnospirales > Lachnospiraceae > Suilimivivens. Next base: position 50,410 of record CANCXX010000009.1, read on the forward strand.
TCAACACACCCTGCAAGAATCGGTGTCTGGATTTGTGTATCCATGGTCAGAATACTTGGATTCGCTGCCAGTTCTTCATTTATACTATATGCCCCATCCATAAAAGCCCTAATCTCCCCTGCCAGAAGGTTGGAGATATCCTGGTTTCTTGAATAGATGTCTTTTTCATAGGAACTGGTAAATATAAACAGCATAATTACCGCAAGAATACAGATTATTGTCATCATTGGAATCATCATCTGCTTAAATATACTTTTTCTCTTCTTCATGTAATCCCCTTTCCGGCACTATTTACAGTTCATAGGGCGTTACCTGATACACGTAATAATTTAGCCAGTTGGAATACAGGTTATTGCTGTGGGAACGCCACTGCAGCGCCGGTCTTTTAGTATCATCATCATCTGGATAATAGTTCTTTGGCGGCTGTATGGGCAGCCCCTTATTTTTATCCCGCATATATTCATTGTGAAGGGTATACCTGTCATATTCCGGGTGTCCCATTACAAAAATCTGCTTTCCTCCCTCTGTCATGCAAAGAAGTACGCCTGCCTCCTTAGATTCCGCAAGAACTGTAAGTTCCGGGCAATTGTGTATATCCTTTGACAAAACTGCTGTGTGTCTGCTGTGAGGTATCATAAAATAGTCGTCAAATCCTCTAACCAATGGGATTTTCCGGTTCATCACTTTATGTTCATATACGCCAAATATTTTCTGTGAAAGCAGTACTTTTTTCAGTCCAAAATGAAAATAAAGTCCCGCCTGAGCCCCCCAGCAGATGTGCAGCGTGGAAGTGACATGGGTTTTAGTCCACTCCATAATTTCACAAAGCTCCGGCCAGTAATCCACCTCATCAAAGGAAATTTGCTCCACTGGTGCGCCAGTGATAATCAGTCCGTCAAATTTCTTTTCCTTCAGCTCGTCAAACGTATTATAAAATCTGTTCAAATGATGAATAGGAGTATTTAAGGATACATGGCTGTTCATTTTCATAAATGACACATCTATCTGCAACGGCGTATTGGACAAGACGCGGGCCAGCTGAAGCTCCGTATCCTGTTTTACCGGCATCAGATTTAATATACAGATTTGAAGCGAACGAATATTCTGGTGCAATGCCCGGTATTCATCCATAACAAATATATTTTCATTTTCCAATATTTCTTTTGCAGGCAAATCACTTTGTACCTTAATAGGCATGGCTGTTTATACTCCTTTCAATTTTTATTGCTGGCAGGTAATTGCAAGACCTGCAGACTTGCTGAATATTCTGATTAATATATTCTGCGAAAAGCCTTATGCGCCAAAACGGTTAACAAATTCATCCTCTGAAAGAATCGGAATACCAAGCTCATTTGCTTTTTTATTTTTAGCTGAAGAAGATGCTGCATCATTGTTTACCAGAAAACTTGTTTTGGAAGTGACGCTTCCTGTCACCTTTCCCCCTTCTGCTTCCACATAAGCCTTAAACGCATCTCTGTTTTTATAATAATGCACTTCTCCGGTAATCACAAAAGTAAGCCCCGCGCATCTGCCCTGTGCATCCGGCTTTATGTCTGCTTTTTTTATTGTTACCTCTTTAAGCAGCGCCTGCAGGGAAGATTTATTTTTTTCATTTTCGTACCATAAGACAGCAGAACCGGACTTTTCAGGCCCAATACCATCAATATCCTCAAACCCCTTCTTTTGTTCCAGCCGGTCCAAAAATCCCTCAAATCCGCCGTCCGCCACAATTTTTTTTCCGGCGTCCAGGCCAAACATCGGAATGCAGAGCGCATAAATAAAATTAACCGGATTTACCTGTCTGCTTTTTTCTATGGCGCGCATCATGTTTTCACAGGACTTTTCCCCAAACCCCTCCATTTGTCTGATAAAGTCCTCATGTTCTCTCAGGTGATAAATATCTGCAAATTCCTTTATGAAACCCTCATTCATAAATTTTAACATAGTTTGTATGGAAAGGCCATCAATATCCATTCCTGCCTTACTTACAAAACGGGTAAATTTCTTTACATGTTTTGCTGTACAGTCGGGATTGGTACAATGCAGGGTTTTGGTTTTACTCCTTTCGCTTGTACGGATTTGGGTCGCGGCGCCACATACAGGACAGACCGATGGAATTTCCACGCTGCCTGAAGACTTTTTCACAGAAATACATTTTGGAATAATTTTATTTGCCTTAATCACTTCCAGCGTACACTTTTCGCCAATTCCCAGCCGCTCCATTTCACTTAAGTTACAAAGGGAAGCACGGGAAACAGTGGTTCCCTCAAGCTGCACCGGCTGGAATACCGCCACCGGAGAAATGGTAGATGCCGCGCAAGACCATTCCACATACAAAAGCTCTGTCTCCGCCGATATATCCTGCCATTTAAAAGCATACCCAGCCCTTGCCGCATGATGTCCTGTAACACTGCCGGAAGCGGCATATTCTGTATCTTCATAGCAAATCACCAGCCCATCCACTGGCAGATCCAGTCTGCCGCTTTCCACTTTATCTGTCCATCTGTCCACAGCTTCTGGCAGGCCATCCCCCTTTACCATCTCCCGCTCTACCACTGTAAAACCTTCTTTTTCAAGAAAGTCCATTCTCTCCCTCCAGGATTTTATATCATCCTCCCGGTAAACAAGCGTAAAAGCATGAAAACGCACCCGTCTTTCCTTTACCTTTTCCGGGTCGTCCAGACTTAAGGTTCCGGAAGCTAAATTGCGGGGATTAGCATATTTTTCATCATCATCTTCTATGGTGTCATTAATCAGGTTAAAATCTGAATAGGATATCACAGCTTCCCCCCGTACCACCATATGTCCCTGATACTTTATTTTTAAAGGAAAGCCTTTAATCACATTTTTAAGATAGGTAATATTGGTTCCTGTCGTCCCATTTCCTCTTGTAAGAATTTTGGATAACCTGCCGCCATCATAAGTAAGAACCAGTGTCAGCCCATCCAGTTTCCAGGAAATCCATACTTCTTTTTCCTCTGCCCATTTCTGCAAATCCGCCACCAGTTTTGTTTTGGCAAGGGAAAGGGCCGGAAATTCGTGAGGTTCTCTTTCCCCATTGTTCGCTTCATACCCTGCATTCTGGGTGGGACTGTCAGGAAGAATATAACCTGTTTTTGCTTCCAGAGAGGCCAGCTCGTCAAACATTGCATCCCATTCAAAATTGGACATAATTTCCTCGCCGCCGTTATAATACACTTCTGAAGCTTTGTTTAGACACCTTACCAATTCTTCACATCTTCTTTTTTCATTTTCCATTCTATTTCTATTCCTCCGCATACCACAAGCTATGCTTACGGTACTGCACCAACAGATAGTTTGGAAGTTTTCTGCCAAACTTATCCCCTGCACATCGCAAGCTGTGCTTGCAAATGTGTAATACTATACCAGTCAATTTCTCTTTGCAGACAATTGGACTATCAAGCCTGCATCAATTCAAACACACTCCAGCAGAAGAATCTGCTAATGATTTTGTTTTTTTCCAAAGCAAATACGATACAGTTCCCTAAGTTCTTCTCCTTTTAGCTGTCGGTACTGCCCCGGTTTTAAATCCATAAGCCGGATATTTACCACCCGGACCCTTTTGATGGCATCCACATGATATCCAAGCTCTTTGGTCATTCTTCTTATCTGTCTGTTGACTCCTTGAGTCAGTATTATTTTAAAGGTAAATTTTCCTGTTTTTTCTGCCTTGCATGGTCTGGTTGTAACATCCAGTTCCGAAAGGTAAACCCCTGCCCGCATCTTAGAAAGAAATTCTTCCGTAATTTCTCTGTTCTCTGAAGCCATGTTCCGTGCTCTCACCAGGTATTCCTTTTCATGTCCTGCGCTTCCCCGCATCATAGCGTCGATTAAAGCGCCATCATTGGTAAGCAGTATCAGCCCTTCTGCTTCCTTATCCAGTCTTCCTGCATAAGTAACACGGATGGGAAATTTAACCATATCCGTAATTTTTTTATCTGCAAACCGGTCTTTTTCCGTACAGGTCACGTCTATGGGCTTATAATAGGCAAGAACCACTTTTTCATTTTTTCCATGAACCTGTTTTCTATTCACAAGTATTTCATCACTGTCACAAACCTGTTCTCCCATTTGGGCCGTTTTCCCGTTTACCCTAACCCGGCCCTCCTCTATCAGCCTGTCTGCCTCCCTCCGGGAGCAGATACCGCAGGATGCAAGATATTTATTCAATCTTTCTTTTTCCATTTTTCTACCCCTGCATGTCACAAGCAAAGCTTGCGATACTGCATCAATAATGAATTTGGAAGCTCTCTTCCAAACTTCTACCCCTGCATATCACAGGCAAAGCTTGTGATGCTGCACCAATCGTAAGTTTGTCTGGAACTAACTTTAATATATACCGCAGGATCACCCTGCGGTATATATTAATCTGTGTTGACTCAATCGGTCGTTTTATTTTTTTAACGTTTAAATCTGTTTTAAGTACTTATCCGGTCAACAGTTCTGCAACAAATACTTTTCGTATCTGTTTCTATCTGCTTTGTGACATTTTGTGCAAAGCAACGTTCCCTTGTCTTTGTACTCCTGGCTGATAATATGGGAATGCTCCATAAAATAAGAAACAATATTTCCCTTTTCGTAGGGCACCAGAAATTCTGCCTGCACATAATCCGCATAGATCCGCTCCAATATAATTGAAGTAAGACATTTGACAGATTCCGTATCCCTGGCCGAAATATAAATCTTGTCATTTCCAATTACCTGGGGATAACTTTGGACGCCATCCATTTCCCCATTCTTTTTATCCACTTTGTTAAATACCGTAATAACCGGAATCTCACTGGTATTAAGCTCTGACAGTGTGAGATTAGTTGTTTCCATATGTTCCCTGTAAAAAGGGTCCGAATAATCTACCACATGCAGAAGCAAATCTGCATTTTCCACTTCCTCTAAGGTTGAATGGAACGCTTTTACCAGTCCGTGAGGCAGTTTATGGATAAATCCAACGGTGTCTGAAAGAAGGAAATCCTTATTGTTTCCTGTATTAATCCTGCGGACAGTGGTGTCCAATGTGGCAAACAGCATATCCTTTTCCAATACCTTTTTTTCTTCATCCTTTACATACGCATCTATCATGGCGTTCATGATAGTAGACTTTCCTGCATTGGTATAGCCAACCAAAGCCACCAGCGGAATTCCCGCTTCCATACGCCTTCTGCGCTGCACCTTTCTTTCCTTTGCAACTTCTAAAAGCTCCCCGGAAAGCTCTGTAATCCGGTGTTCAATTCTTCTTCTGTCCAGTTCCAGCTTTTTTTCTCCGGCGCCCCTGCTGCTCATGCTGCCGGTAGTACCGCCCTGTCTGGTCAATGCTTTGTGCATTCCCACCAGCCTGGGCAAAAGATATTTAAGTCTTGCAGACTCCACCTGCAGTTTTGCCTCTCTGGTTCTGGCACGGGTTTCAAAAATATCAAGTATCAATGTTGTTCTGTCCAGTATCGGCCTGTCCAGCTCTCTTTGTAAGTTACGGAGCTGGGACGGGGTAAGGGTATCGTCAAACAGCAGAATATCCGCCTCCAATGCCTCCACCGCTTCCTTTACCTCCTGCACTTTTCCTGCACCAATATATAATCCCTTATCAGCGCTCTCCAAACGCTGGGTAATTATGCCTACCGGCTCCATATAACAGGCTTTCGCCAGACTTGCCAGTTCTTCCATGGACTTTTCAAAATCCTCCCTGGCAGTTTTAGTATCAACTCCTATCAGCAGCGCACGTTCCGGACGCTCATTTTCTTCTTTGAATTTTTCTTCCATAATTCCTCCTAAACTATGTCCCGCTGCCGCCCTCATTCCTCCCTGTATTTATTAAAGTTTAAATATTTTCTTAAAATCTATTCGTATAATTCATCTATTAACTCAAAATAATTCTCAAAGGTCTTTCGGCAGCAATACGGATTTTTAATCGTTATCTTGCCTGTCTTAAGTCCAATCAGAGTAAAAGCCATAGACATTCTGTGGTCTTCATAGGTTTCCACTTCTGCCTCCTTTATTTCCCCTGGAAAAATCCTGATGCCGTCCTCCTCTTCCATACAGGAAATGCCCATACGTCCAAGTTCTGTTAAAATTGCATGTATTCTGTCGGTTTCCTGATAGCGTATATGTCCTATATCCCGGATCAGAGTAGGTCCTTTTGCAAAAGGAGCAAGCGCAGCCATAGTCATGGTCTGGTCTGAAAAGTCTTTCATGGAAATATCCATTCCCGGATAATCCACTATTTCCTTTCCGGAAAGCTTTACCCCTGTTTTTCCATCGGTAAGTGTACATCCCATTTCCTTAAGGACTTCTAAAAATCTAATATCTCCCTGTAAAGAATCCATATGAACATTTTCAACCTCAACCTCCTTTTTTAACAGCGGCGCCATGGCATAAAAATAGCCTGCCCCGGAAACATCCGGCTCTATCTGATATTCCTTCCGCCCAAATGTGCCGGTATAAGGAACCTGGCAGCTTTTGCCTTCCTGCCGCACCTCTATGCCAAACTGTCTCATCATGGCAAGTGTCATTTTAATGTATGAACCTTCTGCCCTTTCTCCCTGCATCGTAACCCTTAGCCCGTCTTTCAGAAGCACCCCTGACATTAGAAGCGCACTTGCAAACTGGCTGCTAATACTGGTATCAATTTCCACTTCTTTTAAAGAAATTGCTTTTGACTGCATTCGGAAAGGAAAATACCCCTCTTCACCGTGAAAAACAAAATTAACGCCGGCTTTTTTTAATACATCCAATAGCGGCTTCATAGGCCGCCTGCACATTTGCGGAGAAGCAGTCATTTCATATTCCCCTCCGGCTAAAGAGAGCATAACTGTCAGAAATCTGGCTGCAGTCCCGGCGCTTCTCACATCAAGGACCCCATGGTTATTGGGAATCCTTCCGCCCATTCCCTGAATTGTCACCTCTCCGGCCTCTTCGTCCACCAATACCTCAAAGCCCAACTTTGAAAGGCTGTCCAAAAAGGCTCTGGAATCGTCACTGAAAAGGACTCCATGCAGCACACAGCGTTCTTTAGACAGGGCGGCAAGCAATAATGCCCGGTTCGTAATACTTTTCGAACCCGGCACTTTTACTTTTATCCCATTTCCGCCTTCAGAAATGCTCTTAATCTTTTTTACCTGATACGCTTTTTCCATTTATATTCTCCGGCTGATTATAATAATTATTTCACGAAGATTCTTTTTCCTGCCATGCCCAAACTTTTGACACATATAGTATTATAAATTATCCGGACCATAAAAGCAATATGGAAACCAATCTGTACACGGAAATCAATTTCTCTTAAAATCAATTTTAAAAAACGGTTGTGGATTTTTGTCTATACAACATAGGAATAATATTCTCTGGCTCTTTTGCAAATACCACAGCCCCCGCTTCTTCCTGCTCCTTCCGTGTACGGAACCCCCAGGCCACTGTGATGCAATCCATCCCTGCATTTTGGGCTGTGGCAATATCCACTTCTGAATCCCCCACATATACCGCCTGTTCTTTGGAAATGCCTAAAAGCCGTAACGCTTCAAAAACGCTGTCAGGGCAGGGCTTTTTACGGATCCCCTCCCTTGCACCGATGGCAACGGAAAGGTACTCTTTAAAGTACTGTTCCCACAGTGCGTCCACCCCTTCCTGCAGTTTATTGGATACAATTGCCATGGGGAATCCCTGTTCTTTTAATTTTAAAAGCAATTCTGCTATTCCCGGATAAAGTCCTGTTTTGTCATTACAGTGAACACAATAGTGTTCCTTAAAGTCAGCAAAAACTATCTCCTGTTCTTCCTGTGCTGTTCCTTCCGGTACTGCCAGCGCTATCAGTCTCTGCACTCCGTTTCCCACAAAATGCCTGATATCCTCCAAAGTACGTTTCGGCATTCCATTTTTTTCAAGGGCATAGTTCACGCTTTCTTTTAAATCCTCCAATGTATCCAAAAGGGTTCCGTCCAGATCAAAAACCACTCCCTTGTATTTTTTTTCGCAAAAATTCAAACTATTATTATCCATCACTATCCATTTCCTTTCAAAGAATCCATCAGTTTTTTCCTAACTGCCAAAAAACAGACTCCATGGGCAAGAGCTGTCAGCGTCCATGATACCGGATAAGATATATACAGGGTCCGCAAGGTTCTGTCCCACTGGAATATGGTATAAATCCACACCACCCTAAAAGCACATGCGCCAAGCAGGGACACAATCATTGGCATTACCGCATATCCCAGCCCCCGGATGCTTCCCACCAGAACATCCATAATACCACACAGACAATAAAAGGTACATATGATTTCCATCCTTTTAAGTCCATAGGCAATCACCTCTTTGTCAGAAGAGTACAGCCCTAAAATCTGTTCTCCAAAAAGGACTGCCCCATTTCCCATCAAAAGACCGATTGCAGTTACAAATAAAAGGCATTCAATTAATATTTTATTAATTCTTTCATACTGTCTGCCTCCTAAATTCTGTCCTGTAAAGCTGACGGCCGTCTGATGAACAGAATTCATAGCTGTGTAGACAAACCCTTCCACATTGCTCCCAGCCGTGTTTCCAGCCATGGCAACCGAACCGAAAGAATTAACGGATGACTGGATCAGCACATTAGAGATAGAAAACAAGGACCCCTGTATCCCGGCAGGCAGTCCGATGGCAGCTATCCTTTTAAACTTGTCCCAGTTCATATGAATTTTGTTAAGACACAGCCTGAAACAGCCTTCGCTTTGCAGAAGGCACCTTATAATCAAAACTGTGGATACACACTGGGAAAGCACTGTGGCTAAAGCCACCCCCGCCACTCCCATATGAAAGCCAATCACAAACCAAAGGTTTAAGAGCACATTAATAACCCCGGCAATTATCAGATAAATCAATGGCCGTCTGGTATCCCCTATTGCACGCAATATAGCGCTTCCAAAGTTAAAAAGAAGCATAGCCGGCATTCCCAGAAAATAGATTCTCATATAAAGTACAGAATGTCCAATTACATTTTCCGGCGTATCCATCAAATGTAGCAGCGGCCTTGCAGCAATTATACCTACAACTGCAAGTATAAGACCTCCCGCTACACTTACAAGTACTGACGTATGCACTGTCTGGCTGACTTCTTCCTCCTGTTTTGCCCCATAGTATCTGGCAATCAGTACATTAGCGCCTACTGACAGCCCAATAAACAAATTTACCAGCAAATTGGTCAGCGCACCAGTAGAGCCCACCGCCGCCAGCGCTTCATTTCCGGCAAACCTGCCCACCACTACTACATCTGCTGCGTTAAATAAGAGCTGCAGAATCCCTGAAAGCATCAGAGGCAGGGTAAAAAGCAATATTTTACCAAATAAAGGGCCATTACACATATCAATTTCATATGACTTTTGTACTTTTTTTTCCATTTCCGTTTCCTCCGTGAACCTTTTCCTTCCTTTTCCATATATTAATATAAGATTTTTTTCCAGAGACTATTATGGCTACTATTATTTTAGATGCCGGACATGGAGGCAGTGATTTCGGCGCCACCTCCATGGGCCGTATGGAAAAGGACGACAATTTACGGCTTGCACTGGCAATTGGCAAGGTTCTCCAAAATGCAGGCGTCAACGTCCTTTACACCCGCACCGAAGATATCTACGAAACCCCTGCCGATAAAGCCGCAAAAGCAAACAGCCTTCCTGCCGATTATCTCATTTCCCTGCACCGTAATTCCAGTGTTTATCCCAATCAGTACATGGGGGTAGAATCCCTGGTCTACAACCGCAGCAGCGCCGCAGGGAATATGGCGGAAAACATTAACAGGCAACTGACTGACATTGGATTTGTCAATCTGGGGGTTAATGAACGCACCAACTTAGCCATCCTGCGCCAGACCAATATGCCTGCTGTGTTGGTTGAAGTTGGTTTTATAAACACAGACAAAGATAACCGGATTTTTGACTCCCGCTTTCAGGAAACCGCACAGGCAATTGCTGACGGCATTCTCATGTCCCTGTAATATTTCCGTGTTCCTATACACATTTTAAAACCTGCTGTATCCCCGCCTTTTGGCAGGAATACAACAGGCCCCTTTTATAATTTTTCTTCCAAATCCTCCAGGGAAGCATATCCATAAAGAAATGCCGTGTTCGCCATAATCATTTTTGCCAGATTTTTGTTTTCCGTTAAAAGCTGTGCAATAAATCTCCCATATAAATCCAGGGTTTCATCAGAATAAGTGGACAGCTCTCCCCTTAAATAAGTCTCATAGGAGGTATTATAAGGAGTATCTTCCGCCGTATGGATGCTGCGCGCATTGCCTGCCGCCTTAGGATATTCTTTCGCAAATTCCTCCATCCATGCCACCTGTATCTTAACAATTTCCTCTATAATTTCCTTTTTCATCTCCGGTATTTCCGGGAAGGTATCTTTAATCCCAGCGTACCGCAAGGGTGCAGTGCTCTCCATCATCCGTCCATATTTTTCGGTAATAAGATTCCATCCCCGGTCATTTGCTTTATGGAAATCGCTGATATAGCTCTTTAGCATTTCTTCCGTCCAGGCATAATACTGGCTTTTGCGCATAATGGAAAAGGTATTCCAGTCATCCTGGCAATCCGCCCGTCCGCCTTCATTTTCCACCTTGTCAAAGGCTTCCCACTCTAATGAAACCAATTCATTTACCAAAGCAGCCTTAAAGGAATCATCCTTCTTTTCCTTTTCAGGAATGCTCCGAAGAATATTGTCCGTATGGTTATCCAGATAATTGTCCTCGCCGCTGGTCAGTCCCTGCTTTTTCATCTCGGCAATTATCAAAGATACAATAATTTCTATGGTCTGAGGTATCCGCTCATTCCCTATGGACAGTTCCACCAGGGCATTTAAAATTTCTTTAATTTCCGGCAGCACACGCAGACTGCCCATGCCTTTGTGCATCCATTTATAAAAAGGAGCATAGGTACGGTTTAACAAATAAACCATTGCCATCGTGTGTTTCATAAATTCTGAAAGCGCTATGGAAGCCGTAACTTTTTCTCCCCGTCCAAACATCCGGGAGTAATTGTATTGGCCGGACTGGGCCATAAGCGCCGCTTCCCTGGCAATCTTTTTAATTCTCACCTCTTCCGGATAATAAGCTAAAATTCCTCTTCTTATTCTGGTAAATTCTCCCAATTCATCTTTAAAAACCTTACCGTTAACAGCCGTTGCCAGCCGGTAATCGTCCAAAAACAGCCACTGGTTCCGGGTAGTCGGCACATCTCTAAGACCAATCAGTCCCTCATAAAAATCACCAATCCTAAATACCCCTACCCTTTTTTGCGCTTTCAACGTGGTAAAACGGGTAATTCCCATATAAGTGGAAGGAAGGCTGTCATATGCCCTTTGCAGCTCTTCCCCGATTTCATCATACACTGTGTCTGTAAGCCACAGACAAAATCCCGGTCCAAAATCATGATCCCTTGATACCTGATCGTCATAACCAAAGCACTCGGATCCCTCTCCCACAAGTCCCGCCGCAATTGCATTTTCATACTCCGGGAACTTCTGGTGTATCATGGGCTTTCCATATTCTTCATAAAAAGCCTGGCATAATTCCATTCCGCTTCCAAACTGTCTGTTCTTTACAGGAAGCTCCTTCATTTTTGCCGTCACCGCATTTAAGTTCTGGAGCGTAATCTCATAAGCCTTACTCTTTCCCACATTCCGTTCAATTTCCATAAGGGCCATCTTATAAAAACGGGCGGATTCCTCCAGATTACCTGCCATATATTGGGCTTCTCCCATGGCAGAGAGGGCGCCGCTGTAATGATAGTCCTTGTCCTCGTCCATCTCAAAAATTGAAAACGCCTTTTTCAGATTGTCAATTGCCTCCTGATATTGTCCCAGCTTTAACTGGGAAGCCGCCAGATTGGTATAGGTCACTGCCATTTCAATTCTTGCCTCCCCATATAAAGCAACAATGGAAAGGGCTCGCTTTAGGCAGTCACAGGCGCTTTCATAATCTCCCATCTCCTGGAACAAAAGGCTCATATTGTTATAAAGACTGGCATACCTGAAATCTTCCGGCGCCAGTTTCTGCTCATAAACCCCTTTTACCTCCTGATAATAAATCATGGATTCCCGCAAAAGCCCCGCCGCTCTGCAGGCGTTTGCAACATTCAGCAGCGTGGTCGCATATGCCACAGAACCCTTTAGCCCCGCCTCGTCCATTAAGAGCAACACCTGCCTGCAGCTGGCAATGGACTTATCAAATTCGCCCGTTTCCCTGTAATGACCGATAATTTCATTGAGAAGCGTAATCATTGAACTGATGTCCCCTTCCATCTGCGCTTCCTCAATGCTCCGCAGCAGAAAATCTTCCACCAAATCCACTTTATGCTGTGCAAACAAATTATCCAGCTGTTCCAGCACCTGATCAATCCTCATACATTCCTGCCTCCCTTTTATTAAGTCTATCCTCAAATTTCTATTTACAAAAGTTGATTGATGTCAAATATTATTGCCATTCTTAAGTCATATGACACCATCACCTGCCTAGAGCGTGTTTGAAAAATCATTTCCAACATCTGCACGCGGAAAACCGCGTCCCCACATTTGCTGGGAAGCATTTTTCAAACACATTCTAGGAACTGTTCATCAGAAAATCCCATATTTCTTTTTCCCGTCCCATCGCCTCTTCATATCCATGCCGGTAATAATCCATAAGAACATCCACATTTGACTCATTATTGCTTATGGCAAGCCGGGAGGGACGCAAAACCAATGCCTTTCCCTGTTTTTCCATCTCTTCAATTTCCATCAGACATTCATTGTACTTTCGGGCCCGTCCTGCTACTGTCCGCACAAATGCAGGATACCTGCGATAAAGAGTCCTTATCATCAGCATATAAAAATGCCTGTACTTTTTCCTGTAATCCGACTTTCGGGTAAGAATCACCAGTATTTTCTCCCACCCCTCTTCCAGCGCCTTGGCAACCGGAAGCGCATCCGCCATTCCTCCATCCAGCATGGGAATATTGTCAATTCTGCTGATCCGTGAAATAAAAGGCAGGGAATTGGCCGCCCGACAGATTTTCCAGAACTGATCTTCTGTATCAAAGTTCTCATGAAAGATGCTTTTTCCTGTCCTACAGTCCGTTGTATTTATAATAAACTTTTTTGCAGAGCTTGTAAACGCATCAAAATCAAAGGGTACCAGCTTTTTGGGTACCACGTCAAATAAAAAATCCATGTCAAAAAAGGTTCCCTTCTTAAAAAAGGTAGCCGGTCCCATAAATTTTTCTTTTTCCAGTGGTTTAATCACCGCCTCCACTGCCCTGCCCTTTTGCCCCGATACATAGTTCATTCCCGCATAAGCGCCCGCAGAGACGGCCAAAACATTAGGCACTTCAATGCCCTTTTCCATAAAATAATCCAACACGCCAGCAGCAAAAACACTGCGCATTGCCCCGCCTTCAATCATTATTCCTGCCTGTTTCATTTGTAACCCGCCATCCTTAACCTCTAGCAGTCATGGTTCCGACCATGATGCCGCTTCAGTTGGTAGTTTATAACACTTATTACTTATTATACTGCATTCATGTTTTTTTTCAAGCATCACCCCCGGGCCAATACCTACATATTATACATTAAAAACACAAAAGGAAATATTTTATGTACGTTTCTATTGGTATTGTTATTATTGCATTGCTGATTATTTCCCTGTTCGCCTTCTGGCGAAAGCGCAAAGCTATAGAAAAAGTATGCTCCATGACCCCTATAGAAAAATGTGAACTTCTCAATTCATTGATAGAACCCTTCGGTTACTGCTATGACCAGCGTCAGGACATTATTTCTTCAAGAAATGACGCCTGGCAGCGGGAAGTGGGATATACGGCATTTTTTGACCGAGCTGCCTCACACTTTAACATGGTTTTTGACTATCTGCCAGTTTATTTCCATTACCAAAACAGAACATGGCTGATAGAACTGTGGAAAGGACAGTACGGAATTAATACCGGTTCAGAAGTAGGCGTTTATTATGCCGACAGACTGCTTTCAGAAGAAGAAGTTTCGACTGCTCTTTTCCATGCCGTGGATGACCGGGATATGCTTCCCATCTCTATGGAATTGTTTAGAGGCCGGGACTTGTTAGCCTCCCTGTCCAAAAAAACCTGGTGGCTTACTATCTTTTGCATGGGAATGTTTTCTCAACCTCCGCAGTTAAATCTGGAAGTCTCTATCCATTTTCAGGACTGCGATATGCGGTGCAGCTTTCTAAACGCTCTTTTACAGACTGGATTTCCAAAAGATTCTGTCCGTGCCTGCGGCAACACTGTATCCATCCAGTACTGCGGCAAGCCAAACAGAAAATACGGCTTTTGGCAGCGTATCAGCCGCAAGTGGGCACAGTTTACCAACCGTATATTCTGCCGCATTTACTTGTGTATTACCAAGTGTTTTTCACTTACCGCAGATAAACTTCTTTACCTGTACTATCTGCTGCCCTTTGCTTTCCGCAAAATGCTGCGGGTTCGCAGGTTTGGCAGGCATAAATCCAAATGTAAAAATAAGCGCCATTGCAGGTAACATTTAGCAGGGCGCTTATCCGCAAAAACATGCTTAACAAGTCATCATAAACAGGAGGAATCCATGAGTTATTTTTCCCGTCTTTCCCATGCTTTTGAAAATGCACCTGTACTGCCCCTTACTATGGGCAGCCGGTATGCCATAATCAGCGATTGTCACAGAGGCAGCGGCAACTCCAACGATAACTTTTTAAAAAACCATAACCTGTATTTTACAGCGCTTAACCACTATTATGCACGGGGCTTTACCTATATTGAACTGGGAGACGGGGATGAACTGTGGGAAAATCGGAGAATGAGCCAGATTATCGAAATCCATAATAACGTGTTCTGGCTCCTCTCCCTCTTTCACAGACAAAGCAGACTTTACATGGTCTATGGCAATCATGATATGGTAAAGAAAAAGAAGCAATACAGCAAAACCTTCTGTGCCAGCTACTTCTGTACAGATACCCAGTGCCAGCAGACGCTTTTTCCGGATTTAACCTTTCATGAAGGTATTATTTTGGAAAACACCAGTATGAATTACCGGCTTTACCTTACCCATGGGCACCAGGCGGATATAATGAATTCCACCTTTTGGAAACTGACCCGGTTTCTTGTCCGCTATCTTTGGAAGCCCCTGGAACGTTTCGGTGTTCTTGACCCCACCAGCGCTGCCAGAAATTATACTGTAAAGGACAAGATGGAACAGCGTCTAAGCAGCTATGCCACCATGCAGCAAAAACCAATAATTGCCGGACACACCCACAGGCCTCACCTTGACCCGGATTCTCTTTTTTATATGAATACCGGAAGCTGTGTCCATCCCCGCTGCATCACCTGTCTGGAAATTGAACGTGGAAAAATCACTCTTGTAAAATGGACTCTTTCCGTAAAAAAAGACAGAACCCTCTATGTTGCAAGAGAAGTTCTGTCTGAAGGAAAACTACTGTATCCCTAAAGTCTATAAAAAGGAGTTATACGATTCCCTGTGCGGTCATAGCGTCTGCCACCTTTAAAAATCCTGCAATATTGGCCCCAGCCACATAATTCCCATCCATACCATATTTCTTTGCCGCTTCATCCATGTTATGGAATATATTAACCATAATTCCCTGAAGCTTACTGTCCACTTCCTCAAACGTCCAGCTAAGTCTCTCGGAATTCTGGCTCATTTCCAGTGCAGATGTGGCAACACCACCTGCGTTTGCCGCTTTACCAGGTGCAAACAGTACGCCATTTGCCTGCAGATATTCAGTAGCCTCAATAGTCGTGGGCATATTGGCGCCTTCTGCCACAGCAGTACATCCATTGGCAACCAACGCTTTTGCATCATCAATCAGAAGCTCATTCTGGGTTGCACAGGGAAGGGCCACATCGCATTTCACGCTCCATACGCCCCTGCCTTCATGATATTCCGCACTGGGTCTTGCAGCCGCATATTCTGTCAGTCTTGCACGCTTTACTTCCTTTACTTCCTTTAAAAGCGCAACGTCAATTCCTTCCGGATCGTACACCCAGCCTGTAGAGTCTGATACAGTTACCACCTTTGCGCCAAGCTGCTGCGCCTTTTGAGTTGCATAAATCGCCACATTCCCGGAACCGGAAATTACCACTGTCTTTCCCTTAATGTCATGTCCATTGCATTTTAACATTTCTTCCGTAAGATATAAAAGTCCGTAGCCTGTTGCTTCCGTTCTTGCTAAAGAACCGCCGTAAGATAATCCCTTTCCGGTAAGAACGCCTTCATATACGCCTCTGATTCTCTTATACTGTCCATACATATAGCCGATTTCTCTTGCGCCTGTACCAATATCACCAGCAGGAACGTCTGTATCGGCTCCTATGTATTTGTTCAGTTCTGTCATAAAGCTCTGGCAAAACGCCATCACTTCCCTGTCTGATTTTCCTTTGGGGTCAAAATCTGAACCGCCTTTGCCGCCGCCAATGGGAAGCCCTGTCAGGGAATTTTTGAAAATCTGCTCAAATCCAAGGAATTTAATAATGCCTAAGTTTACGCTGGGATGAAGCCGAAGTCCGCCTTTATAAGGTCCAATGGCACTGTTGAACTGTACGCGGAATGCGTTGTTTACCTGTACCTGTCCCTTGTCATCCACCCAGGGAACCCTAAATAAAAGCTGCCTTTCCGGTGTTACCAGTCTCTCCAGCAAAGCATCTTTTCTGTAAGCTTCTTCATTTGCTTCAATTACCACCCGCAGGGATTCCAAAACCTCTTTTACAGCCTGATGAAATTCCGGCTGGGCAGGATTCTTTTCCACTACCATCTGAAATACTTCATCAACATATGACATACAATATGTCCTCCTTTAAATATAATTAGTATAATTGTGGTATAGTATTCTTGTATACAATAAAGGGTGAAAACTCCCTTTCTAAACCAGAACACCATACAAAAATACACAGGCTGATTGTCCTGTGTATCTGACTTCTTTGCCCATATCGTATTATATAACGTACCTTTAAAAATCACAATACACTTTAAGCAATTAAATTATAAAAGTTTTTAAAAATACAAAGAAAAACAATTCTATAGAATGCTTATAAATATTTTTTTAATCTTTCTATATTCTTTTCTTCAAAATCCATCAACTCTTTTGCCACTTCCATTGAGACCTCTCCTGCGTTTTCATGATGATTAATCGCTTTCCACATACTTGTAAGCCCCCGGTTAGAACCTTGAATCATCAATTCCGCAATATGGCTGGTACTGGTATTTAACATTGTGTTTGCCTTAACCCCGCCCTTAAGCATCAAATCCTGAAATCCTGTTTCCCTGTAGGAAGGCGCTTTTCCGTCAAGAAGCCTGTCTGTAGCCTTATTATAAATATCCCCATACTTCATGGACTCTCTTGCAACCTGTATGGCCAGACTGTCATCATAAACTTTTTCGCTTATGGTATCTATTGCTTTCATTGCCATCTTCGCATTTCTTTGTACTTCCTGCAAAACCTTAACATCATCGCTTCTCATATTTTACCATCCTTTCAGCTAAACTTATACCTGCTAAAAGTATTCCCGGATGGCTGTTTTTCATACCTGGAGCGTCAAGGTTGTGCAGATTCTTCCTTTTCAAATGGATAAACAATCCCCCATTCCTTTCGCAGGCTGTCCATAATCCGCATCACACGAAGCGTTTCACTGTGGGGCATTTCCGGACATTCAATAGCCCCTCCCCGAATTGCCCGGATACTGGACTCAACTTCATATTCGTACCCTGAAATCTGTTTTGGACATTTATACATGCCAATTTTCTTATAGGAATTATCAAAAACTGTTATACTCTCAAAATTATTTATATTTTCTACCGTAATATAGCCCTTCGTTCCATATATAATTCCCTTTCTGTCACTTAAAGAAACCACAGAACTGTTTAAATGGGCTACCCTCCCATCTGTGTATTGCAAAGTAATACTGTTTTGTCCATCCACACCGGATTCCATATATGTGCAGTTAGAGTAAATCTTGTGAATGTCATTTCCAAAAACCATTAACGCAAAATTAAGGGGATATACCCCCACATCCAGTAGAGCGCCTCCTGCCAGGGCAGGATTCTTAAGCCGCTCTACATGAGCTATCACATATCCCAGATTGGCAGTTAATGTTTTGGGCTCACCAATAACACCGCTTCCCGTCACTTCCCTGATTGTGTTAAGCATCGGCATATAGCGCGTCCATATTGCCTCCGTAATAAATACTCCTTTTTCCCTTGCCAGATGGATTAAGGCTTCCGCCTGGGCTGCATTTGCGGTAAATGCCTTTTCACAAAGTACCGGCTTTCCATAATTCAGGCACATTTGCGCATTGGCATAATGCTCAGAATGGGGCGTTGCAATATAAATCAAATCCACCTTTTTGTCTGCCGCAAGTTCCTCATAAGAGCCATACGCCTTCTTGCAGCCATACTTTCCGGCAAACACATCGGCTTTTACCTTTTCTCTGGAAGCCGCCGCATAAAGCTTTACATTTTTCATTTTATTGATGGTATCCGCCATGACCCCTGCAATATTCCCTGTACCAATTATTCCAACATTAAATTTTCCAAGCATTCTTCTTTTCTCCTGTTTTTAAGTTCCACTCTATCGTTTTTTATCATAAAACCCCGAAGCAAATGGCTTCGGGGTTCTCGTCACAATTATTCCACATATTCAGACTTTACATAACCGGTCTGTCCATTATACTTAACTCTGCTCCATCCATCAGCAAGTTTCATTAGAAGCTCCAGTTCATCTCCCTCGTAAGCTGTTCCAAGCACCTCTGCCTCTGTGCTGGCGCTTTTACGGACTCTCACGCTTTCAATTACTGTAACTTTTCCCATACTTTCCTCATTAGATGTGTTTTCATTTTCCCCAGAGGCCGTCTGGATTTCGTTCTGCTCTTCTTGCTGTTCTTCCTGTACTGGTACTGGCTCAAGATAATCACTCTTAATAAAGGCTTCCCTGTCATTGTATTTGACCTTACTCCAGCCATTTCCTCTTTCTTCAAGAAGTGTGAACTCCTGCCCAATCTGTGCTTTATCAAGTCTGTCAGCCTCTTCGCTGTCCGAGCTTCTTATATTTACCACATCGGTTGCACGTACTGTCATTACCACTGCCGCTGGTTCCGTTTCTCCTGTCTGCCCCTCTTCCGCTGCAGAAGCCGCCTCTTGGACAGGCGTATCTACTGCTTCAGGCTGTTCTGCCTGCGCAAGAATTTCTCCTACATCCTCATTTATCTTCTCCTTCAGATAGGCGATAAACTCATTCAGTTCCTCATCTTCTGCCAGCAACTCATTATATTCCACAACTACCTTGTTGTTTAAATCCACCACATCATCCTGAAGAGTAACTTCCTTAATGTAATTCCAGATGGTATCATCATAGGTTCCATCATTAATAAAGTATTCTCCCTTTTCGTTTTGCCCAATATAATAAGTCTGCATTCCCGGAAGAGGTTTATCCACATCTGAAAACTTCACTTCTGAATAAACATACGCCACATAAGTATTTTCCGTCATACCCGGCTTCGTATATATATTCAGGACAGGATAAGAGTCAATATATTTGCTTAACTCCTGCACACGTATCGTTTCAATCTCATTCAAGTAAGTATTTAGTGAAGAGATTTTTTCAATATCCCCTGTCGCCTGGGCATCATAGTAAGAGCGGATAAGATTATTCAGTTCAGGATAAGCATTTTCCTCCAGCTGATATTCGGGCGTTTCTGTTCCTGGCGACGGAATCGCATCCTTTACAGACACCGCCATTGCAGCCTGCTCTGCCTCCTTTTCAAGCGCCTCTTTCTGGTTGGCATTTACTGCCACCACAATTGTAATAAGCACACAGACAATTAGAACAAGAGGCATTACAATCTTGTTATGGTCCATGACCCAGTCCCTGATTGTCACAAACTTTTCCTTCATTCCACTGTTCTGATCTGAACGATTCATAACTTTCCTTTCTTAAATTATAGCTTTGCATTAACAGTACGCCAAAAAAAGCACAAAAAAATATGCGCAGGCGCATTCACTGGTGATGTAAATGCACCCGACAGGAATCGAACCTGCATTAAAGGCGTCGGAGGCCTTCGTTCTATCCGTTAGACTACGGGTGCATAAATCTTGAAATATTACAAATTTGTTACATCACTCTGTTATAATAACACATGACTGCTGAATTGTCTAGTCAACATTTATAAAAAAATTGTGAACTCTTATTTTATTTTTACTGGCAGCATATCAGAAGCTTGGGACTGTTTCTTCTCCTTACTTTCCTGACAGCTGCCAGTTGGCAGATTTTTATTTATAAAATAAAAAAATTATATAAGCCACAATATTTCATTTTTGCTTCTGCTGTAATAATAAACTGAATCCGCCAATACCTCGTCTTCTGCCACATGTGTCCGGTTAATATCCGTAACAATCCCATAAAGCGCTTCTTTACAGGTATCCACCCCGGCTGGCACCAGAATAATTTCATGTACAGAACTTGGAAGAATATAAAAGTCCTGCCCCGCCTTATCTGCAAACGCCTTCAATATCTCCGGGTACAAAAGACAGGCCGCCCCATATAGTTTCTGCCTGTTCGTCAACACAAACATAGGCGCTCTTTTTTTATTAAAATCGCCTGTCATCTGCACGGCCATCTCTTTTACCCAATTTTCATCAAATAAGTCCGTATTTTCCTCCTTTTTTAATCCAATATGAGAAATATCTTTTCTAAGACTTTCCTCAAAAACTTCACGCATTACATCTTCCATACTCTCAATCACCCCTGGAAACAGTTTTGGCGTATTTAAAAACGCTGTATGGTACAATTTCCCCATATCTATTCCCCACATTTTCATATGCTGGTTACGGACCAGTATCGCCGCTTTCCCCAAAAAAGGCGCTTCCAAAACTGTATAGTAGAATACCATCGCAAGATTATGAAACAATTTATGTGGAATCTGCTCCAGTAATTCCTTGTTTTTTTCTGCTGAAATCAGTTTAAATGCCAGCTGCTCCTTCGCCCTGTCAAATTCAGTGAATCCTGATAAATCCAACTGGTCTTCAAATTCTGCTGCCTGAAATTCATCATACAGCACATTGGAAATTTTTTTAATTTCCTTTTCTGTAATATTTTCTCTGTAAAACCCATCAATATAAATTGTGGGGGACGCTATCTGCCCTGTACGCTTTGCAACAATGCCTGTGCGCATCACACCGTTATTTTTCTTAACACTATGGGAAAAAACCGTATAATTTTCTCCAAGCTTTAACTGGAGATTCTCAAGAATTGCTTTTGTAAAAGATGTGAAATTCATAGATGTGTTACCTCTTTCTTTCGACTAAAATAAAGTGACAGTAAAAATCAAACAAGGAAACCCGCTTTCCCTTCACGATATGCAGAGCACTTTCCTTATGCCTCTGCACACAAAAAAAGACAATGAAATCTCTCATTGTCTTTCAGGCTTTTGACTGGATATTTTACAGGATTATACTCTGGACAGATATTCCCCTGTTCTTGTATCAATCTTAATTACATCGTGCATCTCAACAAACAAAGGTACGTTTACCGTAGCCCCCGTCTCAACAATGGCAGGCTTACTTGCGCCGGTTGCCGTATCTCCTTTAAATCCTGGCTCGGTGTCTGTAATCTCCAGTTCCACAAACAAAGGCGGTTCAACTGAAAATACACTGCCATTATGGGAGCAAACCTTAACCATTTCATTTTCCTTTACAAATTTGAGCGCATCACCGACCGTGTCGGCATTTAATGCAATCTGATCATATGTTTCAACATCCATAAAGTTATACAGTTCCCCGTCTGAATATAAGTACTGCATATCTTTTCTATCAATTCGTGCCTGTGGACATTTTTCAGTAGGTCTGAAAGTTTTTTCCACTACGCCGCCATTCTTTATGTTCTTCAGCTTGGTTCTGACGAATGCTGCTCCCTTGCCGGGTTTCACATGCTGGAACTCAATAATCTGGAAAACGTTATTATCCAGCTCAATCGTAATACCATTTCTGAAATCACCTGCAGAAATCATAAAATATTCCTCCTCAAATTTTCACGTTATAATTCTTTACCAGTTTAATATAAAAAATGATATTTTTCAACCACTTTCTTGAAGGAATATCATTTTTTCATAGAAATTTTATCTACTCTTTACTTTTCATCTCCAGAACAGCATCTATTGCCTCCAGATAACCTTCCAGCCCATGCCCGTAAATCTGCCTGTCACAGACAGGTGCAGTTACAGAAACTTTTCTAAAATCCTCTCTTTGGGTAATGTCAGAAATATGTATTTCCACCTTGGGCACCGTAATGCTTGCCAGGGCATCCCTTATGGCATAGCTGTAATGGGTATAAGCTCCTGGATTAATAACAATTCCTTCTGTCCCGTCAAAATAAGCATCCTGGATTCTGTCAATAATCGCCCCCTCATGGTTGCTCTGGAAAACCTCTATGGAACTTCCGCATGTCCTGCCCTTATCTCCAATCATGCCAAGCAGATAATCATAATCCTGGTTTCCATATACACTTTTTTCCCTGATTCCAAGAAAATTAATATTTGGCCCGTTAATCACTAATATCTTCATTCCATTTTTCCTTTCCTGTCACAGCCTGCTGCTTATTCTCATTCAGGCGCGCTGACAGAACCTTTCATATGCTTCTTTAATCTGTCCAAGAATTTTTTCAAAAGGCTGATCTGAAACATCTACAACCACATCCGCACAGGATTCATATACCGGCGATCGCTGTGCCAAAAGTGCCTTAATCCGTTCCATAGGGTCGTCTACCTGCAAAAGCGGTCTTGTATTATCTGTCTTAAGTCGTTCAAAAACCACTTCCGGTGTCACTTTCAAATAAATCACCATGCCCAATTTTTTCAGCAGCCTTTGGTTCTCTCTTTTTACAGGAAGTCCCCCGCCTGTGGAGATAATCTGACCACTGGCAGTTTCTATGAGTTCTTTTAAGCATTCTGTCTCCATGTCCCGAAACGTCTTCTCCCCATAAGCAGAAAAAATATCTGAGATTTCCATCTCCTGTTTTTCCTCAATCCATTTATCCGTATCAATCATTGTTTTTTTCAGCAGATAGGAGAGTCTGACTCCCACACTGGATTTACCGCTTCCCATAAAACCTGTTAAAATAATATTATCTTTCATCCATTACCCCCATTTTTTTCTTTAATATTTCATACACCTGTACTGCCATTTTTTCCGGAACAGAAATGTTGTTCCATAGTTCATACGCAATAATTCCCTGATACAACAGCATCTTTAAACCATGGTATGCCTCTCCCCCTTGTTTTCTCACTAATTTCATAAAGCAGGTTTCCGAAGGCTTGTAGATTAAATCATAGCCTGTATGTATCTTCCGGTAAAATGCTTCTTCCTCAATCACCGCCCGTTCTGTGTCAGGATACAGTCCCACACTGGTCGCCTGAATTGCCAGAAACTTTCTATCTGGCAGCTTTTCATACTGGGACAGAGACATTGGATATATGTACTCTTTCCCTGTTTTTTCTTTTACCTCCTTTGCAACCGCCAGCGCTTTATCATAGGAACGGTTTAAAAGATACACGGCCGAAGCATTCTGCAGTGCACACATAAAGGCTGCCGCTCTTGCAGCGCCTCCCGCTCCCAGAATTACGACCTCCTGCCCTTCTATTTCTATGCCTTCGCCGCGCATGGCACGATATAGGCCGGGCATATCTGTATTGTACCCTTTATATCCCCCTTCTGTACGGACCAGTGTATTTACCGCACCTATTTTTTCCGCCAGTTCATCTACCGAAACCAGCCCTTCCATGATCTGGCTTTTGTATGGCACCGTAACATTTAACCCCAGAAGATTCAGGGCATAAGCCCCTTTTAATGCAGAAAAAATATTATCCTTTTCCACATGAAAAGGAACATAAACCAGATTATGGGAAAGCAGGGCTGCCAGCGTATTATGGATCATCGGTGACAGGGTATGCTCCACCGGATTTCCAATCAGCCCACAGGTTCTTGTGTATCCGTCAATCATCTCCATTCCTCCATTATTGGCCGCTCTTTTCCCTGGGGTGCTTCCTCTTATAAAAAGCAAGAACAACCTTTTCCAGATAACGTTTTAGCACTATCTGAATTTCTTCCTTTTTATTGACAGGCTGCACTAATATAGAAAAAATCCCTGTGTTTCTTGCGCCCCATACATCCGTAAAAAGCTGATCCCCAACAAAAAGCGTATTTTCCCTGTCAGTGCCCAAAAGTTCCATGGCCTTTATATATCCCTTTTTTGAAGGCTTACCCGCCTTATAAATATATTGGGCATGGACTGCGTCATTAAACATTTTCACCCTTGGTTCTTTGTTATTGGATAAAAAAAGTACGCCAAATCCCATTTCTTTCAGTCTTTCCACAAGAGAAATACTGTCAGCGTCCGCAGGCGCCCCGTGAGGGACCAGTGTATTGTCTATATCAAAAATAACGCCCCGGTAGCCGGAGTCGTAATACTTTTGAAAATCTATTTTATATGCAGAACTGATATATATGTCGGGATAAAATCTCTCCAGCATAGATACTCCTTTGTTCTTTACTGTTACTTAATATTTATTAATCCTTATTGTACCATATCTGTTCCTTATCTGTAACCCTTAAACACGGGAATTTTCCAAAAAATTACCGTCTGGTATTTCTTTTTCAAAAAATGAAATACCAGACGGTAATCAGACACTCCCTCTATGTTGTTATCTGAATGAAAGTATTGCCGTAAACAATCTTACATACAGGTTTCCATCTGCAGGTCGTCTGCACAGTTTTTCCTGCTCCAGGCAACATTACGGCGGGTTATCCTTGCAGGGCTGCCACATACAATGCAATTCCCAGGCACAGGCCCTTTTACAAGACTTTCCGCCCCCACAATGCTTCCATCTTCTATTCTGCTTCCATATAAAATAACAGCTCCAAGTCCAATCCAGACATGCTTTCCAATATAAATATTTCTCTGCCTGCATATCTCTTCTGTAGAATTAATATTCTTTCCTGTTGTCAAATCAAATATGGTATGACAGTCATTTGAGTATATTTTAATATCATGGGAAAGCATACAATCTTCCCCTATACTCACTTTTGACCATTCACATATATCAATGCAGCAGCCAAACCATGTTGTAGTCTTATCCCCAATTTCAAAACATGCCCAGGGCTTTATATACATGTATTTTATACTTCTTAAAAGGCAGCCTTCTCCAATGCTTACCTTTGCATTCCGGCCAATTTCTATCCCTGTCTGGAACGACATTCTGGTATTTGCACCAATTTCAAGAACCCCATTGCTTCGTACATATATCTTGCTGCTGCCCCCCCCCAATCGCTGAAAGTTCTCATGTACGATTACTGTTGCATGAAACCCCGGAAAGACAATTTGCAGCCCCTTTAAATCCCCTATCACTTTATTGCCGTGCGAATCTTCATAGTAGTCTTTTCTCTGCTCCAAAATGCACTCTGTAAAGTAATAATAATCTTTATCTTTCTCAAAGCCATTTTTAGAAAGAGTTTCTGATATCTCCAGATAAAATGCAAGTGGAATGACAATATAATACTCATTTTTATCCCCATTATCAAAAAAATCTGATACAGAATATACCCCATCGCCTGACTGGGATTTATTGCTGTCTATATATCCATATACAGCAATTTGATACACATTTTCTAAAACATTTGCAATTCTGTCTGAAATTCCATATTTCCCCCATAAAACAATCCTGCGTCCATTATAATATCTGCAGGTGTTTTTTATTATATCGCAAACCCAGTCCTCTTCAAGCGCTTCCAGCTGCTTATCCTTTTCCATATTCCCTGTCCTTTTCCTAAATTTCCTCTGATTTTAAATAATCCATAAATCTCTTTTTGTTTTCCTGTGTGCCAATTGTTGGACGTCCCAGGTTCCTCCTAGCTCCCATTGCACATTTAACTTCAAGAAAACATGGACCTTTTTGCATCTTGATCCTGTTAAGCTCCCGGTCCAGCTGTTCAAATGTATCTGCTCTTGCAGCATACAAATACCCACACGCCCTTGCAGCCAGAACCAGGTCTGTTGTTTTGGCCGCTGTAGGCATTCCTCCTACAGTTTCATGAGATTCATTGTTAATCACAATATGTATCAGATTATCCGGCGAGGTACTGCCAATAACAGCCATGGAGCCCATGTGCATCAAAACCGCTCCATCCCCGTCAATACACCAGATTCGCGCTGCCTGCTTTTGTAGGGCAATACCAAGAGCAATAGAAGAACTGTGTCCCATAGATCCTACCGTCAGAAAATCTTTGTCATGACCGGTTCCCATTTGCTCCCTGATTTCATACAGCTCACGACTTGCCTTTCCGGTTGTGGAAACAATGGGGTCCTTTCCCGATACCGACACAATATGCCGGATAATATCCTCACGGACCATCTGGTAACCATTTTTGTAATGTACTTCTTCCTTATATATAAGAGCATCCTTACATATTATAAATGCCGCCTGTCCGCCCATGTCAAAAACATGACGGAATTTTTTCATAGCTTCTTCCACTTCCTGTCTGCCGGAATCCCTGCGGATAATAAATGTCTCTATTCCCAGGTCATCCAAAAGCTTACCTGTAATCTTTCCCTGATAAATATGCTGGGGTTCATCATAAACGCCTGGTTCTCCCCGCCACCCAACAATGAATAGCATAGGAACTGCATATACCTCCGGGTGCAGCAGCGAAGCTGCAGGATTTATCATATTTCCTTCTCCTGAATTTTGCATATATACAACAGGCACTCTTCCGGATGCAAGGTAATACCCCGCCCCAATCGCTGTACAGTTTCCTTCATTTGCAGCAATTACATGATGCGCCGGATTGGTGCCATACTTTTTTATCAGATAATCGCATAGGGGCCGCAGCAGAGAATCCGGAACCCCTGTATAAAAATCCAAATTCACTATCCGTATCAATTCTTCTATTTCCATTTTAGTCTCCATTTCACCTGTATGCAGATATTTACAGTTCATCTATCAGCGTGATTATCTGCTTAATAGGCATAAGCCGCGGCTCCGCTTCCAGCGCCCGATGATACTTAAGCAGATCCTTTGCTGTGTTTTCCATAGCAGGAATAGCGCTTCTGGTAAGCTGGTTTGCATAAATCACCACATTTACACCATGGGCAGCCAAATCCATTTCAAATACCTGGTGAAAAGAGGTAGGAACAACAACAATTGGTGTATTCTTATCCTTTTTCCGAAATTCGTCGCAAAATCCGAAAATCTCCGCCGGGTCCTTTTTTCTGCTGTGGATCATGATCCCGTCTGCCCCCGCCTCCACATATGCAAACGCCCGCATCAATGCGTCCTCCATTCCCTGTTCCAATATCAGACTTTCTATCCTTGCAATAATCATAAAATCAGCTGTCAGTTGTACCTTTTTTCCTGCTTTTATTTTTCCGCAAAAATGTTCAATGTCATCCTGCGTCTGCTCCACTTCCGTTCCAAACAGCGAATTTTTCTTCAAACCGATTTTATCTTCAATTATGACGGCAGAAACCCCCATTCGCTCCAGTGTGCGTACCGTATAGACAAAATGCTCTGTAAGCCCACCTGTATCGCCGTCAAAAATAATTGGTTTGGTGGTTACTTCCATCACTTCATCAATGGTTTTGTACCGGGAAGTCATATCAACCAACTCCATGTCCGGCTTTCCCTTTACTGTTGAATCACACAGGGAGCTTATCCACATAGCATCAAACTGCTCAAGATTATTCCCTGTCTCCACGATTGTCTTTTCCGCTATCAATCCTGTAATTCCACTATGTACTTCCAATGTCTTTACTATCGGACACATTTTCAGAAGCTGCCTTAACCTTTTCCTTCTGCATTCCGGCATAGACAGTTTTTCTCTCTGCATCCTTTCCATACGCAGTGCATTTTCACTATTTGTATAAGCTACTTCTATCAGCTCTCCCTTTGACTTTTGCATAAGGCTTTCTGCATTATCCCGAAGGAAACGCAAAGGCCCCTCTTTCCAGTTGTCACCATGAATAATGTAATTGGGGTGAAGCTGTTCCACAATTTCATCATAGGTGACTTTCTTTTGTACAACTACTCTGCTTACCCCTTCAATTTTCTCAACCATTGCAACCCGTTCCCTGAAGCTTACAGCTGGAAATCTGTTAAACCTTATCATGGCCTCGTCAGTAAGAACACCTACAATAACTTCTCCATATTTTCTGCCCTGGCGAATAATGTTCAGATGCCCTTCATGAATGATATCTGTACAAAAACATGTATAAACTGTTTTCATTTTAACTTACATCCTCCATACCACCATCTCCCTGAATGTTTTTCTCTATCACTTCTTCTGTCAAAAACTGCGCTGCGGATTCAATTTCAGAAAAGGGGACCTCTTTCATCAGGGTAACGCCAAATGCTGTTTTTACCTTCCGGCAAAGTTCATCTGTATAAAAAAGAGTTCCTCCCTTTATGTTTTCGATGCCGTCCAAATACATGGACTCCCTGTTTTTATCCCGCATCTTTTCCATTGGGAAAACACTTTCATCAATATAGGCCCGGACAATTTCCCCTCTTCCATCAAGAATAACCGGGTATCCACCCAATTCTCCAAAAGCGCCCGGACTATGAACCTTAACCTTCTTCCTGTCTCTTACCGCCTGTAAAATTGCGTTTATAAGCTGATAGTTGCTGGAAGCATTCATCATATTCCTCTTAGCATCCACAGGCATTGGAATGTTACACATTGAAAAAATCCTATCCATATCCGGGTCCAGTATTTTATTCTGATATTTAATTGCTATCAACTGTTCTGTCTTTTCTGTATGCCCTTCTTTACTGATAACCACATCATGAAAATGACCGGAGGCAAAGGTAACGTCAATGTTCCAGTAATCATTGATTCCATACCAGCCTGCAACTGCAAACTGGACTCTCGGAATCAAGTGATTTACATTTCCACTGCCAAAATCCGGATATGCCCTTCCTGATGATTTCAGCCAGGGAATTACCGCATCTGAATAGGAAGTATTAATTACAATAGCATGAGCGTCTGCCTGTTCATACGCTTCCATAATATTTTTAGTGTATTTAACTGCCAAAGGCGCCCAAATTCCGTACGCCCGAATTTTATTCCATGAAATACTGCCATATTTTAACCCGGCATAAGCCCGGCTGCTGTTTACGATGATATCAGGCTGACACATTTTAAGACATTGTGCAATTCTGTCAACTGAATTAAAGTCAACATCCGACTCTATGTAAACCTGACTCCGGTTCTGTCCCCTGATTTGTGAGGCTATACGGGCAATATTCACATCTGTTGTCATATGCTCTTTGTTTCGTCCCACTACATAAAAAGTTAACCTTTCGTCCTGCATCGACATCAGATAGTTTAGCAGATAATTTCCCACACTTCCAAGCCCCAGGATCATTACACGGATCTGCCCCTCTCTATCTCTCAATTCATTTATTCTCTCTTCAAGTATCCTCATATTTATCCTCCTGCCTGTCATTTCGTAGTATTAGTAAAAAACGCAGCAAGGCTGTGGGTAATTGACCCTGGCGGCGTTCATCAAAGGGACGCTTCGCACCCGCCTGACCCATTGCTTGCGGAAATAAAATCTGTCAGTGTATTGCAGTTTACCCATTTTTTGAACTGAAAATGTTTATATTCATTTCCTGCAAGAGCTGTAAAGTATTTTTGTATAATAATAAGATTTGTACCCTGCATTTCTTCTTGCGATAGGTTTTCTAAAATATCTGTAAGAATCTTTCTCCTGGTAAACTTCCATATCTGCCCGGAGTTGAAAATAGCAGTAAAAGGCTCCTTAATTGAAAGCGCTCTATGTTTTGTGTCATAAATATAGTGGATTTTTCCTTTTACATCAAAATAAAATACAACCGCATGTTCTGCGCAGATAGTTTCCCTGTTTGAAGTTACCACATCGCTTTCCGCCTCACATACCTGCCGGAACGTCTCCTTATCAACCCAAAGATCCCCTTCGCAAAAAACCAGACTGCTAAAAGGAAATCCCCCTGCTTTTTTCATTCCAAGATACAAACTGTAGCCGGAGCCGTAATCTTCAAAATGTTCGTTTTTTATCAAAACGATCTTATCTTCCATATCTGCAAAATTCTGCCTTACAAATGCCTCAAGCTTCCCAAACAGAAATCCGCCTACAATAATGTACTTATCAAAATCCGTATTTTGGTATATCATCCTAAATAGCAGCGCTTCCTTTGGTGAATTTTGATAATAAAGGCATTTAAGCGTATCTTTTCCCACAGATTCACTAAATCTCCTTGCCATACCCGCAACAGTAATAATCAGAATTTTCATAACCTTCTCCTGCAGCATCTCACCCCTCCAGCTCACGGATACACATTTCAATTCCTTCTGCCAGGGAAACTCTGGGCCGCCATCCTGTTCTATTTCTGATCTTATCTGTGTTAAGCATACGTCTTTCAGGGTCCGATTCCCTATATCCTTTAAAAACCATTTGCGGCTTTTCAATCCCCATTTTTTTTGCACAAAACAATGTAAGATCAATAATAGAGATTTCTTCATCTGTCGCCACATTGTATACACTGCCGTCTAATGCGTCCGGACTATGGACCAGCGCCAGCACCGCCATGCAGCTGTCAATGTTATGGAGAAATGTGCGCTTATTTTTTCTGCTGTTTTCCAAAAGCTCCACACAGCCATTTTGTTTTAGCTGCATAAGTATATGTGGAATAATATGTTTAGGATATAACTCTTTTTTACTGTACACATTGGCAAAGCGTATAGAGCATCCCTTTATTTTGTTGTTGATTACCGCATCCCGCATAAAAAACTCTGTCATCAGTTTTCCTGCCGCATAACTGGTTCTCTGACTGTGCTCTGCATTGGCAAGCAAAAGATAATCTTCTTCTGAAACACCCCCTTCCTTCCAGGAATTCATAGAATATACCTCTGAGGTTGAGCAGTTAATAAAAATATCCGCTCCAATTTCAATAGCCTGATCCAAAAAAAGACGCATCCCCATTACGTTTGTCTCAAACGTCCTGTCAATATGATAAAAATGCTCTGTATGTACAACTGCTGCACAGTTTATATAAATAATTCTTTTAAATTCCTTTTTCATTGCCATTGCCTGGTTTTTAATCTGCGCCATCTGTCCTTTATTATTAATATCAAATTCATAAAAAGAGAAATGGTCATTATCCTCTATTTCTTTTAACGCCTCTTTGGACGAAGCAAAAAAATTATCAAAACCAATGACCCGGCTTCCCTTCCCCACCAGAGTTCCCGCAAGCTCACTTCCTGTCATTCCGGCAACGCCGCTTATTATATATAATTCCTCCATCATATTCCGTACTCCAGTCTGTTTTTGTAAAACGCATCTACCTTTGCTGAAAAGGCTTTCTGCTCTCTTCCAATATTATAACCGCATTTTATCATGACAAAATCTTCCTTATCCAAGTCCAACAATGCACATTGGGCCATAGGATTTAAATTCCGCGGCTGTCCCACGGAACCAGGATTTATAAAAACTGTTTTTTTTCTGTTTCTATGAAGTCCATCCTCTTTCGGATAATATTTTTCAAAAAAATGAGGCAGATGTGTGTGACCGGAAAAAACATAGTCATATCTGCCATATTCCTCTAAATCATCCCAGGGAAAAATCCCTTTCCAGTATTCATCTTCAAGACTTCCGTGCACAGCCAGACATTTTTTGCCGCATATATCAAACTCATATCTTCCTTTTCCAAGCATTTCCTGCATCAGATAACTTTTCGTATTCTCAGATAATTGACTACGGGTATATCGTGCACACTGTTGTCCCCGCTCCGAAGAAAAATTTACATATTTTTCAAATACAATTGCCTCTTCATGATTTCCCCAGATATTACATAAAACCGGATAGGACAGCTCTTTAATCAGTTCTATCGCTTCGTTGGAATGTGGTCCATAATCAATTAAATCCCCTAGCAGAACCATTCCCTGTATATTCGTTATCTCTCCAAGCTGCCGTTTTAAAGCTGCCATCGCCTCCAAGTTTCCATGAACATCAGAAATAATTACTATTCTCATTGTGTTTTCTGTTTCTCCTGCAGACACATTTCCTTACAGTACTCATAAATCCTTTTCCCTATAGGTTCTGCCTTTTTATTCTTTTCTTTCTCTTCCATCCCTGCCACTTCATCCAAATAATCTTCCAGCACGTCCATCCATCCAAAAGATTCATTTAACTTTCCCGTATACAGCCTTTGCCTGATTACATTGCGGTAAAAACCTGAAAAATACATATTATCCGCCTGGTTTAACTGCAGCGGCGTATAGCGGGTCCCTCCTGTACATCCATTTATGGTCAGAAGTCCGTTTCCACACCTGGGATATAAGAGAATTTCCTCTCCATTCTTTTCATATCCGCAAAACAAAGAATATATTTTACATCTTCCAAATCCATCAGGATATCTGATTTTTTCCACACTTCCTGTCAGTTTATTTAATCTGAATATCCAATTGGAATGGCAGGGCAGAGCAAGACCATATTTTTCATTTATATCTATTCCCCTGATAAAAGGAGTCCGTTTTCCATAAACTTCCGTATCACATGCAAAACGCTCTTTTATGCCCTCTTGCGGGTTCCACACATAAATCGCTTTTTCTTCAAGCGAAGTAAGATAAAAATCCTTCTCTCCGCATACACTGATACCCTGTAGCTTTATCTTTCCCCCATCCATCCCTCTTTCCGTATTGGAAAAAACAAAAACAAGCTTCTTAGAGCTGCCGTCAATACAAAAAATTTTTGACCGACGGTATTCAGCCAGATAAAAAAGCTGTCCTTTCTGACACACACAGGCAATATCCAAAAGCATCCAGTTTTTATATCCGCCAATATACTCTCCAATTTTTTCTGTTAAATACGGAAGGCTCTCTACCTGACAGGACTCCGTATGAAATACAATAACTGGCCAGCGCACATAGCTTGGAAAAATCCATAATCCATCCGCAGTAAAAAACGCATCGGCAACCTGAATCTCTTCACTTGATATCTCTACCAATTCCCAACGCTCCAGTTTTAAATCCCAAATATGAATATATCTTCCGCGAAAGGGAATGAAATACAGTTTTTCGCCAATATGAAACACCCTGCGGTGCAGCCGCCCTCTTTCCTTTTCTGCCTGCGGAAAAAAATCAATGATCTGCGCCTTTCCTGATACCATATTCCATTTCATAAAAGCATTATAATCATAATTGGAAAACCATAAATTCTCTCCAACCTGACAGGCATCCAAAAAAGTAATACTGTTCAATTCCATTTTCTCCTTATTATTCACCCGGAAACTTAACATAAACTGCTGTATGTTTTGGTTCCCTTTCACTTTCCGGCGGCAGCGTCATATAATCCTTTCCATAATAGTATGCTAACATTTCCCCTGACCAAAGGGGCGCCCTTACCATAATTCCTTCAAACACCATATCACAGGTTTCCTCTAGCCACTTTCGCTCCTGACCTTTTGTCTCTTCTTTGGAGCCCCAGGCGTAGCATCTGACTTTTTTTGTCTTTCCTTTTCCATAACAATATGCTATTTTTTCAAGTCCATGATATGCCCACTCTTTGGGCAGTAAATTCAAACACGAAAACCCCATCCTTTTTAACAGAGTATCTGCACTTTGGGCGCCGACTTCAGAATAAAGTATTTTCCGGCAACACAAAGAAAGAATGTTACAGTAAATACGCGGAATTACTTTTTCCGGTAAGCCGTCACATGGGAAAACATCAATAAAAATACCGGTTTTTGATTTTAGACATTCATGACCTTCCCGAATAAAAGTTGTATCATTCCTTAAAATTCTTGCATATCCCCAGCGGTATCCTTTGTCTGTCCGGTATGTCTGCAGAAAAAATTTCCCATCCAGCTGTTTCTCACAGATACCACAAAACTTATCATAATCCCTTCGCATCATTTTAATATCAATATCATCATCCCAGGGAATAAAGCCTTTATGCCGGATGGCTCCAAGAAGTGTTCCCGAATCAATAATATATGAAATATGGTTTTTCCGGCATATACGGTCCAGCTCGCACAATATCGAAAGCTCTACCAGCTGCATTTTTCTGATATTTTCAGGTATGTACTCAAATCTTTCCATTGGTCTGCATCTTTTTCCTTTTCTCATCTTCTCTTAATAATTCTGCAGCAAGCTCTTCATATTGTCCCAGACTGTATGCGGATGCTTTTTGGTGCATGACCCTTTTTTCTTTTGGAGGAAGTTTCATATAGTTGTCAAAATTAAATCTAAGCCACTCATCATAATGTGCCGTAATCATTACTGTCATATCCTCAAACGGGGCATCCATGACTTCCGTGAAAAAGCACCTAAGCAGTCCTTCCTTTCTCTTTTCCTTTTCCTCGTCAGACAAAACATTCCAGTTTGCCTTTTTAAACCGCTTATACCGCTTGGGACCCAGCTCATATTTTTTCTTTTCCCCGTTCGCCATTAATCCCCAGCATCTGACCATTTTAGTTTCTCTTCCAAAATTAAGCATTCTAATGAACGTCAGCAGCTTTAGCGCATCCTTTTTAGGTATTTTGGCCAGTCGGCGGAAAATTTTCCTGGCCCTCTCATCCTCGCTTTTTTCCGCACCTACTGGCGAATACATTGTTTTTCTGAGAAGATATGCACATTTTGACTGGATTTGACCAATCATACGATTATTTAATTTCCCATCTCTGGGAAAAATATCAATAAAAATACCATTGTGACTTTTAATAGCCTCCTGCCCCGCCCTCACATAGGTTGTGCCATTTAATATAATCTTTCCATATATCCACCGGTATTCAGGATCCGTATCAACCGTCTGTACAAAATATTTTTCCTTATCCAGCTCCTGTTCACATATTTTTAAAAACTTCTCATATTCCTTCCGCAACATGGTTATATCTATATCATCATCCCAGGGAATAAAGCCTTTGTGCCGGATGGCCCCCAACAGACTTCCTCCGCATAATGTATATTTAATGTCATGTTTTCTGCATATCCTATCGACATCCTTTAGTATTTCCAGTTGAAGCAGCTGTATTTTTCTTAATTCTGTCGCATTAATCGGTATCACCTGCTCATTGCTTTTCACAATACAATCCTCCTGACGAGATTATTTGATAAATCATTTCTGTATTTTTCCATAATTTCCGCAATGGCAATGGAATCCTCCGCCTTCATTACGGAAGTATGCTTTTTCAGTCCATTTATCTGTGCAATAAAGGCTCCTATCTCATACCTTAACCCCTCTCCCTGATACTTAAAGAAAAATTCCTCATTTGCAGACCTGTCTTCATAGCAAAGTTTAAATTTTTTTGTCAGCCACCAAGGGGAATCTGCAATCAAATACCCGTTTGTTCCTGCTATAACCAGATTTCCTTCTGATTTAACCCCCAGACCTGTCTTGATAGAGGCAATTGATCTGTCATAATAAATACATGCCTTCGTGTATAAATCCACTCCATTTTTATCGCAGAAAGATGTAAATGATATATCCCGGTAATTTCTCCCCAAAAGCTTAATTACTGCCAGCAGCGGATAACTTCCCAATTCTGTAAAGCTTCCCCCGCTTTCCTGGGGAAGAAATTCCCTAAGATTATGGTCTTGCACAAGTTTGGTAAAACCTGCTTCCACTTCGCAAATTTTCCCTATGTTTCCGCTTTTGGCAGTTGAAATTAATTTGATAAAGCCTGGTGCATATGCTGTTTTTAGGGCTTCCATCAAAATCAGTTTTTTCTCTTTTGCCAAAGCAAAAGCCTCTTCCGCCTCCCTCTTTTTTAAAACCAGCGGTTTCTCACACAAAACATGTTTTCCATGATTTATAGCGTCCATAATGTATTCATAATGGGTATTATGAGGCGATGCAATATAAACGGCATCCGAATGACGGAACAAAACCTCCCTGTCATCGGTATATATATTTAGCTGGTTTAGTTCTGTCAGCTTTCTTGCACTTTCTAAATGAGGGTTATACACAATTTCTGCATTTACACCGCTTACATATTTCACCTCTGGTATAAACCTTCTTGCAATCCTTCCCGATCCAATAATCCCCAGCCGTACAATACCAAAATTTCCATTTCGAAGCATTGTGCTTGAAATTCCTTTGGTTCTTTCCAGATATACCACCTTACAGTATTCTTTCAGATATTCAAACTTTCCAAGCCAGTCAGAACCAACTGTAAAAATATCCACATTATATTTCTGGATATCCTCTACCTTCTGTCCAACATGGTCTTCTATAATTATCTGATCAGCGAATCCCGTCTGCTTTACATGTTCAATACGCTCCATCAGTGAATCTGCCACATTCAATTTTCCCCTGTATTCATCATACTGCTCTGTTGTTACGCCAACTATCAGGTAATCGCCCAGCGCTTTTGCCCTTTGGAGCAGCCGGTAGTGTCCTTCGTGAAACAAGTCATAGGAGCCATATGTAATTACCTTTACCATTCCTCTTCCTCCACGACATTCAAATTGTGTATCAATACTGGCTTTCCTGCTGCTACGTACAATGGTAATAAAGAACTGACAGAACCATAATAGGCATCGGAAAGCGCAATCGCCCTTCCCAAATCCGGCGTATCATCATAAATTCCCCAACCTTCTCTTTTATACCTGTCAACAATGGACGTATATTCATCTGAAACATATGGATTCATTGATTTAGCTGTTGCCATGGAAAGAGGATGCGGACGCCATAAAAGAATAATGTCATTCCTTCCTTTAAAATAATCCAGTGTTTTCTTTAATTTTGGTATAAACTGTTTATAATTTGTCTGCATAAGAAGATTCAGATGTGTATTATACAAAACAACTCTTCCGTTATGTTTTTCTGCAAGTATCTTTTTCCACTCGTCTGGCACTTGCAACGTTTTCTTATCAACATTTTGCACTTTTTCAATTTTAGGAGATCCCAGCCCGACAATTTTATTTTTCCAATACTCCCTTGTATTTTCTCCTGCATATTTTGACAACACGTTTACATATATTTCTCTCATTGCTTCTGACTGAACAATTACTTTATCTGCATTTACCACACCAAACACTGTACAGAAATGCTCCATCCTTTTTACCTTTGCCGTTTCTTTGGGTGAGATTTCTTCACGAATAAAGTAAGGAACATAGACTAAATTTTCCGTATATCGCTTTAAACAGGAAGTGTAAAAAAAAGGATGTACGCTGGTCACATAATTGCCGTCGTCATAAGGGTTATGAATAAATATCATATCCGGCTGGCGGGCCTCAAAGTCATAAGCCCTGTATTCAGTTATAGGAACATAGTCAGGATAACAGCTCCCTTCGTAATGTTCCTGTCCAAGATTTCCATTGGGATCCTTATCAAAATAAGGAATAGGTATTACATAGGCATCACAATCCGGATCTTCATTTGCCGCCATCCAAATACTCTCCAGAGAGTCCCACATAGATGCCTTATAGGGAAGAAATACTACCTCTATATGAATTTTTATATCATTCTTTATACTGTTTTGTATTTGTATCAGTGATTTTTGTAATTTTTTATATACTTTACTTCCACTGACAGATCCTTCCCCTGCAATTTCTTTATAACTTTGATAGACAAGTTCACAGTATTCCTCTAATATTGGGATTGTAACTACGCCTTCCCCCTCACTGCTTTCTATCAGATTTCCCAGATTTATGACACCCTCCTGACATTGTTTTAACAGCGCAAGGGCAGCGGATATTTCTTTTTTCTGGATATTTTTCCAAACTTCTCTATGCGCCTGTCCAAGCAGTCTGATAAAGTCTTCCGCCTGTTTTTTCTGCATTTTCCGCATAACGCCGACCCTTTCGTAATAAAATAAGGCACATTGGTCATCCGTAGATGATGCAGGTATCCTGCTTCGCTCCCTGCTACTTCATACCTAACGATATGTTCACAGGGTCCTGGCATACCCAATACACAGACGCAAAATATGTCTGTCTTCTAATGCCGTATCTTGTTTTTATATCATGAATATTTTTGTGATCCTTCCGGTAAAATACAGGTTACGCCCCTATTTATTCACAAAAATCATTCCTATGATTTTAATTGTTCTTTTTCTCCACGTTTTCTGGCATTTCGGGCCGCATTCACTCTGTCCCGTTCCTGAAACCCACAGGCCGGACATAGAAAAAGGCCTTTTTTCTTTTGTCCCTCTTTGCCGCATTCACTGCACTCAATGCCAATGCCTTTTCCAAAAACCTCTACTATCGCCACAGAATGTTCCCTGCATTTAAGTAAAAATCTTTCCTTAATATAACCTTTCTGCCATATAGCAACATGAAAATTTATTCTTTTTACTTTTCCTGCCCTGCCCCTTGCAGGCAGTTTAGGAAAATAAACTGTTTTCGGCTTCTCCGTCCTGAAAAAACGATTCAATTCTGCATTGATATAGGTATGCAGTCTTTCATCCATTTTTCTTTTCTGTTCTTCATATCTTTTTCTTCCTGGATTATCATCTTTATTATTTCTGTAAATACGATTCTGTTCCTGTATCCATTCTGCCTGATGTCTGACATACTCCCCCATCTGTTCTCCATAAATGTTCCCACTGTCCGTGGTAAGCATGTCAAACATGCCAAAGGCAATTCCAACTTCATTTTGAAAATCACCATGTCTTTTCACCCGTATTTTAATAGGAACAAAAATTTCCAATCTGCCGCTTTCTTTAAAAAGTCTGATAAAAAGCTGCCTGTCATACTGATTGGAATCTGTTAACGGAATGTAAATCCGCTTTCTTTTCTCTTTCACAGATATATAAATTCCGTGATCCCCATAACGATATGCTCTTTCTGAAATAGAAAACCCGTCTGTTTCATCTGTATGAAGTTTTTTCAAATGTCTGCGCACTTGTCTTTTCAGGTAATTATCCAATCTGCGAATATCTACATCTGAAGCAGCTTCCTCATATTTTTTTTGCAGTGTATCAGGCAGTTTTAGCGGCTTATCATTAAGCACTGATTCGAAGCAGTTATTAACCTTTAGTATAAAGCGGAGATAATGTTTGTCTTTTGGAGTGAAGTTCTCATTTCTATGTACAGATTCCTGTACCAGCTTTTTTACTTTAGACCAATGGCTTTTAATGTCCCCTAAAGCATCATAAACCGCAAGATAAAAATATACGGAAGGCATATTCAGACTTTCCCTAAGGCCGCTTGCTGTCATCTCGTTCTGTACTGTATAACCGGGATAGAGTTTTTCAATACTTTTTATTCCTCCATACCTCTGATATACATAATTTTTTACTTTGCCATAATCATCTGCAATCTCCAGAAGCTTACACATATCTTCCATCGAAACAGGTTCTTTATTATACTGACGAATCGTTTTACATATCGTGTTCCCTGACATAATCCTCATGAAACCGTAAAGTATACTTTTTGGTAATAAATTTTTATGGTGAAAACTGCTAAAAGAAATTTAGAAAGGCTGCTTGATTTTTATGAAATTTTATAGTATACTCACTACTGAAAGAAATGATAAACTAATTACCAAAAAGTATACTTTTTGGTATTTTTTATGTATTGAAGCTTTTACTCTGCAATTATGCAATTTATTCAAACACTAAAAGCTATATTTCTATAATTTGTTTCATAGCACAAAAAAAGACGATCCTTCCAGTAAAAGATTGTCTTTTTTCAAGGGCTTTCCTTTTTTATATTCCGGCTTTTCATTCTCTCTCACTTATAGTCACGAAAACCTTATCACCAGGCTGCTTCCCTATCTTTTGCCGGATGTCCTTCCTTATACCAATAATATAGCAGGTATTTCCTTTTTCATCTTTAACTCCCATGTTTACGATACTTCCATCATAAGGCTCCCCGTCAAAAACTGCATGTACTTTTACACGCCCTTTCCCAAACTCTTCCCGGATATCATAAGGAAAAATTACATAGGCGCCGCCTTTTTGGTCTGCACTGTATATAAATGTCTCAAATTCATAAACCTTTTGATTCACTTTCATACCTCCATATACCACCGTTTTCTATTATTTTAAAATTATCCCTGCTTCGTGCCCCTGTAGCATCATATTTCATCCCTGTTAAACCGCACCAGTCAGCCTCTTGGCATTTAGTTCCAAGCCTTTCCTTATATTCTTCCTATGCAATTTATATAAAATAGAGCCTGCCATAATGGAAAGCTCTATTTTAAAACATACAATTTATGCTAATCAATCATATTATATTCCTTGTATAACTGTTTTCTCGCTTTTTCATCAAAAATCTCATCCAATTCATCTAATCGGTTATCTCTTTTAAGATATCTAATTAATGTTGCCAGCAGGTTTTCTCCCTGCTGCATCCCTTGCTGCATTCCCTGCTGTATCCCCTGCTGCATCCCCTGCTGCATCCCCTGCTGCATTCCCTGCTGCATCCCCTGCTGCATCCCCTGCTGCATTCCCTGCTGCATTCCCTGCTGCATCCCTTTTTGCATTGCCTTCTGCATAATTGACTGCCCCAATCCATCCATATCGCTCACTCCTTTTAATACCTTTTCATTGCTTCTAATGTCTACATATTTTGCTATCTTTTCCTTATCACAATCAAATATCCCAGACAAATAATCAAATATTGGGACATCCGTCTTTTCGCCTCTGCGTATTACAATTACATTCATAAGGTCATAGTCTTCTTCTGGTTCATCCGTTGCACCTACAATATCTGTTTTCTTTATAGAATACATGGATACCGTATTTTGCAGTTTCAGCGGAATTCTCTCATTGCATATCCAAATACTGTAGGCTTTCTGTATATCTCCATAATTTGTCTGTTCCGTTAATCCACCAAGCTGATAGCTGATTTCTCTCGCCGCGTAATATATTCCTCTTTTTATTACCGGGTAAGAAGGGTCTGTTGGTCTGTAATTATTCTGAACTTCTAAATCAATATGTAAATGAATACAAAGATTTTCATTACTTAACATAGGATTCACAGCCTGAAAGTGCGTATCATACACAATCATCTTGTCGCTGACAGATTCCATTGCTGTTGGCATTCCCTTTATTCTGGCAGGAACATCCTCAACAGGAATATCCTGAATGCTGTCTGCATCTATATAATGGATAATTTCCTCCACTGTAGAGTTTTTGTATTCTGGTACTACTTCCTTTAATACAGGCGCTATAATTTCTCTGTTATGAAATAATCGTTTGCATGCTTTATCATATTTACTCCCGATAGATTCTGCTACAGCTATGTCTATTTCTGTTTCTGTTTTCATACTTCCCCCTTTCCCTTCATTTCAAGAATATATATCAATTTATCAATGGATCTCTGCTATCCATTATTCCGTTTATATATATTTTAATTATATGCTAATCCTTCCTGTTTTACAAGCCCGGATTTCTTTTCTGCCAAATATACTTTCACTGCTTCTCCCTATTATATCTGTTAGAACACAATGCCGTCATTCTTCCCTGATTCTTTAAATTCTTGCACATTCTGTTATCTGCGCAATATTTTATCCATTGTTTTCCCTTTGGCTAGTTCATCAATCAGCTTGTCCAGGTAACGGATATCCCGCAAAAGCGGTTCTTCAATTTTCTCAACTCTGACACCGCAGACAACGCCTTTTATTAAGCTTCTTTTTTCATTCATTTCCGGTGCATTTAAGAAAAAATCTCCATAAGCAGTCTTTTTATCATTCAAATCTTCCAACTCTTCCTGGCTATATCCGGTAAGCCACCGGATTACCTCATCTACTTCTTCTTTTGTCCTTCCTTTTTTTACCGCCTTTTGTACAAGAAGCTTGTAAATTTTTGAAAATTCCATCTGGTATACTTTCTCATTGCTCATAACATATCTGCCTTTCGATTTATTCCAGTTTCATCTGTCATATAAAACGCATCTTATGGGTGATTTCCCGTTTCATTGCACCACTTGGCAATATCCATTACTAACTCCAGCGGAAGAGGTTCATTGTACAAGAACTGTATCGTTCCTTTACTGGTCTTATAATTTTTCAGTCTCTCACCAAATTCCACCACAGCTTCTGTTCCTGCATACACGCCAATATGCTTCTTATGGGCAGCAAAATGGATAATATTATATTTATCCCAAAATGTCGGCATACTCCACGAAATTCTCTCATCAGCCTCCGGCAGGGCCATACGAATGGCATTTCGTATCTCCCTTAAGTACTGCTGGTGTTCTTCTGGCTGTGCCTGAATATATTCATCAATTGTCTTCGGTTTCTCTCCACAATAATGGCTCTGGTTCTGTTTTGATAAAGCGCGTCCGCACTTCGGACATGTCCACATTTCCATTTTCCTCCCTTACTTCCAGCCTTCCATTCTTATACACCACATATCTCAGGCGATGTTTGCGATACTGCACCAATAGTAAATTTAAAGATTTTATTTATGATATTATTCTACCATAACTATACAAATTATTCTATTCCCATAAATAATAACATATGTTTGGGCTGTGCTCCTGTCAGTATTGCAAATGCTCACTTTTACAATGCTGTTTCTATATCAGGAAAAGTTTATAGGTGAAGACGCAGGGAATAAAGGATACCGGATTTTGAATGCCGGCAAAAAATACAGGCAATTAAGGTAATTGGTCCCAGGAACAGCTTGCCACTATGGTTCAGCGTGCAATTATGCGTCTTAAAAAGCCCAGCTGGAAGAATAAATCTTCAGCTGGACCTTTGTGTTTCCCACAGCGACTGCAGAAATTAATCCCCTGTTAATTTTCTTTCTTAAAGGCCTCCAAATCCCGGCACACATCCTGACAAATCATTGCCCGCATTGTTTCATTGTCCAGTTCCATTTTAACCTTTGCATCAAACTGATACAAAACGTAACAAATTAGTCTGGAAAAAATGGTCATAAGCAGATGGCATCTTTTTTCCTTTGAAAGCTTTTCGACGGTTCCACCTTCGTCATCTATTATCTTTCTAATTACATCAGTGACAAGTATATCCTCTTCTTTTTTGTTCTCCGCCATTTCCCGCATCCTGCTGCTGATAACAGAGTTATCCAGCATAATCTGCATGGTGCGAACAAAACAGTTCATTTCGGCCATTTTCTCTTCCATGCGGATTAAAACCAGATTCATCTTTTCATACAAATCTTTTTCTCTGCTTATCAGCCCATACATCTGCTGACAGTCTGCCTTCAATTCGTGGAAAAGCGCCTGCGCAATCATTTCTTCCTTATTGGAAAAATACTCATATACAGTCCCCTTTCCAATTCCAGCCCTTGTCGCGATTTCCGCCACCGTAACATTGTTTAGGTCAGCGCCTTCCCTAAGAAGCGCGATAACCGCCCCATAAAGGGCCATCACCTTTGGCGCTAATTCTTTGTCATTCATTTGTTATTCCTCCTCAGGCA
Source organism: uncultured bacterium (assembly GCA_947381965.1). GTDB lineage: Bacteria > Bacillota > Clostridia > Lachnospirales > Lachnospiraceae > Suilimivivens. The sequence continues at coordinate 93,798 of CANCXX010000009.1, forward strand.
GCGCCTCTTTCTTCGCCAGCCACTTCTTTTTTTCAGATTTTTTCTCCCTTGAAAAAATATCGTAAATACAAGGAATGACAATCAGGGTAAGTAAAGTTCCATAGGTAAGTCCTCCGATGGTTACTACTGCCATAGGCTTTGCCATTTCAGACCCCATATCATGGCTGAACACCATAGTACATAAAGCAAGTATGGTAGTGAGGGCAGTCATAAGAACCGGCCGCAGTCTTGTTCTTCCGGCAGTCAAAATAGCCTCCCGCTTGCCCATGCCTTCGCTGCGGAGCTGGTTCATATAATCCACCAGCACAATTCCGTTATTTACGATGATACCTGAAAGCATAACAAAACCAATCAGCGCCACAACGCTAAGCTCACTATTACTGATTACCAGCCCAAGAAATCCTCCTGTAAAGGCAAGAGGAATGGTAAACATAATGATAAATGGTGAAAGCAGGGACTGGAACTGTGCCACCATAATCAGGTACATAAAAATCAGCGCTAACAAAAGCATCAGGTAAAGCTGACTCATTGCATCCATAATCGTTTCATTTTCCCCTGACATTACAAGAGAATAGCCGGCAGGCGTCTCATACTTTGCAAGCTCTTCTTCCAGCACCTCTGACACAAGCCCCACATTATAACCATCGGCAATTTCCGCAGACACAGCAATATAACGGTTCTGTTCAATGCGGTTTACATCCTTGGGAGAAATCGTGTTCTGGAATGATGCAATTTCGGAAAGAGGTACTTTTTCTCTGGTTCCATCCTGTTTTTTCCTGTCAAGCTCTAATTCTCTTACCAGTTTTCTGGTAAGTTCCATATCTCCGGCATGTTTTACATAAACACTGTATTCCATTTCAACAGATTCCAAAGTAGTTGCACTTGAGCTTTCCGCAAGCTTATCCGACATTTGCTGAAACACCTCCGCCACCGTCAGACCATGTAAAATAGCTTTGTCTCTGTCAATAATTACACGCAGCTCTCCCGTTGACTCCTCCAGTCCATCAGAAATATTTTCTGTTCCTTCCACACTCTCTACAATCCTGGCAACATCTCCTGCTATTTTCTGTAAGGTATCAATATCGCGTCCTCTGACCTGTACAGTAATCCCGCTGCCTCCTAAAGCGCTCATATCCATGGAAGAAGTGTCAATTTCCATCTCTGCTTTATTCTTTTCACAGATATCCCGTGTCTGTTCTATGATTTCTTCAGCAATTACCTCATTATTTTTCTCTTTATCCGCCTTTAAGGTGACATAAATCGTAGTGGCATTGGTGGCCGCATTTCCTCCGCCTGTAAGCATGGACATAGAAGAGCTTGAAGCCATAGCGCCTACATCCGAAACATCCTCCCTTTCCATCAGTTTTTCCACCACTTCATCTGTCACCGCGCCTGTCTGGACAAGAGGAGTGTCTTTGGGCAGACTTAAAGAAATGGTAAACTGGGTGCTGTCCATATCTGGCATAAAAGCAGTACCCTTTGCATAAGAAGCCATGGCGCTCATTACCAGCAGCGCAACCACCAGTATCAATACCACTGGTTTAAATTTAAGTGCGAATCCCAATATTTTTTCATAACCCTTCGTAAGGCCTGTAAAAAATTTCCCATCTGTGGTTTCTTTGGTTTTCACCAGAACCTTTGACGCCATGGCCGGCACTACGGTAAGGGCAATCATCAGACTGGCAAGCAGAGAATATGCGATCGTCAGTCCCATGTCCACAAAAAGCTGTCTGGTAATGCCTTCTGTAAACACAATGGGTAAAAATACACAGACAGTAGTCAAAGTGGATGCCATAATCGCCGCTGCCACTTCTCCGGCGCCTTCCATAGCCGCCTCCAGTGCGGACCGTCCTTCTCTTCGCATGCGGTAAATGTTTTCAATTACCACAATAGAGTTATCCACCAGCATTCCAATGCCAAGGGCTAAGCCTGACAGTGAGATAACATTTAAAGTAATACCGCTAAAATACATACACACAATCGCCGTTACAAGGCTGATTGGAATGGAACAGGCAATTACCGCCGTAGGGCGCAGATCCTTTAAAAATACAATAAGAATAAAAATCGCAAGCACTGCTCCAAAAAGAATATTATTGATTATGGAATCCATCACAAGGTCAATGTAAATTCCCTGATCCATCAGAGTAATCAGCATTAAGTCCTCATTTTCTTCCATCAGTTCATCAAATTTATCCAAAATTTTATCTGACACATCCCCGGTAGAATATCCAGTCTGTTTCTGGATAGTAACCATAATTCCTGGCGCGCCGTTTACATTGGCATAAATGTCCGCCGAATTATCGGTCATAAACACATCCGCCACATCCCCTAAAGTAATGATGTCCACACCGTCCATTTCAAGATTCATCAGGGGCATTTTCTTCAGCTCTTCCACACTTTCAGGCTTATCTCCCACACGGATCAGATAAGAAATCCCTTCCTCTGTCACATAACCGGCAGGCATAGAAAAATTCTGCGCCTGTAAAAGCGCTGTCACCGTATCTACAGTCAACACACTTCCCATATCCGCCTTATTGTATGCTTCTTCCCTGCTTTCCTCTAACTGCTCTTCTCCTTCCAGGATCTGCTGAAGGGCATCCGTAAGCTGTTTCGCCGTGTCATTTAACTGCTCTTCCCCGTCTTTAATCTGATCCCATCCTGCATTTATCTGTTCCTGTCCCTCTTCCAGCTGCTTTAACGCAGCCTCTAACTGGCTTTTTCCAGCCTCCAGCTGCCGTTCGCTGGCGTCCAGCTGGGTTTCCGCCGCACTGATTTGCATTTCTCCCATACTGATGGTTGTCTGGGCATTGGCCATTTCAATTGCTGCAATCAGATTTCCCTGATAAAGCTCGCTTAACGCGCTGTCAAGAATTGCAATATTATTGTCCAGCTCCGATACTTTCCCTTCCATATCGGAAATGGAATCCTTATAGGAGTTAATGGTTTCCTTAATATAGGAAAGTGCGGAAGACTGGTTATTAACAGTTTCCTGCAATTTCTCATAGCTTTCCACCACTGTATCGGCTTCTGTCTTTTTACGCTCAATCCCCCCTTTGATTTCTCCCATCGTTACAGGATTATTTATTTCATCATCGCTGGTCGGAAAATCAGGCGCAAGAAATTCTTCCAAATCCGCCCCATCTTCCCCAGTCTCATTCTTCCAATCCTCGTATGTCTTAGCATCATCCACCCCATCCAGCTTTCCAAGCAATTCACCCGCCCTTTTGCTGTCTTCTCTGGCCTTCTCCACCTGTTCACTGCCTGGCAGTTCAGGAATGCTTCCTGCCATATTATCCAGATTCTTCTCCGCCTCTGAAAGCATTGCCTTCATCTGGGAAATTTCCAGCGTAACATGCATCTTGGCTGCCTCTGCCTCTGCCTTGGCTGTAAGAAGCTGGGTTTCCGCCTCTGCAAGCTGCCTTGCTGCCTCGTCCTTCCGGCTTGCCAGCTCATTTCTTCCTTCCTCAAGCTTTATTTTATTCTCGGCAATTTCCGCCCTGCCATCAGCAAGCTTCTTTTCCCCGTCTTCCAGCTCCAGACGATTTTCCTCAATCTCAATTTTACCCTCTTCCAGCTCCTGCTGGCTTTCATTCAAAGACTCCTTGGATTCTTCCAACTCCTTCTTTGCATCATTTAACTCTTGCTGGCCTTCATAAATTTCCTGTCTGTTCTCATCCAGTTCCTCTTTGGCCTCATCTATCTCCACATCAATAGAGCCAAATACCTGTCTGTTAATCTTGTCAATTTTTTCCTTCCGGATAACCACGTTTACGCTTTCCTCCAAAAGCCCTGTGGCACTGGCGGAAGCCACCCCTTCAATACTCTCCAGCTCCTGGATAATCATATTTTCCGTCATATCCGTTATCTGGGAAGCGTTCATGTTATTTCCGCCGACTGCCGCAATCATTACAGGAAGCATGTCCGGATTCAGTTTCATTATAATTGGATTTCCCACAGAGTCATCCCAATAGCTTTTAATCTGATCCAAATTTTCCCTTATTTCCAGTGACGCGGCATTCATATCCGTGGACTGTGAAAATTCCAGAATTACCATAGAATAATTTTCGCTGGAAACGGAACTGATACTCTCAATATTGCTCACTGTTGCCATGGAAGACTCCACTGGCTTTGTTACCACCATCTCAACGGTTTCCGGGCTTGCTCCCGGATAAGTGGTCATTACAATCACATAAGGCAGACTGATATTAGGCAGCAGATCCGTTGTCATTCTGGTAAAAGACACTACTCCCAGCACAATCACAAGCACCACAGCTACCAACACGGTGTATGGTTTTTTCACACTGAATTTCGATAACATATGTATTTTGCTCCTCTTTAGATTTACTATTTGGCATCTGACAGGCACACCTGCCACAAAGGTGCCTGACATTCAGGTAAATACCCCCAAATGTCTCTCTTTTTCCGTCCGACCAGTCGGTCAGTATCAAAAAGAGTATATTGACAAAAATTTTTTATGTCAATATACTCTTTCATTTTTTTACTCTAATTTAACATTTTAATAATTATTTTATAATTGCCTTTTTTAATTTGGATTTAATTCTCTGCAGAGCGTTGTCTGTCGATTTATCGTCCCGCCCCAAAACCCTTGCAATTTGACTGTATTTCATTCCAGTAAGATATAAATCCAGCACCTGCTTTTCAAAGCTGCTAAGTTCTTTTTCAATAATTTTTTCCAGAATCTCCACATTTTCCCTGTCAATTAAAAGCTCTTCCGGGTTTTTTTCTGATACGGAAACCACGCTGTCAATCAGCTCCCAGTCCTCGTCATGTCCACTGCTGTCATTTTCGCCGCCTCCCCCATACAGGGAAATATAAGTATTTAAAGGCGTATGCTTCTGCCTTCCTGCTGCCTGTACTGCTGTATACATTTGTCTTGACACACACAAATCTGCAAAGGTAAAGAAACTGGCGTCCCGTCCGGTATCATAATCCCGCACTGCCTTAAATAATCCAATCATTCCCTCCTGGATCAAATCTTCCCGGTCCGCCCCCAGAATATACATGGACTTTGCCTTGCTTCTTACCAGATTTTTATACTTGTCCATAATATAGTCGGTAATGGCGGATTCCCCGTCCCGAAGCCGCACAATCAGTTCCTCATCGCTATACTTTTCATAATTTTTGTCCATCTTCCGTTTCCTGTTCTCTCTCTTGCATCTCTCCATCCAATTCTTTCATTTCTGGTGTCTCTTCTCTGTCATATATCCGTATCAGCTCTGCGGCAATATGCTGTGCCAACAACCTGTAGCCCTCTTCATTACAATGGACGCCATCAGGCATATAGTTGTAAATAACCGCCGCATCATGGGTATCCAGCATATTGGAATTATAAAGGTCAATTACCGGAATTTCATATTCAGCGGATAGCTGACGGATAGCGCTGGTAATTACTGTCTGGGACAAAAGGTAATCTCTCTCTTTCCGCAGCATATCATGAAGAACATTCGGCAACGGGGTTATAAACACAATTTTAGCATCCGGGTATGTCTCTTTAAGGCCGCGCATCAGCTCATCCAAATCCCCAATAAAGGTCCCGGCCTTCCGCTCCTGCATGGTCCCGAAGTCTTCCTGAGTCAGGCAAAAACCGTCATTGGTTCCACCCATAACAATAATCAGGTCTGTATCCTGGGGTATCTCTTTAAACCTGTCCACAAAGGCATTCTCCCAGTACCTTCCAATGGAAGACCCTCCAATTCCCAGATTGGTCATACTTTCCGCGCCTAAAATTTCCTTTAACCTTGAAGGATAAGAATACTGCTGATAGTTTTCCAGATTATCCAGATTGGCAGCCTGAGTGATACTGTCCCCCAGACAGGCAATAGAGAGTCCGGAAAAATCATGGTCATTATCCGCAATCACTTTCAAGTCCGTTTTGTTCTGTATCTGTGTTTCCATATAGGATGCACGGATTTTACGTCTCTCCTGCAATGTGTTTCCTGAAACGGTATTCTTTGACCATGCCGGGCCGACAGCATCACTTCCAATAAAGTTCCCAGAGACTTCATTACCCGAAATGCTTCCTGTCATATTCCCGGAAACGGATATCATTTCATTTCCTGAAACGCTTTCTGTTTCATTCCCCGAAACCGTGCCAATCTCGTTGGATGATACACCCTCTGCACTGTTGCCTGAAATGGTATCTTCTTCGCTGTCCCAAATGCTTTCTGCCTCATTGCCGGATACACTTTCTGACCCATCGCCGCTAAAACCGCTTCCAGCCATTTCCCAGCTATCGTCCACATCTTCCTCATCAAAATAAATTTTATTTTCTTCAATAAACGCTTCAATCGCTTCCGGGTCGTTGGCCAGCTGGCTGATCGTCATCTGGATTTCGGCAGCGTCCGCATGTATCTGTTCATTTCTGGCCACCCGCTCCTTTTCCCATCTTTGTGCGTTAAAATATTTCATGCCTCTGTCAATTCCCACCGCAGCAATCATAATCATCATCATGGCAATGAGCATTAACAAAAATCTGTTTATTTTTCCCATTTTACCTTATTTCCCTGCCATTTGCTTCCAGATTTTCAGACTTGCCTAAATAGTTTCCATTACATTCTCTGACGGACAATCTCATAGGCAAGCACGCCTGCAGCCACCGAAGCATTTAAAGAGTCTATATCCCCTTTCATGGGTATCGCCGCCGTCATATCGCATTTTTCTTTCACCAGCCTTCCCACACCTTCCCCTTCACTGCCAATCACCATACCAATCGGCCCTTTCAAATTTAAATCATACATTTTTTCGCCATCCATATCCGCACACACGAACCACAATCCTTTATCCTTTAATTCCGCAATGGTACTGGCAAGATTTGTAACCCTTGCCACTGGCGTATAATTTAATGCCCCTGCAGATGCCTTTGCCACCACAGCCGTAAGTCCCACCGCCCGGTTTTTGGGAATAATTACCCCATGGGCACCGGCCGCATTTGCAGTTCGTATAATCGCCCCCAGATTATGGGGATCTTCAATATTATCCAGCAAAAATAAAAAAGGAGGCTCTCCTTTTTTTTCTGCAAGCGCCAGCATGTCCTCAATTTCTGCATATTCATATGCCGCTATACATGCAATTACCCCCTGATGTCTTCCCGTTTCCGACATCTGATCAAGACGCTCTCTTGTCACATATTTAATAAATGTGTTCCGTTTTCCTGCTTCCCGCTTTATAGTCTGGACTGGTCCGTCCTGACAGCCGTCCTGTATGTATACCTTATCCACTAACCTGCCGGAACGAAAAGCCTCAATAACCGCATTTCTGCCTTCAATCATAAATTCATTTATTTCCGGTTTCTTTTTTTTCATATCCATCTCCCTGTCATTACATTTCCGTAATATAAACTTTCTGTGACAGAATGTGTTTAGAAATACGTTCTGTCAGATACACGTCATAATTTGCGCCAGTTGTGCTTTTTCTAAACCAGAACAAATTAAGGCAAGAGCCCGCTCCATCTGATCCGTCAGATAAAGATATCCCACAAGTGCCTCAAGCCCTGTGGCTTTTTTATATTCATCAAAAGTAGCATTTTTTGCCTTAGTGTAAGGTTTTGCATTTTTTCCTCTTTTATACACCGCAAGTTCTTCCGGCGTAAATTCATCCAAAAGAGCCTGGGCCAAAAGAGCCTGGGCCGGCGCCTTCACATAATTTATGGTTTGTCCATGCAGCCGATTTACCGACGCGTTTCCTTTCTGCACCATGGCTGTGCGGAAAATCAGGTCATAAACCGCATCTCCGATATAGGCAAGTGTAAGAGGTGAATATGTCCGTATATCCACCTCTTTTAAACCAAAGCTTTTCTTTATTAATGCTAACAGATTTATGCTCTCTTCCATTTAACTCCTTCACGGGTATCCTCAAGGACGATTCCCCTCTCCAGCAACTGGTTTCTGATTTCATCGGCCCGCTTAAAGTCCTTTGCCTTTCTTGCACTTTGCCGCTGGGCAATCAGCGCTTCAATATCTTCATCCAGCATCTCTTTCCGTTTCTCCACAATCAGACCACACACCTGGCAAAGGGTTAAAATTTCATTTTTCAACTTTTGCAGGAACTCTCTGCTGCTCTTTTCCCCTGTGTTTGTGTTTGCAAACTTCACCAGCTCAAAAATTGCGGCAATGGCATCTGCTGTGTTGAAATCGTCATCCATGGCTTCGTCAAATTTCCGGGCAAACTCAGCCGCTTCCTTGGTTAACTTTGTCTCTTCTCCATCCATGGCTTCTGCAGAGGCATTTTCCATCCGATAATTTAAATTTCCCACACAGGTCACAATCCTGTCATAACCATTTGCTGCTGCTTCCATCAGCTCTCTGCTGAAATTTAAAGGACTTCTGTAATGTGCGGACAACATAAAGAAACGCAACACCTGCAGGTCATATTTTTCACTGATCTCTCTTACCGTAAAAAAGTTTCCTGCAGATTTGGACATCTTTCTGTTATCTATATTTAAAAACCCATTGTGCATCCAATACCGGGCAAAAGGCTTGCCATTGGCCGCCTCAGACTGCGCGATTTCATTTTCATGATGAGGAAAAATTAAATCTTCTCCCCCTGCATGAATGTCAATCTCATCTCCCAGATACTTTCTGCTCATCACAGAACATTCAATATGCCATCCCGGACGTCCATCGCACCAGGGAGACTCCCAATATGGCTCACCTTCCTTCTTAGGCTTCCAAAGTACAAAGTCCAGCGCATCCTCCTTCTGATCCTGCCCTGTTACCAGCAAAGAGCGGTTTCCGCCCTGCAAATCGTCCAGATTTTTATGAGACAGCTTCCCATATTCCTTAAAGCTTCTGGTCCTGTAATAGACCGTACCATCCTCCGCTATATAAGCATGACCCTTTTTAATAAGAGTTTCTATCATATCCAGCATTCCACAGATTTCTTCTGTAGCTTTGGGATGGACTGTGGCAGGTTTTACATTCATTGCCTCCATATCTTTTTTGCATTCCGCAATATAACGCTCCGAAATAACAGAAGCCTCCACGCCCTCTTCGATTGCTTTCTTAATTATCTTGTCATCTACATCTGTAAAATTGGATACATAATTTACTTCGTATCCTTTATACTCCATATAACGCCTGACCGTATCAAAAACAATCATCGGGCGGGCATTTCCAATGTGAATCAGATTGTATACGGTAGGACCGCACACATACATCTTAATTTTTCCTTCCTCTAAGGGAATCAGTTCTTCTTTCTTTTTTGTCAGTGTGTTGTAAACCTTCATAATTCCTCATTTCCGCGCATTTTCGTGCGCTTTATAATCCGCATCTGTCTTTCCAGGTCAATGATACGGTTCGTCAGCTCCGTGTTAGCGCCATGCAGTGTGGCAATATCCTCTTTTATCGGGTCTGGCAGATGAACATGATCCATCTCCTCCTGGGGCAGTGATTTGTTATTCCGTTTTACCACCCGTCCCGGAACACCTACTACTGTGGAATTTGGCGGCACTTCCTCAAGCACAACGCTTCCTGCCCCTATTTTGGAGTTGTCGCCGATGGTAAAGGACCCCAGTACCTTGGCGCCTGCACTTATCATCACATTATTCCCCACCGTCGGATGCCTTTTTCCCTGTTCCTTTCCGGTTCCCCCAAGTGTCACTCCCTGATACAGGGTCACATTGTCGCCAATAACCGCTGTCTCCCCAATGATAACACCATTTCCATGATCAATAAAGAATCCTTTGCCAATTTGGGCTCCAGGATGAATCTCAATACCGGTTTTGCGCACTCCCCGCTGAGAAACCCATCTTGCCAGAAAATAATGTTTTTTCTTATACAATTTATGGGCAATACGATAATGCAGCATAACCTTAAAGCTGGGGTAAAGAAAAACCTCCATAGAGGAGTGTATCGCCGGATCCCTCTGTCTGATAACTGCAATCTCTTCCTTTATTCTTTTTATAAATCCCACCTAATCGCTCCCTTAAATCCACTCTGACCAGGTTATCTGAATGTTTTATAAATCAGGTGTAAAAGCGGCATATTTCCTTTGCAAGGGTCTTAACCTTAAAGCTCTCCTGCATAAAAAAAGATAACTCCACTCTTTTAGAGACGAAGTTATCCGCGGTTCCACTCTAATAAAGGCACTTGGCCTCCACTCATGCACGTAACGTGTGAATACGTGTTCTGCTACAAATCCCATTTAGAAACCTTTCGCAAAACCTGCTCCCGGATGCACTTCTATTATCCTTTTACAGAAACGCTCTCAGCCGCTGGCATTCCCTCTCTGTGAAAAACAGTACCCTGCAAAGATACCCTGACAATATACTCTTTCCGTTCCTGGCATTTTATCTGTTATTCAGACTCTCTGGACAGACAGATATCTGTTTTAAAATACTTTACACTAACAGCATATGCAAAAAATGTTATTTTGTCAACAGAAAACTAATTCTGAGGATTTAATTGCTTATAAATCCTCATTCAACCTTCACCCATCTTCAAAAGTTTGGCTGCTTGGTCCGCTGCAATACACGCGTCCACAATTTCCTGAATATCCCCATTCATAATCTTATCCAGTTTATACAATGTCAACCCTATCCTATGGTCAGTAACCCGTCCCTGAGGGAAATTGTAGGTACGGATTTTTTCTGACCTGTCGCCGGTCCCTATCTGGCTTCGGCGCAGCTCCGCTTCCGCATCATGCGCTTTTTGCTGCTCTATATCATACAATTTTGCCCGAAGCAGCGCAAAAGCCTTTGCCTTATTCTGCAGCTGGGATTTTTCCGTCTGGCTGTAAACAACAATTCCTGTAGGATAATGGGTAAGACGCACTGCCGAGTCAGTGGTATTGACACACTGCCCGCCGTTTCCCGATGCCCGCATCACATCTATACGGATATCCTTTTCATCAATTACCACATCAACATCCTCCACCTCCGGCATTACCGCTACCGTTATGGTTGAAGTATGAATGCGTCCCCCTGATTCCGTTTCCGGCACCCGCTGTACCCGGTGTACACCGCTTTCATATTTTAATTTAGAATAAGCGCCCTGTCCGGTGATCATAAAACTGACTTCTTTCATGCCGCCAATTCCAATCTCATCTACACTGACTGTTTCCACCCTCCAACGCTGGCTTTCTGCATAATGCACATAAAGACGGTATATTTCCGCCGCAAAAAGTGCCGCTTCATCGCCTCCTGCCCCTGCACGTATTTCAACAATAACGTTCTTGTCATCATTAGGGTCTTTGGGTAAAAGAAGAATTTTCAATTTCTGCTCCAGTTCTTCAATGCGCTTTTTGGCACTGCCAAGCTCTTCCTTTAACATCTCGCGCATTTCCTCATCTGTCTCTCCCTCCAGCATGGCAAGGGAATCTTCCACATCCTGATTGGATTTTTTATATTCTTTATATGCCTCCACAATAGGGGTCAGATCGCTTTGCTCTTTCATTAGCTTCCTGAACCGTTCCTGATTGCCAGTTACTGTAGGTTCTCCTAATTCCCCCATGATTTCTTCAAAACGATTTAAAATATCATCCAGTTTGTCAAACACTTCTTAACCTCCCATTCTTCCTGATACCACTCTGTCAAGGCCTGACAAGTCTTTGCAGACGGTAATATCCTGATATCCCGCCTCTTTCATATATCCGCTTACAGCCTCTGCTTGATCATAACCGATTTCAAAAAACAACATGCCGCCGGAATACAAATATTTTTCTGCTTCCTTTATTATCTTCCGGTAAAAATCCAGTCCGTCGCCTCCTCCGTCCAGGGCTGTCAGCGGGTCATGCTCCCTTACTTCTTCCATCAGCTCCGGTATCATTTTGGCTGGAATATAAGGAGGATTTGATACAATAATTTCAAACTTACCATCCACATTTTCAAATAAGTCACTTTGCACAAAATCTGCTGCCAAATCAAGCAGCCGGGCATTTTCTTCCGCCACCGCAAGGGCTTTTTCTGATATATCGCATCCTATTCCCTCACATTCATTTGAATACCGCAGCAGGCTTAAAAGAATGCAGCCTGATCCTGTGCACATATCCAGTATACGCATCCCATCATGAAGAAAGCGCATAACTTCCTCCACCAGAATTTCTGTGTCCTGTCTGGGAATTAACACATCGGGTGTCACTTTAAACTTAAGCCCCATAAATTCCTGATATCCTAAAATATGCTGCAAAGGCACATGTGCCGCTCTCCTTGTAATGTCCGCTGTATAATCTCTGTTTTGTATCTCTGTCACTGGATTTTCCCCATGGGAAAGAAGGTAATTCCTGTCCGTGCCACAAACTTCCTCCAATAGCAGCCGGGCATCCAAAGCCGCCTCTTCTATATCAGCCTTTTTTAACTGGTCCATTCCCCAGCTATATAATTCCCTATATGTCATTTTCATCCTCTTCCTCCAAAGAAGAATCATCCACCATCCAGGAATCGTCCACCTCATACCCAAAGGTTTCCTTTAAATATGCTTTCCAGTCAAATACCGCTTCCACCGATTTCATGGCTACCTCCACCATGCTCTCGTCAGGTTCCTTGGTGGTCAGACGTTGAAGCAGCATTCCCGGTGCAGAAATTATACGAATGAAAATATTGTCACTTCTGCCCGCTAACCGGATAATCTCATAGGAAATCCCGGCAATAACCGGAATAAGCAAAATGCGCAGCACTATCTTTAAAGCCGGATTTTGTACCCGTATAAAGAAAAACAGCACAATACTTACAAACATTACAAAGAAAAGGAAACTGGTCCCACACCGTTTATGGATACGGGAGCTTCTCAATACATTGTGCACAGTAAGCGGTCTTCCCTTTTCAATACAATTAATACATTTATGCTCCGCTCCATGATACTGGTACAGCCTGCGGATATCCTTCATAAGGCTGATTCCAGCCACATATGCTAAAAAGATCAAAATTCTGATTGCGCCTTCAATAATTGCCTGAAGAGATTCATTTCTCACATATACGGACAACAGAGAAGACAAAAAATAAGGAAGCAGGATAAAGATTCCTACCGCAAGCGCAATGGAAAAAATTGTTGTAATTCCCATAAGTATGCTTTCACTTCTGCCCCCGGAAACCTTATCCAGGGTTTTATCAATCTTTGTTTCCTGCGCTTCTTCATCCTCATAAAAGGAGGCCGAATAATTCAGAGTTTTAATGCCAAGACGCAGAGAGTCAACAAAATTAAACACACCTCTGATAAATGGAAGCTTTATGATTTTACTGTCTGGCATACAGCCCCGGAATACATCCACTTCCACTTCAATTTCTCCATTTGGTTTTCTGATGGCCACCGCATAGTCATCTTTGTTTTTCATCATAACGCCCTCTAAAACTGCCTGGCCGCCAATTCCTGATGAACGGTTATTTCTATTTCTTCTCATAATCACCACACTCCTGTATAGTCAGAGACAGAGGAACCATACACTTCCTCTGTATGCCGCATAAGCCTGTGTGCACACAAGGGACACATACAACAAAGCCGCTAATTTCCTTACGTGTCCCTGCGCATAAAACAAGGTTGAGATGTAACCACCCCAACCTTATCGCACAAAACTATTTTCCTACACCATATCTTCTGTTGAACTTCTCAATACGTCCATCAGCTCTTGCCGCCTTCTGCTGGCCTGTGTAGAATGAATGGCATTTGGAACAAACTTCAACGTGAATATCCTTCTTGGTTGAACCTGTCACAAAGGTATTGCCGCAGTTGCAAGTTACAGTTGCCTGATAATATTCAGGATGGATTCCTTCTTTCATGATTTCACCTCTCTATGATAAAATTATAATTTGTTCTCATTCCATATGCAGTTTTAAAATGCACATATAAATCCGAAACAGCTTTTTAATTGTACCATAGCTTTTCCTATGATGCAAGTATTTTTAAAACCATTTTATTTTTTTAACCATATTTACAAATTCCTGATTATTTCTTGTCTTTGCAAACATATCCAAAATTTTTTCCACCGCCTCTTCCGGTTTCAGACCATTTAACGCCTTTCTCATTATGCTGATTGCTTCCAGTTCATCCGGGGCAAGGAGCAAATCCTCTCTTCTTGTACTGGACTTGGGAATGTCAATGGCAGGGAACATTCTTCTTTCAGACAGCTTTCTGTCAAGCACAAGCTCCATATTGCCAGTACCCTTAAATTCCTCATAAACCACATCATCCATCTTGCTTCCCGTATCCACCAGCGCAGTGGCTAAAATGGTAAGGGAACCGCCCCCTCGCATATTTCTGGCCGCTCCAAAAAATCTCTTGGGCATGTGCAGCGCCGCCGGATCAAGTCCGCCGGATAATGTACGGCCGCTTGGAGGAACCGTCTGATTATACGCTCTGGTCAGCCTGGTGATGCTGTCTATTAAAATCATTACATCTTTTTTATGTTCCACCAGACGTTTGCCTCTCTCTATTACCATCTCTGAAACCCGTTTATGGTGCTCTGGCAGTTCATCAAAAGTAGAATATATCACTTCCACATTTGGACCTTCAATGGCTTCCTTAATATCTGTAACTTCCTCAGGACGTTCATCAATCAGCAGAATAATCAAATGTACTTCCGGCGCATTATATTTAACGGATTTTGCCACCTCTTTTAACAGCGTGGTTTTTCCGGTTTTAGGCGGGGACACAATCATACCTCTTTGTCCTTTGCCCACAGGACTGATTAAATCCACAATCCTCATTGCAACACTGGCTCCTGGCATTTCAAGATGCAGTCTTTCATTGGGGAAAACCGGAATCATATCTTCAAAGTTACACCGTCTGGATGCCTCCTCCGGGGTATAGCCGTTAATTGATTTTACATATAAAAGAGCTGCAAACTTCTCTCCCTGGGTACGAATACGTGTATTTCCCTCCAGAATATCTCCTGTTTTTAATCCAAATCTCCGTATCTGGCTGGGCGCTACATAAACGTCCCGGTCCCCCGGCAGATAATTTTCACAGCGGATAAATCCATATCCATCAGGCATAACCTCCAATATACCGCTGGCAGCAATACCACTGTCCAGTTCCGCAGGGAACTTGTCCTCTTCAGCGCGGGGCTCTTCCACTTTTCCCTCCGGCCGTTCCGCCTTATATTCCCCATTTTGCACACGCTCTGTCCTGCCTTCCACTTTCTGCTTTGGAGGAAGATTTCTTATCTGTGGAGTCTTTCCCTCCAGTTTCTCTCTGTCTTTTTCCTTATCCTTTTCTTTTTCCCGTTCTTTCTCTTTTTCCTTTTCCTTTTCTTTCTCCTTCTCATCTTCTTCCAGCATAAGCGCAATCAGTTCCGCCTTTTTCATCCCTGATGTGCCCCGCAGCCCTCTGGCTTTCGCAATTGCCTTTAAATCAGCAAGCGCCAAAGACTCATACTTTTCTCTCATAAAATCCTCCATTCATTTATCGTCATAATGAGATTATTTTATTCATTCCAAATCATGTACTTTTCTTTTGGGAATATATTACGATTTGTTGTGGAAATGTCTATATTCAGGATTATACAACATAATTGCCAAAATTTAAAGATATTTTGTAAAAAGTACCACGTTCCTTCTTAAGCGTGGTACTTCTTACAAACAGTTTATTCTTTTCCGTCCCAGCAGTAGGTACAGAGTTTATTTTTGTCTATTCCAACGGATTCCATCATATCGTCCAGTCTGTGATATCTTAGGGACGTAAAGTTCAGCTGCACGCCTATACGCTTTACCATTTCCTGATACTCCGGTGTCTCCGGATTGGAATATGCACTTAAATGCACATTCTTTCCATCCCCTTCCATCTCCTTAATAATCCTTCTGGTTATCAGGTCCATTTCCGAGGTGGAACGGGAAAAATTCAGATACCTGCATCCATACAAAAGAGGCGGACAGGCAGGCCGTATATGAACCTCCTTTGCACCGCTTTGATACAAAAATTCCGTGGTTTCCCGCAGCTGAGTTCCCCTTACAATGGAATCATCAATAAGCAGCAGGCTCTTATCATGTATCAGATCGTGCACCGGTATCAGTTTCATTTTGGCAATCAGATTTCTTTTGCTCTGAATGGCAGGCATAAAGGATCTGGGCCAGGTAGGTGTATATTTAATGAAAGGTCTTGAAAAGGGAATGCCCGACTCATTGGAATATCCAATTGCATGGGCAATGCCTGAGTCAGGTACACCGGCCACATTATCTGGTGATACATCATCCCTTTTGGCAAGCAGCGCTCCACAATTGCAACGCATTTTTTCCACACTGATTCCCTCATAGGAAGAAGACGGATATCCATAATACACCCACAGGAAAGTGCAGATTTTCATATCTTCACCAGGCTTTACCAGCGTGCGCACTTCTTCAGGCGTCACAATCACAATTTCACCTGGTCCCAGCTCCCTCTCCTGGGTGTATCCCAAGTTCAGATATGCAAAGCTCTCAAAGGATATACAATGCCCATCCTCTTTTTTGCCGATAGATACCGGCGTTCTTCCCATCTTATCCCTTGCTGCATAAATTCCTTTTGGAGTCAGCAAAGCAAGAGTCATGGAACCGTCAATCAGCTCCTGCGCGTAAGTAATGCCCTCTATCAGATTATCCTTCTGGTTGATAATCGCCGCCACCAGCTCTGTGGCATTAATGTCTCCGCCGCTCATCTCCAGGAAGTGTGCATGACCCATGGTGAAAATCTGCCTTACGATTTCATCCATGTTATTTATTTTCCCCACTGTCATAATCGCATAGGTTCCATGATGGGAACGCACCAAAAGCGGCTGGGGCTCATAATCGGAAATACATCCGATTCCAAGCGTTCCCTGCATTTTATTTACATCTTTGTCAAATTTCGTCCGAAAAGGGGCATTTTCAATATTGTGTATGGCACGGTCAAAGCCTTTTTCTTTGCTGTAAACAGCCATTCCTGCCCTTCTTGTCCCTAAGTGAGAGTGATAATCCGTACCAAAAAACAAATCAAATACACAGTCATTCTTAGATGCTGCCCCAAAAAAACCACCCATCTTTTTTCTCCTATTTCCAGTTCCGCATCTGCCCTTCCTTAAGCCTACACCTTCAGAGAAAATCCCGGCCACTTTCGTGTCCTGTCTTTCCTCTGGGCTTTCTCTGGGGCATCTGCTGCTTTCCAGTTTTACATTTGCCTGTTAAACATTTATCATGGTTTTAATGCCCAATAACTCTTTATTTGCGTCAAGAACCGGACCTGCCACCTTTGACAAAAAACTTTCCACCTGCTCCTTTGCCCGCCCCACATAACGGGAAGGCTCCATAGTTTTTTGCAGGTCCTCCAAAGACATATTAAATGCCGGGTCCGCCGCAATCAGTGTAAGAAGATTGTTTTCTCTTCCTTCCTCTTTCACATTCTTTGCAGCTTTCATGGATAGTTCCCGGATCTTTTCATGAAGCTCCTGTCTGTTTCCGCCCATTTTTACCGCGTCCATCATAATATTTTCTGTTGCCATAAAGGGCAACTCGTTCATCATATGCTTTTCAATAACCTTGGGATATACCACCAGCCCATCCACCACATTAAGACATAAATCCAATATGCCGTCAACAGCCAGAAATCCTTCCGGTATGGAAAGACGTTTGTTTGCCGAATCATCCAGCGTTCTTTCAAACCACTGGACGGCAGATGTAATTGCCGGATTAAGTGCGTCCACCATCACATATCTTGCAAGAGAAGCAATCCGTTCGCTTCTCATTGGATTTCTCTTATATGCCATGGCAGAAGAACCAATCTGGTTCTTTTCAAAGGGTTCCTCCACTTCCTTTAAGTGCTGCAAAAGACGGATATCGTTGGACATCTTATGAGCACTGGCGGCAATTCCCGCAAGTACATTTGCTACTCTCGTGTCCACCTTCCGGGAATATGTCTGACCGGATACCGGATAACACTCTTTAAATCCCATCTTTTCCGCAATCATAGGATCAATTTTATCTATCGTCTCCTGGTCCCCGTTAAAAAGTTCCAAAAAAGAAGCCTGGGTTCCTGTGGTTCCCTTGGAGCCTAACAGCTTTAGCCCGGACAGCACATAGTCAAGATCCTCTAAGTCAAGCAGAAATTCCTGCATCCATAATGTTGCCCTTTTTCCCACAGTGGTAGGCTGCGCCGACTGAAAATGGGTAAAAGCAAGGGTCGGCTGGTCTTTATACTTATGGGCAAAACCGGACAGCTTTTGAAGTACATTTACCAGTTTCTTTTTTACCAGCTCAAGAGCCTTTGCCATTATAATAATATCTGTGTTGTCCCCCACATAGCAGCTGGTTGCTCCCAGATGAATAATACCAGCCGCCTTCGGACACTGCTGTCCGTAGGCATACACATGACTCATTACATCATGGCGCACTTCTTTTTCCCTGGCCCTTGCAACATCATAATTAATATCATCTCTATGGGCCTTCAGCTCATCAATCTGTTCCTTTGTGATAACCGGCTTCCCATCCTGTGACAGTCCAAGCTCCATTTCCGTTTCTGCCAGGGCAATCCATAGCTTTCTCCATGTTCTGAATTTCATATCCTGTGAAAAGATATACTGCATCTCCCTGCTGGCATAACGCTCTGACAGAGGGCTTACATATCCGTCCGTACCCATAATACTCCTCCTTGCCAATTGATTTCCTGTAGGGAATTGCGAAACTCGTAAACTTGCTGAATATTCTGACAATCTATTCTGCGA
>CANCXX010000010.1 GCA_947381965.1 uncultured bacterium
TTCTTCCTTATTTAGAATTTTCAGGGCTGTATTGCTGTTTAATTGTCAAGGTCCTTTGTTTCTCTGCTTGCTTAGATGCAACTTTGATATCTTATCATGCGCCGCTTCCTTTGTCAAGCCTTTTTTTTATTTTTTTAATTTTTATTTTTGTCTTTGCCATTCTATCTTGTGACGTGCGACTTGTAGATAGTACCAAATAATGAAAATATTGTCAACACTTTTTTTAAAAATTTTTATAATTTTTTTACACCTGCAGGATCACGCTCTGATATGCTTATAATGTAGAGCTATATCCAAATGTGGCATCCTGTTTTTTCAGATTTGTTCCAGCACCGACAACCCCCATTCTTTAAAGAAATATACTAAAAATCCTACTATCAGTCCTGCCTCCGCTATGCCCACAACTGCCCCCAGGATTTTATCAACCCCTTTAATTACCGGAAGTTTTGAAATCAGCTCCAGGGAGGTAAGCAGGATATTTATCAGGCGGTATGCAAGACATATTACAAAAAGTCCGGCCGCCATCTGAACCACTTTCCCTATTTCATTATCTAAATAGCTCCCAATTATTCCCATAATCAAAACTACACAAAAACATGCTGCGGCCATTGCAAACAACGATATAATTTCCTTTATCATTCCTTTCCGGAAACCTGCCGCAATTCTCCATATAAATATTAACCCAATAATAATAAGCGCTATATAATACATTTGTACCTTCCGTTAATTAAGTTCTATGGTATCAACCGAATTTGATGTAACTGCAGTATATTTATAGGCGGAGGCTGTGGGAATAACCAACGCTGTGCTTTTCTCAAAGCTTCCGGAGAACTTATCTGCTCCTCTCATATTACAAATACGGCATTCGGTATCGTTATACACAATTATCTGGTTCTTATTAAAAATAATATCCGTATATTCTATGTCGATAAGCTGTGAATGCTCTTTTTCCCCTGAGGTATTATACACATCCAGACGGTAAGCGGATTCTCCGCTTTGGTTTATAAACACCAACCCAACATATTCTTCATTAAAATAGATGCTCTGTATTTTTTCATCAAGAAAACCGGATGCAATACTAACTGGCCTTTCTCCACCGGAAAAAAAGACGATTCGGTCATCAGAAACAGCAAAGGCAGAATTGTTATTCATAAACTGTACAAAGGGAACTATTGTATCAAGATAATCATAACCGCCCACAAAATTATCAGTTTCATTTTGTCCTACTTCTCCAAAATTGTAAAACGCAACGGAAGATTTCATATCACCACTGTCCACATACAGATAAGAAACCGCCATCAGTTTTCCATTAGGACTTAAAGATATGCTGACCGGATACCCGCTCTTATCCATCGTAGCCCTTCCCTGGATTATTGGCGTATCCGTATTTTCATTTGCATTATACACAAAGATTCTTATTACTTCCGCATCGTCCAGCACAGCTGCCACTACACCATTGGAAGAAACGCATAAGTCCCTGATTGGCAGGTTTGTGTTTACAGTACCTTTCTCGCCATTTTTATCCATAACATAGATAGTACGGCCATTATAATCTCCTATCGCCACTACCTGATTGCAGACAGACGCAATAGGTGTCTGCATTTCATATGTACGATTCCACACCACATTCCCCTTCGTATCTATACAGCTTGCTCCATCTTTACTGTAGAGTAAAACATTTCCCCCCAGATTTTTTACCGCCGCTCCTTGTACAATTGTAACGGGGGCCGAATGTGTAATGCTGCTTTCCGTATAAACTTTGTCCCTCCACTGTATAATAAAAAAAGCGATTATGGCAGCTGCCAGTATTATAAAAAGAATCATTCTGTAAAACACTGTCAGCTTATGACTTCGGATTTTTTCTTTATAATCAGCGCCTGGGGCAGCCTTTTCCCGCTTTTCCTTTTCTTTTAAATAGTCCCGCACATTTGCCATAGGCTCATCTCCAACTCTTTTGTATTAAAGATTTCCATCTACTTTTCTTTTTCCGTCAAGGTAATTACTCTGTTAGCGGCTTCCACAAAGCCATTCATTTTATTATAGTCATTAATTGTAGTTACCGCCAGTGCCAAAATAACAATACATTCTCCATAGAGCAGTTTTTTTATTGTTTCTGATATGGAAAAAACTGCCTTTCGTCTCTCCGGCTGAATAAGTTCCCTATATCTGTTCCCCTTTCCTGGCAATCTTCTTGTCCTTAATCTATTTTTCCTCTCATAACAGGCTAGAAGATAGCCCTGCATAGCTTCGTTTTTTTCGTAAAAAATATAGTATCCTTCCCTTTTTCCTGGAAGTTCCTGTTTATTGCCATATATATTGACGTATCCTATAAGCTCATATTCTTCAAAAAATTCTTTTCTTATTTGTTCTTCGTTTTTTCCATTTTCCAATTCTTCCATCACGCAGGCTGCGCCATATACAAGGTAAATGTTCTGTTCTTCCTTTTGAAATACATGACCAAAAAGCGCAATTCGCAGCGGAAAAACTTTTTCTGGTAAAAATTCCGTTTTTGTCAAAACATTTTTTTCTTTTTTTAATTCATTTAAATATGTATATACGTAATCTTCAACATAAACCCGTTCCTTGCCGTTTATCCTTCCCACCTGTTTTACCATATCCGGCAGCTGCATAATAATACCTCCACTTTTCCTGCATTATCTGCCTCAAGTTTAGCATAATACAGGGATAAATGGGATTGTAATCCATCGCCTCCCGCATTGGATGGATCAGATAATTACAAAAAAGATATGAGATACTCCCATATCTTTTTCAGCTTATTTAGTCAAAACCCCGCTGCAAGCTGACGGAGCATCAAACTTGCAGCGCAGCTAAGCAGCGGGGTTTTTGACCCTAGCGGCATTCGTCAAATGGATGCTTCGCATCCGCTTGACGCATTGCTCGCGGGAATAAATTTATATATTGTAGTGCTTTTATATTTTTCTCCCGGTTTTAAGAAAGAAGAGGGAAAATCCGGTTTATTGGGTGCATCCGGAAAGTACTGGGTTTCCAGGCAAAGACCGCTTCTTTCTTCATATATGGCCCCCATCTTCCCTGCCTGTTTTGTTATAAAATTACCTGCATAAAATTGTACCCCCGGCAAATCCGTATAGGCTTTCATTTTACGGCCTGATACCGGATCTGACACCGTTGCAAATTCTTTTATGGTTCCATCCGCTCCGTCAATAGCCCAGTTGTGGTCATATCCCCCGGCCATCTTTAACTGCCCGTTGTCCGTATCTATTCTTTCTCCAATCCGTGTTTTTCTGGTAAAATCAAAAGGAGTGTCTGCCACTTTTGCTATTTCTCCTGTGGGAATAGACCCTGCATCTGCAGGTGTATAGGCCGACGCCTTCAGTTCCAGCTCATGGTCATATATTTTTCCTTTGTTATGTCCTGCAAGATTAAAGTATGTATGATTTGTCAAATTAATAATTGTTGCCTGATCGCTTTCAGCATCATACTTCAGTATCAGTTCATTGTCCTTTGTGACAGAATAAATTACCTGGATTTTTTTATTGCCCGGAAATCCCATACAGCCATCTTTATCCTCCAAAGACAAAATTATTTCATTGTCTCCCTCAGACACATCCCACACTCTTTTATGGTATCCAAGCGCTTCATGGCTGTGCAGATTATTTGCCCCATCGTTAACATGCAGCTGGCATTTCTTTCCCTCAAGCATAAAAGAAGCCTTTCCTATTCTGTTCGCATTAGGACCAATCACAGCGCCAAAAAAACATCCATTCGTAAAATAAGGCTCCAGTGTATCGTATCCCAAAACAACATCGTCTTTATTCCCCTTTTCATCAGGAACAATCAGATTAACCAGAATGGCCCCATAATTTATGATGCCTGCCTTCATTCCATTTTCATTCTCAAGCCAATATCTGTAAATTTCCTTCCCGCTTTCTGTTTTGCCAAACAACTCTTTTCGTATTCCCATATTACATCTCCACCCTTCCTTCCAACGCCCGCAACAGTGTCACCTCATCAATATACTCTAAATCTCCTCCTACCGGCACGCCGCTGGCAATTCTGGTCACTTTTATCCCTGTTGGTTTAATCAGTTTACTGATATACATAGCGGTAGTTTCACCTTCCAGGCTTGAATTTGTTGCAATTATAACTTCTGATACATTTTCCTGTACCCGCGTAACCAATTCCTTCAGCCGGATATCTCCCGGTCCAATTCCAAGCATGGGAGAAATTGCACCGTGCAGCACATGATAAATTCCCCCGTATTTTCCGGTTTTTTCATATGCTGCCAAATCCCTTGTATTTTCCACCACCATAATTGTCCCATGGTCTCTTTTGGCATCTGCACATACCGGACAAACCTCACTATCTGTCAAAGTAAAACATTCCTTGCAATAGCGGACATTTTCCTTTGCCTCCACAATTGTTTTTACCAGTCTGTTTATTTTATCCTTTGGAAGATTTATTAAGTGGAATGCCAGCCTTTGGGCGGACTTGGAGCCAATGCCCGGCAGACCTGCCAGCTCATCTATTAATTTATTAATATACCCGCTGTATAAATCCATTAAAAGGGAAGTCCTCCTCCCAAACCGAGTCCGCCTGTCATTTTATTCATAATCTCAGCGCTTGCTTCCTCTGCCATCCGCAGCGCTTCATTGGTTGCCGCCATTACCAAATCTTCCAGCATTTCAATGTCATCAGGATCCACCACTTCTTCTGAAAGCTTTACTTTAGTCACTTCTTTTTTGCCTGTCACAGTTACCTCTACAGCACCTCCGCCTGCCTTGGCTGTAAATTCCCTGACCTCCAGCTCCTTCTGATTTTCTTCCATCTGACGCTGCATTCTCTGGGCCTGCTTCATCAGATTATTCATATTTCCGGGCATTCCTCCCGGAAATCCACCACGTTTTGCCATTTTAATCCTCCATTCCAGCTCAATCTCTCTATACTTTCAAACACAGTATCTTAAAATAGTTCCGGTTCATCTTCCAGATCTTCCACTTCCATATGGATTGCCTGACTCACCATCTTTGTCAAATCAGGGAAAACTTCCTCCGGGTTCTGATTCCTCTCAGGGCTTTGAATTGTAATGCTCATATTCTTACCCGTAAAGCCTGCAATAACCGCTTCCAGTTCTTCCTTATGCACTTTCTCTTTAAAATAGTCCGAGGGAAGGCCATCCTGCACCACTATGAGCAGACTATCGTCCCCTGCAAGGCTGGGATAGGCTGTTTTTAAATAAGCTTTCATGGGCATGGCAGTCTGCCCGACAATCGCTGACCATCTTTCTACTGCCTGCCTTACGTCTTCAGGAACCGCCTTTGGCATTTCCGCCCTTACTTCCGGTTTAGGATGGGTTGCGGCATCCATCTGCTCTTTGGCTTCTCCTGCCCAGCCTGCCATTACAGGAACTCCATTTTCCACTTTTTCCTCCAGTTGTCTGATTCGGTCAACAAGCGACCGGATATCTGTTTCCATCCCTGGCCTGCACAGTTTAATTAACCCAATTTCCACAAGTATTCTCTTTTGGGACGCATAACGGATCTGTCCGGACAGCTCTGACAATACCCGGATATACCGCATAATGATATCATTTTCAACCATCTGCGCTTCTTCCTTGAGCCGGGCAAGGTTTTCTGTGGAGACATCTATCACATCCTCTATCCCGTCTGCAGTTTTTACCAAAAGCAGATTTCGCAGATACCATGTAAAATCTGATATAAACTGTGTCAGCTCTCTCCCCTGCATCACAATTTCTTCCAAAAGCACAATAGCGCCTGTCACATCTCCTTTAAGCGCCACCCGCAAAAGCCGGCTGAACACTCCCGTGTCAACCGCCCCCAGAACATCCAGCACCTTATCATAAGTCAGTTCTTTTCCAAAATGAAAAGCAATACATTGATCCAGAAGGCTTAGGGCATCTCTCATGGAACCGTCCGCAGTCTTTGCAATATAACGGACTGCCTTATCCTCTATCTGAACCTGTTCTTTTTCTACAAGTTCCCTCATTCTGTCAGATATGGTTTCAATGGTAATCCTCCTAAAATCATACCTCTGGCATCTGGATAAAATAGTAACCGGTATCTTATGGACCTCTGTGGTTGCCAATATAAAAATCACATAAGACGGCGGTTCTTCCAGAGTCTTCAAAAGTGCATTAAAGGCCCCCATGGAAAGCATATGAACCTCGTCGATAATATAAACCTTATATTTTCCCTCTGCCGGAGAATAGGTCACTTCATCCACGATTTCACGAATACTGTCCACGCCATTATTAGAAGCAGCGTCAATCTCTATAACATTCATACTAGCTCCTGATAAAATGGCTCTACAGACAGCACACTCTCCACAGGGACTTCCATCCTTAGGACTTTCACAATTTACAGCCCTGGCAAATATTTTTGCAATCGTAGTCTTGCCTGTACCTCTCGTGCCGCAAAACAGATACGCATGAGAGGTCCGTTCAGCCTTAATCTGGTTTTTCAGTGTCGTGACAATATGATCCTGTCCCTTTACATCTTCAAAGACTGTGGGACGAAATTTTCTGTAAAGGGCTGTATACGACATATTTTTTCCTTTCAATATTATTGGACCGCCAGTTCCCCTGCCACAGACTTTTTATATCTCAAACCTGAATGCAGGTTAATGGCATGGACTTTTGCGGCGTCCATCCTGCACACTGTATACAGAGATCAACCGCCAAAACTTATTCCCAGCAGTTTTGCCTCTTTTACAATAGACGCATCGGGAGAAACCATTTTTAACTTTCCGGCCACTTCCTCCAAAGGCACTTTCACAACCTCACGGTTTTTATACCCCACCATAAAACCATATTCACCCTTTAAAATAAGTGCGCCTGCTTCCGCTCCCAGACGACTGGCAAATACACGATCATAAGGACAGGGGCTTCCGCCTCTTTGCGTATGTCCGGGAACCGTAACTCTTACTTCATTTCCGGTGGCTTTCTGAATCTGCTCAGCCAGTTCATATGATACGGATGGATATTTATAATTTTTTCTTTTTTCTTTAAATTCTTTTTTGGACAGTTTTGCATCTTCCTTTGAAATTGCACCTTCCGCCACTGCCAGTATCGTAAAGCTGCTTCCGTTTCTATTGCGTTCTTCTATCTTGGATACTACTTTTTTAATATCATATGGTATTTCAGGAATAAGAATAATGTCCGCCCCGCCTGCCATACCTGCATTTAATGTCAGCCATCCAACCTTGTGTCCCATTACTTCTACAATAAATACCCTGCCATGGGACGCCGCTGTTGTATGAATACAGTCAATGGCATCCGTTGCAATATTTACCGCGCTTTGGAAGCCAAACGTCATATCTGTTCCCCACAAATCATTATCAATGGTTTTGGGAAGGGTAATAATATTTAAGCCTTCCTCCCTTAAAAGATTGGCTGTCTTGTGGGTTCCGTTTCCCCCAAGAATTACCAGACAGTCCAGACGAAGCTTGTAGTAGTTCTGCTTCATGGCATCTACCTTATCCAAACCATTTTCATCCGGATCCTTAATGGTTTTAAAAGGTGTCCGTGAGGTTCCAAGCATGGTGCCTCCCTTTGTAAGTATTCCTGAGAAATCATGACCTCCCAGCATACGGAAGTTTCCATAAATCAGCCCCCTATATCCGTCAAGGAATCCATAAATTTCCACATTTTCCTTGCTGTTTACAAGACATTTTACAACCCCTCTCATAGCAGCATTCAGCGCCTGGCAGTCGCCGCCGCTTGTTAACATACCAATTCTTTTCACTTTTCCCATCCTCCTTCTCCTTACACCAACAGATTCATTTTAATCAATGTATTAATTATTATACCTAATTTATGGCCCGTTTACAATATATTTACCAGCGTTAATTCCGTTCGGGGTAATATTCTGTTACTATTCACGGGTCAGGAATGCGCACCTGTTCCGCATTCCGTGAGAACATGATGCAGGAGTGAGGGGCGATTTTTGCGAAGCAAAACTTGGAATATCGCTCCGAATTGTTACTATGAGCGGCTCCCAGGCCGTGAATAGTAACAATATTCTTATTGCAACATCATTTACCAGACATTTCCGAATCAAGCCCTGCAAACAATTCACGGTCGGAAGAATTGCTTTTTGCATAAACCTCCTACATGACGGATTTGCGCAAAAAATTAATACGGACAACGTCTGTTTAATGAAGATTTCCTGATAAATTCCTGCAAAAGAGATTGACTTGTAATTTTGAAAACAGTATAATAATTGAAGTTCTTTCCATCGGCTTATTACATAAGTTCTTTGGGAACTGATATTTTTGCTATGACATGGAGAGTTATCGAAGCGGTCATAACGAGCTGCACTCGAAATGCAGTTGTCCTTTACAGGGCACGTGGGTTCGAATCCCACACTCTCCGCCAGAAAATTCAGTCCACAAGCGGGTTTGCCACTTGTGGGCTTTCTTCATTTTACCGCTTTTTCGGGGAGTATATCCTCAGTTCTCTCCTAATAATTGTTCTTTTTTATGCAAAAACGCCTTTATTCGAACTCTACCATATGTAGAGGGCATCGGCCTTGTGGAACGGAAAAAGCAGGGCCGGGGACACCCCGCCCGGATTTATGTTAAAAACTTCATTTTGGAACTGGAACCCTCCGCGCCGGTTCAAACTGCGGAAAAACAGCAAGCAAGACCGCTTGACTGATTTCAGAAAAGGCTTTGAAGAAAATAAAAGCCAATGCAAAAGAAAAAATTATAGCGATACAGAAAATCAATGGAAGCAGAGCAGGTGAGTTTGCAATCCGGGATTATAACAGCTTTGTCATGGGGATACAAAATTATTACAGCATGGCAACGTGTGTAAACCCAGATATGCAGACTTTAGCCTATGAGATTAAGACAAGCATAAAAATCAAATTAAAAACAAGGGTGAAACGCAGAACTAATGAAACATTAACACCATATCTTTCAGAAAGATATGAAAAAAGTAAAGAACTGCGCTTTATAAGCGGTGTGCCAGTAGTCCCAATCGGATATGTAATACACAAACAATTAGAAACTGTAGAGTGTGAAGTGGGGGAAATCTGGAGATAACATCAAAGGATTACCTATCACTATAGAACCGTATTGTGGCGTTCTTCGACCTGGACTGCCCCTGGAGGCCCGCCGATGCAGGACGGATTTGGGAACATCCAAAATAAAAAGAATGATTGTTGGTTTGATATGATTATATGCAATATTAAAAGCAGCATCATGCATTGTCTTGGAAATAATTTCACGAGAAGTTACTGTTGATGAATTACTTTTCACAGATTCTAAACTTGACCATTTATTTATTGAGTTATTCCAATTTCGTATCTCCGGTTTCATCAATCTTTCCATCCTCCAACGCCTGATATTCCCGCCTTAATTCCTGTAACAGCTCTTCCTCACTTGGCAAATATAATTTATATTTGGATGCAAAAATCTGTGTCTCATTCTCTGGCAAAGTAAATCTTACCACCGATTCGCTCTTGTCCGCACACAGCACAATGCCAATCGGCGGGTTGTCTCCCTCATTCATCAGTTCCCGCTCATAATAATGAACATACATCTGCATCTGTCCTAAATCTTGATGGGTTAAGTCTCCGACTTTTAAATCAATCAGTACAAAACACTTCAAGATATAATTATAGAATACAAGGTCAATCCAGAAATGGCGTCCATCAAAAGTAATTCTTTTTTGTCTGGCAACAAAGGAAAATCCTCTGCCAAGTTCTAACAGAAACTTCTGCAAATGGGTAATTAAAGCTTGTTCCAAGTCGCTCTCATAGAAATCATCATTCGGATTCAATCCAAGAAATTCAAGCACATAAGGGTCACGGATAATATCTTCGGGTGTTTTCGCCGCTTCTGATGTCTGAATCTCAGCAACAACCTTTTCTTTATTTTTACTGGACAAGAGCCTTTCATAAAAAAATGTGTTTATCTGGCGTTCAAGCTGTCTGGTGCTCCACCCAGACTTTACCGCTTCCTGCATATAGAATTCCCTTGCATTTTCGTTTTCTACTTTCATCAAAAGCCTGTAATGCGTCCAGCTCAATTCGTCACGCAGTGCGTGACCATTTGGAAAAGTTAAATAAAATTGCCGCATATATTTTAGATTAGTAACCGTAAAACCTTTCCCAAAATCATGCGTCATCTGCTTGGAAAGTTCTTTCAGCAGTCCCGCACCATATTCCGCCTTGTCATTTCCGCCCTACTCTTCTATAATGGATTTAGATTAAAGAGCGGATTCTATTATAGTTCATTTTTCACCATCTCACAATGCAAAAGCAACACAAACTTCAAAAAACAACAGCTCCGCTCATTCTCCTGGAATAAGCAGGGCTGAAGCCCTCGTTTTATACAATTTTATTTTCGGACAATTCCCTTTACAGTTTTTTAAGCTGCTCATTGAATTTCTTGTGCTTTTCTGATTTGACAGCAATCCCTATAAAATATCTGCTCACAAAAAAATCTAAAAGATATTCTTTGGGAATCTGAAATTTTTGCCGTATAAAAAAGTTCTTTAGCTCCTGTTTGCTACACCATTTGGCAACAGAGCTTTCGCCATAACCCGTAAATTGTGCCACCTGCCTGACATTCAACACATCGGGATAGTCTTTCGGCAACATCTCATAATATTGCCCCATACTGGTTAAATCCTCTTTTGTAAATACATCTCCAAAAGACGGAGCTTTTTGCATCCATCCCTCATATAAAATTCATCTGGAGCTTTATACAGCTCTGGGAAATCGTCTCTGTCATGCAGATATTGAATGACATCGGTTGTCTTGATTTTAAATCGTTGTGTCTTTTTCCCGCTGTCTATTCTTCACTTTGTTTAAGAAAGAAAAATCGCCACTTTGAAAAGTGACGATTTTATATCAGTTTTTAAGGTTAAGCCGCTTCTCTTATCATTGCAGCAAATCATATTTCACAATATCCATTTTTACATTCCCATCCGCAAAGAAGGAAACCCCATCTGCCTCCTGCTCTGTATATATGGTTGCTGTCAAAACGTGTTCTCCATCATTTACAAAAACCTCCACACTAAAACGATCCAAAATGATACGGAGCTTTAATCTTCCGTTGGCGCTGTTAACCAGGCATCGCCTCTGATGGATAATCGCCCTGCGGGAACCTGAAAATTTTCTGTCCACCTTTAATATGGATTCTCTGGGACGGAAGCTTAGTGATGTCTGGTATTTATCATTTTGGGCAAACCGGACAGCAAATTTCTGATAAATTTTCTCCTCATCTCCTGGCCAAAGCTCCAGTTCCATATCTATCCGTCTTCCTTTTACCCCTTCCAGGCTTATCGTTCCCAAAACAGAAACATCCCTATGGGTTACCTTATTGCAGCGCATATTTTCCAGCTCCCTTACCGGGTTCTGATAAAGCCTTCCATCTCTTATGGACAACTCTCTGGGCAGGCTCATCTGGCCAAACCAATATCGGCTATGTATCCGCGGCTCACAGGTATCCCAATTCTGCATCCATCCAATCATTATTCTCCGCCCGTCCGGAGCGCGCAGGGTCTGAGGTGCATAAAAATCAATTCCATAGTCAACCGACTGATTACTTTTTTCTGTAAAAGTACCTGACGCTTCATCCAAATCACCAATCAGGCAGAGCGTTCCATTCCCATTATGATACTCAAATCCCTTAGGAAGCATATCCTGCGGACTTGTAAGCAGCACCCAGGCCCCATCCAGTTCAAAGAAATCCGGACATTCCCACATTCTCCCAAACCGGTTGTTATTGGACACCAGCACACTTTTAAATTTCCAGTCAAATCCATCCTGACTTGTATACAGCAAAATCTGTCCACTGCCATCCGCAGGACGGTTTCCAGCAACGCAGCGATAGGTTCCATCCTTCTCCCGCCACATTTTCGGGTCTCTGAAATCAACCCGGCTGCCACCTTCCGGCAGGCTGTTTTCATCAATTACAGGATTTTTTTCGTATTTTATGTAATCCACGCCATCGCCAACGGCCAGACACTGGGTCTGCACATCACGCCATTTTCCGTCCGTCTGGTGTTCTTTCAAGACCCCTGTATACATCAGTAAATGCCTGCCACCTGGCAGCTCCAATGCGCTCCCGGAAAAGCATCCATCCTTGTCGTATGCTTCATCCGGCGCCAAAGCTGCCGGGAGATATTCCCAGTGCAGAAGATCCTTACTTACTGCATGTCCCCAATGCATAGGCCCCCATTTGGTATCATAGGGATAATACTGATAGAACAAATGATATTCACCCTTAAAATAGGAGAATCCATTTGGATCATTCAGCCATCCTGTACGGACAGACAAATGAAAATCCGGACGTTCCTCTTTCTTAATCAGTTTTTCCGCTTCCTCTTCATATTTTCGCGCCTCCCGCAATGTCTGACTTGTCATATTCATCCTCCATTCCTTTTCTCTATTTGCTTCCTTATTATTCCTTATTTTCCTTTATTTTCTATTCTTCTGTCAATAGCTTAAGGATACTTCTGCCTGTTACAATATTGACCATCCATATTGGATGAATTAAATTACCAGATTACTTATAGGCAGAATCCATCTCCCACAATTCCAGTTCCAGTATCTTTGCCGCTTCACCGGCAATCCCAATTCTTCTTTCCCTTCCCTGAATATAGTTTCTAAGCGTTATTGATTTTTTGTCATTAAGATACACTTCGATCATTGAATGATCCAAAAAATACTCCATATTTACAAGCCCACTGCCAATATTTACATTATCCTCCGGTCCCCGGTATCTTCCCTGGGGAATCCCCTTCTCATCTATCCATCCAAATCTGCAGTTTTCTCTGTCATAATAGACTGTCTTTTTTCTGCTGCCATCTATGGTATCCAAAATGATTCTCTTTGCATCTGCACAAACCTTCATCCACAAACAGTTGCCACTATATTTCTGCAGCTGCCTGTCTGCTTCTTCTGCAGAAACATTCTTCAGCACAAGCAGTCTTTTCTTCTTTAACTGGTAAACTTCTTTCACAGGTCTGACGCAAAGCTCACCCTTTTGGATAAACAGCTCTATAGGTATGCCGCCGTTATGCGCCCATCCAGCATAAAAATCATCCCTGCCACTGCGTTTTCCCTGCGCAATACTGAACACAACACTGCGTCCGTCAGGAGTCACAAACCCACTGGGTCCTGTAAAAACTCCCTTCCCCAAATCTATCAATAATGCCTTTTCATGATAAGGAGAAAACTTAAATTTATCAGGCTCCCATTTTCCCAGAAATCCATAAGTTTCCACTACATCATTTTCCACCTGGCAGGCACACAGTAAAAAAATATGACAAGCAATACAGCAGCTTTCATCTTTAAGAGGCAGCAGCACCGGCAGCTCAAATACATGCCCCACTTCACGGTTCTTTTCGTAGCTGTAATTTAGAAAGAATCCATGGGACTGCCAGTTTAGCATGTCCTTAGAAGAATATAAGACTGCGTTTCCACCTCCATTATCCTTATCCCCGGTTCCCACCAGTATAAAATAGGTATCATTCTCCAGCCACACGAAGGGGTCCCGGAATTCCCCAAGCCATCCTTCCTTCTGTTCTACAACAGGTCTTTGGAGCTTTTTCCACACCGAAAGCTTTTTTCCTTCGTCTATTTGTGCCTGTGCCATAGCGACAAACTGATTAGGGAATTTATTGTTGTTTCCTGCTGTATAAAAAATCCACGGTGTCCCCTTTTTATCAATTAACGCACTTCCTGACCAGCAGCCGTCCGGGTCCAGAGACTCATCCCCTGTCTCCAAAGCTAATGGCATATCGCTCCAATGGATCATGTCCTTACTGACCATATGCCCCCACTGAATATGATTCCATATAGGCGCATGGGGATTCGACTGATAAAAAATATGATAAAGCCCCTGGAAGCAAAAGGGGCCGTGGGGCTCATTCATCCATTTTCCCGGAGCAATTAAATGGTACACCGGACGCTGTCTGTCATTCTTATAATCCTTTCGCTCCGGAAGAATTTTTTCCATCCTTTCACCCAGTGGATATTCGCCGTGTAATTTCTTTACTTCCTCTTCAGATAAGGCTCCCTCATGAAAAAGAATTTCTTTTATAAGTCCATAAAAGCTTCCGGCTTCCGACTCTTCTCCACAATCCCCGTTATTTACATATTTGCCAAGGTACGCCTCCCTTTGGGGCCACTTTATCCACATATGCCGTGGAAACTGCTTCCGGTTTGACAATACGCCATTTACATAAAGATCACACCATCCTTCCTCCTGTCGGAAAATGACTGTAACCATATTATAGGCGTCTTTTTTCGCATGGGCATTGATAGAGGATAGGTTAAAAATTTCCCTGCCGTTCCCAAATCCTGCCTGTACCTTTCCATGCTTTTGAATCAAAAGATAAAATCCTTCCTTGTTTTCCCCATCCAAGCAGAAAAACAGCCCGTCTCCCTGGTCCGAATATCCAAAAGGGACAAAGAAAAAACTTAAGGAGAATGCCTTTTGCTTTTTTATTTCCTCTCCGCCTCCTTTAAACCAGACAGAATATCCATCAAACAAAAGCGCGCCATCATAAAACCTATATACTCTGTTTATAAATGGATATTGATTTATCATGAAATAAATTTTCTCATCCGGGCCGCTGCAGACCACATTATTATTTTTCTCTATTCTAAACGCCAGACGAATCATACCTGCTTCCTTTCCCAAAACCAAGTCTTTATATAGGCATGGGGCAGGCAATTGCTATGCCTGCCCCGCTTTCTACACCCACTTTTTATATTTGTTTTACTCTGAAAGCGCTGAAATGTAACGGTCATAAGCCGCCTGCCATGCACCGATTACATCCTGCAGTCCCATGTTGTCAAGATCTGTCAGATACTGATCCCATTCCGTTTCAATTCCTCCATCCCGCAGCCAGTGGGCAACTTTTTCCTCTGTCATAGACTTAATATCACTAATCTTATCGTTAATAACTTCAATTTCTTCTTCTGTATAAACAACCGTAGGATAATATTCTGTGCTGTCAACATACTGGAACCAGAAATCATTTAAATCATTCAGTCTTTGCTGTGCCCGTTCCTCCATGTAATAATAAGTTCCATAATCCTCTGCCAGCTGTGCGGAAGGTCCTGTCAGTTCATTTTTGGATTTCAACTCTCCGGCGGTTTCACCATCCTTAAGCTCTCTTATACTGTAACAGCCGTTTTCGTCCGGTTCATCTGTCCAGTAAACGCCAATGGGTCCATAAATGGCCTGCATACTGTTGATAGGGTCATACACCTGATCAATCCACTTAAGTAAAAGCGCGGGATTTTTACATGCCTTTGTTACGGAAAACTTATCACGTCCTATCGTTCCCATTTCATTTAAGTTTACATGATGCGTACCATCGGGGCCATTTAACACTGGCAGATATTCATAATCGCCAGCTCTCTCCTGTCCAACCACTTCAGGTATCTCCCACCATACAAAAACGCCAAGACGAGCGTCTTCCCCATTTCCTTTGGCAATATACTGACTGGAATCCTGCGAAAATACTTCAATATCTATCAGCCCTTCCTCAAACCAGTCATGGTAATAAGCAATTGCATTTTTATAGGCTTCTGATGCCGCCTGGTAATACACCTTGCCATCTTTAATCGCCCTGTGATCCATTTGGTAATCGGTGCAGCCGAAGGGAGCAAAAAACGTGCTCATACCTGCACACCACGCGCCGTTGCTTTCAGGAAAAATAAAAGACATGGGAATCTCATCTGAAGGGTCTCCGTTTCCATTTACATCATTTTCCTTAAATGCCTTTAAAACATCATGAAGCTCATCAACTGTAGTGGGCATTTCCATATTGACCGCCTCCAGCCATTTTGTATTAATCGCTGTAAACTGCGGAATTGCGCCAATATAATAGGTATTTCCGTCTGTATACTTAAATCCCATTTCAGAGATAGTTGGAAGACTGTAAATATGTCCATCCGGCATCGTACAGGTTGCCAGAATCTGGGGACGCTTTTCCACAAGCTTCATCAAATTAGGCATATTTTCTTCATTAATATATTCTTCCAATGGAATCAAAAGACCGCTTGCCCCTCCGGTAATCAGCTCACTGTCCGTCATCCCCGCATCCATAAGCGCATCCGGCATATCGTTCCCTGAGTTTAAAATCAGGTTTTTCTTTTCTGTCATCGTATCGCCGGAAACACAGTTCCATTCAATGGTAACTCCAACTGCCTCATTCATTTGCTGAACCAGGGGTTTTTCACTATTGTCCGGTGAAAGCGCGCTGGTATTGGCAAATATCCTGAAATTCGTCTGAGACGTATCAATTTCCGTCCCTTTTCCGCCGCCTTTTCCTCCACAGCCTGCCATAGTCAAAGTCATTGCTGCTGCCAGCCCCATTGCTGTCAGTTTGTTTAACGTTTTTTTCATCTTAATCCTCCATTCATGTTCTGCCCCCACACGATAGTGTCCGGCGTCTGCCTGTTTACATTACATTTTCAATAACGTTTATTCTCAAAGCCGTTATCCTTTTACCGCTCCGGCCATGAATCCTTTTTCAAAATACTTCTGTACAAAGGGATAAGCAATCAGCATGGGGACAGCCCCCACAACAATTGATGCAAATTTTATCAGCTCCGTAATTTTATTTGCCTCCGCGTAGCCGCCGTCCATGTTCCCTATCATGGTCGCCGTGGCCTGGCTTTGAATCAATATCTGCCTAAGCGCCAACTGCAACGGATACCTTGTTTTATCACTCATATAAATCAAAGAGGTAAACCAGTCATTCCAATAAGCAACCATTGTAAAAATAACCATAACCGCTATAATCGGTTTTGCCAGGGGAAGCGCAATCTTAAAAAATGTTCCCATATTACTGCTGCCGTCAATCGCCGCTGCCTCATACAGCTCTTCGGGCACGCTTCCTTCAAAATACGTCCTTGCAACTATTACATTATAAACCGCAACCCCTCCGGGAAGGATTAACGCCCAAACGCTGTTTAAAAGTCCGGTGTTGGAAACTACCAGATAAGTAGGTATCAAGCCTCCTCCAAAGTACATAGTGATTACATAAAACACCATAATGCTTCTTCTAAAGGGCAGTGTTTTTTTGGAAACACAATACCCAGTTGTAATAATCAGCGCCACAGAAACCAATGTTCCAAGCACCGTATAGTAAATGCTGTTGATGTAACCCATTGCAATAGATTTTTCTTTGAAAACCCTGGCATACCCTTCAAATGTAATTTTGGAAGGGAACAAAAAGGTTCTGCCTGCATATACCTCATATGGATCTGAAACAGATGCAATCAGCACATAGTAAAGAGGGTAAGCCACAAGAACTACCAGCAGCATAAGAAATGTACCATTGATAATATCAAACAATTTTTCAGATGATAATTTACTTTCTTTTTTCACTTTGTCCCCTCCTCTATATAAAGCTTACATTGGAAAGCTTTTTACAAATTTTATTTACCACTAAAAGCAGAATAATATTTACTATTGTATTAAACAAACTGACTGCCGTGGAAAAACTGTACATAGCCTTCAGCATACCCTGCTCGTAAACATAAGTTGCTATAATCTCTGAAGTTTCTTTATTCAGACTGGTTTGCAGCAAATACGCTTTTTCAAATCCTACGTTCATCAGATTGCCAAAAGACATTATAAGCTGGATAACAATGACGGGAATCAGTTCCGGCACATCTATATGAAGAATTCTCTGTAACGCATTGGCCCCATCCACTTTCGCCGCTTCATGTAAAGAAGCGTCTACGCTTGAAAGGGTTGCAATGTATATGATGGTTCCCCATCCGGCATCCTGCCAAATACTGGACCCTATATAAATCGTTCTGAACGCTGATGCGGAGTCTATTAAGTTTACCGGTTCTGCTCCAAATGCCTGCATTATCATGCTAATTAATCCGCCATAAGGAGAAAGGAAAATACGCAGCATACCGCACAAAATCATTACAGAGATAAAATGCGGCGCATACAAAATTGTCTGCGATACTCTCTGAAGCTTTTTAAGTTTTACCTGATTGATTAACAATGCCAGGATAATGGGTATGGGAAATGTCCATAAAATACTGTATAAACTTAGCAGAACTGTATTACGAATCATACGGACACTATTGTAATTACTAAAAAATCTTTCAAACCATTTTAGACCAACCCATGGGCTGCCAAAAAAACCGTCTATGGCATTGTAATCCCTAAATGCAATTTGAACCCCATAAATTGGTATGTACTTATAAATAATTGTTAAAATAATGCCCGGCAGCAAAAGCAGATAAAATTCCCAATGCTTCTTAATCTGCTTGCCAAGACTCTCCTCCGGCACTTTTACCGCACCTTTTTTATTACCCCTCTTCATTTTAATCCTCCTCTTTTTGCTTATGAAACGTTTCATTTATTCTTGTTGTATCATAACATTAACTTAAAGATAAATCAACTATTTGTCATAATTTTATAGCAGTTTGTAAATATTATATAAAAATATAACGTTTCATTTGTATGGTTCTACCAATTGAAACGTTTTACATAATATGTTATAAATAAATCTATATACTATACTGAATCAGAAGCTTTTTTGTAGTTTTCTATAATAGAAATGGGGTGATTGCATTGACTTCAAAAAGAGCTGCTACCATGAAGGATGTGGCCAGAGAAGCCGGCGTTGCTTTGGGTACTGTTTCCAAAGTAATTAACGGCATTCCAGTCTCCGAAAAAAACAGGCAAAAAGTAGAAACAGCTATCAAAACATTACATTATGAAGTAAATACCTATGCCAGAGGCTTAAAAATCCAAAAAAGCAATCTGGTCGCATTAATTATCCCCAACACACATAATCCCTTTTTTGCCTCGTTTACGGATCATATCGAAGCTGCCCTCTATAAAAAAGGAATGAAGCTGCTCCTTTGCTGTGCAGACGGCATTCCCCAAAAGGAAATAGACTATTTGAACATGGCTGTAAACAATAAAGTAGATGGTATTATCGCGTTAACCTATTCCGATATCGGGAAATATATATCTCAGGACCTTCCCATTGTTGTCTTTGACCGTTTTTTTGAGAATCGGGTCATTCCAAGAGTTGCATCCGATAATTTTGCAGGTGCATGTCTTGCCGTTGAAAAACTTTTGGAATTTGGATGTAAGCATCCGGTTTATATCCGTTTCCATTCTGTTTTTCCCGGAGAATCTGACAAGAGAATGGATGGCTATCTTCATGCCTGTTCCAAGTATAACCTTACCCCGGATTACATTAACGTTATAGATTGTGAACAAAAGCTGTCTCTTATGAAAGACTTTCTTGACAAGCATAAAAACAGGGATGGCTCCTTAAGCTTTGACGGTGTATTTGCCCATACAGATTATCACGGATATTTGTTTATGAACCTTTTGCTTCAAGAAGGCTTTAAGGTTCCTGAAGATGTACAGATTATCGGATTTGACGGAGTCAGTAAATTCGGAAATGCAGAGGAAGGATTATTCGTTTCCTCTATCTGCCAGCCAATTGAACAGCTTGCGGAAAAATGCGTGGAGCTTCTAATGACTCAGGATACAAAAGCTGTCCCCAGCCTGACGCTTCTTCCTGTCAAATACCGTTATGGCGGGACCACAAGGGAAACCGGATTGTAACCAAAACAGGGAGCATATACACAGTATTCTGTCGGTATATGCTCCCTGTTTATACCCCGCATACCACAAGCTATGCTTGCGGCATTGCACCAATAGATAGTTTCTTTGATTCTTGCGGCCGCCGCAAAATGTCTGCAGGCTGTCATTTGCCTGGTTACATAAACATTTTCTTAATTTCTTCGTAGTTCTGGGCTGTCATAAGCGCCGTTGCGTCTGTGTCTTTAAATTTCACCACATAAGTCCATCTTCCATATGGCTCTATTTTGGTAATATGGGAAATATTTACTATATAGGACTTATGGCAGCGCATAAAATCTTCGTTTCCAAGCTTTTCTTCAATTTCGCCAAGAGATATGGATGTTTTAAACTGTTCTCCCGCTGTCACAATATTTGTATAGCCATCCAGTCTTTCCACAAAAATAATTTCATTTGTATTCAGCAGGCATGCCTGATCCCTGCCTCTTATAAAAAGCTTATCTTTATGGTGTTCCGGTCTGGTCAGCTTATCCGGCAGCCCGGCTTCCGCTCCATCGTTTCCCATTAGGCTCCCTCTGATACGGTTTAAAGTCTTTACAACACGTTCCATATTAAATGGTTTGACCAGATAATCAAAGGCATAGATTTCAAATGCATTAGCCATATATTCACTGTGCGCCGTGGCAAAAATTACCTTCAGCTTCGGATTTAATTCCGTAAGCACTTTCGCACACTCCATCCCACTTTCTCCATTCAGGTCGATATCCATAAAAATCACATCCGGCCTGTACTTTGTAAATTCTACCACTGCACCTGAAAAATCGGCGCACTGTGCCACTACCTGATAGTCAGGCTGCTTTTCGACCATTTTATGAAGTAGCTTCCTTATCTCCGGTTCATCATCAATCAGCATCACCTTAATCATAAAGCTTCGTTTCCTTCTTACCTTCCGCATAGGCATTCGCTCCTGTGCCAATGCTCTTTTTCATTTCCGTGTCTGCAAGTACATTTTGCAGCTTATAATAATCCACCACACCGATATGGCCTTCTCTTAGCGCCTGCGCCATGGCTTTGGGCACTTCGGCTTCCGCCTGCACCACAGCAGCGCGCATTTCCTGTTCAAGCGCAACCGCCATAGCCCGCCGTTCCTCAGCTCTTGCCTGTGCAATCTTATTGTCAGCCTCCGCCTGGAGACTTTGCAGGTTGGCGCCCACGTTCCTGCCAATATCAATATCCGCAATATCAATGGAAATTATCTCATATGCGGTTCCTGAATCCAGCCCTTTTTCCAACACCAATTTGGATATTTCATCTGGATTTTCCAATACCTCGTCATGACTCATGGATGACCCCACTGTGGTAACGATACCTTCACCAATCCGTGCAATCACTGTTTCTTCACCGGCGCCGCCTATCAGTCTGTCAATATTGGTTCTGACAGTAACCCTGGCCTTTACCAAAAGCTCAATTCCGTTTTTAGAAACCGCCGAGATCAATGGTGTTTCTATTACCTTAGGGGTTACGCTCATTTTAACTGCCTCAAACACATCCCGTCCTGCCAGGTCAATCGCAGAGGCCCTCTCAAAGGAAATATCCATTCCCGCTCTTTCTGCCGCTATCAACGCATTTACCACACTATCCACGTCACCGCCTGCCAGAAAGTGCGCTTCCAGTTCATTCACCTTAACATCAATCCCCGCTTTGGTTGCTTTAATCAACGGAAAAACAATCTTTCCCGGAGACACTCTTCTAAGCCTCATTCCTATCAGATTAAAGATACCCACCTTTACATTTGCTGCAACTGCGGAAATCCAAAGTCCCACTGGCACAAACACAAAAAACATCACCACCAAAAGACAAATAATTCCCAATAAAGCTATTTTTACTGTCATACAAATCCTCCATTTCCGTATAATACCACATTCTTTGTTTTATTTTCCGTACCCAAAATATTATTTCTTTTTCACCATAAGTCTGTTCTGGCTAATTCTGCTGATTATTATTTTACTTCCTTTTTTAATATATTGTCCCTCCGAAAATACGTCCAGCTCAATCCCCTCAAAATCTCCCTTCCCTGCCGGCTTTAAATCTGTGGCTGCCATCCCCTCCTTATTCAAAAGATAATCAAGGTCTGAGGAATTTAAAGGAATTCCTGCCTTCACATCTGTATCCAGAATAATAGGCGATTTAAATTTCTTTTGCGACAGAAACCCCATGATAATCGTCATCAAAATTCCCAATATCACTATTACTATCACAGTAATTCGTATCCCGCTTTCAATCGTGTCCGCCGTCAAAAAGATTCCTGCCACCAGAGCGACAATTCCGGATATCCCCGGAAGGCCAAACCCCGGAACCACCATTTCCACGCCCACCAGTACAAAACCTGCAATTAAACATATAATGCCGATTATTACAATTGTGTTCACTTATTCTTCCACCCCCTTTGCAAATTTAACCATAAACAATGTTTCTTCTCCCGCCGATCGCACCGAAA
The DNA here is from genome assembly GCA_947381965.1 of uncultured bacterium. Lineage (GTDB taxonomy): Bacteria > Bacillota > Clostridia > Lachnospirales > Lachnospiraceae > Suilimivivens. The sequence goes on from CANCXX010000010.1 coordinate 22,061, forward strand.
TCGTACCATGATTTTCTTTCAGTATATCCGACACAATGGAAAGCCCCATACCATGTCCTTCTTCTTTTTTAGTAGAAAACCCTGCCTTAAATATCATATCAATTTTGTCAGGCAAAATGGCAGGCCCGTTATTGGACACTGTAAATATGTAGTTTTCTCTGTCCTCATTAATATCCAGCGTCATTCTTCTGCCTTCTTCTCTTTCTCCAAGTGCAGTCACCGCATTGTCAATCAAGTTAGAAAGTACCTTACACAACTCCCAGGGTTCCACTTTTAATTTTTTTAAATCTGACTTTACTTCCACATAAAAATCTACCTTTTCCGCCTCTGCTGTTCCCATCTTTGCCATAAGCAACGCATTAACAGCCGGTATGGATGTTCTGATTGCCTTCCCCATTTTCATCATTCCCTTATAAATCGGTTCCAGATAATCGTGAAGCTCATCATATTCCTCCAGTTCCATCATGCCATATACTATCTGTAGGTGATTCAGATAATCATGCCTCTGACTGCGAAGCTCTCCGTTCATTTTCTGCAGACTGTTAAAGCTTTCCACCAGAATTTCGTACCTCTTTCTGAGCTTCTCATGGAGCATAAGAATCCGTATCAGGCACAACATTAAAACCACTACCACCACAAGACAGAAAATCAGGCTTATATCCATCGGCATCACCCCTCCTTGCGCTTCTTTTGTTTTACTATACCAGAAATCTGTCATACTAAAACAGAAAGTCTTTCAATTATACACTTTCCCCTCTGAAATGACAGGGATACACCGTCAGCTGCCCTGCAAAAATCAACATGTAAATCTATTGACGACAGCGGCTCTTTCCATTACAATAGTCTGACATGCGTCAGATACGGTCAAAATTATTATGGAGAATGTTATTATGTGGAAATGGTTTCGAAACAAATTTATAGGTGACAAAGAATTTTACAGACACGTGCTCTATCTTGCGGTACCAATGATTATTCAAAATGCAATAACCAGTTTCGTCAGCTTTTTAGACAATATTATGGTGGGACAGATTGGTACGGAACAAATGTCCGGCGTTGCTATTGTCAACCAGCTGATGTTTGTTTTTAATATTTGTATTTTTGGAGGTGTATCAGGTGCAGGTATTTTCGGTACACAGTTTTTTGGAAAGGGGGACTACGAAGGTCAGAAATACACTTTTCGTTTTAAGCTCTATGCCTGTGCAATCATTACCGGAGCCGCCCTTATATTGTTTGGTTTTTTTGACACCCAGCTGATTTCCCTTTATTTAAGCGACAGCGGCAGTGTAGGCGATATCTCCCTGGCCTTAAGGTATGGAAAGGAATATCTTGCAATTATGGTTATCGGTCTGGCCCCCTTTGCCCTTGGCCAGTCATACACGAATACCATCCGTGAAACCGGACAGACATTTGTCCCCATGCTGGCGGGAATTGTAGCCGTTATTACCAATTTAATTCTTGATTACATACTGATTTTCGGCGCCTTTGGCGCTCCTTCTCTTGGTGTGCGCGGAGCGGCCATAGCAACAGTAATCGCACGTTTTATTGAGTGCGCGATTGTTGTGTTCTGGACACACAGCCACAAAAAAGTTAATCCTTACATTAAAGGCGCATACACCAGTCCTAAAATACCCTGGCATATTCTTAGAGGTATTTTGGTAAAAGGGTCTCCTTTGATGTTCAATGAGATGTTTTGGGCCGCAGGCATGGCTGTTATCTCTCAGTGCTATGCCGTCCGGGGACTGGAAGTTGTGGCTGCGCAGAATATCTCCTCCACTATCAGCAACCTGTTTAATATCGTTTATATACAATTGGGAGGCTGCATTTCCATCGTGGTTGGCCAGCTCCTTGGCGCAGGCAAAACAGAAGAAGCAAAGGATGCCGACAATAAGATGATCTTCTTTAGTGTATTTTGCTGTTCCTGTATTTCAATGGTTATGGTTGTAATTGGCAGGTACTTTCCCTCCATCTATAATACAGAGGAAAGCATCAAAACCCTTGCCCAAAAGCTGATTGTCATCTCTGCCCTTGTTATGCCCCTTTGCGCCTTTTCCCATTGTGCTTACTTTACCCTGCGCTCCGGCGGAAAAACGGTTGTCACTTTTCTTTTTGACAGTGTTTATACCTGGGTACTTGTGATACCCTTTGCATATCTGCTGGCAAACTATACTTCTCTGCACATAACACTGGTGTTTTTTCTGGTTCAGTTTACAGAGATCATTAAAGTTGTGTTAGGATTCTTTATGGTGAGAAGCGGCGTCTGGATGCAAAATATTGTTGGGGAGAAGAGCTAAGCTTTTCTGCTCCTTCTCCCTCTTATTTCGCACCCGCAGTTCTTTAAAAAAGGTCGTAAGCATATGGGAGCACTCTTCCTGCAGTACTCCTCTTGTCACCTTTACCTGATGATTAAATTCCGGCATCTCCAAAATATTTAATATAGATCCTCCACAGCCTGCCTTGGGATTCATACTTCCCATCACAACTTCATCTATTCTCGCCTGTACAATAGCTCCGGCGCACATCTGGCACGGCTCAAGCGTCACATATAATGTACATCCCTCTAACCGCCAGTCCCCGATCTTTTTGCTTGCCTTATTGATTGCTGTAATTTCTGCATGAGATAGTGTATTCTTATCCGTATTCCTGCGGTTATACCCTCTCCCAATAATCTTTCCTTCAAATACAATCACACACCCAATCGGTACTTCCCCCAAAGCATACGCTTTTTCCGCCTGTTTCAGCGCCTTTTTCATAAACTTTTCCTGTTCCGTCATGTTCTTTATTTTTCTCCTCTTTTTTGTATTTCATTTTTCATAAACGGAAATCAATTTTCCTTTCTATATCATTTTTGTTGACAAACACAACGAAAAAACATATACTACAAGAAGATGCTTTGCATTGACCCAGAAAATTGATTTTGTGCAAAGCTGTCGGCATTTTAGGGACTGTGACTCTTTATTTTCAGGGAAGCTGTTATGGCCGCCCTGTATAAGTGGTGTCTGAGGATTGGGTCTTACGCAATGGAAATCTGTGAACCGTGTCAGGTTGGGAACAAAGCAGCACTAAACAGAATTTTTCATGTGCCGTAAGGGTGCCTGGTTTTAGCTAACTGGACAGGTAACGCATGACAGTTTCCCTGAAAATAAAATTTACAGCTCTACCTTTCGCATATAATAACCAAACTTTCCGATTTCTACTGCTCCGCTGCACTCAAATCCCTCAAAGCCAAACATCACGGCTACCATTTTCTCCCTTTCAAAATAGGTTCCAGGTACCCCCAGATAAAAACACGTGTTGTTTTCATCCCTCATTTCCGCATCAGGCCCTAATATCAAGTGTCTGTAATTATAAAACCCATGTAAAAGAAAACTGTTATTTACAAGCCTTTGATAAGATGCCTGTAGAATTACAAAATCCTTTGGCTCGATAGACAAAAACAATCTTTCATCGCCAAAGGGATGAACCTTCTTATACCCTTTCTGAAGCTGCTCCCATTTATTTTCGGAGGCAGACTCTACCACTATCTCCCTTCTCATATATGCACCGGAAATATCCATTTTCACAGCTTCCGGCGTTTCCTCTCTTTTCTCATTTGCAGCTTCCTTCTTTTCCGTTCCGCTTATCACAATCTCTCTGTCTGAAGGAGTGACTATCGCATTTTTATCTGCAGCATATAAATCTGTTCTTTTATTCCCATTTTCTATAGCCGGAAAAGTAGCTGGCTGCTTCCAATAGCCTGATATCCGGTTTTTATCACTTATATAAATTTGAATGCCGCATATTTCTTCTTCCTGAAAACACTCGGCTCCTACATGCAGCATATTTCCATGCCGCGTAATTCTTTTTTCTATATTCAGGCTGCCGCCTTTGGCTGCCGCAGTTCCGCACTTCACTTCCCTGTTTGCAAGCACAAGAAACAGTGCGTAATTTCCATCTTCCATATCCTGCACATTCCTGATATGTATGTCCAACAACAGGGCCTCCCTTTTCCCCGAAATCCTGGCGAATCCGGCCGAAGACTGTTTAATGCCTCCCATATAACATGAAAGATATACTATTTTCTTTTCATATAAAAACAACCTTATCCCTCCCTACAATTATGTATTATTGTATTCAGAAACAAGGTTGTTCATTCCATATTTTCCATCGACATGTAAGCCCGGAATGTTCTTTTAATTATTTGCTGCATCCTGATACTTCATGTAATTATATACCATCATGGCAATCTTAAAAGTAAGCGCGTCGTCAAAGGTGCGCACATCAAGCCCTGTGCTTTTTTGAAGCTTTTCCACCCTGTATACAAGTGTATTCCGATGAACAAAAAGCTGGCGGGAAGTTTCTGACACATTAAGGTTATTCTCAAAGAATTTACTTACAGTAGTTACAATTTCCTCATCAAAATCGCCAGGATCATTATCGCCAAAAATCTCCTCAATAAAAATTCTGCACAAATTTGCGGGAAGCTGGTAAATAAGACGTCCTATTCCAAGACTGCCATAAGAATTTACCTTCTTTTCCACATAAAAAATCTTTCCCACATCAAGCGCCATCATCGCTTCCTTGTATGACTTGGAAACGTCTTTAAGCTCCTGCACCACTGTCCCATAGGCCACTCTGACATTCATCATGGCTTCTGTGCTCATCATATCTACAATTGTCTGCGCTGTCTGTTCAATTTCCTGGTTTCCATCTGCTGTGTTCAGCGCCTTTATCAGTATCACATTGCTCTCATCCACCGCTGTGATAAAGTCCCCTGACTGTGCTGAAAACATTCCCCTAAGCAGCTCTGCAGCGGTGCCATCCTTCTCAGTTCTTGTTTCAATAATAAAAACCACCCTTGGTACCATTACTTCAATATGCAGCTTCTTTGCACGGTTATATACATCCACCAGCAAAAGATTGTCCATTAAAAGATTCTGGAAAAAATTATTCCGGTCAAAACGTTCCTTATAAGCCGTTATCAATTGCTGCAGCTGACTTACCGCAATCTTTCCAATCAAATACGCCTCATCATTGCTGCCCCTTGCCACAAGAATGTAAACCAGTTCATTTTCATCCATTATTTTTAACAGATGATCCCTCCCTATCACCTGACTGTCTGCCGGAGAATCCGCAAAGCCAGTAATAAGCCCTGTAGAAATATCACTACAGTCAAATGTGGAGGTAACTACAGCTCCGTCCAGGCCAAACACAGCCAGGTTTACCCTTGTAATCATCCGAAGCTCTTCAATACAATTTGCTATAACCTGCGTAGATATCATATCTTCACGTCCTTTCTTAGAATTGTAAATAAATAACTTCACATTTGATAATTACTAGTCAAACAGCAAAATTATTTATTTACAATTCCCTATACTGTACAGTATACCAGAACTATTCAAATTTTGGCAACAGTCAAAAACCCCACGACAAGCTAATGGGGCATCAAACTTGCAACGCAGCAAAACCGCAGGATATTTGACCCTCCCGGCATTTGTCAATTGGACGCTTTGCATCCGCCTGACTCATTGCTTGCAGGAATAAAAAAGGGATGTCTACGACATCCCTTTTACATATAATACTAGTTGGTAATAGTCTGTTCTGTTTCCTTGTCAAATACATGAATCTTCTCAACATCAAAAGCAAACTTAACTGAGTCGCCAGGTCTTGAAGGTGTACGGGAGTCAACTCTTGCTGTGAGCGGGAACTCAGCCAGATCAAAGTATAAGTAAACTTCTGCACCCAGCAATTCATAAACTCTGATAGTAGATTCAAATACACATTTGGATGATGCAACAAATTCTTCTGAATCGTATACATCTTCAGGACGAATACCAAATGTAACTTTCTTTCCTGAATATCCGCCAGCAATTAACTTCTTGGATTTAGCAGGAGGAAGAGGAATGCTCTTGCCAGCAATCTTAAGGAATGCTGTGTCGCCGCTTACTTCTACTACTGCATCAAGGAAGTTCATCTGAGGTGATCCCATAAATCCTGCTACGAACAGGTTCGCAGGTTTCTGGTACAGGTTCTGAGGTGTATCTACCTGCTGAACAACACCGTCCTTCATAACAACGATTCTGTCACCCAGGGTCATAGCCTCTGTCTGGTCATGTGTTACATAAATGATGGTAGTTCCCAATCTCTGATGAAGTTTGGAAATCTCAACACGCATCTGTACACGAAGTTTAGCATCCAAGTTTGAAAGAGGTTCGTCCATCAGGAACACCTTAGGATTACGAACGATAGCACGGCCCATAGCAACACGCTGTCTCTGACCACCGGACAAAGCCTTAGGTTTACGATCAAGAAGAGCTGTCAGGTCAAGAATCTTAGCTGCTTCTTTAACCATCTTATCAATTTCATCTTTCGGAACTTTTCTCAGTTTAAGACCAAAAGCCATATTGTCATATACAGACATATGAGGATACAGAGCATAGTTCTGGAATACCATTGCAATATCCCTGTCCTTAGGTTCTACATCGTTAACCACTCTGTCACCAATTTTTAATTCACCGGAAGAAATGTCTTCCAGACCTGCAACCATACGTAATGTGGTGGACTTACCACATCCTGAAGGTCCTACGAAGATAATAAACTCCTGATCCTTAATCTCAAGATTGAAGTTTTTAACTGCCTCAAACCCATTGGGATATACTTTGCAGATATTCTTTAAAGATAAACTTGCCATTTTTGTTAGCCTCCTTAAAATATTTAATCAACCAAGTCTGAAATAAGTATACATGAGTTTCCTGCTCTTGCCTATACTATTATTCCACAAATATTTTATCCTCCATTGTTGAAAATGCTTATAAGTATAAACAATTTCAATCGCACCCGACAACTTGACCAACAAAAGCAGTGATTCAATAGACACTTTACACAAAATTATTATTCTGTTTTCTCAATTTCCGTCACCTGAACTGCCTCTGCGATTTCTTTTTCTTCCCCTTCCGCTGTCTCCGCTTCTTCTTCCATAACAATTGACCATTCCTCGTCACTTGTTATCTGCGTCTCTTCCGGCTCAAACCGTTTAAAGGTTTTGTTATAGAGACGTGCGGATAAATAGGCAGGCGCCGAAATTCCCAGACAGAAAATAATGGGAAAAATTTGGAAAAAGAATGCTGCAAGTACAAGGGGCAGCACCCAGACAACCATCATCAGAACTGTTTTGGGGAAGCTTAATATACCCATAAAAAGAGAATTTTTAAAGGTATTTTTAATTGTATTGTCAAACTTTGCCAACACAGGAAATAAGTGCATAATGGTAAAAAGTCCAATAATCGCCACAGACATCAGGGCAATTTTAAGCCAGGCAGGGAACTTAAGCGTTGAATACGTAAAAATAAATATATCTCCCGCAATAATTGCAATTCCCACCAAAAGAATAATCCAGATAATCGTTGCCTGTTTAAAATTCTCTTTAAAGGATTTAAAAAAGGCCCTTGTAATATAGCATTCTTCGTCTCTGACCATTTTTAACGCCACATAATTCAGCGCTGTCATAGAAGCCCCTATCGTTATAATAGGTATACAACAGATCATCGCTAAAAAATTAAGTAAAATCAAGTCCGCTACCTTCGTTAAAAAATTGAACAAAGGACTTTCAATGCTAAAAAATCTTCCCATATTTTCCTCTTCCTTTTCTTATGTTGCCACTTTTCCTTATTGTGCTTTCAGTTTATCGGAAACCTTTTTGAATTGCTGGTTCAGTCTGCGGTATGTAACCATTGTTTCTTCGGCGCGCAGCTTTACCCGCTGCATAATGTCATCATAGTTGTCAAACAATGTCTTGGCAATATTCTTGTTATACTTTCCGTTGGAAGCCTCTTCCTGTATTATATCCAGCATTTCCGACTCCTTAAACGCTGACCGGTAAGACCTTCTGCCCAAAAGAGCCGTAACAGAATCCGCAAGCTGCAGGATCTGCTGTTTCTGGTTCATCTGCATTTCCCTAAGCCCTCTCGGATAGCCGCTCCCATCGCTTCTTTCGTGATGGGCAGCAACGATTTCCACTACCTCAGGCGCCATCCTGTTTTGCAGAATCCGTTCAGCCAGATATACATGCTTCTTTACCTTGTCATATTCCTGGGCGGTCAGCGCTCTTGGCGCATCTGTGATTTCCCTTGGCACCGCCATCATTCCGATATCGTGCAAAATGGCTCCATAGTACAGCTGGTCCCTCTCTAACGGACTCAGTCCTGCCTTTACCCCCAGCATCTCAGCTATACAGGTGCAGATAACAGAATTTACCACTGCTTTTTCACTCTTAAATCCCTGGCAATACATTAACATTTCCAGATATTTGCGTTTATCCTCATTGGTAAAAATCATATAGCCGATAATATCGTCCAGTTCCTCTTTGTAATCCCCGCTTTTTACTTTGTTCAGAACATCATGTTCCCGCACCGCCTTCACAAACAAGTCCATGGCCTCTTTGCTGATTGCCGTTCCCACCTGTTTGTCAAACATGCTGATATCAAACTTCTCTCCCAGTGCAACGGAAAAAATATCAACCCGTTCAGCCAGACTTAAACAGGCAGCAATCTCCCTTTGCTCATAGTCAAGCAGCTCCAGTTGGGAATAATCTGTATGATGATAAAGAATCACCGTTGCCAGTTCACTTAAAGGCGAAAGGTGCTTAAACACCAGATAGCCATAAGTTGCATGGGGCATAGGCTCCTTTAATTCATACCGTATCATATCCTTTAAGTTGTCTGTTTTGTAAGCGCCAATATCATGTAACGAAGCCATAAAAACAAAATCAGCCAGTTCAAACTTTTCATATACGCCCTTACATTCCAGCATTTTATATAAATAATACGCCACCCTGGAACCGTGATCCATTGCCCTTCGATCAACCAGCTTCAGCGTATCCCTCATAAACAGAAAAATATCTTTACTGTGTATATATTCCATAAGCTCCACCTGCATTCAATAAAAACATTACCTTACGCCCTGATTTTTCTCCTTCATGCCGCCTGGACACCGTCAGCCGTTCCCTTCCGGAAACTCATACGCCATGGGAGTATATATTATCCCATCCTGCTTCTTTTCCGGTCCCAAGTCCCGGAAGCCGATCTGATGGTAAAACGCAACCCCATAAGGAGACGCATTCACCGTCAGACGGTGTTTTCCCAGTTCGCCCTTTACATAGCTGGCCATTTTCATAATAAGGGCTCTTCCGATGCCATGCCTGTGATAATTCTTATCCACAAAAAGAAGGGAGATGTGCACTTCGTTCCGCAGAGTGATCATCCCCACCATCCTGCCATGGTCATAAGCTGTCATCATCTGATAGACCCCCATAAGGAACATCCGCTTGAGGCCGGAATCTGTTATAAAATCCTCAAAGCTCCTGACCCCCTCCATTGTATAGATATCCCCTTCAAACTCTAAAAAAGTTTTCCAAGCCAGCCCCATGGCTTCTTCCCATTCATCCTGGGCGGCAAAACGTATCTCATAAGGTAATTCTTCATCCATTGCTTTATCCCTTCGAATATCGTTAATACATAATTATAACAGATAAAACACAATTTTACAATTGAGGGGAATTTATAAATATTGATTTTTTAACTGTATACCAGTATTATAGCGCAATGTATTTACAGCGTCCAGTATTAAGAAACCATTTCTTTCCCTACCTGGTTAACCAGCGGCAGTCCGTTTTCCAGCGCATACGCATTCTCCAGCGTAACCTGGGCAATTGCCTGCATTGCCTCCTTTGTAAAAAATCCCATATGAGATGTAACCAGAACATTCGGAAAAGTCATCAGCCGCGCCAGATTATCGTCTGTAATAATATCGTTTGAGCGGTCCTCATAAAAAACCCCTTCCTCTTCTTCATAAACATCCAGACCAACCCCTCCGAACCTGCCTTCCAGCATGCCGTCTATCAGAGCGTCCGTATCAATCAGCCCGCCTCTTGAAGTGTTTACCAGATAAACGCCCTTCTTCATTAGGGCAATGGCTTCTTTATTGATGATATGGCGCGTATCCGAATTTAAAGGGCAGTGAAGTGAAATAACATCAGAATTTTTAAATAATTCCTCCAACGACACATACTCCGCTTCCAGTCCCTCAATCGGAAAAGGATCATAGCAAAGGACGTGCATTTGGAAACCGTTTAATATCCGTATCATTGACTGTCCAATTTTTCCTGTTCCGATAACGCCTGCCGTTTTTTCGTTCAAATCCACTCCCATTAAACCGTTCAAGCTCATGTTAAAATCCCTGGTTCTGTTATAAGCCTTGTGGGTCAGTCTGTTTACTGTAAGAAGCATGGCCATGGAAAACTCCGCCACTGCTTCCGGCGAATAGCTTGGGACACGCAAAATAATAATTTTATCCTCTGCCGCCTTCACATCCACATTATTAAAACCAGCGCTGCGCAACAAAATAGCCTTAACATTCATTTCATAAAGAATGTCTATCATTTCGGCATTTACATAATCATTTACAAAAATACAGATGGCATCGTATCCCTTAGCCATAAACACGGTTTCCCTGTTACAGGAGCTTTCTATAAAATGAATGTCGAAACCATATTCTTTTCCCATTGGTTCAAACCATACCCTGTCATATGGCTTTGTTCCATAAAATGCAATTTTCATATCATATCCTCCATTTCCGCTTTGCCCAAAGATTGGATTAGTGCATTCTCCCTTAATCTACAATTTGTGCACGTTATAACTATTATTTGCAAGGACATACATATTTTATTCTTTCATCTGACCTGTTTATGAAAATAAGTTATCAAAAAACCCCTTTACAGAATTTTTCAAATTATTAAAAAAACTGCTTACCGCATTGGAAGCCGCGTCTTTCACAGCCCCAGTTACCACCTCGTCTACATGCTCCACAAAGCCTGCCCCATACTGCTGGTACAGGCTTTGTGTTTTGTCTATCACATATTCTGCGGAAAACCCCATATCCTCAAGCTTTTCCATTGTATCCACCAGTTTTTGGGCATCTGTTTTATCAATCTCCACTCCAAACTTTTCTTTTCCTTCGTTAATGGCCGCCAGCAGCCCTTCTTCCGTATAGAGCGCTTCCCCCTGCACCTTTTGTTTTAGAAACGAAAAAACTTCCTCCGCTGTCTCTTTATCCACATTTTCAAATACTGCCGCCAGCTGCTGTTTTACCTGTCCAATCATATCCGCCGCTTCCTTGTCGACGCCTTCTGTTTCCTTTGCATATCCTGCTGACGGACAAAGCAGGATTACTGCGCAAAGTACAGATAACCATACTAAAATTTTTCTCTTCATCTTTATACCCCTTACAGCTGATACTCTTTTACCCTTTCCATAATCCAGGGGTAAATATCATCATACACCTGATACTTATTTTTTTCATTGAGCAGCTCATGTCTGCCGCCGGGATAAAGCTTTATGGTAATCCGTTCCATACCCACTCCTGCAAAATCCTCATAAGCCTTTTTGACTCCCTCTCCATAATTGCCTACAGGGTCCATATCTCCTGCAATAAAATGCACAGGAAGGCTGTGGGGCATCGCTCTTAGATTTTCCTTCTGATTCAGACGGTCAATCAATGTAAACAGTGTTGAAAATCCATTAACAGTAAAGGTAAATCCGCACAGTTCATCCTGTATATAAGCATCCACTACACTTTCTTGTGTGCACAGCCAGTCAAAAGGCGTCCGGGCATTTGGTATCCTTTTGTTATAGGAACCGAACGCCATTTTATCTATCATTACCGCTTTATGCTTTTGTCCAAGAAAAACCCCCTGCACTGCCGCCACCAGCCGGCTTATTTTTACCAGCGCAGCAGGCTGAGAACCAGTGCCGCATACAATTGCCCCCTGAATTCCCGTCCCATACCTAAAAAGATAATTCCGCAGAATGAAAGACCCCATACTGTGTCCCAATATCACATAGGGTACACCTGGATATTCCTCCTGAGTCATCTTCTTCAGACGATGCACATCCCTGACCACCACAGTAGCCGGATCCTGTTCGCAAAAAAACCCATACGTTCCTTCCCCGCCAACGCTTTTTCCATGCCCCAAATGGTCGTCGCCAGTCACCAGCACCCCTTTTTCTCCCATATACCGGGCCAGTGCTTCATATCGTTCAATATACTCCGCCATACCATGGATTATCTGAAGAATACAGACCACTTTTCCTTCCGGGACCCATCTGATGGCATGGATTTTTGATTTCCCATCTCTGGACTCAAATGTAAACTCTTGTTTTTTTACCATAGTAACCTCCCATTTTATCCCCTGTACCTGCCATTTACCATACAGGATAAAAATTCCGGCACAAATGCTTGGCCGGTAATTTTTATTTTTATAGCAGACAGCATAATTTTGTCTGTTGCCTGCCATAAATATCCTGTGTGTATTTATACAATTTTACAGCAGGCACACTAACATATTTCCGCACCTGCGGGCATATTCTTTTCCGGTGTAAGAAGGGCTAAATTCCCTTCAGCATCTTCTGCGCACAACAGCATTCCTTCGGAAAGCACCCCTGCCAAACGGGCCGGTTTTAAATTCACCAACACCATTACTTTTTTCCCAACCATCTCTTCCGGATGGTAGTACTGTTTAATTCCTGATACGATCTGCTTTACCTGGCTGCCTATCCGTACTTTAGAGCAAAGCAGTTTCTTAGACTTTGGCACTTCCTCACAGGCAATAATCTCGCCTACCTGAAACTGCATTTTATCAAACATTTCATATGTGATTTCCTCTTTAGGTTCTATGTCAATCACATTTTCTTCCACTTTTTCCATTCCGTCAGCTGCCGCGCCCTGTTCCGCTTTTCTTGCCGCAAACATGGCATCCGCTTTTTCCACCACTTCTTTCACATCCAGACGTGCAAAAAGGATCTCCGGCTTTTCCGTCACTTTATTTCCCGAAGGATACAACCCGAACGCTCCCAGCTGGTCAAAGCCCCTGATTTCCGTATGAAGCTGCTTTGCAATTTTCTTTGCAGTTCCCGGCATAAAAGGCTCCAGCAAAGATGCGCCAATTAAAATTCCTTCAACCAGATTATACAGCACAGTTGAAAGACGGTCTTTTTTTGCTTCATCTTTGGCAAGTACCCATGGCTCCGTCTCATCAATATATTTATTGCAGCGTTTAAACAGTACGAAAATTTCCGTAAGCGCATCGGCTACCCGAAGCTCTTCCATTTTAGCCGCCACCCTGCCGTAAGCTGTCGTCGCCACAGCCTTTAAGTCCGCGTCCACCGCTTCCACACAGCCTTTATCCGCTACGATACCGTCAAAATATTTATTACTCATGGAAATAGTTCTGTTTACCAGATTTCCCAGTGTATTTGCAAGATCAGAATTAATTCTTTCCACCAGCAGCTCCCAGGAAATTGTTCCATCATTTTCAAAGGGCATTTCATGAAGCACAAAATAGCGCACCGCATCTACTCCAAAGAAATTCACAAGATCGTCGGCGTAAATCACATTCCCCTTGGACTTACTCATCTTGCCATCCCCCTGTAAAAGCCATGGGTGCCCAAATATCTGCTTGGGCAACGGCTCCCCCAGCGCCATCAAAAAGATAGGCCAGTAAATTGTATGGAAACGGATAATGTCCTTACCTATTAAATGCAGGTCCGCCGGCCAAAGCTTCTGATACTGGCTTGTGCTTTCCCCTTCACAATTATAACCAATGCCTGTAATATAATTAGTCAGCGCGTCCAGCCACACATAAATTACATGTTTATCGTCAAAGTCCACCGGAATCCCCCACTTAAAGGAGGTTCTTGAAACGCATAAATCCTGCAGTCCCGGCAAAAGAAAATTGTTCATCATTTCATTCTTACGGGATACCGGCTGTATAAACTCCGGATGTGTGTTAATATGCTCAATCAGCCTGTCTGCATACTTACTCATTCTGAAAAAATAAGCCTCTTCTTTGGCCGGTTTCACTTCCCTGCCGCAGTCAGGACACTTGCCGTCCACAAGCTGGGATTCTGTCCAGAAGGACTCGCAGGGCGTACAGTAAAGGCCTTCATAGGCGCCTTTATAAATGTCTCCCTGTTCATAAAGCTTCTTAAAAATTTTCTGTACCTGTCTCTCGTGGTCCTTGTCTGTGGTACGGATAAAATAATCATAGGAGGTATCCATCAAATCCCATAAATCCTTAATTGTACCTGCCACATTATCCACGAATTCTTTGGGTGTAATACCAGACTCTTTTGCTTTTAGTTCAATCTTCTGCCCATGCTCATCTGTTCCTGTCTGAAAATATACATCATACCCATCTTTTCTCTTAAACCTTGCAATGCTGTCCGCCAGCACAATCTCATAACTGTTGCCGATATGGGGTTTCCCCGAAGTATAAGCAATAGCTGTTGTGATATAATATTTCCCCTTGCTCATATGCTCCTCCATCTGTTGACTGAAAAAGCCACCTTCTATTTAACCACAGAAGGTGGCCTGATTGTCGTGCTCTGACTATTTCATGTTCTTGTTGATTTTCCCAGACAATAAGCCCGAAAACTCCCGCCCACTATATCAAAATATAATGCCAGACTATCACAAACAGTTTATGTTGTCAATTACTCTTTCATTCTGATTGACCGCTTTCATTTAATGGCTGCCGGAATATTGTCTTCATGGGACTATAACGGATACGTACTTTAATTCCCTGTCCATAATTGCCAAATCCGCTGCCAAAAAGCGTAAGTCCTCCCATATGAAGCGCGTCCTCCCTTACCTCCAGCCGCAAGCGGATAATACTTTTGTAATCAAGTCTGAAATATTCAGTGGACACATCCGATATCTTTAATCCATCTATAAAGGTTCCCTTCTTATTTATAATCAGAACCTTTAAAAGCCCATACTGATTCCAGTTGGTAAACCACCAGTCCGGTGTAAAAATTCCTCTTACATCCCCATAATCCCCAGGAGACGTCCAACACCCAACCGGTACATCATTTATTATAAATGTAATGTCCGAAGGCCAGTCATTGTTAACTCCCGGCGCTTCGCTGGAAAGCTCCATAGAAAATATTATCTCATCAATTTTCTGCGCGGCGGGCAGCAGATTGGGAATCTGGTATTCCACATATCCTTTGGAAAACCAAAGTATCCCCGCCTTAATCCTGTCAGGATGTGCAAAATATCTGGGGTCATCCGCTTCGCCAATCAGCGATTTTACCGTTGAAATTCCGCAAGTCGGATGCACCTCATAGTTCATATACTGGCCTACCGGCACCTCCGTCTCAAAAATTCCCATATCGCCATCGTTTTCTTCAGACGTAATATCCACCAGTATCCTGTCCTGATTCATCCTGCACACCTTCTGATTTCCATGTCCTTCAAAATCTGAAATAACCTGAATCAGACCTACATCCTCCATTTTCCTGATATGACTTGTAAGCGCACCGTTTGTAATATTCAGACTGCTGGCAATCTCATTCATATTCATTTCTTTATTTTTAAGAAGCAGACGGATGATACTCACCCTTACTTCGGATCCCAGAGCTTTAAAAAGCTCCACGCCGTCTTCAAGATTTTTGACATATATCATTTTAATATCCCTGCCTGTTGTACCGACAAAAAGTTTGGAAGTAAATTTCCAAACTTTTTGTCCGCCAGAATTCATATTTCCTGCGCCAGTTTTCACTTCATATAGGCATATCGCAAACTATGTTTGCAATTATTTTGCCGTAAACACATGTAAACTATAAAATATTATACTCCTTAATATAACTTACCGCAACCGGCTCAATCAGAAAACGGCCGGAAATATCAGGCCTTTCTTGTAATGCTCTACAAATTTTTCCGGAAAATAAAATAATTCTATGTTCTCTTCAATCTTTTCACGATCCCAATTCCACCATTCTATGCGTTTCAGCTCTCTGATTATGTCTTCTGAAAAACGATATTTTATATGTTTTGCCGGGACGCCGCCTACAACAGAATAGTCAGCTACGTCTTTTGTTACCACCGCCCCCGCTCCAATAACCGCCCCGTCGCCAATTGTCACTCCAGGCAGTATTACCGCATAAGCGCCAATCCACACATCATTTCCAATTATAACAGGCGGACTGGCAGATCGGATATGAGCTTTTGCAAGTCTTATCCTCTCCGGTCTTTTGTCCCACGTATAATCCAAAACAGTTTCCAGAAAAGTATGCTGTGAAACACAATCTGTCATATGATTGACAACCGCCTTTGCACTTTTATGGATTGAACAATACCGTCCAATAGACTTCACCGTACTGTTTCCCAATAATGCCTCATAACCATAAGTATATCGTCCTATATTACATCCCTTGTATTCAAAATCTTCTTTATGCAGAAATTCTCCTGCTGCAATGTAAAAACAGTCCTTACATCCAAATCCATATTGTTCCAGAGTATCCGGCAAATGTACCTGATATGTCATTATTGAAACTAAAAGATAATCCTGTTCCTTACATACATCACTTATGGACACTACCTGATACCCTTCTTTATTCTGAATTTCATCTGCACGTCGGTCAACAAAACCTGCCACAGCCACACTGTGTTCCGTTAACACATCCAACAGAATTTTTCCCCCATGTCCGGCGCCATAAATCCAAATATTTTTTCCTTTGGCGTGATAAAGGTATTGCTCCATTTTGTCTTCACATATCATACGAAACAGCTTATCGTTCATAATTTAAAACCTCTAAATTGTTTTCATAAAAACCTATAATTTTTATCTGATTTCCTTTCTCTTCTACAATTTGTTTCCTAAGCAGACTATAGGCACGTTTTTCCCTGACTGGAATAAAATATAATCCCTCCGTTTTGTTATGCATGGAAGTTATTAAAATTCCATTGTATATCACATCGCGCATATATTCATTTATACTTACTATTCCTGATATCTTTCCAAGAGCCCCCATTGCCTTAAAGTAAATCATTGCAAGATCAGTTGTCAGGGTCCGTCCGTCAATTGCGATTGTAATCTTTCCCTCTCCTGCCTCTTTGACTGCATGCTCTACCAAAAGTAATGCAGATAATCTCTCATACTTTGCTTTCTGCAAATAAAAAGTTTTCAGATAAGCAAGGGGACTATTTAATGCTGTCAAAGCCGGCTGCCATGTTACCGATTGCTTTACATTTCTGAAATATTTATAAAACTGCTCTGTTCCCAATTCTTTATACTGCAGACAAAGCTTCTCTTCCAACACCGGAATAATTCTATTCTCAATCCCCAAATTCTGATCAAGCTCTGCCGACCTGAGCCATTCCGCTTCCTGCAATAATGGATACGAAAACAGTCTCTCTATCATTGAAAGAGCCTGGTTTCCCTGTGCCTTTAAATCAATTTTTATTTCCTTATATTGGCGCATTTTAAAGTATTCTTTTTGAAACGCCATTACACCACGCTGTACAGCCTTAATATTAGACAGCCACTGGGCAGAATATATATTTTTATCAGTTACCGGCACTACTTTAGAACTGTCATATTTATAGCCAATTGTAGGTCCTTCATCACAAAGACAAAAAAGTTCAAATATGGGACGGAAAATATGATTAAATTTCCCCTGCAGACTTCCGTAATTTCCGGCGAATCCTTTAATTACACATCCATCTACAGAATTTTTTGCTACATTTTTGCTGCTGCATAACAAAAGCTGTATTAAACGCGCCTCCGGTTTTCTCTCCCGAACTGCCTTATAAACGGCGTTCATTGTTGTTCCATTCCATCCAATATCCAGTGTAATAACCGGTTCCATCAGCCCCATCTGCTGAAGATAGTCCATAAAAATATGCTTTTTGTCATAATTTCTTTTATGTATAATATCTAAAATTTCTGATGAAGATAAATAATTATATATTGTGCTATATATACTGTTTCCATCAGCCGCATACAGGGATTTCAACTCCGTAAACGGGATATCCTTATATTTTTGAAAATCATGTACTAAGTCTGGAATTTGCAGCAACCGGAATATATCCTGGGGTATAACTCCTGCACCTGTCATTAATAAGGAAATCTCTCCGGCTGTAATTTCCCCAAAACGGGATATATATGCAGCCATCCTTGAAATGTATAGTGGTTCTACAGATAATTTAATTCCCCTGTCCTCTGCTGCCAGGAGAATCATATCTGTAAGGAATCTGCCTTCACGCATAAAGGGCCGGATTTTGTATACTTTTTCTTTCAGAGCGGTTTCTACCACCCATTCGATTGCAAATGTCAGAAAAGGCCCAATTATCATAGAACCCAGTGTAAAAAAAAACTGATTTTTTTCCCCTATTTCCTGATTGTGATTTTCTGTCAGAAGCCTTGTCAGATATAGTTTTTCACACAACGGGGTATCATAAATTTCCTGCTCCCACAATATAAAAGGATTTCTGAACCGATGTTCCGGTATAAAATTATAATAACAGACATGAATTCCCAGCTGTTTTGCTGCCAGAATATCTCTTTGAAGATTATCGCCAACATGAAGCAATTCTCCGGGCAGCAGCTTCTGGTCATTAAGTACAAGTTGAAAAAGTTTTCCATTTCTTTTGCAGCATTTCGCTTCGGAAGACACATAAATTTTTTTAATTAAAGAAAGATCCAGTCCACATTTTTTTAAAATATATCCAATCTGTCCCGCATCCAGATACATATCAGATACAAATAAAATATCTTTATTACAATCCATATACAGATACTGTATTATTTCAACTATCTCTGTATTCAGAACGCCAATTTCACACTCGCTGTCAATTTCTAACTGCATTAATTCTTCATGGTTAGAATATACCGTTGGAAGGTGCTGATATATATCTGTCAGTGTAACCTCCTCATGCCCATATTTTTCTTTTAAAGTACGACGTGCCTCTTTTTCTGCATTTTTACGGGAGTTTACCCAGTCCCCCATACTGGTAAAGGACGGGAAAATATTACGTTTTTTCTGATACATCCGCCAGAAGACCTTGTCCGGCGTCACTACTGACCTAAATAATATTGAATCAAATACATCAAAGCTGACCGTTTTTACTTCCTTATTATTTACCAGTTCATTCTTTATCAGTTCCATCAACTGTCTCATTTAAACCACTCCGTTCTTTTTACCGCTAAAAGAGATTTAAAAATGTCAAAATCTTCAATAGAAGTAAGTTTAATATTTTTGTCTGATCCTGCTGAAAAATAAACCTGCTCCCCCATTTCAATCAGCAGAGTACATGATGCAACAGAATTTGTGATTCCTTCCTTCAAAGCCTTCCTGTGTATATCACAGATTCTTCCAATCAGAAATCCCTGCGGCGTCTGTGCCCTGCGAAGAAGATTACGTGGGTAGCTGCCAGATGAAATCCTGCCATCCTCAGTCTGAAGCACCGCCTCTGCGCAGGGAATTGATGCAATTGCCGATCCGTGCGATTTCGTTTTAATTATGCAATCCGAAATAATTTCTGCGGAAACCATAGGACGAATCGCATCATGAACTAAAACAATGTCATCCTTGCTAAAATGTTTTTCTAATTCAAAAAGTCCGTTACGTATGGAATCCTGCCCATTTTTTCCTCCGGTAATAACATGATGAAGCTTGGAAATCTTAAACTGCTTCGCATATGCACGCAGAATCTTTTCCCATCCTTTCAGGCATACCACTGCAATGGAATCGATTTCGGGATGTTGTTCAAATGCCTCCATCGTGTAAACCAGAACTGGTTTTTCGTTTACTGTCAGAAACTGTTTTGGAATATCCTGATGCATACGACTCCCTTTGCCGCCTGCAATAATTAATGCTATAACAGCCATATATACCCTCCATTTCTCTTTTCCTGTTAACCTGCCTGTACGGGAGCTTCCAGCCGCAAAAATCCCAGATCCAGAATTTGACGGATTACTGCCTCTTCCAGATGCGGTTCTGATGTCAGGCAGTCACTTCCTCCATGTATGTTGGGAAGAATCGAACAATCCTTATACTCTAACTCATAAAGAACCGGCAAATCATTTTTCAGCGTACTCTCATAATTTACAATATCATTTTCATCCTTCAATTTATATGCCTGTATTCCATACGCCTGTGCGATCCGTGTAAAGTCGCAGGAGAAGTAATCTCCTTCCCTTTCATCAGTTGCATAATAACGCTCATTCAGGTATGATTTTTGAAACAATAAAATATGTCCAAGGGCCCGGTTATTCAGTACAAATATTTTAATTGGCAGCTTCCTTTTACTGATAATATTTAACTCCTGAATATTCATCTGCATACCGCCGTCTCCCGATATCACACAGGTTGGACAGGAGCTTCCAATGGTCACGCCAATAGCAGCAGGCAGTGCATATCCCATTGCCCCAAATCCTCCGGATACAAAAAGACTTGTGTTCTTTTTGATTACAGATGACTGCGCACCATAAATTAAATTATTTCCAACATCCAGGGTTATGTTAAAATAATCCGGCAAAAGCTCTGTAAGCTTATAAACTGCCTTGTTTCCAAATGTTACATCACAATTTGCCAGTATTTTTTTCATTGTGCCGCAGGCATTTAGCCAGTCCGAATGCTCCTCCATTGTCTGTCTGTTATGTAATAAGGTAACAGATTCTTTAATGAAACTATCCAGACTGGCACAAATCTGAACTTCATCTTTTTTTAATCTGTGTTCAAACTCTGATTGATCAATATCCACACGCAGCAGTTTTGCCCTGGGTGCAAACATTTCCAAATTATATCCCGTCTGCTTTCCACACAGTCTTGTTCCAAGCGTCAGTACAACATCTGCGGCTGCAAGCGCTATTCCCGCTTCCCTGCGTGCCGTTCCTCCAAGGTATCCTAACCTGCTTAAACTGTCTTCCGGCAGTAAATCAACTGCCGGAAGCGTTGTAATAACCGGAATTTTTAATAACTGTACAAGCTCACGGAACTCATTACGCACCCCGGCCTGACGAATACCGGCCCCGGCAATAATGACAGGTTTTTTTGCCCTGGATAATTCTGACATACAGTACAAAGCTTCTTTTTCTGAGTGCAGCTCCTTTTGAAACTTTACTGGCATCTGCTTTTCAGCGAACAGCTCATTTCTGCAGATATTAATAGGCAGTTCAAGAAATACCGGTCCTTTCCTGTCGCTTAAAGCTGTAATCCATGCCTCTTCAAGGCATTTTTTGATATCCGTATCTGTATCAATCTCAAAAACTTCTTTTACTATAGAATCCACGACTACCGGCGCCTGTATCTCCTGAAATCCCAATTGCCTCACATTTAATAAACGCTTTTTGTCTTTGGTATTAACCTGACCTGATATACAGATAAGCGGAATAGAATCAAACCAGGCATCCGCAATGCCTGTCAGCATATTCGTAAAACCCGGCCCGCTTGTTGAAAATACGACCCCCATCTTTCCGGTGGCCTGGGCATATCCACAGGCAGCCAGAGCAGCCCCCTGCTCTGTGGCGCAGGCATGATAGTGTATCTTTTCCCTTCGTCTTCCCATAGCATCGAATAAATACGCAATCATCCCTCCCTGATACCCAAAAACATCCTTTACACCATTTGATATAAAAAATTCTATAACATAATCTGCAACTGTCATCTTATCCCCCCTTAAATTGTGCTTTTCCAGTCGCTGTTTATAACCGGAGACTGGACAATCGTTTTTCCTTCCTCCAGATCCTTAATCTGATTTACCCGCAAGGCATGATGCTGTCCAATAAAACCGGAAGTAAGAAAAATTCCAAGGCGTCTTTCCACATCTTCATATTTCATATGACTGGCTCCAAAGGCAATCACATTTGCGTCATTATGTTCACGCATTTTTCTCGTCACCTCATCGTCATAGCCAATTCCACACATAATTCCTTTTATTTTATTTGCCGCAATTGCAATTCCTGTACCTGTCGCACAGATCAATACTCCATAATCACATTCTCCCAACGCCACAAGGCTGCCTACATTTGCCGCAAATACCGGGCTGTCACATGGAATGTATTCATATGTACCCACATCCTTAACTTCATAATTATTTTCCTTTAAATAATGTATCAGCCTGGTTTTATAGTCCATGCCGCTGCGATCTCCGCCAATTGCAATTTTCATAAAGCTCCTCCCTCAGTTTGTTTGTTATTTATCTGAAAATCTTTCTATATCAACTGCATAAATGTCATCCGGCGATTTAAGGGGCATCCATCCAAGCCGCTTTATTTTGTCATTATCCTGTACAAAAGAAAACGCAGGCAGGAAACCAATTTTTTCAGGATCCTGAATATCATACCTTACCTTAAGCTCCGGGCAATATTTTTCAAAAATATGCTCCGCCAGCTCCCGCAGGGAAACAAAAGTCTCCGGGTTTGTGGCATTATACACCTGGCCACTTGTCCCTCTAAAAAGCACTGTGAATATGGCCGCAATTGCATCCAATGAATATAAAAAGCATTTCTTTACACTACCGTCCGATTTTAATATGAAATCTCTTTTTTCTATGATGCAGCGAAGTATCTCATTAAAAACCCTTGTTTCTCCATAAGGTTGAAGAAGCCCCTGAATGGAAGCGGGCCTGATTATAACTGTGTCTACTCCATACTCCTTCCAGTAAGCGCGGCACAAAAACTCACCGGCCTTTTTCCCCAACGGATATCCGCTTCTGACACTTAGACTGTCTATTGCTCCTACATATTCTTCAGCAATCGGAAATGGGGAACTTATTGTTCCATATACATCCATTGAAGATAAATATAAAAAACGGCATTGCGCCTTCCGGCGCGTCATTTCCAGAAGTTTTTCCGTTTCATCTACAATAATCCTGAACGTTTCCACAGGATTATTTATGAAAAATGCCCTTCCAGTGGGAGCTGCGCCATGAATAATATAATCAACTGGAACATTATTTAATACGTCTGCCTCCATACCAAACCTGCAATATCTTACCTGATCACCCTGTTCTAAATAGGGAGGAACATCTTCCGGTTTCCGTGTTGATGCAAAAATTTTAATCTCTGCATCATGGATCGCATTTTCTAAAAGCAGCCATTTAATAATTCCGGAGCCTGTCGTCCCGCCTGCTCCGGTAATCAAAAATGTTTTTCCCCGCATTTGTTTCTGGAAATTATATTTTTCCAGATAAGCCCGAAACTCATATTTTTCCAATTGAGATAAATTCATTCTGCTGCTCTCCTTACTTTCCCAATCCAATAAGCTCTAAAATTCTTTTACAGCTGTTTCCATCCTGATGTGTGTGCATTAACGGCAATAGTTTGTGACGCTTTTCCTTTGACGAATCAATTCCATTTGCAATTTCTGAAAAAAAGGACTTCATATCATCGAAAGTATATATTTCTCTGCCTGGCAGATAATCCTGAAGCGGTTCAAAAACGAACCCTCTGCTTTCTTTATACTGCTCTTCGTCTTCCAGAACAAATGCCAGCGGTTTATCCCGAAGTACATAATCTACTGCCACTGACGAAAAGTCGCTGATTAACGCATCTGAAAGAGCAAGCAGGCTATTAATCTGGAAGCCAGTCTGATAAATCTCTATATGAGACATGACTTTAATATTAGAAAAATCCAGCCTGCTGATAGCTGAACTTTCCTGTATGGGATGCAGTTTTATAACAAGAAAAATATCCAGCTCTGCCAGTAAGTTATTTAACTCTTTCACCTTTCCCATCGTTGTCAGTACAGGCAAACCCGTATCAGATTCTATCTCATATTCATGCAGTGAACGAAGGGCCTTTACTGTTACACGGAAAGTAGGAAGCCAGAAAACATACTTCCCTGCCTTGGGGATATGAAGAATTTCATCAAGACCTTTTACCGGAGGCAAAAACAATAAATCCTCTTTTGCAAGTCCGGTGTCAAATATTTTATCCCTTGAACACCCAAGATACTTTTCATGTAAGTCCAAATAAAGCGGGCCAGAAACAGTGGTATAATCAAAAAAGTCATCCAGCGCTATACTGTTTTTATTTTTCTTTGCCTTAAACCCATTTCCATGCCACAAATTTATGCGGACCTGCCCTTCTCCGCAAAAACGTGTCCACTGCATCGCATCTGTAAAAAAAATATATTTGGCTGTCCGCAAATGATAAAAATATCGTATTTTTTGAATAAGGCTCCCTGACCCTGGCCAGTCATAAGAAATTGCTTTTACATTACAAATCTTATCAATTTCCGGATGATACTGTGGTTCGTGCACAAGCCAGATCATCTTATAATCCCGATTGTATCCTTCCGCTATCATATAATCAAACAACGCCCTGGCATTATCTGTATAGTCCCACCCAGGAATATAATGATAATTTCCGCTTCTGAATATAATCTTTTTTTGTGGTTTTAACCGACTGTACAGCCAGTAAAAATGGTAAAAATGCAGTTCCTCTTTATGTGGGAAAAAATATGCTTTTCTTTCATTCCTCCAGCTGTCGGAACTCTCCAGCTGCTGTGCAACTTCTCTATAAAAAGAAGTTGTCAGCAATAAAATATGCTTTTCTTCCAAAGGAGAAATCTGTAAAGGATCCTCAATTAATATTTCACAGTTTTTAGTTGAAAAATATGTATTCTGAATTTTTTTATTGTTATCCGCAATATGGGCAATGTGATATTCAAAATCATCTATTTCCTTACAAAGAGATTTCAACTTTTTTCCAGCCCCAAAACAATAAAATACTGCTCCTTCTTTTATCCACTTTTTTACTTTTTTATCACTAAACGGAACCAGCCTCATATATGTCTCTCCTATCATCATGTAATTTCTTTTCTGAAACTTCAGAAATAAAGGTATAAATTTTTTGACCGGCAGTTCCGTCAAGGTTTGCAGCAACGCAGGAAAAAGCCTCCTTTTGACGATCTTCATTATGCAGTTTTTGGCAGACATACAAAATTAAACGCCGGACAGAGTAATATTTAGATTCATAAATTCCCCATGGTAAATTTCCCCCCTGCTTTGAGAAACTATCACCAAATGCTTTAAGCTCATCCTTTTCAGTTAATGCAACCTGTTTCCATTCAAATGTTCCATCGGTCAGAAATTTTGATAACCCATGTCTGTTTGCATCTTGTACTGCCACATTGCCATTTATCAGCTTTTTTACCATCAGAAAATGATCCGGATGATTATAAAATGGACTTTTCCGATTTTCCGTTGAAAACGGAAAATCTTTTTCCACTGCAGTCAGGATAAAATCCTTAATTGATAACTTTAGTATCATGGGACTTTTTCTTGGAAAAATATATGCGTTTC
Source organism: uncultured bacterium (assembly GCA_947381965.1). Taxonomy (GTDB): domain Bacteria; phylum Bacillota; class Clostridia; order Lachnospirales; family Lachnospiraceae; genus Suilimivivens. Next base: position 47,183 of record CANCXX010000010.1, read on the forward strand.
CCTTCAGCTCTACAATATCCCAAAAACATATTTCTTCTTCCTTATTCCATCCCCTGGGAAACTCTCTGATTATTCTGGAAGCTCCACGCTGTGGGTCCCAGACTACTATTTCACAACCATCCAGGCTTCCAAGCACAATTTTGTTAAGGACCTGTTCCATGCAGCAAAAACCTGTTTGTGAACCGGGGACTTTATGTATCCTGCTTCTCAGGCTCCTTAAATCATATTCCAAAATATATGGTTTATTGGGTGCTGCAAGGTAAATACTGTCTCCAATCAGCCGGGAACCGTTTGCAGATACCAAAATATCCGGTATCCCCGTTATCTCCCTTAATTCGTCAACAACCCCGGCATTATAGATCAAATCACCGCTTGCACAATTTAAAATCACTAATTTCTTATATAAACGTGGAATCAGGTAAACTTTATCCTCATATAAATACCCTTTATTAAACTTTTCTTTCTGTCCGGGTTTAGGAATTGCTATCTTGGTAAACTGTCTGTTTTTGATGTCAAAAACTGCAATTTGTCTTGCATTACGTGGAATCAGGTATAATTTCCCCTTATTTACTAATATGTCACTATACAAGTTGCTTCTGTCTTTTTCTCCTGGAATAATATAGTATTCTTCAATTTTTCCTGATTCAGTAATTTTCATCAGACCATTCCTGCCGGAAGCACAGGCCCATAAGTGCTGGTTATCTGCTGCGTCCATTATACAGCAGCAAATTTTTATATTTTCCACCTCCCTGCTTTCTTCTAATATTCCTTGATTAATAAAAAATAAAGGTTTTCCAAGTATTCCAAACATATGGGAAATAGAAGAAGTTGGCTCTCCCAAGTAAGCATCTGACAGCTTTATTGCCAGTTCCGCATTCTCCGTACGGTCCAGAATACCATTTTTATACCTGCAAAATTTTTCGACAGTTTCCACATAAGTCTCCCAAAGCTCCGGACGCATAGAACAAATCGTGGCTTCGAGTAAAGGATGTGGACGCCAAAGCAATGTAACATTTTCCCTTTCAGCTACTTCCAGAATATATTGAATTTTCAACAGACTTTTTTCCCCATTTTTCAATAACCCGTTTATTCCGGTATTTAGAAAAAAAACCTTGTCCCTCAATTTCGGTTTCCACTCATCAGGTATCATTTTTTCTGTAACCACAAGATTAATCACTTTATCAAATTTAGGTGAGCCAAACGCACTTACCTTTTCTAAGACATCCTGATCGAAGAAAGGTATCTGACGTTCATGCTGGGCAATAATTTTGTCCACATAATAATACGCAGGAAGCGATCTGTGCATCCTGCCAATCATTCCGCCTGTCACGTTATATGGTATATACACAAGTGTTCCTATATACTTTTTCAGATTATAGGAATAGTATCCTGGATGAACGCTTGTTACCAAATTATGTTCATCATAGGGATTGTGAATATATGCAATATCAGGGCTTTGATTCTCCAAATCATAAGACTGCCAGTCTGTTACTTCAACATAATCCGGATACTTATCTGCCTCATAATGTATCTGGCCAAAGCTTTTATCCGGATTCCGGTCGTAATAAGGTATCGGTACACAGTAAACATCACAATTTTTATCCGCTTTTGCCGTTAAATATATACTTTCAAAGCTATCCCACATAGATACTTTATATGGGAAAAATACCACCTGCATTCTGGCACAGACATCATTTCTTATGCTGTTCTCAATACCCGCCAGTTGCCCTTTAAACTCTTCACATAGGTTTTTACATCTAAGAAACTGCTTTTCTGCCAGCTGTTCATAAACCTGAAAAAGCGCTTCGCAATATTGCTCTAAATAGGGAATCGTTACATGTCCTTCTCCTTCAAACTTTTCAATATATTCCCCAACCGCTATTGCAACTTCCTGACATTCGGTAAGTATCTTTTGCGCCCGGACACTATTTTTACTTTTTACTGCTTTATCAATTTCCTTATGTGCTTTCTGTAAAATATATACGGAATCCAATATTTCCTTTTTCTGTTTGTTTGTCATTCCGTCTCTTTGCAATCCTTTCCTGATTTCATTTCTGTCAATATTTTATTTAATATCTAGCTGTATTTGCCTTTTGGAATATATTAAATAAGATACATATACTTTTTTGTTTTAAAAATCTCACCTTATGGTTTTATTATAAAAAAATAAGGTATATTGGTCATTTGAAGGTATAATCCTTTATCCATACAAATGATGCAGGCATTCCTGCTTCGCTCCCTGTTACATCACGGTTTTACCGTGTTCACAGGGTCATGGCATACCCAATGCGCAGCCTTTGGACTGCCTTCTAATGCCGTTTTTACATTTTTATATAGCAGCTCATCCCATCCTCTGGTTTCCTGCCTTATCATGAACATATTATCCGGTCTTTACAGTAAAATCCCAATTTATAATCAGAATTTATCCAAATAAATGTTCTTATGATTTTAGTTTAAACCACCGTCACCTGTTCCACGCTTCTTTGCATTTCGCGCTGTGTTCATCTTTTCTTCTGCGCTGTAACCGCAAAACTGGCATAAAAATAAACCTTTCTGCTTTATTCCCGTCATTCCACAGCAGCTGCATTCACTACTGATGTTTTTTCCAAAAACTTCTATAACTTCAATTGAGCGCTCTCTGCATTTCCATGCCAGACGGCGCTGAATATAGCCCCTCTGCCAGAGCGTAACTGAATTATTTATTTTTTTATTCATTCCGCCTGCCTGCTGTGCCGGAAGCTTTGGTATATATATAATATGGGGCTTTTCTGACTGTAAAAATCTGTTAAGCTCCTGATTTATATAGCCATGCAGTTGTTCTTCATAACGCCTTTTTTTCGCCTTGTACTTTTTACGTCCAGGATTGCTATTACGGTTTCGCTGGTATATTTCTGTCTGCTTTCGTATCCAGTCAGCATATTCCGTCTGGTACCTTCCAAAATTCTCCCCATACTGATTCCCACCATCGGTTGTCAACATGGTATACATTCCTAAAGATATTCCCACCAGATTTATATAATCCTCATAGCTGTGAACGGTTACATTAACAGGTATTTTGATTTCGATATTTTGTTGTTCCGGATAAAGTTTTATATAAATCTGTGACTGATATTGGTTGCTGTCAGTAAGTGGCACAAAAATACGCTTTCGTTTCTCCTTTACAGATATATATATCCCATGATCTCCATAACGGTATGCTCTTTCCCCTGCCGGAAATCCTTCTGCCGGGGCCGTATGTAGTCTATTATGATATTTTCTCACCTGCCTGCACAAATAGCGATGCAGGCGCTCTGTCTCAACCTGTCCGGCCAGTCTGTCATATTGTCCCTGAATCTCATCAGGTAATTTTTCTACTTGCTCCTGTCCCAGCACCGCTATAAACGCATTGCTGACTTTAAGCAAAAATCGCAAATAATGCTTTTCTTCTGGCGAGAAATTTTCATTTTGTCCTATCAGATTTGAAATTTTTAACTTCGTTCTTGTCCACTGGACTTTAATATCATTTGAAGCGTCCAAAACCGCAAGGTAAAAATATACAGAAGGCAGATTCAATTGTTGCCGCAATCCACTTTTTGTCATTTCATTTTGCACACTATATCCCGGATAAAGCTTTTTAAGACTTCCAACTCCGCCAAAACGTTCATATACATATTCTTTTACCCTGTTATAATCATCTGCAATCTCCAGAAGTTTTTCCATATCACCTTTAGAAACTGGCAGTTTATTATACTGGTGTACTGTTTTGCATATAGTTTTTTTTTGCATTAAAAATTCTCTCTTCAGGATACAAAACTACTAAATCAAAACTTTATATTCCCTTATTTAATCTGCATTACCACAATGTTTACTTTTTGGTAATAAAAAATTTATGGTGAAAATTACTAAGAAAAAAACACAGGAGCTTCTTGATTTTGGAAGAATTTTATAGTATACTCACTACTGTTAAGGAATATAAAATAATATCCAAAAAGTAAAGGTTTTGGTAATTTTTCAACTTATCAATATAAGCTGTGAATAAATTAAAACCCTGTTGGTCATAACTTTAAAGAACCAATAGGGTTTTATATCTAATCATTTTATACAATCTTTATTCACTTAATATTTTGTTGTTTTCAGTTAATATTATATTTTATAAATTCCTTATCTTTTAAACATTTTCTGAAATTACCACTTTTTATAAGGACAAGGATTTCTTTTCACTGCCGCGCGCAATTCCACATAACAGCCGCATGCCCCGCAGGTTCCCGCTTCCAGGTAATCGCATTTCTTACAGATCCGCAGCCTGCCCTCGTATACTTCCCTCTCAGTTTTTACATCATTATCAAGCAGTTCAATATAGCGGTGAAGCTTTTGCATATAAGCCTCCTCATCTATCTCACGCAGAAGGCATCTGTAACAATGCCTTCTGCTCTCTTTGCATTCCTCTTCCATCCCATCTCCCATATTTTCAAGTTTCAGCTAACATGCAGGCTAATCACACTACACGCCGGAATGATAAAAGAAATTCCTTCATCTGTCACGGCAAAGTCTTCAAAAGCTTTCCCCTTTACTTTTTCAGGCTCCTCAAACGTATTGTGTGCATGTATTTCTCCATTCAAAATTTCCGCCTTTACTTCTTTCGGCTTCTTCTTTGCAAATACGATTTCCACAAAATGTCTGTCTGAAACAGACAAATTTGCAAGTGTCACAAGGATGCTCCCATCTTCCTTCATAGATACAGATTCCTGAAGTGCAGGCATTTCATATTCTTCCATACCGGTTGTTTCCTCTTCTGTAAGAAAGCTCTCCACAAGCTCCGCCCCCTGATGATCCTTATACATACGGAAGATATGATAAGTGGGCGTCAGAAGCATCTTGTCCCCTTCTGTAAGGATAACCGACTGCAAAACATTTACCATCTGGGCAATACATGCCATTTTTACTCTGTCACAATGTTTATTAAATATATTTAATGTCAGGGCCGCCACCAGTGCATCTCTCATGGTATTTTGCTGATACAAAAATCCTGGATTGGTTCCAGGTTCAACTTCATACCAGGTTCCCCATTCATCCACAATCAGCCCAATTTTCTTCTCCGGATCATATTGATCCATTATCGCGCCGTGAAGCCTAATCAGCTTATCCATATACAATGCTTTATCCATAGTCTGATACCAGGTCTTTTCATCAAAATCAGTGGCGCTGCCTTTGTTATCCCATCCGCCCGGGTGTACATAATAATGAAGTGAAAGACCATCCATAAACCCATGGAAATCATTTTCCGGATGCGGGCTTGCATAGCAGGTTTCCAGCACCTTCTTTGTCCAATTGTCATCATCTGCATTTGGTCCGCCGCAAATCTTATTAATAGGAGCCGCCTTTCCATAGTGACGCACATAAGTCTGATACCGACGATAAAGGTTCCCATAATACTCCGGCGTCATATTTCCGCCACAGCCCCAGTTTTCATTTCCAATTCCAAAATAATCCACCCTCCAGGGCTTATCATGTCCATTTTCCCTGCGCATATCTGCCATAGGGGATATGCCGTCAAATGTCATATATTCCACCCACTCAGACATTTCCTTTACACTGCCGCTTCCTACATTGCCATTAATATAAGTTTTACACCCCAACTGCCTGCAAAGCTCAAAAAACTCATGGGTACCAAAGCTATTGTCCTCCAGCACGCCGCCCCAATGTGTATTTATCATCTTTTTCCTGTTTTTTTTCGGCCCTATGCCATCCATCCAGTGGTATTCATCAGCAAAGCATCCCCCCGGCCAGCGAAGCACCGGAATCTGAATGTCCTTTAATGCCTCCACCACATCCGTACGCATTCCGTTAATATTCGGAATACCCGAATCCTTCTTCACAAACAGACCTTCATAGATACATCTCCCCAAATGTTCTGAAAAGTGGCCATATATTTCAGGATTAATATGACCCTTTTTCTTCTTTTCATTAATATACAATTTCGCCATTGTTTTCCTCCAAAAGAGGCAGACTTTTTCTCCGCCTTCCATCCTTCATTTAAAGTGCATCTTGTCTTTATTTACTACATGTTATGCCTCTTTTCCTTCCTTGTCAATTATATTTTAGATTTTTGTATAATATTTTAGTTAATTATATTATATAACATTATAATGTAATTGTATGAAAGCCTTAATTTACTTAAAAGTCCCCCTGATGTGAGAGCGCATCCGGGGGACTTTCAATCTATATTCACTTAGGAGATAGAAGGCTTTATGCTATTCCACATCCTGCAAAGCCGCAAAATCTTCTTCGCCTGTGCGGACCTTCACTACTTTATCTACATTGTACACAAAAATTTTGCCGTCACCAATATGTCCTGTGTAAAGCGCCTTCTTTGCCGCCTCAATTACCGATTCTACCGGAATTTTGCTGACCACAACTTCCACCTTTACTTTAGGAAGCAAAGTTGCATCCATTTCAACGCCCCTGTACATTTCACCGGCCCCTTTCTGGACGCCGCAGCCCATAACCTGAGTAACCGTCATACCTGTCACGCCTAAATCATTCATCGCTTTCTTCAAAGAGTCATATCTGGATAATTTAGCAATAATAGCCACCTTATATATTCCCGTAATTGAAAGGGGTGTTGTTACCACCTTGACTGCTGCATTTTTCTGTACTTCTGAGGCCTCTGTATAATCATCTGTTCCAAGATCCGTATTTTCATTAACCTCCATCGTCATGGTATTGGAAACATCCATTATGCTAAAGCCGGAATAAGCGGAAGCCAGACCATGTTCACAGGAATCCAGTCCCACGATTTCTTCTTCCTCTGTAACTCTCAGCCCTATAAACACCTTTATAACAAAAAATGCAATGGTAATCGTTACCGCAGTCCAGCCTGCCACTGCCCCAAACCCCAGAAACTGCAGACCCAGCTGTCTAAAACCACCGCCATAAAAAAGTCCTGTAATACTGTCATTGCCAGGAGCTGATGTGGTGGCAAAAAGTCCAACCGCAATTGTTCCCCAGATTCCATTCAGGCAATGAACCGCCACTGCGCCTACCGGGTCATCAATATGTAACTTATAATCCAAAAACCAGACACCAAACACTACCAGCAGTCCTGCCACCGCACCAATGACAAGTGAACCTGCCACATCCGTGACATCGCAGGGCGCCGTAATTGCTACAAGACCTGCAAGGGAAGCGTTCAGACACATAGACACATCCGGCTTTTTGTACTTAATCCATGTAAAAATCATGCAGACTACCGTTGCAATTGCAGGCGCTACTGTAGTTGTCACAAACACAGAGCCAAGTTGTTCCACACTGGTACATGCCGCACCATTAAATCCATACCATCCAAGCCACAGGATAAATACGCCAAGGCATCCAATTGGCAGATTATGTCCGGGAAAAGCATTTACTCTGGTCACATTTCCATCTTTGTCATTTACAAACTTGCCAATCCGTGGTCCCAATATTTTGGCTCCTATCAGGGCCGAAATGCCGCCTACCATATGAATCGCGCAAGAGCCTGCAAAATCGTGGAATCCAGCTTGTGCCAGCCATCCTCCGCCCCAAATCCAGTGCGCTTCAACAGGATAAATGAGAGCCGATATAACCGCAGAATAGACACAATAAGACAAGAACTTTGTTCTTTCTGCCATTGCACCGGAAACAATTGTCGCTGTGGTCGCACAAAATACGAGATTAAATACAAAATTTGACCAGTCAAAGCTTTTATAACTGGAAAAAATATCAAATCCGGGCTTTCCGATAAGACCAGCCAAATCTTCTCCCAGTAAAAGCCCAAATCCAATCAGGATAAAAACAACTGTTCCAATGCAGAAGTCCATCAGATTTTTCATCAGAATGTTCCCTGCGTTTTTGGCTCTGGTAAAACCTGTCTCCACCATTGCAAATCCTGCCTGCATCCAGAACACCAGCGCAGCGCCAATCAGAAACCAGACACCAAACACCTGTCCGTTTACAGCACTTAAAATTTCTTCACTCATAATTTTTCCTCCTCACATAAAAATGCGGATACAAAGGTTCTTCACTTATAAGCTCCTTTGCTCCGCATTTTTAAAAATATATGTTAATCGAAAAAGGCACTGTGGTTATTCCACAGCGCCTTCGCCTTACGTATTGCATAATAACACCCTGTTTATTTTCTGTCAACTCCTTTTTATAGATTTTTCACAAACAGTTTATAATTGCGGTTAACTTCAATCACATCACGCTCAAACACAAATCCCAGCTTTGTCAGCAGACGACGGGATTTTTGGTTCTTTTCCTTGACCATTGCCTGTATTTTCCCAAATTCCAGCTCTTCCCTTGCGTACCTTAATATGGCTGAGCATACTTCATATCCATATCCCTGATGCTGATGAAAAACATCTATTACAAACCCCAGCTCCGGAAGCTCATATCCCTCCCGCACACTAAGGCCTGCCCGTCCAATCACTTCATCTGTACTTTTCAGAATAACGGTCCACAGACCATAACCATAAAATCCATAAACCTGATCAATATATGCTCTCATATAAGCCTGTTCCGCTTCCTTCTCTTTATATAAATCTTCCATGTAAAAAGTAATAGACGGCTCTTCATAAATTCTGTAAAACTCATTCACATCTTCCACAGTGCTCTCGCGTACTTTAAGTCTGTCTGTTTCCAGGATATCCCACGGAAGTCCGGCAAGCCTTCTGTAGGCTTCTTCATAAGACCGGTATTCCAGCATAAATACATCCTCCACCCCATACCGAACTTTGGGAATGCTGATATCTTTGTTTTTTTCATGATAAAGAACAACTACATACCACCCTTGCTGTAAAAAGCTCTGAATTGTTTCCGGTTCGTCCGCAATAATAAGCGTATCCTTCATACTTATTCCCCTGTCTGCCACGCATCCGCCGCTAGCATTCCCCCTATCGTCTGCCTGTTTGTCCCCTTTCAAGCCTCCCTCTGTACCCGGAACCTCCTTTAAGGCTTTGCTAAGCAGGACTTGCACCTGATGGGATTCCACTTTCGCCTGTATTTCCCCCACACGCTCTGCTAATATTTCATAATAATATTCAGACAGCACAAACTGAATATATTTTATCATTGTAATGTCCTTCCCCTTCATATAAAATAAATACCGTAACTATTATAATATGATATGGCATAAATGAAAAGAAAGGAAATAACACTTATGGCGCAAAATCCAATTGTAACGTTTACTATGGAAAATGGAGACACTTTCAAGGCGGAGCTTTATCCTGATATCGCTCCCATATCTGTAAACAACTTTATCAGCCTGATAAACAAAAATTTCTATGATGGACTTTACTTTCACCGGGTTATCCGTGGATTTATGATTCAGGGCGGGGACCCGGAAGGCAATGGCTGTGGTGGTCCGGGTTATAGTATCAAAGGCGAGTTCTCTGCTAACGGCGTAGAAAACAACCTAAAGCATACAGAAGGCGTTCTTTCCATGGCAAGAAGCATGGCTCCTGACTCGGCAGGCTCCCAGTTTTTTATTATGCACAAAAACGCCCCTCATTTGGACGGCTCTTATGCAGCTTTCGGAAAGATAATAGAGGGAATGGAAAATGTAAATAAAATTGCTGAAACCCCTACTGGTTATTCTGACAGACCACTGGAAGACCAGGTAATGAAGACTGTCACTGTTGAAACATTTGGGATCCAATATCCGGAACCTGACAAGCTCTAAAAACTTTTCCGAAAAGTCTTATCCGGTACTGTCCAGCAGAATTTATTAAAAAGTGATTGTGTGACCCATTATCTCCCAAATTACTTTTATGTTTACTTATTTGCACAAAAGTCATGTGCAAAACGAAACATCCGGAATTTGGGATGATAATGGGTTCAGATTTTTTGGACATTTTTCCTTCTTCAATCCTAAAAATTATAAAATCATTAACATAATTTTCCCTGTCATGTCCGGGCAGGGCGTTCATATTCTGTTCATATTTAATTTAAAAAAACTTAATTACCATTACATTCTTTAGACATTTCTCTCCCCTATACTAATACCATAAGATACAGCAAGGAACAAAACAAGCGACAGCTTCAAAGTAATTGATTTATTAATAACTTTTTCATAATAAATGCCAGGTAAACTTAGTTTATCTGGCATCCTCCCTTTTTAAGAAAAATTTATTCTTTTTTAATTTTTTTCTTGTGCTATTCTTCTTTTTCCTGTATATTATTACTTGTAAAAATAATCACATTGCTATAAGCCTGGGACATCCAACGGGGGATCTGTAACAGGCGTATTTTTTGTGAAAACAGCCGTTTAAAAGCAGCCTTAAAATGGAGGATAAGTTATGGAAAATCTAATGAACACAATTGCAAAAGTTAATGATGCCATAAATGGTGTCGTATGGGGCATACCCATGTTGGTGCTTATTATAGGCACAGGTATTTATCTGACGGTTGGAATGAAGTTCTTCCAAATCACCCGGATTGGCCACTGGATGAACGAAACCTTTTTGGCCATCTTTAAGAAAAAGCATGTTACAGCCCACACCGGAAAGGAAGAAAGCTCTATTTCCCAGTTTCAGGCCCTTTCTACCGCTCTTGCCGCCACCATAGGCGTGGGCAATATCGCCGGTGTGTCAGGCGCCATTATCACTGGCGGAGCAGGCGCCGTATTCTGGATGTGGCTTTCCGCACTGTTTGGCATGATGACAAATTATTCCGAAAATGTACTTGGCATCTACTACCGCCGCAAAAATGCAAAGAACGAATGGTCTGGCGGAGCAATGTACTATCTGCAGGACGGACTGAAAGAGAAAAAAGTTATTGGCCCTTTAGCAAAGCCTCTCGCTATCCTGTTTGCCATTTTCTGCGTATTTGCCTCTTTTGGTATCGGCAATATGACCCAGGTACATGAAATCGCCAGCTCCCTGCAGGATACCTTCCGTATTCCTCCCATTGCCACCGGTATAATTATTTCGGTGATTGCCGCGCTGGTCATCTTAGGCGGCATTAAGACAATCGGAAGCGTAACGGAAAAAATTGTTCCTTTTATGGCATGTGCCTACATACTTGGAACCATTATTGTTCTTGTTATGAACATCACTTCCGTCCCTGCCGTGTTTGGCGCCATCTTTACCAACGCCTTTGGACTTCGTCCTATTGCCGGGGCAACCGCAGGCATTATGATTAAACAGGCAATGACCATGGGCTTTAAACGGGGCGTATTCTCTAATGAAGCCGGCCTTGGTTCTTCGGTTATGGTACATTCCGCTTCCAATGTAAAAGAACCCATTATTCAGGGAATGTGGGGTATTTTTGAAGTTTTCTTTGATACAATTGTTGTGTGTACTTTGACAGCTTTTACTGTTTTAAGCTCCGGCCTGATTGATTTGGATACAGGAAAAGTCCTTACCGAATCCACTGGCGCATCTCTTGTAAGTGAAGCCCTCTCTGAGGGGCTTGGAACCCTTGCAGGAGGTTTTGTGGCGATTGCCATTTGCCTGTTCGCCTTCTCGACGGTTTTAGGCTGGTCTTTCTACGGAACCAAATCCTGCGAATACTTATTTGGAACCAGAGCAACTATTATTTACAAAATCGTTTTTGTTGTCTGCATTATTTTTGGGGCAACCATGAGTTTTGATTTAGCCTGGGCAATTGCCGACACTTTAAACGCACTTATGGCTATCCCTAACCTGATTGGCGTGCTTGCGCTTTCCGGTACCGTATTTGCCATTACAAAGAATTATCTGGCACGAAAAGTCACCAGAACAGATATACACGCAAAACCTATGCTTTCTTTTGACCCGGCAATCCAAAAAATGCAGGAAGAAGCTTTAAAACAGGAGGAAGCATAAAGCTTACTACGACATATTTCCGCTGCACGGCGAGTAGAGAAGTTCCATCTTCCCTACCCGTGCGCATAAAAAAGAACTGCCCCTGAAAGGCAGTTCCTTTTTATGTAGCCGTCTGTAGCAAATGACGGCATATATTTCTTAAATTTTCATCAAGCCTTGTCAATGGAACCAAATATTTCCATTTTTTCCTTAACGGTAGCCTTGATTGCTTCAAAGCCAGGTGCAAGAAGTTTACGTGGATCAAATCCCTTTCCTTCCTGATCCTTGCCTGCCTCAATGTATTTACGTGTAGCCGCTGCAAAAGATAACTGGCACTCTGTATTAACATTAATCTTGGCAACGCCTAAAGAAATTGCCTTCTGGATCATATCTGTAGGAATGCCTGTACCGCCATGAAGAACCAGAGGCATATCCCCTGTAAGCTGCTGAACGGCATCCAGTGTTTCAAAGGATAAACCTTTCCAGTTTGCAGGATATTTGCCATGGATGTTTCCAATACCTGCTGCCAGGAAGTCAACGCCCAGATCTGCAATTGCCTTGCATTCGTTAGGGTCTGCACATTCGCCCATTCCCACTACGCCGTCTTCTTCTCCACCGATAGAGCCAACTTCTGCCTCAATGGAAATTCCTTTTTCATGAGCAGCAGCAACCAGCTCCTTGGTCTTAGCCACATTCTCTTCAATAGGATAATGGGAACCATCAAACATTACAGAAGAGAAGCCGGCTTCAATACATTTGTAGCAGTGTTCATAGCTGCCATGATCCAGGTGAAGCGCTACGGGAACTGTAATATTCTGGTCTTTAATAAGGCCATTTACCATGCCCACTACCACATCATATCCGCCCATGTATTTTCCTGCGCCCTCAGACACACCAAGAATAACAGGGGAATTATTTTCCTGTGCTGTTAAAAGGATGGCTTTGGTCCATTCCAGATTGTTAATGTTAAACTGGCCAACTGCATAATGACCTGCTTTTGCTTTTTGAAGCATCTCTGTTGCTGAAACTAACATTTCCTTTACCTCCGTTAAAATAATAACATTCTCGCCTTTTCCTATTATAACCTATTCCACAAAAAAATGGAACAATAATTAATCATATTTCCTAAATTTTGTAACCATACAGTCGCTGTTCGTATTCTCCCTCTGCCTGCAGACAATTAATATCATTTAATCATTGGGTACACGGATGCTAAGGGCCTGTCTGCAATTCTCAATCCTTACCTCCCTGTGCTTTCCCCCAAATTCTCCATCCAGTGTCCAGGAAATCTCCTCTTTGGAGGTAAAACTGATGCTGGACGCTTTAAAACAATACATACAATCCGTATTAATATTCCTGTTAAGAAGGGCCGCCATAATCAGATTAAGTTCCATGGCATTTGCCGGTTTTTTTATCAGCGTTACCTCAAACTCCCCATCGTCCAGCTCTACAAAGTTTCCGGTAATACGTTTAAATCCTCCGACAGAAGTGGAATTTGTAATCATTCCAAATAAAAACTCATCCTCCACCACAAAGTCGCCGCTCTCAACCTTCAAGCAATATGATTTAATCTGGGACAGCCTTCGCATTCCCTCTAATATATATGCCATATGTCCCAAAACATTCTTTGCATCCTGGGGGGTTTCGTAGGACACCTCCGTAAAAATCCCAAATGCCGCAATGTAAACAAAGAAGTCATCATTAAACGCCCCAATATCACAGTCAAAAACCTTTCCCTCCACAGCAGTCAAAGCCGCACTTAACATATTTTTAGGGATATGAAGACTGTCTGCAAAATCATTGGTGCTTCCTGACGGCACATAACCAATGGGAAGTTTCCTCTCACACTGCATCATTCCTGTTACAACTTCGTCCAGCGTGCCATCTCCTCCGCTACAGACTATCAAATCATAAAATCCCAGCCTGCGCTCCTTTACCGCCAAAAGCCCGTCACCCTTTGTCTGGGTAGGATAAACGGTAACTTCGTAACCTGCTTTCGTAAATATATCAATAATATCCAGTAGCGCCCCCCTTATTCTAGCCTTTCCAGCCTTGGGATTATAGATAAAAAGCATCTTTTTCTTTTCCATTATCATACCCCCTTATATATTGGGAAAAAGAGCAAAGCCTGGGCTTTGCTCTCCATATTTTCATATTCTATTGTCTGTTGCCGCTTAAATATTCTTCAATATTCTGTACCGCTTCCTGTTCATCCTTCCCATCTGCAATAACTGTTACTGATTCACCTGTATCTAAAGCAAGACTCATCATTCCCATGATGCTTTTTGCATTTACCTTCTTGCCCTCTGATTCAATGTAAACTGAACTTTCATGCTGGCTTGCCACCTGTACCAGCATCGCCACAGGTCTGGCCTCCAGACCGCCGTTCAACTGGATTTTAATAGACTTTTCAATCATAATAACTCCTCCTTAATTCCTCTAATCCCTTTTATCCCTTAATCTTATCAGCCATTTCGCCAAGCTTCCGCAATCTGTGGTTTACACCGGATTTACCTACCGGTGGATTAAGGTATCCGCCTAACTCCAAAAGAGAACTTTCCGGATGCTCCAGCCTGACCTGTGCCATCTGTCTTAACGCATCCGGCAGATTTGACAAACCATAATGCTTCTGCAAAAGAAGAATGTCCTCTATCTGCTTGTTGGCAGCGTTTACTGTCTTTGTAATGTTAGCTGCTTCACAGTTAACCTGTCTATTAATTGAATTTCGCACTTCCTTTTCAACCCGCAGATTTTCAAGCAGCATCAGCGACAAGTGTGCCCCCATAACATTTAAGAGATCAACAATTCCAGCGCCTTCTTTTACGTATACTACATAATATTTTTTTCGCCTTACTATTTTTGCCTCAATCTCAAAGCTACAGACTGCCTGCTGTATCTGCAAAGCCTGTACTTCATATTCACATACAAATTCCAGATGATACCCTTTTCTTGGATTGCTCATGGAGCCAAGACACAAAAAAGCCCCTCGTAAAAATGCCCGTCTGCAACAACTGTTTTTGATCAGCAGCGGATTTACCTCCTCTGAAAGCCGGTGCATGCACCCGCCTTCATCCAAAATCTTAACAGCCTGCAGTACCTTTATAACATTAACATCAATAATAAATGTTTTCTCCAATAATGTAAAGTATTTTCTATTAACGAATGGATTTTCGGAAAATATTGTAATTTCTCCCGGTTCCTCACCTTTTACCTCTGCTTTGCATCCGAAATGAATAAGCGCTGCCAGTTCCGACAGCTGGCAATGTCTGGGACCAGGGATAACTTTTTCCAGTTCTTCTTTCACATCCGATGAAAATGACATGTCTGCCCCATCCTCTTTCCGGCTGCTGCCTCTGCAAAACTATATGCCTTGTCCGATATCACGATGCGCTATTTTTATTCCATATTCCCCCTGGTCCTTCATACACTCATAAAGTTTGTTTGCCAGAGTCACGCTTCTGTGTTTTCCTCCGGTACATCCAATACCTATAACCAGCTGGTACTTTCCTTCCTTCACATAATTAGGAATTAAAAAAGAAATCATGTCCGAAAGCTTTTCAATAAAAGTATGCGCTTCCGTAAAGCTCATAACATAATCCTGTACTTCTTTATCATTACCTGTTTTATATTTCAGCTCGTCAATGTAAAATGGATTTGGAAGAAACCTTACGTCAAAGACCAAATCTGCGTCTGCAGGAATTCCGTGCTTAAAGCCAAAAGACAAAACCGTTACCATTAAACTATTATATTCCTCATTCTGCACAAAAATACGGTCCAGTTCTTTCTTTAATTCTCTTGTCAGCAGATTGGATGTATCAATTACATAATCAGATTTCTCCCTGGTATCATTTAATATCACTCTTTCTCTTCTGATACCATCTTCTATTCTTCCCCCAATCGACAGAGGGTGCATTCTTCTGGTTTCTTTATACCGCTTAAGCAGCGTTCCGTCATTGGCCTCCATAAAAAGGATTTCAAAGACATATCCATTCCTGCGCAGATTTTCCAAAACCTTTTGTACATCTTCAAATGCCTGATTTGCACGCACATCCAGCCCCAGCGCCACTTTGGACACCTCGCCCCCAGGCGTTGCAATCAGTTCCACAAATTTTTCTATCAGCGGTACCGGAAGATTATCCACACAATAAAATCCGGCGTCCTCCAGCATCCGCAGCGCTGTACTTTTCCCGCCGCCGCTCATGCCTGTAACTACCACGAACCGCATACTGTACCTCCTCAAAAGTCTCCCAGAAAAACAACTTCTGTTTCAAGTGTAACCCCAAACTGCTCCTTTACCCTTCGTTGTACCTCCCTTATTACCGCCACCACATCGGAAGCGCTTGCCTTGCTGGTATTTACAATAAATCCGCAGTGTTTTTCGGAAACCATAGCTTCTCCAACGGTATACCCGCACAGCCCGGCGTCCATAATCAGCTTTCCTGCAAAATGGCCCTCCGGTCTTTTAAATGTACTGCCTGCACTTGCAAATTCCAGCGGCTGCTTTTCCTTTCTGCGCTGAGCAAGCTCCTCCATCTTTGCAAGAATTTCCCCTTTATCGCCTTTCGTAAGGTTCAGTACGGCTTCAAGTACAATAAATGCCCTGTTCTTAATTACACTCGTCCGGTAGCCGAATTCCATGGACTCCCCATCAATTTCAAGGATCTCGCCCTCTTCATTCATGACGGTAACCTGCTCTGTTACCTGCTTCATTTCGCCATCATAAGCGCCAGCGTTCATCACAATTGCGCCTCCCAGCGTCCCTGGAATACCTGATGCAAATTCAAAACCTGCAAGGCCCTTTTCCTGTGCGCGTTTTGCCACAGTATTTAAGGTTGCTCCTGCCCCTGCCCGGATATGGCTGCCCTGTACTTCCACCATGTTCATTCTATTGCCTATCTGAAGCACAATTCCTTTGTATCCCTTGTCCCCAACCAGAAGATTACTTCCATTTCCTAAGATAAAATAGGGGATCTCCACTTTTTTGAAGTAGGGAATGAGTTTTGCAAGCTGTCCGGCACTGCTAATCTTTAAAAAGCAGGCCGCCTCACCCCCCACGCGAAAAGTTGTATGCCTGCACATAGGCTCGTTTAGTAAAATATCCTCTTCCGGCACATAAGTACGAATTACTTTCAAAACATACGGGCTAATGATAACCACTTCCCCTTTCCATGCACACTGCGCCAGCAATCTGGCGGCTCATCAGTCTGCTTTATTTGCCCCTCCATCAAGCACCAGTCTGGCAGCGCCATAGATTCCTGCATCATTTCCAAGCGTTGCAAGCACAAACTTCACATCTTTACTTCCATGAAATACATTCTTTTCATAATAGGGTTTGATATAATCAATTAAAATTTCTCCCGCTTTGGATACACCGCCGCCAATTACTATGGTGTCGGGATTAATTACACCTGCAATCACAGCCAGACCATCCCCCAGATATCTGCCAAATTCCTCTGCAACCTCTATGGCAAGGGCATCTTTTTGCTTTACTGCATCAAAAACGCTCTTGGCTGAAACCGGGCCGTGACGAAGCACGCTCTCCTTATCGCTCTTTGCCAGCCTGCTTTTTGCCAGCCGTGCGATTCCTGTGGCAGAAGAATACTGCTCCAGACACCCTTTATTTCCACATCCACAGCTTTCTGTTTCTGTATCGTCTACATGAATATGGCCGATCTCTCCGCCTGCCCCGCCTGCGCCGGTTAACACCCTGCCGCCGGAAATAATGCCTCCTCCGATTCCTGTTCCCAGCGTCACCATGATCAGGTCGTTACTTCCCTGTCCGCTGCCCTTCCACATTTCTCCAAGAGCTGCCACATTAGCGTCATTGCCTGCCATAACCGGCATATGAAGAATATCTGCCAGGGTATTCTTAATGCTGAATGTATCCCATCCCAGATTAACAGCCCTGTGTACCACTCCTTCACTGTCAATGGGACCCGGAGCGCCAAGCCCTACTCCGGCAACTTCCTCCTTGGTAATCTGCTTTTCCTTCATCTTTTTTAAAATGCTTTCACCTACATCCGGAAGAATATGGCTTCCCTTATCCTCTGTTCTTGTGGGAATTTCCCACTTTTCAAGGAGATTGCCTTTTACGTCAAAAAAACCCATTTTTACTGTTGTCCCGCCTACGTCAACGCCAAAAACATACTGCTTCATATAATGTCCTCCCTTTTATCTTTATTACTGTTTTTTTATTTTATTCTTATAAAGTTTCTCAGTCCTCGTCATCTTCATCCCGTCTTCTGGTAAGAGACTCCTGTACTCTTCTGTAAAGCTCCTGTGCCGCATTATAACCCATCTTTTTCTGCCGGTGGTTAATCGCCGCCGATTCACAGATAATAGCCAGATTCCGGCCTGGCCGTATGGGAATATTATGGCAGACAATCTTATTGCCAAGATATTCTGTATACTCTTCCTCCAGTCCAAGCCTGTCGTATTCCTTTTCCTTGTCCCAGTCTTCCAGACGGATAACCAGGTCAATGTTCTGAGTATCCTTTACGCTTGACACACCAAAAAGTGTTTTCACATCCACAATACCAATGCCTCTTAACTCAATAAAATGCTTGGTTATATCCGGTGCAGACCCCACAAGTGTATCATCGCTTACCTTCCGTATTTCCACCGCATCGTCTGTTACCAGACGGTGACCTCTCTTAATCAGCTCCAGCGCTGCCTCTGACTTGCCAATGCCGCTTTCTCCGGTAATCAGCACACCTTCCCCATATACGTCCACCAACACCCCATGAACAGAAATGCAGGGCGCTAACTTCACGTTCAGCCACCGGATAATTTCCGCCATAAACGCGGAGGTTGACTTTTTACTCATTAAAATATGCACATTATTCTCCAATGCTATTTTTAGAAAAAGTTCGTCCGGTTTTAATCCCCTGCAAAAAACAATTGCAGGTATTTCACTGGAAAGGAATTTCGTGTAAATTTCCTCCTTCCTTTCTTCCGGAAGCCCCTGCATGTAGGTGTATTCCACAAATCCGATTACCTGTAGCCTGACAGCCTCAAAATGTTCAAAGTAACCTGCCATCTGAAGTCCTGGCCGGTTAATATCCGGCTGTGTGATTTTAATTTTGGAAATATCCAGTTCCGGCGTCAGATTTATCAGCTTCATCTTATCTATTATCTGTTCCAGTTTTACGCTTGCCATATACCGCTCCTTTTCAATCACCTGTTGCTTTTCTGGCTTTATTTTATCACAAACAATCAATAATCTCAATAGCGCACAATTTCCGCGGTTTTTGTTCTATGACAGTTCCTCCCCGCTGTTATGAAAAAAATCATAAATTTTCCTTGCTACAGACTCCGGAATTTCATCAACCCCTGCTAAAGCTTCCACCTCCGCATTTTTTACCTCTTCTATGGATTTAAACCGGCGCATCAGCGCTTTCCTTCTTGAGGGACCCACACCGGGAATTTCATCCAGCGCTGATTTTACCTGGGCTTTGGACCGCAGGGAACGGTGATATTCAATGGCAAACCTGTGTGCTTCATCCTGGACTCTGGTAATCAGCTTAAATCCTTCGCTGCTTCTGTCAATCATAATTTCTTTATTTTCAAAGTAAAGCCCTCTGGTGTTGTGGTTATCGTCTTTGACCATCCCGCACACCGGAATATGCAGATTAAGCTCTGAAAGAACCTGAAGGGCAATATTTACCTGCCCCTTTCCGCCATCCATAAGAAGCAGATCCGGAAATTTGGTAAAACTGCCAAACTCTGTTTCCATTTCCTTTTCGGCCAGCTCCTTCTGCTCTTCAAACCCATGCACAAACCGTCTGGTAAGCACTTCCCTCATACAGGCATAATCGTCAGGACCGGAAACTGTTTTAATACGGAACTTTCTGTAATCACTTCGCTTGGGCTTTCCTTTTTCAAATACTACCATAGAGCCTACATTGGCAAATCCGCTGATATTTGAAATATCAAAGGCTTCCATACGGGTAACGCTCTCAAGCCCCAGGAGAAAAGAAATCTCCTTTACGGCGCCAATTGTTCTTCCCTCCTCTCTCCGTATGCGTTCCTTATCCTGACTAAGTACCAACATGGCATTTTTGGCTGCCAGCTCCACCAGCTTTTCCTTAGAGCCGATTTTGGGCACTTTTATATACACCCTGCCGCCCTTTCGTCTGGTAAGCCACTGTTCGATTACCGCCACATCCTCAATTTCCTCCTGTAGCATCAGCTCCCTTGGTATAAATGGCGTTCCCGCATAAAACTGCTTCACAAAATCCAACAGGATTTGCGCCCTGGGTGTTTCTGCCACATGTGTCATATAAAAGTGTTCTCTTCCAATCAGCTTTCCATCCCTTACAAAAAAGACCTGGACCACCGCATCCTTTTCATCCGCTGCCAAGGCAATAATGTCCTTATCCTCACCATCGCTGTCGGTGATTTTCTGCTTTGACGCAATCTGCTTTACACTGTTATATAAATCCCTGTATCTGATTGCCTCCTCAAATTCCAGATTTTCCGACGCCTCCTGCATTTTCTGCTCCAGCTCTTTCAGCGTTTCCTGATAACTTCCATTTAAAAAATCCAGCGCTTTTTTAACCCGTTCTCCATATACCTCCGGGGTAATATTTCCCTGACAGGGCGCCAGACACTGCTTTATATGGTAATTCAGGCAGGCCCGGTCATTGCCGCACTCTTTTGGCAGACTCCTGTTACATGTCCTCAGCTGATAAAGCTTATTAATCAAATCAATGGTATCTTTTACCGCCGCCGCGCTGGTATATGGACCGAAATACCGGGAACGGTCTTTTTTCATTTGCCTGGAAAATAATACCCTTGGATAGCTGTCCCCTATTGTTACCTTAATATATGGATAAGTCTTATCATCCTTCAGCATTGTATTGTATTTCGGACTGTGCTCTTTAATCAAATTATTTTCCAGTACAAGAGCCTCCAGCTCCGAATCCGTAACAATATATTCAAAACGGCTGATAAGGCTCACCATTTTATCAATTTGAGGACCTCTTCCAATATTTTTGCGAAAATAGGATCTGACACGATTGTGCAGATTAACCGCCTTTCCCACATAAATGATATTGTCCTTTTCGTCATACATAATATATACGCCCGGACAATTGGGAAGTTTCTTTAACTCTTCCTGAAAATCAAACATAATTATCCCCCGCGCTTCATAAATCTGTCTGCAATTCTTCCGCCGCTAGAGCGTATTTATCTTTCCATAAGGAAGGACATCATTAGATTTATGCTTACGCCCTCATAATGATGTCCGGTTTCCAATGCTATTTTATCTTTATGACGCCCATTGCATAATGGCTGCTTACTCAAAAAAGTCAGAAGGCGCATTGGAAAAGCGCCCCGTTGTCCCTTCCTTACTTTGGATTTCTCTTTCCGGCTCCTGCTGCTCCTTTTCCGGTTCCTTATAGTTTCCTTCTTCTGTTTCCCCACTGCCTTCTTCTGTCTTTTCTTTTTCCGGTTCCTGAGTCTCTACAGGCAAAGAAGCCTCCGCGCCGGATAAATTTTCATTTTTCTCTTCTTTTCCCTCTTCCGGCTCCGGAAGTCCTTTTTCCTTCCGGTATATTTTCATAAACTCTTTGCCGCTGATGGTTTCCTTTTCAATCAAATGGGCTGCCAGTTTATCCATCAGTTCCCTGTTTCCGGAAAGCATTTCCTTTGCTTCATCATAGCATTCCTTCAATGTTTCCATAACTTCTGTGTCCACATCGGCAGCTGTCCGGTCACTGCAGGTCAGTCTTGCCCCGCCCCCCAGATATTCACTTTCCACTGTGGCCAGGCCCATCAGCCCAAAACGCTTACTCATGCCAAAACGTGTAATCATATTGGTGGCAATATTGGTAGCCTGTTCAATATCGTTGGCCGCCCCTGTTGTCACATTGCCAAATATGATTTCCTCTGCTGCCCGGCCTCCTAACAGGCTCACCAGGCGGTCATGCAGCTCTTCTTTGGTCTGAAGATACTTTTCCTCTTCCGGCACGTGCATTACATATCCAAGAGCTCCCATGGTTCTGGGAACAATGGTGATCTTTTGCACCGGTTCGGAGTTTTTCTGCAAAGCGCTAATCAGCGCGTGGCCCACTTCATGATAAGAAACAATTTTTCGTTCTTCCTTGCTCATGATACGGTCTTTCTTTTCCTTACCAACCAGCACCTGTTCCACCGCGTCAAACAGATCCTTCTGGGTTACATATTCCCTTCCATGCTGGACAGCGTTGATGGCCGCTTCATTAATCATATTAGCAAGATCCGCCCCTACCGCACCGCTGGTTGCAAGCGCAATGGCATCCAGGTCCACGCTTTCATCCAAATGAACATCTTTTGCATGTACCTTTAGGATTTCCACCCGTCCTTTTAAATCCGGTTTATCCACAATAATCCTTCTGTCAAAGCGGCCGGGACGAAGCAGCGCCTTATCCAGTATTTCCGGGCGGTTTGTGGCGCCCAGCACTAAAATACCCTTTGATGTATCAAATCCATCCATCTCCGAAAGGAGCTGGTTTAAAGTCTGTTCTCTTTCCTCATTTCCACCCCCGTACTTATTATCACGGCTGCGGCCAATGGCATCTATTTCGTCAATAAAGATAATGCAGGGCGCATTTTTGGTAGCTTCTTTAAATAAGTCTCTGACACGGGAGGCTCCCACACCTACATACAGCTCAATAAAGTCCGAACCTGACAGTGAGAAAAAAGGAACCTTGGCCTCACCTGCCACTGCCTTGGCAAGCAGTGTCTTTCCCGTTCCGGGAGGTCCCACCAAAAGAGCGCCCTTAGGCAGTTTTGCACCAATTTTTGAGTATTTCCCAGGATTATGAAGAAAGTCCACTACCTCCTGCAAAGATTCCTTGGCTTCATCCTCTCCCGCCACATCTTTAAAGGTAATTCCGGTTTCTCTCTGTACGTAAACCTTGGCATTGCTCTTTCCCACACCCATAGGCCCGCCGCCCTTTGACATTTTGCGGAACAAAAAGCTTAAAAGCACCCACATAAGAATAAAGGGAAACACATAAGACAGCAAAAACCCGATTACAGCGCTGGTGCCATCCGCCACCTGCCCTTTTACCTCCACATTATTTTGAAGAAGTCTGTTTGTCAGTGTATCGTCATCCTCTATCTTGCCTGTATAATAACTGACTGAAGGATTTAATCCATACAGATAAAGAATTGGGGACTGCTGGCTAACCCTCTCTGTCGCTGGCTGGATATACACCCGGTCGGTTCCAATTACCACAGACTGCACCTTCCCGCCTTCCAGCATCTGGATAAACTCATTGTAAGATATTTCCTGTTCCGAATCTCCAGTGATAATCTTTACAAAAGTGCTCACCAAAAGAAGCGACAAAAGCGCCGCTATCACAAACATTACGATATTCTGTCTTCTGGGGTCCCGGCCCGGCCCGCCGTTTCCTCCTGATCCACTGCCGCCATTATTGCCGCCGGGGGTACCATTTCCACCCGAACCGTTATCATATTGGTTCAAATTATTTTCACTCATCTATTACTCTTTCCTTTTAAAATTGGTTCACTGGTTAAATTCACTCCCAGCTTCTTAAATGTTTTAATATCCACCTCCGAAAGCATCACAGAAGTGTGTACCTGACAATCCTTCAGCTTTGGAAGCTGTTCCAGCGCTTTTCTTGCATTTCTGTCTTCCAGTGCAGAAATGGAAAGGGCAATCAGTACTTCGTCCGTATGAAGCCTCGGATTTTTGCCACCCAGATACTTTGTTTTAAGCTCTTGAATCGGCTCAATTGCCTGGGGCGATATTAAATGGGTATCATGGTCAACGCCCCCCAGCGCCTTTAGCGCATTAAGCAGCAAAGCCGCCGACGCCCCTAAAAGATCCGTAGTCTTGGAAGTAATAATCGTGCCATCGGAAAGCTCAATAGCTGCTGTGGGAACCCCCAGCTCTTCCTCCCGTTTCCGCGCCGCAACCGTCACCTTCCTGTCATCCGTAGTAATCTTTGCCTGCTTCATTAAAAGCTCTATTTTATAAACTTCATTTTCCTTGGCTTTTCCTCTTATCAGGCCATTAGCCGCCGCATAATACCGTCGGATTATTTCCATATAAGATGCTTCCCGGCAGACCTCATCATCCACAATACAGTTTCCTGCCATATTCACTCCCATATCGGTAGGAGACTTATATGGATTTTCACCATAAATCCCCTCGAAAATAGCATTCAGCACCGGGAATATTTCAATATCACGATTGTAGTTAACCGTTGTCTCTCCATAAGCTTCCAAATGAAAAGGGTCTATCATATTAATATCATTTAAATCCGCCGTTGCCGCTTCATAGGCAAGGTTTACAGGATGCTTTAAAGGGATATTCCAAATTGGGAAAGTTTCATATTTTGCATATCCTGCCTTAATTCCCTTTTTATTATCATGATAAAGCTGGGACAGACAGGTAGCCATTTTCCCGCTTCCAGGTCCCGGTGCGGTAACCACCACTAAAGGTCTTGTGGTTTCTATATATTCGTTCCTTCCATACCCCTCGTCACTGACAATCAGCGGTACATTGGAGGGATATCCTTCAATTGCATAATGCAGGTAAACCTTCACATTCTTTTTTTCCAGTCTTTCTTTAAAATCCGATGCCTTTGACTGCCCTGCATAATGGGTGAGAACCACGCTTCCCACATAGAGTCCTCTGCTTTCAAATTCCTCCATCAGCCTCTGCACATCTTCATCATACGAAATTCCAAGATCCCCCCGCATCTTATTCTTTTCAATATCCGCTGCATTTATAACAATGACAATCTCTGCCCTGTCTGAAAGCGTCATCAGCATACGGAGCTTACTATCCGGTTCAAATCCCGGCAAAACTCTTGAGGCATGAAAATCATCAAACAGCTTGCCCCCGAATTCAAGATACAGTTTATCGCCAAATTTATTAATTCTTTCTTCAATATTCTTTGACTGCATCTTTAAGTACTTTTCGTTGTCAAATCCCACTCTCATATGTTTAAATCCATCCCTTGTCAACTATCAGATTCATCTCCGCTTCCAGGCACCGATATTTATTGTAACACACCCCCGTCAATTATTCCATAAAAAAGGAGTGAACTAATATCAATTTTTTATAAAAAGAGAAGTTGACAGCGCCTGCTCCTGGTGTTAATATTTTTATATCAAAGCAAAGGCGCTGTGACATGGGTTCACAGCGCTTTTTTATTTCATAGAAAGGGCCTTGCTCCTGTAAGGTACGAAAGCGACTTACAGGCGTGGCAGGAATTGGAGATGATTATGGCAGTAAAATATGTATTTGTAACTGGCGGCGTGGTTTCAGGCCTTGGGAAAGGAATTACCGCCGCTTCTCTTGGAAGGTTATTAAAAGCAAGGGGTTATAAAGTCACCATGCAGAAATTTGATCCCTATATTAATATTGACCCTGGCACTATGAATCCCATCCAGCATGGGGAAGTGTTCGTCACCGACGACGGCACGGAAACTGATTTGGATCTTGGCCACTATGAACGGTTTATTGATGAAAATCTGGACAAAAACTCAAACGTCACCACCGGGAAAATATACTGGTCCGTACTGCATAAAGAGCGGCGGGGTGATTATGGCGGCGGTACGGTTCAGGTTATTCCCCATGTAACCAACGAAATCAAAAGCAGATTTTACAAAAATCCCAATGATGGAGAAATGCGTATTGCGATAATTGAAGTAGGCGGAACCGTAGGGGACATTGAAAGCCAGCCCTTTTTGGAATCCATCCGTCAGTTCCAGCATGAGGTTGGACATGAAAATGCCATTTTGATTCACGTTACCTTAATTCCATATCTGAAGGCATCACAGGAAATGAAAACCAAACCTACCCAGGCCAGTGTAAAAGAACTGCAGGGAATGGGCATCCGTCCTGACATTATTGTGTGCCGCAGCGAATATCCTTTAGACCAGGGAATCCGGGATAAAATCGCACTGTTTTGTAATGTTCCCCAACATCATGTGCTGCAAAATCTTGATGTTGAATATTTATATGAGGCTCCTCTTGCCATGGAAAAGGAACGCCTTGCACAGGTCGCCTGTGAATGTCTGCATCTTGACTGTCCGTCACCTGACCTTTCAGACTGGGAATCCATGGTTCAGGCCCTCCGTTCACCTGCCGGAGAGATAACCATTGCCCTTGTTGGGAAATATGTACAACTGCATGATGCTTATATCAGTGTTGTAGAAGCCCTGAAACATGGCGGGATTTCCAATCATGTTTCAGTAAACATCAAATGGGTTGACTCCGAAAGTGTAACAGAAAAAAATGCTGACAGTCTTTTTAAAGATGTAAAAGGTATTCTGGTTCCTGGCGGATTTGGCCTGCGGGGAATTGAAGGCAAAATATGCGCCATTCATTATGCGAGAACACATAAAATACCTTTTCTGGGCCTGTGCCTTGGCATGCAGCTTGCCATTGTGGAATTTGCCCGCAACGTCATAGGCATCTTTGATGCCCATAGTATAGAACTTAACCCATCCACCTGTCACCCGGTCATTGCCCTTATGCCAGACCAGAATGGAGTGGAGAATATTGGAGGAACCCTAAGGCTTGGTTCTTATCCCTGCATACTTGATAAGACTTCCATAGCTTATCAGCTATACAAAGAAGAAATTATCCGGGAACGCCACAGACACCGTTACGAAGTAAACAATAATTACCGGGATCTTCTGGTTAAGTATGGTATGAAGCTTTCCGGCATGTCACCGGACGGACATATTGTGGAAATGTGCGAGCTTCCGGACCATCCTTTTTTTGTGGCAACCCAGGCACACCCTGAACTGAAATCCCGTCCCAACAGGCCCCACCCATTGTTTAGCGGTTTTATAAAAGCTGCGTTGGACAACTGTCAATCGTAAATTTCCCTTATGCCTTTGCATATTAAAGAGCTGCCGCAGCTGCGGCAGCTCCCTTTATCGGCTATATTACAAATTATTGGAACAGTCTTGTTATCATGGATTCCTGGTCCATCTGCTTTCTCAGCATCAGGTTGCGGTATTCACTTAACAAATCCTCTTTCTTTTTCTCTGAAATTGCCTTCGGCATATCCAAATCCTCTATCCGGCTTCTGGAGCTTAACTGCTCTAGACTTGCACCGGTGTTGTAATTATAGGTATGCTCCAGACGATTGGTCGAAGCGCCAACATTACTTCTCTGGGATGATACCTTTTCCAGCGCCTGGTCAATTGCCTTTAAGTCAAAGTTTCCTTTTGTTACGTCAAAGTCTGCAATACCCAATGCTTCCAATGTAGAGTTTGCCATATGAATGGACATACCGCTTCCATCCGGATTGGTCGCCAGGTGCATATCCGCCATACTTCCATCAAGCAGCTTCTGCTCATTCAAAGAAGTATCCTTTGCCAGTGACTGAATGCCATCCTTCAGCTGGTCAATCTCACTTTGGAACGTCTGTCTGTCAGAATCCGAATATAGCCCATTCATGGATTTAACACCCAGTTCACGGATTCTCTGCAGGTAATCTGTTATACCTTCCAATGCACCGTCTGCCACGTTTAAAACGCCAATGCCATCTTTCGCATTATCTGCGCCAACATTAAGTCCGTTTTCCTCCCGCTGCATTTTCTGTGCAATTGCCAGCCCTGCCGCATCATCTGCAGCCGTATTAATCCTTTTTCCACTGGCGATGTGGGAATATGAATTATATATCCCATTGCCTACTGCCATAATACTCATAGTCACACCTCCTTTTCTATAAGACTACTTTTATTATATTACATTTTATCATATGTCTCAAATATATTTTATATATCTTAATGACATTGCCCGTAAACAGTAACCTGTTTTACATTCTAGCATTGTCCACATTATCCTTAAACCATTGGTATGCCAGCTTTACGCCTTCCTCCAGTTCTACCTTATGCGTCCAGCCAAGACTATGAAGCTTGTCCACATTCGTAAGCTTTCTGGGTGTGCCGTCGGGCATATTTTTATTCCATATAATTTCACCCTCGTACCCTACCACCTCTCTTACGGTCCAGGCCAAATCACTGATTGTAACTTCCTTGCCCGTTCCAATATTCACATGCTGCTCTCCTTCATAGTTTTCAAGCAAAAACACACAGGCATCTGCCATATCGTCCACATAAAGAAATTCCCTAAGGGGCGTTCCTGTCCCCCAAAGCTCCACCGACGGTGCACCATGAACTTTTGCTTCATGAAATTTTCGTATCATGGCCGGCATAACATGTGAACCTTCCAGATCATAGTTATCATAAGGCCCATATAGATTCGTGGGCATACAGCTTATAAAATTATCCCCATACTGTCTTTTATAAAACTTACACATTTCCAGCCCTGCAATTTTGGCAACTGCATATGCTTCATTGGTTTCCTCCAAAGGACCTGTTAACAATGCGTCCTCAGGAATCGGCTGGGGCGCCATCCTGGGATATATACAGGTACTGCCCAAAAAGAGAAGCTTTTTTACATGATACCGGTGACTGCACTCAATTACATTGCACTGAATCTGCATATTTTCATATGCAAAATCAGCAGGCGCCGTATTATTTGCATTGATACCTCCAACTTTAGCAGCAGCAAGAACCACAACATCAGGTCTTTCCGTCTCAAAAAACGCGCGCACCATTGCCTGATTTGTAAGGTCAAGCTCCCTGTGGGTTCTTCCAAATACATTTGTATATCCTTTCTTCTTTAGATTTCTTACAATTGCACTTCCCACAAGCCCCCTGTGTCCTGCCACATAAATTTTATCTGTTTTTTCCATCACAATATTTCCTTTCTTTTCCCCTCTCCTGATTACAGCTTAATTCATTTACCTGCTTTACTGGTACGCCCTTTTCCAGGCGCCCAACGCCGTTTACCTTAGAACTGTGCAGATTGTACCAGGGAATTTAACTGTGTATTACATCTCTGAACCCTTCCTTAAGGGTACTGCCTCTGAAAATATCTTCTGCCTTTACAGGCGCCGCCGGAAAATCAAGATAACCAGTCCTGTCTCCCTCTGCCGGATAATAAAAGGTGTACCCATGAAGCTGGTAAGGAATCGTTTCAAAATTTTCATAATCCTTTTGCAGGAGCAAATTGGATGTGGTAAACCCTTTTCCTGTCTCCATGCCAAAAGCAGCAAATTTATATATTCCTGAAAGTGTAAGCAGAATCAGATAAATTTTATACCGATCCAGATGGGAACTTATCTTCAGATATCCATATCCCCACACCAATACAGGCAACAGCCACAAGAACACACATCCATACCGGATCAGAGGTGCGCTTAACAGCCAGAACAAAAAGCATACCGCCAGTGTTCCCTGCACATGAAGAATCGCCGCCATTTCTTTTTTTCTTCTAATAACCGCATATACGCCAAACACAAGAAGCAGAGCAAGACTTCCTAATGCCATCAAAAGAAAAACCTTATTGCTGCCGTCCAGTCCTTCCGCCCACTGTGGCAGCCAGGCAGCCACCTTTTCTCCATATCTTCCCACATCCTTGATACCTCTGCCCCATACCTGTATCTCCCTTGCATCATAATCCGCCATTCCTTTGGGAATTTTAAAGTCAAAAGAAAATATATCTATAAAAGTCAGCGGATATACCAGCCACCCCGATAAAATAACATTTCTAATTAAAAATGGCAATATTGTCATAACCCCCACCCCAATATACTTTGCCATTTCCTTAAACTGCCTTTCCTTTATCAGCATGGCTGTCGGTTTTAGCGCAAGCAGCAGAATGAGCGCCCCAGAAAGCTTAACTGTCAGTACTACAAGACAGAATATGCACAGCGCTGCAAATGGATAGCAGGACGTTTCCTTCTCTTCGATCAGTTCCAGCCACCTGATTATAATAAAAAACACCATAAGAACCATAAAGTAGTCAGAGGCAGGCGAAATCATCTCGTCAAAAATCATCAACAAATAATATACACTGACAATCCTTGCAAAGTCTGAAAGCGCCGGCTTTGACATCCGTTTCCTGCCAAAAGGTTCCATGCAGACCAATGCTAAAAGAAATGCCAGAAACCCTGCGCAGCAATGAAAAGACTGTCCCCCCAAAAATGCCATACTGTAAAGCGCTGACAGGCAAAAGGCGGAACTATTATACGCCAGTCTGCTGTGCAGATTTCCAAGTCCAGGCACAACCCCATATTCTTCAATCCATCTGATACTCTGGGCATGGTAAAGTCCTGTATCATAGTGTATCAGGCCGGTAGATGCGCCATAGGCAAAAAACAGAAACAACAGCACAATCGCCACCGCCCTTATTGGCGTGATCGTAAGCCGACAGGTGTGGAAATTTTCCTTTAGTTCCTTTTTATAAAGAAACACACACACACTGCATATAAGAAGCAGCAGCAGGTTAGCCCAAAGCCCAACCTTCCAGAATATGCTGAAAAACTGGGCATATACAGTCACCACTCCTGTCCCCGCAAACAAATAGCTTGTCTCTTTTTTACAGTGGTAGCTGCTGCCTGAAACCACTCTGACACATGCAAACCCTGTTACATAACAGGTAAACAGCATATACAGCCAGATTCCTATCACAGAAAGCATTTAATATTCCTCATCCTATTCGTAAGATCCTATTCCTTTTCATGGCTTTCTTTGTACTCGCTGCTGCCCATTCCTGCAATCTGCCTTAAATCGGCATCCATCATCATAGACACCAGCCCCTGGAAATCCACTTTCCGCTTCCAGCCAAGAATTCTCTCTGCCTTAGCGGCATTTCCCCACAAAAATTCCACTTCTGCCGGCCGGTAAAATTCAGGATTAACATCTACCAGCAGTCTTCCTGTTTTGGCATCATATCCTTTTTCATTGATGCCGCATCCTTCCCACCGGATGTTTATTCCCAATTCTTTAAATGCCTCTTCCACAAACTCTCTTACGGTATGGGTTTCATTGGTGGCAAGCACATAGTCATCCGGTTTTTCCTGCTGCAGCATCATCCACATGCCCTCCACATAGTCTCCGGCGAATCCCCAGTCACGCTTGGCGTTTAAATTTCCAAGAGAAAGTTTTTCCTGCTTTCCTGCAATAATCCCTGCAATTGCAAGGGTAATCTTTCTGGTAACAAAATTTTCTCCCCTTCTTGGAGATTCATGATTAAATAAAATACCATTACAGGTAAACATATTATAGGATTCCCTGTAATTCACAGTTATCCAGTAAGAGTACAATTTAGCCGCACCATAAGGGCTTTTGGGATAAAAAGGAGTGCTCTCACTTTGAGGAGCCGTTTCAGGAAGTCCTCCAAACAATTCTGAAGTAGATGCCTGATAATATCTGCAGCTGCCCCCGTTTACCCGGATTGCCTCTAGGAGTTTTAAAGTACTGACTCCCGTTGCTTCCGCTGTATATTCCGGTACTTCAAAGGATATACCCACATGAGACTGTGCCGCAAGGTTATAAACTTCCGTGGGACGTATCTCCGCTATCAGACGCATTAGGTTGCTGGAATCTGTCATATCCGCAAAGTGAAGAAAAAACTTAACCTTATGATAATCTGACTGCAAAATATGATCAATACGTGATGTATTGCTGATGCTATGCCTTCTGACCAAACCGTGCACTTCATATCCCTTATCAAGCAAAAATTCTGCCAGATATGACCCGTCCTGTCCTGTAATACCTGTAATCAATGCTATTTTCTGCATAAATCTCTCCTTTAATTATATTATTTGTCTGTGCATAAAACTTTTCACAGTATCTTTTTTCTACAGCCCAACTACAATAACTGCAATTATAATTCCCAAAATTGCCCCCATTAAAACCTGAAGCGGCGTATGGCCCACAAGTTCCTTCAGCTTTGCCTCAGCGCTGATTTCTTTTCCCATATTAACAAAAATTTCCAGCATTTCATTCAGCACTCTGCCTTGTATACCGGTTTCCCTGCGTACACCCATAGCGTCATACATGACAATAATAGCAAGCATAAGAGTAACCGCAAACTCAAAGCTGCCGCCGCCATACTTCATTCCCGCCGCCGCCGCCATACCACAGACAGTAGCGGAATGGCTGCTTGGCATTCCCCCGCTTCCCACCATCCGTTCTGCCACAAACTTTTTATTAATTATGAAATGTATCAGTGTTTTCAATACCTGCGCCACAAGCCATCCAAGAGCCGCCGAAATAAAAATCTGGTTTTGAAGTAATTCGTCAATAAAATTCATATCCATCCCTTTCAATGATTGCGCTTTTATTTTACCCTTTTATTTCAATTTAGACAAGTGATTATGAAAATCAATATTTAATTTACCAGACTTTGTCATATTTCTAACCGCATTTTTATCCGTCGTAATAATTTCTTAATATTTTGTATAACTTTTTACACAATTTGTTAGTGACGATAGTATTCTTATATGCTATAATAGCATTCGTGTGGTTTTATACTAATTATTAATATAATGAATGGAAAGTGAGGAAACCGGATGAAAAGATTACAAGTTTTTTTTCTTGTAGCCTTGTCTTCATCTCTTTTATTATGCGGTTGTGGAGATAAAGCTGCGCCAACAACAATACAGCCAGTTGTTGAACCTATTGTTGAAACAATATCCGATCCCCAGGGAGATGAATCTTCTAAGGAAGATGAAACAGTCGAAGCCGAGACGCCCCCCAGGGAAGGTCTGGCCAGAAGCCGGATTACGAACGAATGGATAGATGAAGACATTGTAAAAACCCGCCCTATCGCTGTAATGATCCCCAATTCTAAAACTGCCAGCCATTATGGACTTTCAAATGTGTCTGTACTATATGAATGCAATGTGGAAGGCAGCATGACCAGACTGATGGCCGTATTTGATGATTGGAGCAACTTTGAAAAGTTAGGTAATGTAAGAAGCTCCCGTGATTATTACATCTATTGGGCTTTCGAATGGGATGCCATTTATATTCATTACGGCGGCCCCTTTTACATAGATGACCTGATAGGCAGAACCGATACTCAAAATATCAACTGTATCGAATATGGTAACGCCTCCTTCCGGGATACAGCCAAAAATTCTACTGACAACGCTTTCCTAAGCACAGACCGAATTAAAAATGCTGCTTCTCACTACGGTTATCCCTTAGAGTACCGGGACGGATATGCTGATGAACGGCATTACCTGTTCGCTCCGGAAAGCAGCCCCAACACGCTGGAACAATATTCCGATGCAATTACCGCTGGCAAAGTTGATATGTCCCCTGCCTACCCGGTAACAAACTGCTATTTCCAATACAACGAAGAGACCGGCCTGTATGACAGATATCAGCACTTATCCGGCGACAGCGAAGGTCCCCATATTGACCTTGCAAACAACCAGCAGCTTTCCTTTAAAAATCTGCTGATACAGAATACCTATTTTGAGGTGCGCGACCAGAAGGGATATCTCTCCTTCCAGTGTCACGATGATTCCCGTGACGGCTGGTTCTTCACAAATGGCAAGGGAATTCATGTAACTTGGGAAAAAACCTCTGATTATGGCGCCACCAGATATTATGATGATGATGGAAATGAAATAAAATTAAACACCGGCAAAACCATGGTATGTATTTTGGAAGACGGCGATACTTTTAAGGTTGATGAAAATACAATCGGCGCTGATTAACAATACAACAAAAGCCCTGCATCATGCAGGGCTTTTGTTGTATTTAGTCCTCTCACAGCTCCCTATCCGTTTTATTTTCTCACACCAAGTTCCAGTCGGTTAATTGCAGAAAAGATAGCCCGTGCAGATGCTCTTGTAATATTGGAGCTAACTCCCACACCGTACGTTACCCTGCCATCGTCTGCGTCCAACAGATGAATATAAGCGGCAGCCTGGGAATTTGATCCGCTTTGAAGCGCATGCTCCTCATAATCCAAAATCTTTATTCTTGCATTAAGCTCCTGTTGAAGCCCTCTTTGTATGGCATCAATTGGGCCGTTTCCCACTGCCTCAAATCTTTTTTCTTCCCCATGGTATGTATATACCACGGTCACGCCAGTATCAAACTCAGACCGGACCTCATCGCTTAAATCATCTACCCGCAGTTTACGGAAATGAACCGGTTCTTTTTTATCCAGATATTCTTCACGGAATGCTTTCATTATTTCATCCGGTGAAACCTCTCCCTGTTTCTCTGATATCGCCTGAATAACATTGGCAAACTCTCTGTGCATTCCCTTGGGAAGTTTAAAGCCAAAATAAGTATCCATAATAAAGGCCACACCGCCTTTTCCCGACTGGGAATTGATACGTACAATCGGCTCATATTCTCTTCCAATATCTGAAGGGTCAATGGGAAGATAAGGAACCTGCCAGTACTGGCTGTCACGTTCTTTCATTGCCCTGACGCCTTTATTAATGGCATCCTGATGGGAGCCTGAAAAGGCAGTAAACACCAGTTTCCCTGCATAGGGATGTCTGGGATGAATCGGTATCTTACAGCATCTTTCATATAAATCAATAATCTCATTAATTTTTTCTATATTAAGTTCAGGATTCACTCCCTGGGAAAACATATTATAGGCAATGTTGAGCACATCCACGTTTCCTGTTCTTTCCCCGTTCCCAAACAAAGTTCCTTCCACTCTCTGTGCGCCTGCAAGCAATGCCAGTTCAGCTGACGCCACACCGCATCCTCTGTCGTTATGGGGATGTACACTTAAAATAATAGTATCCCTGTTTTTAAAATGACAATTCATCCATTCTATCTGGTCAGCATATACATTCGGTGTGTTCATCTCTACCGTAGACGGAAGATTTATAATAATCGGATTTTCCTTATCAGGTCCCCATGTTTCCTGTACAGCTGTACAAATCTCAAGGGCAAAATCAAGTTCTGTGCCCGTAAAGCTTTCCGGTGAATATTCCAAAATAATTTTCCCAGGAAACTTTGCCGCACGCTCCTTTACCATCTTTGTACCCTTTACGGCAATATCTATGATTTCCTGTCGGCTCATATCAAATACTACGTCACGCTGCAAAGTGGATGTGGAGTTATAAATATGCACAATTACCTCTTTGCACCCTTCAATGGACTCAAATGTACGCTCAATCTGTTCCTCCCGGCACTGAGTCAGAACCTGAACGCGCACGTCATCAGGAATCATTTTTCTGTCAACCAACTGACGCAGAAAATCATATTCAATCTGACTTGCTGCAGGGAATCCAATTTCAATCTCCTTAAAACCAAGCTTTATCAGATATTGGAACATTTCAATTTTTTCACTCACCACCATAGGGTCAATCAGCGCCTGATTGCCATCCCTTAAATCCACGCTGCACCAGATTGGCGCCTTCTCTATCTCCTTTCCGGGCCATTGTCTTTCCGGATAGGCAACCACTGGATTTTTTTTGTACCGCATATAATTCAACATATTTTCTCCTCTCCTGTGCTAAAGCGTGTTTGAAAAATACATCTGACAAAAAGCATTTATCAAACATGCTCCAGTACAACGAATCTTAATTCACTGCTTCTGCACCGGGTCTCACAGCCAACTGCAAAAGTGCAGCTTTCACCATACACTGCACATCGCCTGCTGCGTAAATAGCCGCTTCCCTGTATCCTTTGCATTATAAAGCCGATCCTTACATATGGGACCGGCTTAACTTTACATACGCTCTATTGAGCTTTGGGTTTATTCTCCCAAACCACTTTCAATTGCTTTTACCAGAGCCCGCAATGCTGCAGTCTCGTCCTCACCCTCACAAACAAATTCAATCTCGTCACCACACTTGACACAGGCCCCCAAAACGCTTAACACACTTTTTGCATTTGCAGTGCTATCCTTAAATTTAAAGGTGATTAATGATTTAAACTGCATTGCCTCTTTACACAGGATGCCGGCCGGCCTTAAGTGAAGACCTGTAGGGTTCTTAATTACCACCTTCTGGCTTACCATATCTCATTTCCCTCCAATTTCTTTTCTGCCTGATAATCCCGTCAATACCTTCTCTTATTACTATAACATTTTTTCCGTGCTTTCTCAAGCTTTTCCGCCCGTTTACAGCATGATATTCTGAATCAGCTCCGCCAGCTGTCTGGCGTCATTTTCAATCATTTTCTGATCTTTTCCCTCTATCATAACTCGTACCAGCGGTTCTGTTCCTGAAGGACGGATAAGAACTCTCCCTTCTCCTGCAAATTTATCAGTAAGTTTACGAATTGCCTCTTCAATTTCAGGATACTCCATATACTTTTCTTTTTTGTGGTTAGGAACCTTGGCATTTACAAGCGCCTGAGGCAGCACTTCCATAATAGATGCAAGATCTGAAAGCGTCTTTCCTGTTTCTACCATTACTTTTAATAAATGCAACGCGCTTAAAAGTCCATCTCCTGTGGTATTCTCTTTCAAAAATATAATATGCCCGGACTGTTCTCCTCCAAGACTGGCATCAATCTCTTTCATACGTTCAAGGACATACCGATCCCCCACCTTGGTCTGTTCCACATGAATGCCATTCTTTTCCGCCATAAGGAAAAATCCCAGGTTACTCATAACTGTAGCAACAATTGTATTGTTGGCAAGCTCTCCCTTTTCCTTCATGTGATTACCCACAATAGACATGACCTGGTCACCGTCTACCACATTTCCCAGTTCATCTACTGCCAAAAGTCTGTCTGCGTCTCCGTCAAAGGCAAGACCAACATTGGCCTTTTCATATACCACTCTTGCACGAAGCTCCTCCATATGAGTCGATCCACAGTTCGCATTAATATTTGTTCCATCGGGCATGTTATGAATCGCCACAACATTGCCCCCCAATTCTCTTAGAGCCTCCACCGCAGTATAATATGCGGCTCCTTCCGCGCAGTCCACAACAATCTTTAATCCTGTCAGGTCAACACTCACAGACTGGATAGAATGGTTGATGTATTCTTCTTTTGCATCTGTACGGTATTTAATTTTGCCAACATTGGGACCTATTGGGAACCGGATACCGTTCATTCCGCTTTTAATTATGGATTCTATTTCATCCTCCAGTGCATCCGGGAGTTTGTAACCATTTCCATCAAAAAACTTAATTCCATTAAACTCTACCGGATTATGGGATGCCGAAATTACAACTCCCGCATCAACCTTATACTTTCTGGTAAGATATGCCACTGCCGGCGTAGGAATTACCCCCACATATACCGCATTTGCTCCCACCGAACAAATTCCTGCCATAAGCGCATTTGCAAGCATATCTCCGGATATTCTTGTATCACATCCTACCATAATCGTAGGCTTGTGCATGTTTTCCTTTGTAAGAACATACGCCCCTGCCTGCCCCAACTGCATGGCAAGCAGCGGAGTCAGTTCATCATTCGCCACCCCTCTGACACCATCTGTACCAAATAATCTGCTCATTTTACTCCTCCATTCCTTCTAAACCCTGTAAACACAAATCTTTTTTATTCTTCTCCCTCTTTTGTTATCTCAAGTGTTGCCCTGACCGGATTAGGCTGGGACACCTCTTCCGGCAAGATAAAGTTAACTTCAATTGTATATAATCCAGACTCCAGTTCTTCTATGCCTTGTTGCTGCATCCAGTTTTCAATGTCAATGGTGCCTGCAATATCATCTGGTGATATGGCAGATAAATCTTCTGAAAGGCCAACAATGTTCAGATAAATTTTTTCATTCTGTCCTGAAAAGCTGGCATTATATCCTTCCGGTGTATTTATTATTCCTATTTTCTCTTCCCGGACTTCTATTCTTCTGGAGGCTTCCCCCTGAATATGCACTGTAACTGTTCTTACTGCATCAGAAGGGTCTGCAAGGAATACGCCATCTGGCAGATACTGACGGATATCCACTTCCTTCACAAGACTTTCTGTCATATCTGTAATGTCCAATATCTCTTCAGGAACTTCAATAGAGCTGATATTTCTAATAGCATTTGCCTTGCCCGCTACTTTGACAGCTATTCCATTTCCGTCAATTTCCCCCGTATACCGGAATCCGGACGCCGGCTCGCCAGTTACGCCAAAATTTACCGGAATGGTGGTTGTCGGCCAGATGCTTATCTTTACGCCTACAGTCTTTATATTCATTGTAATATTGTTTTCTTCAATATTAATTAACTTATCATCCGAATCATAAAGCTTAATCTCTGCATTCGTCACAATATCACTGCTCATTCCATCCACTTCCACGTTTACGGAAGCTCTCACTACCTTATCAATCACAGATTGGGGGCCGGATATCCGTACCAGATTCTGATCTGTCGTAATATCTCCTGGAATAAAACCGCTTTCCACCTCTCCTGATATGGAAGCCTTAAGGCTCAAAGCTTTATTTCTTTTATTCTCAATTTTCAGTTTGACTGTGTCAATGCTTCCTTCTATACTGTTAATCTGACTGTTTGATATATTTGTAGCAAGCTTGATGGAAATCGTGTCAAGACTGCTAAGTTCATTGACATCTGCGGTTGCAATGATATTTTCTGCCGTAAGTTCATTTTGGACAGACCGCGGAGCCCTCACTGTTACGCGGCTAATCAGGTCGCTGCCCTCAATTACATCATACACTCTCCCGGAGTCTGTAATTAAATCCGTGTTCAGCAAAGTTACCGGTACATTATAATAATAATCAGTTACCACCGGATTATTGGCGCTTGTAACCACCAGCCATAATACAATTGCAAGAAGGACCGATGCCAGTTTTAGTCCAATGTTGTTTGTCAACCTATTTTTCACCCTTAGACCGTCCCTTCCATATAATTCTCTTCCGGGTTTCTTCTTCCGGCTTATTCTGTATTTCCCTAAGCTTATCCTTTAATTCTTCTCCGCTTACTCCCCGTGTCAGCGCTCCTTCATAGGCCACACTTATTTTTCCTGTTTCTTCAGACACAATAACAGTCATGGAATCTGTCACTTCTGAAATTCCAACTCCCGCCCTGTGCCTGGTTCCCAATTCTTTACTAAGCATCATATTATCAGAGAGGGGAAGGTAACAGGTTGCAGATGTAATCCTGTTTCCCCTGACAATCACAGCGCCGTCATGAAGTGGGGTATTATGTTCAAAAATATTTATCAGAAGCTGGCTTGTAATTATGCCATCCACATCTATACCTGTTCTTTCATATTCTGCAAGGCTTTGGTCCTGTTCCACCACAATAAGGGCTCCGGTTTTCACCTTGCCCATCTCTACACACGCTTTTGCTATTTCATTGATTGTTTTGTCCGAAAACCTGCCTTCTGCCATGTTCCTTCCCACTTCAAAAGGAAACAAAGAGCTGATAATATTCTTTCTTCCAAGTTCATCCACCGCCTTGCGAAGTTCAGGCTGCAGTATGACCACCACTGCCGTTGCAACCACCCCTAACAGGTTATTAACAATCCAGAGAATGGTATTCATTTCAAACCGCGCAGCTATAAGAATAAATACAGCAATAACTATAACACTTTTAAGAAGCGACCAGGCTCTTGTATTTTTAATCCATACCAGGATATTATATATCAGGAAAGAAAGAATCAGTATTTCCACAATATCCGACCACCTGACCCCCGATACGCGCGACAGGTATGCTTCTATAGCTTCTAATCCTTGTAACATTTAGTTTTCCCCATTATTAACTTATTTTGTCTATGCTCCCCGTTACTGTTTTCTGGCCTGTGCACCTGAATATTTCTTTTTGGGAGTGTTAATCCGTTTTACAGTTTTAGATGGTGTTGCCACCGTAATTTTGGGTATGGCCTTTACATAATAGTAGTATTCATCATCCTCAAACTGTACCTTCTCCGCTCTGCTGTAATCCACATGAAAAGCAAAAAACTCAACCACCTTTACAATCAGCACCGAAAAAACAGTTCCTACAATAATACCACCAATTGACACATTAGTGTCAAACATCAAATCTCCCACCAAAAGCATCATTACATCTGCCAGCGCCCCTGTGATAATGGCAATTGTCCATGCGTGGTCAACAGACATTCTTTTAATTAAATATACTACGATAATGGTAATGGCAAAAGCAGCGACTGTCAGCATCATGTCTTTATTATTCAGAAAGCCATCAACAATAAACCTGAATTTGGTGGCAATATCATCTGTGTCCATACCAGAAATTGCCGTAGCGCTATCTGCCATATAGCTTACCAGATAACTTGCAAGAACACCGCATCCTACGGAAACTGCGCTTGCGGGTGTACCCACAAGTCCCATGGCAAGGGGTACCGCATATGGAATCTTAAGCGCAAAACAAATAGGGGTTATTAAAACCACCAATGTATCCTTGGGCGAGAACCTGAAATAAAGCAGGAACATAACCAGAAATAGCACAAGCGCAACTGCCGCACACTCAAGCGACAGGGCATACAGATGCAGCACCGTAAACGCTGCCGCCACAAATATAATAAAGTTTGCCGACATAAAAGAGCACAGCAGGGAAACAATAAGCACAATTGATATATTGTCCAGCCTGTGCATATATCCTATTCTGCCATTAATCATCATCAGTGCAATCAGCGACAAAACCAGCTTCAGCAACGGCTTCAGATATACTTCATACTTACTTATAAAATTTTTAATGTACTGTTTTGCAACAAGCAATGTTGTCATATGGTCTTCCTCATTTATTTCTCATACATTCCTGCTAATTTTTTCAGACTGCTATAATAATTCCGCAAGTTCTTCTTTGCCCTGCTGTACCGGGTGGCATACAGAGCATAAGATATAATACCATAAGCTCCCACCATACATAAATACAATATTATAATATTTTTGCCAAATGCAAGCAAATCCATCTTATATACTTCCTGCATCAGTTCTTCAAAATTATAAAATATATAAACAGCAAGCAGCGCCAGAAAAGAAATTGTAGCAGCTATCACTGACTTCAGCAGTTGGAAGCCGATATAATCGCTCCTAAAATAATTCAGTACCGAAATATCCCTTTTCCCCTCATTCGCTTCGTAGGAAGCCAGTCTGGTCATAAGGATGACCTTTTCTTCATTTATCATATTTATACTCCTGCAAATTGCAGGCCCGGCCTGCAGTTCTGCATCTATCAGTAGTCTGGAAGCATTGTTCCTGACCATGTATCTTTCTGTTCAACTAAAATCCATATTAACATTTCCCCTAAGGCTTTATGCCATTTTAAAGGAAACGCATTTTATCCCGTTCACTCTTTTTAGGTTTAATATCTGTTTCCTTGGGTTTACTGGGCGCTATCGCATGCTTAAATTCTTTTGTCATTTCCATCTTACATTTATCACAAAATCTTCCTGCCTGAATCATAGCCCCACAGCTTTCACAGGGAAGTCTTATAGGTGAATCATCTGCAAACTGAAGCCGTTCCTCCCGAATCCACTGCCGGATCTGTGAGGTTTCCACATCACACGCTTCTGAAACTTCCGTTATATCCGCCCCATGATTATCCTGTACATATTTTTTTACTTCCTGAAATTTAACCTCCTGTGCCTCTTTGCACCGCGGACAAACGATAGGTCCCATAACATAGTTAAATATTCTGCCGCATTTTCTACAATTACGTACATTCATAGTCATACCTCCTGCACTTTATATATTTAGATTCCTCTTCCAATTGTCAATGCCATAAAATATACTTTGTTAATCCCTGATGCTCTTAACACTCTCGCCATTTCATCAATCGTACTGCCTGTAGTATATATATCATCTATTATTACAATCGTATTTAATTTTACATCATTTTGGTTCATTTTGAAAGCCCTTTTCAAATTATTTTGTCTTTCCTGATAACTCTGTTCTTTTAAGGGGCTGGTTCTCTTCACACGCCGTATAAGCTTTGTATTTACCGGAATCCCTGACCATTTCGACAGCTCTCTGGCTATCAGCTCCGCCTGATTATATCCCCGTTTCCTTTTTCTGGCAGGATGGACCGGAACAGGAACCAATACATCCGGCTGCAGCATTTGGAGCCATGCTGCCCTTTTTTCATACAATTCCTTTCCATAAAATAAGGCATATTCCATCCGCCCTGCGTACTTAAAGCGAAAAACAGAATCAGCCATGCTTCCATAATCATACAGAGCAGTTCCCTGTATATAAAAATGCTTCTTTTTTTCACAGTCACCACAATATTCTTTTTCTTCTTTTTTAAGCTGCTTTCCACATTTCATACAGCAGGGTTCTTTTATATATATAATTTTATCCCGGCAAACCGGACATACCGCACTTCCCAGGCGCCCTGCAATGCCATCGCAAACCGCACACCGCCTTGGAAATAATAAATCCAATATTTTTTCTTTTAAGGACATTCAGCCTCCAAATCCCTGTATTTCTTTTATTCTGTCATCCAGACTTGTATAACGTTTATGCTGTCTCTCATTGTGAATCATTTCCTGTATTGTAATGCTGCTTCCCAAAATTGTGACACACTTTTTTGCGCGAGTTACAGCTGTATATAAAAGGTTTCTGTTGAAAAGCATCTTTGGCCCCGACAATAGCGGCATCAACACTGCCGGATATTCACTTCCCTGAGACTTGTGGATTGTTATCGCATAGGCAAGCTCAATTTCCTCCAGGCTGGAAAAAGAGTATTCAATCCTCCTGTGTTCATCATATTCTACTGTCAGTGTCTGGGCTGCCTCATCAATCTTACGGACAATCCCCATATCACCGTTGAACACCCCCATTCCCTTATCTATGGGTATGCCATATTTACTTACAATTTCCCAGGGAATCTGATAATTATTTTTAATCTGCATTACCTTATCTCCCACACGGAAAAGCCTCTCTCCCGAACGATATTCATTTTTTTCCTCCGCCGGGGGATTCAGATACTGCTGGAGAATCCCGTTTAGCGTTTCCACTCCCAGACTGCCTTTTCTCATGGGCGTAAGCACCTGAATATCGTAGGGCTCCGCGTTTACATAAGGCGGAAGCTTTTCTCTAATCAGCTGTATCATATGTTTATATATGACATTGACATCCTTACGTTCCAAAAAAAAGAAATCCCGGCTTTTGTTATTCAGTTCGATATTTTCTCCTCTGTTTATTTTATGCGCGTTAACTACAATGTCACTTTCCCCTGCCTGCCTGAAAATCCGCTTCAGCATTACAACCGGAAATGCACCGCTTTTAATCAGGTCCTGCAAAACCTGCCCTGGCCCCACACTGGGAAGCTGATCCACGTCCCCTACCATTATTAGTCTGGTTCCCACACTGATTGCACAGAGAAGCGCCTTAAAAAGATGGATATCTACCATAGACATTTCATCTATTATTATAACGTCCGCCTCCAACGGATTTTCTTCATTTCTCTCAAACTGTGCCCTTTTTTCTTCTTCCACCGCCCCATTTATCTCCAGGAGCCTGTGAATTGTACGCGCTTCATAGCCTGTTGCTTCTGTCATGCGTTTTGCCGCTCTGCCTGTAGGCGCTGCAAGAAGAATGTCCATTTCCTCCGCTTCAAAAAAACGGATAATGGTGTTTATTGTTGTAGTCTTTCCGGTCCCCGGCCCCCCAGATAGAATCATCAGACCAGATTTCACGCTTTGCATCACTGCTTTTTTCTGAAGCTCATCCAGCTTAATTTTTTGCTCTTTTTCCAGCAGCCCTAAAAGTCTTTCCACCTTCTCTTCCTCTGCCGGAAGCAATTCTTCTTCCAAAGTAAGATTAAGGTCATGAAGCATTCTGGCGCAATTCAATTCCGCATAATAATAGGAAGAAGCGTACACTCTCTTTTCTTCCTCCACCATTTTAATCACTAGCCGTTTGTCCATAGCCAGATTTCCCAGCTGGGAAGATACCGTTTCCGGTGCAAGCCCCAAAAGCTCCGCCGTCCGCTCTCTTAGCAAATCCTCTGGCAGATAAATATGCCCCTCCGATGCCGCCTGCTGTAATATATATAAAATCCCGCTCCGTATGCGGAAATCAGAATCTGTATGTATTCCTATTTTGGACGCTATCTCATCTGCTGTCTTAAACCCCACTCCTTCAATATCATCCGCAAGCCTGTAGGGATTTTCTTTCATAATTCCATAAAGCTCCATGCCATACTTTTTATAAATCTTAACTGCCAGGGTATTGGAAATCCCGTATTTCTGCAAAAAAACAAACGCCTCTCTCATATCTTTTTTTTCTACTACCTGCTGGGCAATCTCCCTGGCCTTGCGCTCGCTGATTCCTTTCACTTCCACAAGACGTTCCGGTTCTTCTTCCATTATACGAAAGGTATCTGTCCCAAATTTTTTTACAACCCGTGCAGCCAATGCCTCCCCGATGCCCTTTATTGCCCCTGATCCCAGATATCTGATTATACTTTCTGTATCGTCAGGAACCACTGCCTGAACGCTTTCTACTTTTAATTGGTATCCATATACCGGATGCTCAACAAATTTCCCTTTCAGCTCAAGGGACTCTCCCGCTTCAACAGAACGAAAATTTCCCACACATACCAGTTCTTCCCCCTCTGTTATGAATGACACTACCGCGTATCCGTTCTCCTTATTTTGATATATAATGTGATCCACATAGCCTGTGACAGTATCCAAGAAAAATCCTCCCATTTATAAAAAGGCTGCCAAATAAAACGGTAATCCGTTTATTTTAGCAGCCCTATGTTCTTTATCCGTATCCTTACATAAAACCATGTACAGTAAAAATATCTGACCTTCACAATTTGAACGACCTGTGCTGCCCATTTGCAGCAGGCACCAAACCGTAGTTATTTATATATCATAATTCCTCTTCATCTGTTCGTACATTGTCTGGGCAAGTCCCATCCCCTGAAGTTCTGTGGAAGATGCAGCCAGATTCTGGATAAACTCGTCATTAAAATAATTAACCAGATTGCTGTTTGGTTTATCGCCTTTATCATCCTTAAAGCATTCCACCGTTTTTTGCATTTCCTTAAAAACCTGCTCCAGAAAATACGATTCGAACTGCTTGCACACATCCATCAGTTCTTCATCAGAAGCCTGTGAGTAATCTTTGCCTTCCACTGAATTCTTTAACTTTGATGCTGATGTATTTTGATTCTGCAGATAATTTGTATATGCAGATGAAACTCCTCCAATATCCATTTATTTACACCCTTTCCCGCTTATCGTTTCAGATTGTTCGCTGTCTGCAGCATTTCATCTGATGTTGTAATTGCCTTTGAGTTCATCTCATAAGCCCGCTGTGCAACAATCAGGTTAACCATCTCGTCCGCCACCTGAACGTTGGAACCTTCCAGATATCCCTGAACGATCTTACTTTTGACAACGTTTTCATTGGTTGCTTCATTTAAGGCTGCACCGCTGGCTGCGGAAACTTCCCATAAAGTATCACCT
This sequence comes from uncultured bacterium, assembly GCA_947381965.1. Classification (GTDB taxonomy): domain Bacteria; phylum Bacillota; class Clostridia; order Lachnospirales; family Lachnospiraceae; genus Suilimivivens. The sequence continues at coordinate 92,155 of CANCXX010000010.1, forward strand.
TTTCTCACCAGCCCTCCTGGATTGTTAAACTGGTACACACCAATAACCAGGTCCTCCAAAGGCTGGGGATTGTTACTCTCATCCGGGTAACAAACTGTTCCATTGTCTGAAACTGTTATCCTGCTGGCAACGTATTCTCTTCCCAATGTAATATTACGTCCTGTATCGCTTAAAACAGGAAGACCGTCCTGATTAGTCAGAATCAGACCTCTTGTTCCATTAGTTGCCCATGTAAAATCACCGTTTCTTGTATAGTATCTGTTTCCGTCAGCGCCCCTAACTGCAAAATATCCGTCTCCTTCAATGGCAAATGATGTATCACTGTTAGAATTTAACAGACTTCCCTGCGTAAAAATCGAGTTTATTGAAGAATTTCTTACTCCCAGTCCCACCTGTGAACTTGTAGGCTTGGGATCTCCATTTGCTGTTGTGGTGGCCGTCTGCAGTGTCTGGTATAAAAGGGATTTAAACTGAGCCACCTGTGCCTTATACCCCACTGAGTTAACGTTTGATAAGTTATTTGCTATCGTATCTACATTTGTCTGCTGGGCATTCATACCGGTTGCCGCTGACCATAAACTTCTAATCATTTACTTCCTCCTTAAATTCTGCCTATCTGATTGGCCGCAATATCCAGGGTGCTGTCATAAGTAGTAATTACTTTCTGATTACTCTCATATGCGCGGGAAATAGTTATCATATTGACCATTTCCGTCACTACCGACAAATTAGACGTTTCCAGATAACCTGAATACACCTGTCCTCTGGCTTCTTCAGTCTTTTCCGCTCCATCTACGGGTTGAAAATAATTTTCCCCGTACCGTTCCAGATAGTTATAGTCCTCAAAATCCGTAACCTGAATTGTAGCAACTACATCTCCATCCTGGATTACTTCCCCACTGGTATTGATCTCCGTCTTTAAGAGCGGGTCAATTCTGATCGGTCTGTTATCAACATCAAGCACCGCGTCGCCGTCCTGCGTAACCAGGTGGCCCTGCCTTGTCAAGGTAAAGTTCCCATCTCTTGTGTACTTAACAGAGTCCTCTCCGTCTTTATTTGTAAACCGGACAGCAAAGAAACCGGAATCTGACAACGCCAAATCATAGGTATTGCCTGTATTCTTAATCGGTCCCTGCGAAAAGTCTGTATATCCTTCACCAATCTTCACACCGGGATGATTTCTTCCCATTCTTCTGGAAATATTGTAACCTTCGGAATTATCTTTTATTTTATAGGAAAGAATTTCATCAAAGGACTGGCTGGTAGCGCCTTCCTTTTTAAATCCGTTGGTATTTGCATTTGCCAGGTTATTGGTAATTACATCCATCCTGTGTTGTTCATTGAGCATGCCTGTGTAGGCAGTGTACAATCCTTTTACCATATTAACACCTTTCTCCTCCCAGCTCCCTTCTACCAAAGGGCTGGCTTAAATTTAATCATCCCTGTTGCCTGCCAGAAATTCTACATATTTACCTGTACCGATTGCAACCGCCGTCATAGGATCTTCTGCTGTCATGGTATTAATCCCCGTTCTTTCAGCAATCAAATCTTCCAAACCCCTAAGAAGGCTTCCTCCTCCTGTCAGGACAATTCCCCGATCTGCAATATCCGCAGCCAGTTCCGGCGGTGTCTTTTCCAGCACGCTATGAATGGTTTCTATAATCTGTGCGGTAGCTTCTTTAAGCGCTTCTTCTGTTTCCTCCGAAGAAACCTTTACTGTCTTTGGAAGACCTGTAACCAGATTACGTCCCCTTACATCCATATAATCTACTTCCGGACGTTTAAAAGCTGTTCCAATCTTTATTTTAATGTCCTCTGCCGTCCGCTCTCCAATCAGCAGGTTGTGCTTTTTGCGCATATATCTTACCAGAGCCTCATCAAAATCATCTCCCGCTATTTTAATGGATGCGCTAACCACTGTCCCCCCCAGCGAAATAACCGCAATATCCGATGTACCTCCGCCAATATCCACAATCATATTTCCGCAGGGCTTGGAAATATCAATACCTGCTCCAATGGCTGCCGCAATCGGCTCTTCTATAATTGACACTTCACGGGCGCCTGCCTGAAGGGTCGCATCCTCCACTGCCTTCTTCTCCACTTCCGTGACACCACTGGGTACACAGACGGCAATCCTTGGCTTTCTGAAAGTTTTCTTTCCAAGCGCTTTCTGGATAAAGTACTTCATCATCTGTTCCGTAACCCGGTAGTCAGAAATTACTCCCTGACGCAGGGGCCGGACGGCAACAATGTTTCCAGGTGTTCTGCCCAGCATCAGTCGGGCGTCCTCCCCAATCGCTTTAATTTTATTTGTATCTCTATCAAAAGCTACAACGGAAGGCTCTTTTAGGACTACTCCTCTCCCTCTGATGTAAACCAATATGCTGGCGGTTCCCAAGTCGATTCCAATGTCTGTATACTGCATTACCTTTTTACCCCTTTCTCGTCAACTGAAGTTTCACTTACTGTACAGACCTCTGACTGTACGAATAGATATCTGTGCGGCTGTTCTATAACAAACAGCGTAAGACGTCAATTTTCTTTCTATTAAAAATTATAAATTCCATAAGAAGACACATATAGAATTATTATAACCCATAGAAACATATTTTCAAAGGGGTTTCACAAAAAATTAATAAAAATGGACGCAACATTAAAAACGGTTCCTTCCGTCTCCCATGCTGCATCCATGCCTTGGTTCTTTTATCGGTATTTATCCAGATTTTCTTTATACTTTTTCAGCATTTTTTTTATATATGCCCCTGTGTAGGATTTTGGACACTCCGCAACCTCTTCCGGCGTTCCGCAGGCAACCATTTCTCCGCCTCTGTCTCCCCCTTCAGGTCCCATATCAATAATGTAGTCCGCTGTCTTTATCACATCAAGATTATGCTCTATAACCACCACTGTGTTTCCGCCATCCGCCAGACGGTGGAGAATTTCAACCAGTTTATGCACATCCGCAAAGTGAAGACCCGTTGTAGGTTCATCCAGTATATATATGGTATTTCCTGTGCTGCGTCTGCTTAGTTCCGTTGCAAGTTTTATTCTCTGCGCCTCGCCGCCTGACAGTGTGGTGGAGGGCTGTCCCAGCTTAACATAAGAAAGCCCTACGTCATTCAGTGTTTCAATCTTCCTCCGGATAGAAGGCACATTTTCAAAAAACGGCACTGCTTCTTCCACAGTCATCTCAAGCACGTCATAAATATTCTTTCCTTTATACTTAACGTCCAGTGTTTCCCTGTTGTAACGCTTTCCGCCACAAACTTCGCAGGGAACATATACATCTGGCAGAAAGTGCATCTCAATTTTAATTATGCCGTCTCCGCCGCAGGCTTCACAGCGTCCGCCTTTTACATTGAAGCTAAAACGCCCTTTTTTGTACCCTTTCGCCTTAGCGTCAGGAGTGCCTGCAAATAAATCCCTTATCATATCAAAAACACCTGTGTAAGTTGCAGGATTTGACCGGGGCGTCCTTCCAATAGGAGACTGGTCAATATTAATAACCTTATCCAGAGATTCAATGCCTGTTAAATTTCTGTGCTTTCCCGGAATTGTTCTTGCCCGGTTTAAATCCCTGGCCAGCCTTTTATACAAGATTTCGTTGACCAGAGAGCTTTTTCCTGACCCCGAAACGCCAGTCACACAGGTCATGACTCCTATAGGAATGTTAATTGAAACATTTTTCAGGTTGTTTTCCTTTGCTCCCACTACAGTCAGCCATCCTTTGGGCGTGCGCCGCACTTCCGGCACCGGAACCTGTCTCTTTCCACTTAAGTATTGTCCGGTAACAGATTCTTCCACTTCCATAATTTCCTGTGCGCTTCCCTGGGCAATGACCTCTCCCCCATGGGAACCTGCCCCCGGCCCAATATCTACCACATAATCCGCCTCAAGCATAGTGTCTTCATCGTGTTCCACCACAATCAGTGTGTTTCCCAAATCCCTAAGATTTTTTAATGTATTTAGCAGCTTATCATTGTCCTTCTGGTGCAGCCCTATACTTGGTTCGTCCAAAATATAGCACACGCCCACCAGCCCTGAACCAATCTGGGTAGCCAGCCGGATACGCTGGGCCTCCCCACCGGAAAGAGTCCCTGTGGCTCTTGATAATGACAAGTAATCCAACCCCACGTCAATCAAAAATCCCACTCTGGCATTGATTTCTTTCAATACCTGTTTTCCAATCAGCTGCTGCTGGCTGGACAGCTCCATATCCCCCAGAAATGTGTAAAGGTCCCGGACAGACATGGCCGTTATCTCAAATATATTTTTGTCAGAAACGGTAACTGCAAGAGACTCCTTTTTCAGCCTCATTCCTTTACACTCTTTACAGGGGGTAATCCGCATATAGGTTTCATATTCCTGCTTTATAATATCTGATCCGGTTTCCCTGTATTTGCGCTCCATATTTTTTATGAGCCCTTCAAAAGCTACCGGATAGACTCCTTCCCCCCTCTGGCCTTTATAATAAACCTTTACTTCCCTGCCATCCGTACCATGAAGCAAAATACGGAGTACATCCTCCGGCAAATCCTGAACCGGCGTATCAAGGCTAAACTGATATTCTTTTGCAAGGGCCTGCAAAATCGCATTGGTAAAGCTTCCAGCTTCGCTGCTGGACTGCCATCCCATTACCTGAATTGCCCCCTGACTGATACTTAATGTTCTGTCTGGAATCATCAGCTCCGGATCAAATTCCATTTTATACCCCAATCCAAAGCAGACCGGACAGGCGCCAAAGGGATTGTTGAAAGAAAAGCTCCTGGGCTCTATCTCACTGATGCTGATACCACAGTCAGGACAGGAAAAGCTCTGGCTGAAATTAATTGTCTCACCATCTATTATATCAACCATAAGCAGACCTTCAGCCAGTGCCAGTACATTTTCTACGGAATCCGTAAGACGTCTTTCTATGCCCGGCTTCACCACAAGCCTGTCCACCACAATTTCTATGTTATGCTTAATGTTTTTATCCAGTTTGATATCTTCCGTCAGCTCATACAGATTTCCATCTACGCGTACACGCACATATCCGCTTCTTTTGGCACGGTCGAACACCTTGACATGTTCCCCTTTCCTGCCGCGTACCACTGGTGCAAGAAGCTGGATCTTTGTTCCTTCCTGCAATTCCATAACCTGATCTACCATCTGATCCACACTCTGTTTTTTAATTTCCTTTCCGCAGTTGGGACAGTGGGGGATACCAATCCGGGCATACAAGAGCCTGAAATAATCATAAATTTCCGTTACGGTCCCCACCGTGGAGCGGGGATTCCGGTTAGTTGATTTCTGGTCAATAGAAATCGCAGGCGAAAGTCCTTCTATTTTCTCTACATTCGGTTTTTCCATCTGCCCAAGAAACTGCCTTGCATAGGAAGACAAGGACTCCATATATCTCCTTTGCCCTTCTGCATAAATCGTATCAAAGGCAAGGGAAGACTTACCCGAACCGGAAAGCCCGGTAAGCACCACCAGTTCGTTTCTTGGAATATCTACATCTAAATTTTTTAAGTTGTGCTCGCTTGCCCCCCGTATCTTAATATATTCCCTTGGGCGCATTCTTGGATTTTCAGCATGTTGCTCTGATAGTTTCATCTGGATAACCTTGCCTTTCTCGTATACTATACTATTTATCATCGTCCAATTCTTTTAATTTTATTTTCAGCTCCACCATTTTGTCACGAAGGTCCGCAGCTGCCTCAAAATTCAAATCTGCGGCTGCTTTCTTCATTTCCTTTTCTATCTGGGAAATCAGTTTCTCCAATTCCTTCCGATTCATAGATTCAGGGTCCTTTTCAAACCGTAGTTCTTCTTTGGCTATTACTTTGGAAATACTGATTAAATCCCGGACAGCTTTCTTTACTGACTGAGGAGTAATATTATGTTCTTCATTATATTTCTTCTGAATGCTGCGTCGTCTGTTTGTCTCATCAATTGCCGCTCTCATGGAGTCCGTCATCTGGTCTGCATACATTATCACATGACCTTCCACATTCCGTGCTGCCCGCCCAATAGTCTGAATCAGCGAAGTTTCTGACCGGAGAAATCCTTCCTTGTCAGCATCAAGAATTGCAACCAACGCAATTTCTGGAATGTCCAGTCCTTCCCGGAGAAGATTAATGCCTACCAGCACATCAAAAACATCCAGACGCATATCCCTGATAATTTCAGAACGCTCAAGCGTGTCAATGTCCGAGTGGAGATATTTTACCCTGATTCCCACATCATTCATATAATTTGTCAGATCCTCTGCCATTCTTTTTGTCAAAGTCGTAACCAGAACCTTATGGCGTTTTTCTGTTTCTTTGTTGATTTCCGCAACCAGATCGTCTATCTGTCCCTCCACCGGACGCACTGAAATCTCCGGGTCAAGAAGTCCTGTTGGCCGGATAATCTGTTCTGTCCTCATCAACTCATGGTCCCTTTCATAAGAGGAAGGAGTTGCGGATACAAACATCATCTGATCAATATGCTGTTCAAACTCCGCAAAACATAAAGGCCGGTTGTCAAGGGCGGAGGGCAGCCGGAACCCATAATCCACCAATGTGGTTTTCCGGGAGCGATCTCCCGTAAACATTGCGCCAATCTGTGGAATCGTCATGTGGGACTCATCAATAATTATCAGATAGTCATCGCCAAAATAATCCATCAATGTATGCGGCATTGCACCTGCCGGCATTCCTGCAAGATGCCGGGAATAATTTTCAATTCCTGAGCAAAATCCCGTCTCCCGCAGCATTTCAATATCAAAGTTGGTCCGTTCTGAAATTCTCTGGGCTTCCAGCAGCTTATCTTCACCTTTAAAATAGCGAATCCTCTCTTCCAGCTCCACTTCAATATTTTTACATGCCGCGTTAATCTTTTCCTGAGGCACAACATAATGGGAAGCCGGGAAAATAGAGATGTGCCCCAATGTGGCATGTACCTGTCCTGTCAGCGGGTCTGTTTCTGCTATTCTGTCAATTTCATCCCCAAAAAATTCGATCCGTATTAAATAATCCCCGCCCTGGGCCGGATATATCTCCACAACATCTCCCCTTACCCGGAAGGTTCCTCTCCCCAGATCCATGTCATTTCTGTCATATTGTATATCAATCAGCTCTCTGATTACCTGATCTCTGTCCTTTGTCATCCCTGGCCGTAATGAAACAATCATATTCTGGTAATCATCAGGACTACCTAATCCATAAATACATGACACACTGGCCACTACCACCACATCCCTCCGCTCTGACAAGGATGCTGTGGCAGATAAACGAAGCTTCTCAATTTCATCATTTATTGAGGAATCCTTGGCAATATAAGTATCTGACGAAGGCACATAGGCCTCCGGCTGATAATAATCATAATAGGACACAAAATACTCCACCGCATTCTCCGGGAACATCTCCTTGAATTCTCCGTAAAGCTGCGCCGCAAGCGTCTTGTTGTGGGCGATAACCAGCGTCGGCTTCTGCAATTCCTGAATGACATTCGCCATCGTAAATGTCTTGCCGGAACCCGTAACCCCTAGTAAAGTCTGGAATTGATTGCCCTCCTTGAAGCCTTTGACTAACTCGGCAATGGCCTGCGGCTGGTCGCCTGTAGGCTTGTAGGGGGCTTGTAATTTGAACTCTGGCATATGAA